>CAYQSU010000106.1:0-1690 GCA_964420325.1 uncultured Rhodospirillaceae bacterium | reverse complement strand
GGAGGTGCTCGCGCAGGAAATCGAGATGCGCCGCGCCCCAGGCGGCGATGTCCTCCACCCGCGCGAAAGGCTCGAGCCGTGCGGCGAGACGCCGCTTGCCAACGGGAGAGGTCTCGATCCGTGGGGTCATGGGCGGCTCCGGGCTCCGGGTCGCCGCATCGATCCAGGAAATCCCCCGCCCGTCACCTGTCGTATGAGTTCGGAGCCCTGGCGGTGGCGCGTAACGACTTGACGCCGCCGCCCGGCCCGCGCTTTAAGGCTGGCAGCGCGGAGGGGACCTGCGGCCGAAGAAAGACATGCCGATGATCAGCCATCATGCCGCCCTCATCTACACCATGGTCATGGTGTCGGCCGCCGACCGCAACATGACCGACGCGGAGCTGAGGAAGATCGGCGAGATCATCACCGGTCTGCCGGTGTTCAACACCTACAACCGGGATCTTCTGCCGCAGACGGCGGCGGGCTGCGCCGAGCTTCTCGACGACGAGGACGGTCTGGAGAAGGCGTTGGCGCTGATCAAGGCGAGCCTGCCCGAAGATCTCCGCGAAACCGCCTATGCCCTCGGCTGCGACGTCGCCGCCGCCGACGGCAGGCTCAGCCAGGAAGAGATCCGGCTCCTGCAACTCGTCCGCGAGCACCTCGGCATCGACCGGCTGGTCGCCGCGGCCATCGAGCGCGCGGCCCGCGCCCGTTTCGCGACGCCGTGAGCGGATAGGAATAAGGGGCCGCGCCGAGCACGGCCCCCGTCCGGCGTCCAGTCCCTGGCGGGACGGCTCAGTAGTCCATGTCGCCCATGCCTCCGGGCGGCATCGCCGGCGTCTCCTTCTTCGGCTTCTCCGCCACCATCGCCTCGGTGGTGACCAGGAGCCCGGCCACCGACGCGGCGTCCTGAAGCGCGGTGCGGACGACCTTGGTCGGATCGATGATGCCGGCCTTGAACATGTCGGTGTAGCGGTCGGCCTGGGCATCGAAGCCGTAGTTGGGGTCGCCCTTCTCCTCGAGCTTGCCGACAACCACGGCACCGTCGTGGCCGGCGTTCTCGACGATCTGCCGTGCCGGCATGCGCAGGGCGCGGCGAACGATGTCGACGCCGACCTTCTGATCGTCGTCGGCCGGCTCGAGCGCGTCGAGGGCGGCGGCGGCATAAAGGAGCGCCACGCCGCCGCCGGCCACGATGCCCTCCTCGACCGCGGCGCGGGTCGCGTGCATCGCGTCCTCGACCCGGTCCTTGCGCTCCTTGACCTCGGTCTCGGTGGCGCCGCCGACGCGGATCACCGCGACCCCGCCGGCGAGCTTGGCGAGCCGCTCCTGCAGCTTCTCGCGGTCGTAGTCGGAGGTGGTCTCCTCGATCTGCGCCCGGATCTGCTTGCAGCGACCCTGGATGTCATCCCTCTTGCCGGCGCCCTCGACGATGGTGGTTTCCTCCTTGGTGATCATCACCCGCTTGGCCGTGCCCAGCATGTCGACGGTGACGTTCTCGAGCTTGATGCCGAGATCCTCGGAGATGACCTGGCCGGCGGTGAGGATGGCGATGTCCTCGAGCATCGCCTTGCGGCGATCGCCGAAGCCGGGCGCCTTGACCGCCGCCACCTTGAGGCCGCCGCGGAGCTTGTTGACGACGAGCGTGGCCAGCGCCTCGCCCTCGACGTCCTCGGCGATGACCAGGAGCGGCCTCCCCGACTGCACCACC
>CAYQSU010000105.1:0-2187 GCA_964420325.1 uncultured Rhodospirillaceae bacterium | reverse complement strand
CGAACGCGACCGGGCCGGCGAGGTGCAGATTGCCGATCCCCGCCGCCTCTGCCGCGAGCGCCTCGGCGAAGGCGCGGTCCGAGGTGCCGCCGGCGAGCACGAAGGTCCAGCCGTCGAGCCCCTGCAGCGCGTCGGCGAGGCGGAGGAACAGCTCCGGCTGCTTGCCGGCGTTGAGGTTGGCGAGCCACAGCACCAACCGCTCCTTCTCGCAGCCGTCGCCGCTAGCGGGCGCCGGAAACACCGAGGGCAGGACGACGGCGTCGTGGCCGAAGGTGGCGTGGATGCGCTGCCGCTGGTGCTCGGTCTGGGCGATCACCCGGGTGGCGCCCTCGACGCCCCGGTGGATCAGGAGATCGAGGGGAAGCGAACAGGGGTAGAGCACCGCCTTCTTCCACCAGGGCTTTTTCGCACGCCCGAGCCGCCCGACCTGCTTCCAGCGCTCGCCCGAGTCCTCGCCGTTGCTGGCCCAGACGAAGCGCCGGCCGCACCGCCTCGCCCAGCCGGCGGCGGCGAAGGTGAGATGCGAGCGGCCCCGCTGGTAGACGGCGTCGGCGGAGATCCCGTCCAGCGCGCGCCGGGCGCTTCGGAGCTCGCCCGCCCAGCCGAACGGTCCCTTCCCGGCGGGGAGCCAGTGGAGCCCGAGGCCGTCGACGGCGCCGTCCCTGAGGCCGGGATCGCGGGTGAAGGCGGCATACCGCACGTCGACCCCGCGCCGGGCGAACGCGGTCGCCAGGTTGAACATCTGCACCTGCGTGCCGTTGACGCCGGTCGACGCATCGTGCAGAAACGAGTCCGCGAGGAAGGCGATCCGCATGGCGCCACACTACTCACACATCGGTAAAGGTTCCACCCTATGATGGCGCCGAAGGCAAGCCCGCCGGCAGCGGCCGGGCGAGCGTCCGAGGGATCGTCGGCCATGGGCGGCATGCGCAGGCGCGTGATTGCGGGCATCGGCTGGCGGAGCGCCGCCGACGTGAGCCAGATGCTGTTGCAGATCGGCTTCACCGCCGTGCTCGCCCGCCTCCTCGACATCGCCGACTTCGGCCTCGCGGCGATGTGCTATCTGTTCCTCCGCTTCGTCCGCTCGCTCACCGACGTCGGCTTCGGCTCGGCGGTGATCCAGAGCCGGACCATCACCGAGGGCCAGACCTCGGCGATCTTCCTCCTCCAGGTCGCCATCAAGTTCGGCGTCACGCTTCTCTGCATCGCCGCGGCCCCGCTCGGCGCCGCCTTCTTCGAGGAGCCGAGGCTCGCTGAGCTGATCCGGGTGCTGGCCTGGATGATCGTCCTCGACAGCCTCGCCTTCCCGGAGACCCTCCTTCGCAAGCGGCTCCAATTCCGCGGCTATTCGATCCTCGAGGTCGCCTCGACCGTGGCCGGCGGCGCCGTCGGCGTCGTCCTCGCCTACGCGGGCTTCGGGGTGTGGTCGATCATCTACCGGACGCTCGCGCAACATGCGATCCACACCGCCGCCATCTGGCCGATCGCCCGCTGGCGGCCGGTGCGCCCCGACTTCCGCGGCACCGCCTCGCTGGTCAGGTTTGGTTTCACCATGTTCGGCTCGGGCGCCGTCTACTTCTGGTCGCAGAACCTCGCCGCCATCATCCTCGGCAAGCTGATGGGCGCCGAGGTGCTCGGCCTGTTCCACATCGCCTACAACCTGGCACTGGTGCCGGCGCAGAAGGTGCAGAGCGTCTTGACGACGGTGCTGACGCCGGCCTACGCGAGCGCCCAGGACACGGCGGAGGCACTTCGCCGCCACGTGCATGCGAGCCTGTTCAGCCTCGGCGCGGTGTTCGCGCCGATGATGCTCGGCATGGCCGCCGTGGCGCCCAGCCTCGTCGTCGTCGTCTACGGCGCGAAGTGGCGGGAGGCGGGAGGCCTGCTGGCGGGCCTCGCCGTCGTCGGCCTCCTCAAGGGGCTCGAGCACGTGCTGCGCTCGGTGCTCGTCGCCACCGGCCGCGCCGGGACGATCTTCCGCATCACCATCGCCGAGACCCTGGCGGCGCTGCCGCTCTTGGCGCTCGGCACCTGGTGGCTCGGCGCCGAGGGCACGGTCGGCGCCTATCTGCTTGCGTCCGCGTTCGCGTTCGCGCTCACCGCGGCGGCGGCGCAGAGCCGCCTCGCGGCGCCGGCGCTCCTCGTCCGCGCCACCTGGCGGTCGTTCCTCGTCGCCGCCGCCATGGC
>CAYQSU010000104.1:0-2349 GCA_964420325.1 uncultured Rhodospirillaceae bacterium | reverse complement strand
AGCAGGTGGGACACGTGACGACGGCGGAGTACGGCTCGCAGATGCTGGCCCTCGGCGGCGTGCGTCACCTGACGGGCGGCAGCAAGCGGGAGGGCACCGTCACCTGCCAGATGATGCTGACGCTCTGCAACAAGCGCGCGGTCGACCTCGCCGTCGACGGCGGCGTCGCGCTGACCGTCCAGGCCGGAAAGCCGCCGGTCATCGACGGCGGGCGGGAGGAGCGGATGCGGGTCGGCTGCGGCTCAGCGACCATCGGCATGTTCGCCGAGCAGTGGCACGGCCACGTCGACGAGGTCATCGTCGTCGACGACCACATCACCGGCGTGCTCACCGAGCATCAGGCGGGCCGCTTCCTCGGCATGCCGCCCTCGGGAATCCGGGTTCGCGGCCGCCGCTCGACCCCGGGCCGCTACTTCCAGGTGGCGCAGCCGGGCAGGGGATGGGGAGGCACGGACGTCGAGGACCCGCTCGGCATCATCGAAGGGATCAACCCGAAGGTGGCCTATCCCGGCCTTCGCCTCCTGATGGTCAGCACCACCGGGGAGGACGCGGAGTACTTCCTGCTCGACGAGGGCCTCAGGCCGGTCGCGGCCGAGATGCCGGCGGCGGTGCGCGCCGTCGTCGAGCGGATCGGCGAAAACTGCGAGCCGGCGCTGGTCTCCGTCCTGTTCATGGCCGGCGCCGGCGGGAGCCTCCGGGCCGGCGTCACCGAGAACCCGGTCAAGCTCACGCGCTCGGTGAAGGCGAAGTTGACGCGGGTGACCTGCGGCGGCGCACCCGCCTACATTTGGCCGGGAGGAGGCATCACCCTGATGGTGGACGTGACGCGGATGCCGGACACCTCGTTCGGCTCCGTGCCGACGCCGGCCCTTGTCGGCCCGATCGAGTTCACCATGGCGCTCGCCGACTACGCGGCGCTCGGCGGTCACATGCGGCACGTGCGCCGGATCGAGGACGTCGCGCGCGAGGAGCGGGGGCACCTTCGCGTGACATCCTGGCGGCCCGACAATCCGTGGCCGTTCGACCGGGGCTGACGGTGGGAGAGGGAGGCATGTGGGCGGAGGCGCAGGCGCGGATCCTCGAGGACGGCCGCCGGCTGCACCTGCATCACGGTCCGATCGACATCATCGCCGAGGCGTTCGGCGCCTCGGCCGAGGTTCGCCGCGCCTACACGCAGGCGGCGGGGCGGTTCGCCACCGTCATGGAGGAGTTGGTGGCCGAGCTTGCCCTCCTGCGGCGGCCGATCGGCAAGGAGAAGCCGGCGCCGCGAGGAGCGATCGCGAGGCGCATGGTCGATGCGGTGTGGCCCCATCGACGGCTGTTCATCACGCCGATGGCGGCGGTGGCCGGCAGCGTCGCCGACGAGGTTCTGGCGGCGATGAGCGCCGGGCGCGCCCTCGACCGCGCCTACGTCAACGACGGCGGCGACATCGCTTTCCATCTGGCGCCGGGCCAACGGCTCTCGACCGGCATCGTCAACGATCCGGACCGCCCGGGCCTCGATGCGATCCTCGAGCTGCACGACGGGCTGCTGGTGCGGGGGCTTGCGACCTCCGGCTGGCGCGGGCGGTCGTTCTCGTTCGGCATCGCCGATGCCGTCACCGTCCTCGCCCGGACCGCGGCCATGGCGGATGCCTCTGCGACGCTGGTCGCCAACGCGGTCGCGACGGAGCACGAGGCAATCGTGCGGCGTCCGGCACGGGCGTTGCGCGACGACACCGACCTCGGCGACCGTACGGTCACGGTCGGAGTCGGCGAGCTTCCCGCAGCGGCGGTCGTCGACGCGCTCGAGCGCGGCCGGAGCGAGGCGGAGCGGCTCAGGAGGGCGGGATTCATCCGCTTCGCCTACCTCGCCCTGCAGGGCCACCACCGGACCGTCGGCGCCGACGGTCGGGGCCGCGACCGGGCACGGAGGGCGGCATGAACGCGCTGATCAGGATCCGCAAGATCGCGACGACGATCGAGGAGACCCGTCACGAGGGCGGGCCGGTCGCCGCGCGGCCGCTCAGGCGCGGCGCCGTGCTCGCGGTCATCGCCAACCCCTATGCCGGCGGCTACGTCGAGGACATCCTGCCGATGATGGACGCGCTCAAGCCCCTCGGCCTCGACATGGCGGCACGGCTGCTGGCGGCGCTCGGCGGCGAACGGGCGGCGATCGAAGGCTACGGCAAGGGTGCCATCGTTGGCGCCGCGGGCGAGCTCGAGCACGGCGCCCTGTGGCACGTGCCCGGAGGCTACGCGATGCGCGAGGTGCTGGGCGGCACGCTGGCCATCGTGCCGTCGACCAAGAAGGTGGGCGGTGTCGGCGCCCGTCTCGACGTTCCGGTCACCCACGTCAACGCCTCCTAT
>CAYQSU010000103.1:0-2911 GCA_964420325.1 uncultured Rhodospirillaceae bacterium | reverse complement strand
GCCCCAGGAGAGCGACACCTACCTCAACTTTTCAACAGCGACCGGGACATCCCCATCTCCCGCTCGCCGGGCCGGTCGTGATGATCGTCGCCGCCTTCGCTCCGTGCGCAGCTGGCCCGGCGGCCCTGCGCCCGCTGCACGGCCCGCAGCAGCGGCGCGAGGGCGATCTCCGCGAACCCCCGTGTCACCTGCGCCCCCTATGGCCGCTGCGGCACGGCCGGCGGCGAGGACTCGCCGTCCCCGATCGGGGCCGGCCGCGCGTCGCTTCTGACGAGGCGCAGGTGCCCCTCCTTGACCCACAGGCGGCAGCCTCGGCCGCCGGCTTCGGCGTCGAGCGCCGCACCCTCCGGCAGGCGCAGCCATGACTGCCGGACGAAGGTCTCGCCGCCTTCGCGGAAGCTGCCCTCGAGGCACAGGATCTCAAGGCCGCCGACCGGTGCGGTCACGACGCGCGCATCGGGCTCCCAGCGTTCGATGCGGACCGTCTCGCGAGCGTCCCGGTGCAGCACGGCGGCAACAACGCCGGGTCTCCCTGCCCTTCCGACGAGCGGGACGCCTCCGGTGTCGATGGCGATCTGGCGGCGATCGCTCGGGTCGAACTGCCACAGCTTGACGAAGATCGTGCAGCCGGGCGCCGAGCGGGGCGTGTGGCGCGACCCCGGCGGATTGCGGACGTAGCTGCCGGCGGGGAAATCGCCGTCCTCGTCCTGGAACACGCCATCGAGGACAAGGAACTCCTCCCCTCCGTCGTGGGTGTGGGGCGAGAAGCGGCTGCCCGCCGCAAACCGCACGATGCTGGTGGCGCGCGCGATCTCGTCGCCGATGCGGTCGAGCATCTTGCGCTCCACCCCCGGTATGGGCGAGGCAACCCAGTCGATGACCGCCGCATGGACCGCGGCGCGCCGATCGAAATCCGCATTGATCCTCGAGCTGGTGCTCCCTTGCCACGGAAACGCGGCGCCGTCGCGAGGAATCCCTGTGCTCACGGAGCGCATGGTCCGGTCCTGCCCGTCATCCGGTGGGCCGGGAGGGTGTCGAAGTGGAAGACCTTGGCGATGATCCGCCAGCCGTCCGGCGTCCGGATGAAGCTCAGGAAATCCGTGAACCGGCGCTCGGCGATCGCACAGCGGGCTTGGACGAGCGCGGTTTTCTCTCCGGCGAGGGTGATCGAGACGATGGCGTCGCGCCGTGCCTCGCCGCGGACCGCGGGCGGCTCGCGGGCCTCGACGATGGAGAAGTACTCGTCCATGCCGAGATTGATGATCGCGTCGCCCGTCGCACAGACGTAGCGCGCGGCCGGATCGAACACCTCCCGCAGCCGACGGGTGTCGCTGTGGTAGAGCCCGTCGAAATAGACCTGCATGCGGGCCGTGATGTCATCGTGGGGATGGGTCATGCGATCCTCCGTCGAGGGGGCGGAGCGAACCGGCGGCCTTGCCGTCCGCCCCGCCGGGACTTGCTCAAGCGGCCAGCCCTTCCCGGACCAGGACCTCCCGCACCCTGGGGCGCGCGGCGACGCGGGCGACGTAGTCGCGCACCCGCGGCCATCGGTCGGTGTCGAAGCCGATCATCGTCGACCACGAGGCGACGACGAACGTATAGGCGTCGGCGACGGTGAATTCGCGGCCGAGCAGGTAGGGTCGGCCGTCTGCGAACCTTGCCTCGAGGGCGTCGAACCGCGTGGCGAGCCTCCGGAGCGCCTGATCGCGCAGCGCCCCCTCCGGCTTGACCGGGGCAAAGAACGGGGCAAAGGACTTGTGCAGCTCCGAGGCCGTGAAGTTGAGCCGCTCCTGGAGCCGAACGCGCTCGAGCGTGCCGTTCGCCGGGGCGAGCCGCGCCTCGGGCTTCCGATCGGCGACGTACTGCAGGATGGCCGGCGCCTCGAGCAGCACCTCGCCGTCGTCGAGTTCGAGCGCCGGCACATAGCCGAGCGGATTGACGCGGGTGTAGTCGGCTCCGCTTTCCGTCCTCTTGGTCGCCAGATCCACGGTCTCGAGAGTGTGGGCGAGGCCGGCTTCGTTCAACGCGATATGAACCGCCTGCGAGCATGTGCCGGGGCTGTAGTAGAGCTTCATCGCCGGGTCTCCTTTCGACATGAGCGGCCACCGGGCCGCATCTGCAGAGGTAGGCCTCGAAGTATGACTTGTAAACGAACTTTCCTTATGCTACTTGCTTTTCAGGTTTCCTGCCGGTAACCGGTGCACCGACATGGCCTTGAAGATGCGCAAGAACAGATCACCCGCCCCTCCCGAGGCCTGCCCGCTGCTCGAATGCATGGCGATCATCGGCGGGGCCTGGACGCCGAACATCATCTGGCACCTGCGCGGCGGTCCGCGCCGCTTCAGCGAGTTGCGGCTGGATATTCCGCGGATCTCGCCCAAGGTCCTGACGATGCGGCTGCGCGAGCTGGAGGACTGCGGCGTGATCGACCGACGCGTCATGCCGACGTCGCCGCCGTCCGTGGAATACGGCTTGAACGGGCTGGGCTTGCGGCTGGTGCCGGCCATCGAGGCGATCGCGGCCGTCGGCGAGGAGCTGAAACGGCGCAAGGCCTGCGGGACGGACGCGACCCTGGCCACGCCGAGGCTGAAGCACTTCCGCGCCGCTCGCGCAGCGCCGCCGTCGACGGAACTGTGACGGGCCGAAGGCCGGTTGTCGTTGCGGCGCGCCCCGGCATCTCGGCGAGCCGGAGCGCGGCGCCCGCGGCGCTGGATCCGGGTCCTGAGAGCGGCCGACCTGTCCGCTTGTCGGCGGGGCTACAAACCCGAGGCACGGTCAAACCATCCGCACCTCCCCGGGGTCGGCCGCCGCCGCCGGGCCCGTCCGCCTCGTCATGTGTTCAGACGGCGGAGCACGTCGATCATCTCCGGCGCCCTGTCCGTGTGGTGATGCACGATCTTCCACGCTCCGG
>CAYQSU010000102.1:0-3528 GCA_964420325.1 uncultured Rhodospirillaceae bacterium | reverse complement strand
CGTCACGTCCATCCAGTACTGGAGATACCGGCGTTCAAAGCGGTGCCAACTCTCGCGTCCGAGCGGCGCATGCAGAGCCTTGCACACCGGCCGAACAAGGTAGCGCATCCAAGCGGGGCTGACGGTTCGCGGAAAACGCCACGCCTCCCCCTGCCACACGCCGCCCCAGTTCTGCTCCTCCAGCATCTCCCGGTAGAGCCGCTGGTGGGCCTTGGCGGCGAGCGGCACCCGCTCCCAGAAATCGAGGTAGTCCCCATCCCACAGCGGCAGCCGCCAGTCGAAGCCGAGGAACTCGTAGATGCGCTGGCCGCTGTTCACGTACTTGCATTGCCGGTTCTCGAACTCGAGCGCCTCGTACACGCCGTGGGTCGTCTCGGCATCCTCGAGGGCGCCGGCGATCGGCGCGATCTCGGCATCGAGGCGCCGGGCGATGCGTTCGTCATTGGCCGGTGTCGCCAGCGACTGCCACAGCCGGAAGTGCTTGTGAATGGCGCAGTCGAGGACAAGCCTCCGCCGCCGGTCGGCAGTGAGATCGGTGCGCGGTCGCGTCAGCGGTGCGACGATGTGGTTGCCGGAGATGAAGTCGCCGGTGGCACCGTTGACGATGATGGCGTCGTCGGGCAGGAACCCGGCCTCGGCGAGCCCCTGCACCGCCGGCAGGTCCTGAACGAACGGCACCGCCGAGCAGGTGTCGGCATAGTCCAGGTAGGCACGGTGGAGCGAGGATGCAAAGTACGTCCCCTGCGAGCGCGGGGTGTGTGGCCAGAACCGCCAGGGAAAGCCGAGCCTCTCGGCGATCTTCCGGCTCGCCGCGGCCTCGAAGTTGCCGGGCAGGCCATAGGCGAAGCACACCACCGGCCGATGGCCGATGCGGGCGAGCGCCGACGCGATCAGCCGCGAATCATTGCCGGCGCTGAGCGGAATGGCGATCGTCCGGCCCTCGGCCGATCGCGCCAGGCGCTCGATCACCGCCAGCGTGACCTCGGCCAGCCGACGCCGGAGCCGATCGTCGGTGGCGCAGACGACGCGCCACGGCTCGTAGCGATGGTAACGATGGCGCGTCGGCGAGCCGCTCCCCGCGCTCAGCACGGCCTCGCCGGGGGCGAGCTGCGCCAGGCCGGCACACAGCGTGTCGGTGCCGATGGTGTAGCCGGCCATGGCAAGGGCCAGCGCGGCGTCCGGGTCGATCTCTCTCCGCACCAGCTTCCTCGCCAGCCTGGGCGCGTGCTCGGCGATCTCGAGCCCGGCTTCGGTCTCGCCAAGGAACAGCGGCGTCGAGCGCACCCGGTCGACGGCGGCGACGGCCCAGCCCGGCCCCTCCGCCGCAAACGCGAAATGGCCGTTGAGGGCGCAGAGGAGACCAGCCAGCGTCCCCTCGGCGCCTCGGGCGGCAGCGAGCTCGGTGGCGAGCGTCTCGGGCGAAGAGCCGTGCAGATGGCCCTTGAACCAGAGGCCCACCGGTCCCCGCTGCAGGCGCCGCCAGCCGAACCCGTCCCGGATGTCGATGCGCGCGGGTCGGGCGGAGACCGGGACGGGCCCCGGCATGGCGCCGCCGGTCAGCGCTCGACCCCGTCAACGAGACCGGGCGCCAGCAGATCGGCGAGCTCGCGCAGGGCGCCCCGGCCTCCCCGCTTCGTCAGCACGACGTCGGCCGCCTCGAGGGCGTCGGCGTGGGCGTCGGCGACGGCGACGGCGCAGCCGACCGCGGCGAAACAGGCAAGATCGTTGACGTCGTTGCCGACGTAGACCACCCGGGCGAGATCGAGGCCGCGCTCGGCGCACCAGCGCTCCAAGGCCGGCCGCTTGTCGTCGACGCCCTGCAGGCACTCCAGCCTGAGCTTGGCGCAGCGGGCGCCGACCACCGGGTTCCGCTCCTTGGACAGCACCAGCAGCGGAAGCCCGAGATCGCGGAGCCGCTCGAGCCCGAGGCCGTCGCTGCGATCGCAGCGGACCGCCTCGCGGCCGTCCTGGTCGACGAGCACCCGGTTGTCGGTGAAGACGCCGTCGAAGTCCATGACCAGCGCCGCCGGCCGTGCGGGAAGCCGATCACCGCCATCGGGCTCTCTGGCCGGTTCGCCTGCCAGCACGAAGCGGAGCGTCGATCCGGTCAGCGCTGCGAACGCCGGAATGAGATGGTGGGGAAGCAGGGTCTTGGTCTCGAACGCGCCGTACGTCTCGTCCTCGACTCCGAGCCGCCGCGCCATCTCCGCGGCCGACAGCCCGGAGGCCGCCCGCAGCGCCCGCACCCGGCCGATGAACGCCTCCGCGTAGGCCTGCGCCGTCGTCCCGCCCTGCATGTCCTGGTCCACGTCGATGGCGCTCCGCCGCCAGGCTGCATATGATCGATCGCCGCAGCCGCTCCGGGCACGCTACCGCCGCTCCGGGTGGGCCGCCGGCCGCCACCCGGGGTCGGCGCCGACGCCTTCGGGGCTGCCTCCGGACCACCCGCCGAGCCGGCATTCTCGGGCCGGGGCCGCGCCTGTCAAGGGCTTTCGCGCCCGCGTGTCGATAGCCCGCGATGGGCGCGATCCCGGTCACGCGCCATCTCGCCGGTGCGCAAGGCCTGCTCGTGGAGAGGGCGCCGACGGGTCGGCGAAACGTGTCTCCGGAGGCCCGGATGATGCGGGTCGGCGATGTGCCCGGCCGGGCCAGGGCCGGCCGCCTGCCCGCCGCACAGCACCGCGCCAAACGGATTCATGAGTGGCAACAGGCCGTAAGCGCGAGCAAGACGATTTCGAGGACGCAGCCGATGGTCATCGCACGGACGAGCCCCGTCCGCTTCCATTCGCCTGCGCCCACGAGGTCATGTTATGTTCGTGATGTGCATGCGCCGGTTGCTGTTCGTCCGCACCGGGAAGAGCAGCCTCATGAGGGAGGATCCCGAGGAGGAGGGGTGGATACAGTGTCCCCGATCAAGGACGTCGAACGCACCGTCACGCTTCGCGATGGCAGCACGGCCGTGATCCGCCCGATCCGTTCCGACGATGCCGCGTCGCTTCTCCGGGCTCTCGAAAGGACTAGGCCAGAGGATATTCGAACCAGATTCTTTGCTTTCATCAAGGAGTTTGGGCCGGCCATGTTGTCCCGCGCAACGAACGTCGATCCGGAACGCGAGCTGGCTTTGGTGGCGACCAACGGCGATGACTCGGAAGACATCTGGGCGGGTGGCCGCCTGTTCCTTGAACCTGACGGACACCGGGCGGAGTACGCTGCGATGGTTCGGTCGGACCGGCAAAAAGCGGGGCTTGGATGCGCGATCATGGAGGCCCTGATCGACTATGGACGCCAGAGCCGAATCACCGAGATCTGGGGGATGGTCATGAGCGAGAACCGCGGAATGCTTGAACTGGCGCGGCGAATGGGATTCGAAATTACACGCGATGAGTCCGATGCGAGCGTAAGGATCGTCAGGAAATCGCTTTAGGCGCAGCTCTCAACAACGGCATTGGGGTCATGTCTGGCATTGGAGCGCTCGGTCGGAGCGCGCCGCGCGCCGCAGGCCTCGGGGATGCGCCTGGTGTCGGCCGC
>CAYQSU010000101.1:0-3548 GCA_964420325.1 uncultured Rhodospirillaceae bacterium | reverse complement strand
CGACGAAGCGCTCGGTCGTGTTGGAGAGACCGGAGCTGTAGTAGCCGAACCGGCCCACCTCCCGGAGGGCATTGGGATCGACGCGGATCAGCGGGCGCGAGTTGCCGGTGCCGACGGTGAGGTAGAGATGGCCGTCCTCGCCGCAAAACAGCGTCCCCGGGAAATTCCTCGGCTCGACGGCGGTGACGTCGCTCATCCGCGCCTGGCGGTCCTCGCGCAGGGTGCGGAGATCGAAACGGCGGATGCCGGCGAGGGTCGGATCGATGTCGCTCTTCAGGAAGTACCCGGCGCCCCGCTTCCAGTCGACGGCGAGCTCCGACAGCTGATAGCCGGAGAAGAATCCACCCTCGCCGGCTGTGATCTCGTCGAGCAGCTGGTAGGGCTTCTCGTCCACCTTGCGATAAGTGACCTCGGCGGTGATGTTGGGGACGCGGTTGCCGAAGTCGGCGAGCGGCAGGTCGTCGAAGACAATGACGCAGAGGCCGCGGTGCGCCGGCGCCTGGCCGGCGCCGACGCTGGCCTCGATCTGCCCGTCCGGCAGCTCGCTCTCGCCGCCGCCGTGGAAGCGGAAGCGGAGGCCGCTCTTGGCGACGGTGTGATTGGCCCCCGTCTTGTCGTAGATGAGCTTGCCGTCGGCCCAGATGCGCAGCACGTCCGCGGCCGGCCCCTCGCCGAACGAGAGGGCGAAGGACGCATAGTAGGAGTAGCTGATCGTGGTGTGGGTGGATCCTCCTCCGCCGCCCTTGCCGCCGGAGCGGGTGGTGCTGACGTCCTTCTGCTCACGGATGCCGGCCGACCAGATCATCTGCCCGGCCATGCGGACGGTGCCGTATCCGATCGCGATGGGCGCGCCATAAGCCGAGCCGGTGACGGTGAGATCGCCGAGGCGCGGGCCCTCGGTGACAGTGTCGGTGCCGCGCTTCGGGAACAGCAGCGTGCCGATGACCGAGCCGATCAGCCAGCCGGCGCCCGAGCCGATGCCGACGGCGGAGCCGAGCAGGGCGCCACCGGCCGCAACCAGGATCGCCATGGCTCAGGTCTCCGCGAGCCCGTGGAAGCGGAAGCAGAACTTGACCTTCTCCGGCCACTCGCCGGCGTAGGGCTCCTCCACCACCTGCCGGCGCGTCGCATGCGCATGGACGATGAAGGTTCGCCCGTGCCGCTCGGAGACGATGGCCGCATGGCACGGATAGGTGCCGTCGGCGAACACCAGGACGTCGCCGGGACGCATCCCGCTCACCGGCGCCGGGTCCATGTTCGACTTGAAGTGCTCGACGAAGGCCTGGCCCTGGGCATGGCGGCGGTAGTTCGTCGTGTCGTAGTCGCTGAGGCCCAGGTCCCGTGCGACCATCACGACCAGGCCGGCGCAGTCGAGGCCGCGGCGGCTGCGGCCCTGGTGCCGCCACGGCACGCCCAGATAGCCGCGCGCCGCCGCGACGATGTCGGTGCTAGTGGGCATCGGGGTAGCGCATCAGCTCGTCCTGCCCGGGCAGATACGGCTCGCCGCGGAAATTGAGGACGTTACCGAACCGCCCGGTGCAGGTGGCGAGACGCTTGTCGCAACCGGGCCAGACGCGGAAGGCGTCGCCCAGCTGGATGGCGAACGGTTGCGGCAGGAACAGGGTGAGGGTTGCGGTCGCCTGCACCCAGCTGCGCACCTCGCAGGCCCGGCCGGCGTTGTCTCCGGTCTCCCAGGTGAACACGCCGCCGGTGAACCAGCCGTCGGCGGCCCGCGGCTCGGCGATCGCCACGACGACGGTGCTGCGGTCGATCACCTCGGTCACCGTGCCGTGGCGCGTCCAGGCGTCGCGGGCGGCGAACACGGCGGTGCCGTCGGCCGTCTCGGCACCGGGCGTGGTGTCGTAGACCGGCTGCTCGGCGGCGGTGGTGCCGGCGGTGACGCACGCGTAGAAGCGGTTCTCGTAGACCTCCGAGGTATCGGCGCCGGCGTCGAGATCGGTCCAGGTGAGCGCGAAGGCATCGAAGGCGGCGTTGGCCTGGCTGCCGGTGACCAGCCGGTAGCGCACGCGGATGCGGAGCGTCCGGGCGCCGGCCGGCACGGCGACGTCCGCGAAGCTGCGCCCGGCCCAGGTGTCCTCGGGCGTGATCTCCTCGAGGCCGGTATCGCCCATGACCGCGATCAATGCGCCGCCGCCGTCGAGCAGCTCGGCGATCACCTGGCCCTCGTCGTCGGCGAACGAGTTGGCCCGCGCGAAGCCGAGGGTCAGGGTGTAGTCGCCGGCATCGATCTTGCCGGCATCGAGGCCGCCGGCGGCGAGACCCACCTCCTGGCGGATCTCGCCGATGTCGCCCACAGCATCGTTGCCGCCCTCCAGGTACCAGCCGCCGGCGAACGGCGCGAGCCCGCCGTTGGTCCCGTCGTGGACGTCCCAGTCGCCCGACACCACCGTCCAGCCGGTGACCGCCGCGCCGCCGTCGACGGCGCCGTCGGCCTCGAACGACGGGTTGACGAACGACGTGACGGCGCCGCTCGCCGTCGAGCCGCTGGTGCGGACGCGGACGACGTCGCCCACGGCATAGTCTGCCTCCCGCTGGATCTCCGGCGGCTCGATCGGCACCGTGCAGCGATGGTCACCGAGGTCGGCCCGGCACTCGGGGCTGTAGATCTCGCCCATGTGCTGCGAGAGCGCCTGGGTCATGCCGCGCAGCTCGGTTCGGAACACGCCGGCTTCGCTCAAGCCGACCTCGCCGAACCAGCCGCGCCGCATGCGGATGCTCCCCTGGCTGAGGTCCCGCCAGTTGACCAGGAAGATCCGCACCTCGGCATGGTCGAACAGCCCGGCCCGGAGATCGGTCTCGGTGATCTCGGCGGAGTCGAAGACGCCCTCCACGTCCAGGTTGTCGACGGCCATGGAGGCATCGTTGCTGATGGCCGTCCGCGAGTAACCGGACTTCGCCCTGTAGACGTCGCCCTCGAATTCCAGATCGCGGTCGTGATCGGTGAAGAAGAACGTCCGGCCGTCTGTGCGGATGATGCGCCAGCACGTGGCGAGGGTCGTCGTTTCGCCGGCGAGATGCGCCTGCAGGGCGGATGATGCGGACTTCACGGCCGGATCTCGACGATGGGGATCTGCGCCCAGCGGGCGAGGTCGTAGGTCTCGATGGTGATCTCCATGCGGTCGGTGTCGAACCGCGCCGGCACGTCGAACTCGAAGTCGGCGGTGACGACGACGTTCTCCGCCGGCGCCGATGCGAAGGTGACGATCCCGGTGGCGCCGTCCACCGACCAGCCGAAAGCCTGCTCGGCGCCGTCCAGGTAGAGCTTGACGGTGCCGTCGACCGGCCGGGTGATGGTGCGGGTCTCGACGGCGCCGCCGCTCGGGTAGTGCTTGACCAGCTGAAACGTCTTGGTGGCGCCGTCGCCGGTGCCGAGCGCCTGGGCGAAGGCCTGGAAGTCGGTCCAGTCCTTGAACCGGAAGCCGTGGGCGCGGCCTTTGCGGGCGCGAAAGAACGCGATCAGCGCGGCCACCTGGTCGCGGCGTTTGAGGCCATGGGCGACGTTCCACTTGCCCCGCGCCTCCGCCCAG
>CAYQSU010000100.1:0-4381 GCA_964420325.1 uncultured Rhodospirillaceae bacterium | reverse complement strand
CGGCCCCGAGCTCAAGCTGCACGAGTGCGGCCTGCCGAAGAAGATGGCGCTCGAGCTGTTCAAGCCGTTCATCTACTCGAAGCTCGAGCTCTACGGCATGGCGACCACGATCAAGGCGGCGAAGCGGATGCTCGAGAAGGAGCGGCCGGAGGTGTGGGACGTGCTCGAGGAGGTGATCCGCGAGCATCCCGTGCTCTTGAACCGTGCGCCGACGCTGCACCGGCTGGGGATCCAGGCGTTCGAGCCGGTGCTGATCGAGGGCAAGGCGATCCAGCTCCACCCCCTCGTCTGCGCCGCCTTCAACGCCGACTTCGACGGCGACCAGATGGCGGTGCACGTTCCGCTGTCGCTGGAGGCGCAGCTCGAGGCGCGGGTGCTGATGATGTCGACCAACAACATCCTCAGCCCGGCCAACGGCAAGCCGATCATCGTGCCGTCGCAGGACATCGTGCTCGGCCTCTACTACCTCACGCTGGAGCGCGAGGGCGAGCCCGGCGAGGGCAAGGCCTTTCTCGACCTCGGCGAGATCGAGCACGCGCTCGCCGCCGGCACACTGTCCCTGCACGCCACGATCAAGTGCCGGTTCCATACCGTGGACGCCACCGGCAAGCCGGTCGTCCGCGTCGTCGACACGACGCCGGGACGAATGATCCTGTCCGATATCCTGCCGAGGCACCAGAACGTGCCGTTCGATCTGGTCAATCAGCTTCTGACCAAGAAGGAGATCACGGGCGTCATCGACGCCGTCTATCGGAACTGCGGCCAGAAGGAGACGGTGATCTTCTGCGACCGCCTCATGCGCCTCGGCTTCTCCTACGCCTCGAAGGCCGGCATCTCGTTCGGCAAGGACGATCTGGTGGTGCCGGAGTCGAAGGCCGCGCTGGTCCATGAAACCGAGCAGAGGGTCAAGGAGTACGAACAGCAGTATCTCGACGGCCTGATCACCCAGGGCGAGAAGTACAACAAGGTGGTCGACGCCTGGTCGCACTGCACCGACCGCGTCGCCGACGAGATGATGAAGCGCATGTCGACGGTCGAGCCGGGCCAGCCCGTCAACTCGGTCTACATGATGGCGCATTCGGGCGCGCGCGGGTCGGCGGCCCAGATCAAGCAGCTCGCCGGCATGCGCGGGCTGATGGCGAAGCCGTCGGGGGAGATCATCCAGACGCCGATCATCTCCAACTTCAAGGAGGGGCTCACAGTTCTCGAGTACTTCAACTCCACCCACGGCGCCCGCAAGGGGCTGGCCGACACGGCGCTGAAGACCGCCAACTCCGGCTATCTGACCCGTCGCCTGGTGGACGTCGCCCAGGACTGCATCATTCTCGAGGACGATTGCGGAACCGAGCAGGGGATCACGGTTCGGCCGGTCCGCGAGGGCGGCGAGGTGGTCTCGTCGCTGAGCGAGCGGGTCCTCGGCCGGACCGCGGCGGAGGACGTTATCGACCCGGCCTCCGGACAGCCGATCGTCCGCGCCCGCGAGCTGATCGAGGAGGAGGCGGCGGCGGCGCTGGATGCGGCGGACGTCGAATCCGTGAAGATCCGCTCGGTGCTCACCTGCGAGACGCGGACCGGCGTGTGTGCGGCCTGCTACGGGCGCGATCTCGCGCGCGGCACACGGGTCAACGTCGGCGAGGCGGTCGGCGTCATCGCCGCCCAGTCCATCGGCGAGCCGGGGACCCAGCTGACCATGCGCACCTTCCACATCGGCGGGGCGGTGCAACGGGGGGCGGAGCAATCGAAGATCGAGGCGGTCACCGACGGCACGGTCACGCTCCGCAACTGCGCCACCGTGCGCAACAGCGCCGGCGTCCCGGTGGTGATGAACCGCAACGCCGAGGCGGTGCTGGTCGACGTCCAGGGGCGAGAGCGCGGCCGCTATCGCCTGTCGTACGGAGCCAAGCTCCTCGTCGCCGACAAATCCCAGGTCCGGCGCGGCGACCGGATCGCCGAGTGGGATCCCTACACCCTGCCGATCATCACCGAGAAGGAAGGATACGCGCACTACGTCGACCTCGTCGAAGGGACCTCGATGATCGAGCAGATGGACGAGGCCACCGGCATGGCGTCCAAGGTCGTCACCGACTGGAAGGCGCAGCCGCGCAAGTCCGACCTCAAGCCCAGGATCACCCTGCGCGACGAGGCGGGCGAGGTGGTGACCTTGGACAACGGCATGGAGGCGCGCTACTTCCTGCCGGTGGATGCCATCCTCTCCGTCGAGTCCGGCCAGGCGGTGCATGCGGGGGACGTGCTGGCCCGCATCCCGCGGGAATCGGCGAAGACGCGCGACATCACCGGCGGCCTGCCCAGGGTCGCCGAGCTGTTCGAGGCCCGCAAGCCGAAGGACTTCGCGATCATCAGCGAGATCGCCGGCCGCATCGAGTTCGGCAAGGACTACAAGGCCAAGCGGCGGGTGGTGGTGGTGCCGGAGGATGGCGAGGAGCCGCGCGAGTACCTGATCCCCAAGGGCAAGCATGTCAGCGTGCAGGAGGGCGACTATGTCGAGGCCGGCGATCCCTTGATGGACGGCAACCCGGTGCCGCACGACATCCTGCGCGTCCTCGGCGTCGAGGCGCTGGCCGAGTATCTGACCAACGAGATCCAGGAGGTGTACCGGCTGCAGGGCGTGCGCATCAACGACAAGCACATCGAGGTCATTGTCCGCCAGATGCTGCAGAAGGTCGAGATCACCGAGCCCGGAGACACCACGTTCCTGGTCGGCGAGCAGGTGGACCGCATCGAGTTCGAGCAGAGCAACGCTCAGGCGGTGAGGGTCGGCGAGCGGCCGGCCGACGGCCTTCCGGTGCTGCAGGGCATAACCAAGGCGAGCCTGCAGACCCAGTCGTTCATCTCCGCGGCCTCCTTCCAGGAGACGACGCGGGTCCTGACCGAGGCGGCGGTGTCGGGGCGGACCGACCCGCTCTACGGTCTCAAGGAGAACGTCATCGTCGGCCGTCTGATCCCGGCCGGGACCGGCAGCGTCATGAACCTGATGCGCAAGCTCGCGGCGGAGCGCGATCGGGAGCTGACGGCGGCGGCTGCGGAGCGGGGTGAGCTGCCCGGTCCGCAGGCGGTCGGCGGCGAGGAGGCGCCCCAGAGCGCCGCGAAGTAGCCGCCGGCGGAGCGCCGCCGGAAGGCCTCCCGCGAGCCGGGCGTCGGGGAGCCCGGTTCGCGGGGATTGCTGCTTGACTGGCCCGTGGCCCGCCCATAGTATGCGCGCCTCGCCGTACACGGGGACCGGTGGTGGGTCTTTCGGCCCAGACGCGGTCCCTTTGAGATTACGGAGACAAGCATTCTCGAGCCCGCCTTTGGATCGCTCCCGGCGGGGCTCGTCTGTCTGTTGCGCCGTGACCGCGCCGAGGCGCGGTCGGGCGCCGGTTAAAGCAGGGGTGTCGCCCGCGCGATCCCCCGAGGAGAAGGTTTCGGGAACTGGCACATGCCGACGGTTAATCAGCTCGTTCGCAGGGCGCGCCGCATGCCGGCCTCGCGGAACAAGGTTCCGGCGCTCGAGCAATGCCCGCAGAAGCGCGGCGTCTGCACGCGCGTCTACACGACGACGCCGAAGAAGCCCAACTCGGCGCTGCGCAAGGTCGCCCGCGTGCGCCTGACCAACGGCTACGAGGTCACCAGCTACATCCCGGGCGAAGGCCACAACCTTCAGGAGCACTCGGTGGTGCTGATCCGGGGCGGACGGGTCAAGGACCTGCCGGGCGTCCGCTATCACATCATTCGCGGCACGCTCGATACGCAGGGCGTTGCCAGCCGTCGCCAGCGGCGATCCAAGTACGGCGCGAAGCGTCCGAAGTAGGAAGCGAGCCCATGTCCCGCCGTCATGCAGCCGAGTCGCGAGAGGTCCTGCCGGATCCCAAGTTCGCCGACAGCGTGCTCACCAAGTTCACCAACGGCCTGATGCTCGAGGGCAAGAAGTCGGTGGCCGAGCGGATCGTCTACGGTGCGTTCGACCTGATGGAGAAGAAGACCAGGCAGAACGCGCTGCAGCTGTTCCATCAGGCGATCGACAACGTCAAGCCGGCGGTCGAGGTGCGGTCCAGGCGGGTCGGCGGCGCCACCTACCAGGTGCCGGTCGAGGTGCGGCCGACGCGCCGGCAGTCGCTGGCGATCCGCTGGATCGTCGACACGGCGCGCAAGCGCTCCGAGAACACGATGATGGAACGGCTGGCCGGCGAGCTCCTCGATGCGGCCAACGGCCGCGGCGCGGCGGTCAAGAAGCGCGAGGACACCCACCGCATGGCAGAGGCCAACAAGGCCTTCTCCCATTATCGCTGGTAACGACGGACCCGCCCGGTCATGGCTCGCATCACCCCGCTCGATCGCTACCGCAACATCGGCATCATGGCCCACATCGATGCCGGCAAGACGA
>CAYQSU010000099.1:0-4657 GCA_964420325.1 uncultured Rhodospirillaceae bacterium | reverse complement strand
AGAGTCCATGCCGCGAAATACCACTCCGGACGGCCGGGTGGCTAGCTGTCCGCGAAGAGGCCTTCATCGTGCGGCTTTGGGCCAGCACCTCGCGCGCGGGCGGCGTCTCCATGGCAAAGGCCGCCTCGCGGACCGGAAAGCGCTCACCCCACATGCGCGCCGGACCGAGATCGATGTGCATGAAGCCCGAGCGCGGGTAGAAGCCGAAGCCCTTGAAGCCGACCGCCCGCGCCGCTTCCTCGAAGGCCGCCGGATCGTGGTTGGCCATGGCGATGTCGAAGGCGGTGCCGTCCAGATGCTTGGAGCGCGGCGCGCCGCCGACGGCGCGGTTGTGCGCCGGGCTGCGGTAGGCCGAACGGACGATGAGCGGCTTGCCGAGCCGATCGCGGAGCGCCTGCAGCTTGTCCAGCGCCTCCTCGTGGAGGCGCAAGCTACCGCTGCCGCGGCAGGCGATCTCCGCCGGCGAGAAGTTGGTCCAGCGCCAGCGGGCCGCCGGCACGTCGCGCCAGTGAGCATGGAAGGTCGTGGTCATGGGGCACCTCCGGGCACAAAAAAGCCCGCGTCGCGGCGCGGGCGGGCGATGGGTTTCGGGATGGGGACCGAGGCTTACGGCGACGGACCGAAGCGCGTCGGTGTGTTGACGATCAGGCGAAGCCAGCGCCGGGCTGCGGTCAGGAGAGGCCGACCGGATTGACCAGCAAGTAGCCGATGATCGAGAGCAGGAGCATGACCAGCGCGCCGGTGATGGCGACGCCGGTGTTCATCACCCGCTTGAAGATCTCGTGGAGCACGTCCTCCCTGGCGACGTGGCCGGTGAGCGTGTCGCGGATGCCCTGGATGTCGGCCTTGACGGCGACGAGCTCGCTCCGCTGGTCGTGGACCATGGTGCGGATGCCGTTGTTGAGGATCTGCTTGACCTCGGCGACGTCGGTCTGCAGCGCTTGGACCGCGGCGGTGTGCTCGTCCGGGGTCATGGTGCGGGATCCTCGAGAGGGTCTCGGCTCCGTTGCATCGTCGTGCAGGCCCGGCAGGCTCCGCAGGGCTGGAGCCCGGAGCCCGTGCGCACCGGCCGCCGGCTCGGCAACGCCGGCGTCGATCGGACCGTCAGCCGCCATGGCGGTAGCAACCCATCACCCGCCGGCTCCACCTCGGGCCGTCGTAGCGTTCGAGGCAGGCGTCGATGCCGTCTTCGACGTGCAGCATCCAGCCCTTTCCGATGACGACGCCGACGTGGATGGGGTGGCCCAGCAGGCGCAGCAGGATGCCGTCGCCCGGCCGCTCCTCGCCCGGCGGCACCTCGGTCCAGTCCTCGCGGTGGGCCTCGATGAACGCCGCGAGCGCGGCGCGGTCGCACCCCTGGTTGAAGCCGAAGCCGTCGTACGCCGGGATCTCCTTGCCGAACTGCTCCCTGAGCACGAGAGCGAAAAGGCCGTAGCAGTCTAGACCTGTGCGATCGCGGCCGCCGGCCTTGAACGGCAGGCCGACGTAGTCGGCTGTCCAAGGCGGAGGAGTCGTCTCGGTCATCGGTGCCCTCGTCGCATCGGCGCTCTTGCCCTCAGACTTCGAAGGCGGTAATTTTACGTTTGTTGCAACAGACGAGAGGCGTATCCCCCATGGCCGACACCTTGACCGTCCGCAGGATCGGGAACTCCTATGGCGTGATCCTCGGGCGCGACGTCGTCGAACGGCTGGGAGTGAAAGAGGGCGACGCCCTGTTCGCCGTGCGCACACCGGACGGGATCGAGCTGACCCCCTTCGATCCGACCTTTGCCGAGGCCGTGGAGGCCGGCCGCAATTATATGCGCCGCCATCGCGATGCCCTGCGCGAACTCGCCAAGTGAAGGAGCCGCGCTGGCTGACGGCGGCCATCGTCCGCGCCCTGCACTCGGAGGCCCTCGCCTGCTTCGGCGGCGCCCCCGGAATTCGCGACGGGGCGCTCCTCGAGAGCGCCCTGGCCCGCCCGCACCAGGCGTTTGCTTATGGCCTTGACCCGAACTTGTTCGACCTCGCTGCGGCGTATGGATATGGGATCATCCGCAACCATCCCTTCGTCGATGGCAACAAGCGTGCCGGCGTTCTGGCCATCGCGGTGTTCCTGCATCTCAACGGCTGGCGCTTCGACCCGGACCAGAGCGACGAGGTCCGCGTCATCCGGGCGGTCGCGGCCGGCGAAATCGGCGAAGAGGATGTTGCGGCTTGGATTCGGGCCAATACGGTGCCGATCTCGAAAACCTAGAACAGCCCCGGGTAGTCCGACGGGATGTAGCTGTGGCCGGGGAACGGCTCGTTGAGGACATCCTCGAAGGCGAGCTCGCCGGTGACCACGAAGGCGTCGCACTCGGCGGCGATGAGCGTCAGGGTGAAGGGGCCGGCCTCGACGGTGTCGGGGCTCCCGGCCAGCACCACCTCGAGGGCGACGGAGAGCGGCGCCTGCACCGGGCGCAGCGCCTGCACGATCTGCCGGTCGACGTTGTCGATGCGCAGGCTGACCCGGGCGACGCTCTCCGGATCCTCGCCCGGCAGCGCGATCTCGAACGGATAGGCGACGTAGAGCTCGCCGCGGCTCACGACGTTCTCGGTGTTGTTGACGACGCGGATCGGCGCGGCCAGCTCCTCGTGCTCGATGGTGAGCAGGAGCAGGAAGACCTCCCCGGTCGCTTCCGCATTGATCGCCCGGCGGGCGGCCTGGGAGAGCGTCCGGCTCAAGGGAGAATCTCCAGCTTCAAGGTTGCCGTCCACAACCGGCCGCGGGCGATGGGGGCGTAGCCGGGCGGCGCGACGAAGCGACAGGTGATGGCGGCACCGGTGCGGGGATGCACCCAGTCGAAGGCGAGCGCGCCGCCCTGCAGGGTCGAGTCATGGAAGGCGTCGAGGGTGTCGATTTGCTGCGGCGTCATTCACAGCTGCAGGTCCATGGTGCGGATGCCGGCGGTGAAGCGGCGGCGGACCTTGGGCGGACCCGCCTCCATCTGGGTGCGGATCAGCGTGTCGGGCGCCTGCTCGCTGAACCCCTGCGCCAGCGGCCGTTGCGGCAGGGAGGGCGGCCAGACCGGGTTGCTCATCTGGACGCGCCCCGCCGGTTGAGCCCGTAGGCGCTGCCCATGGTCTGGTCCCACCAGCCCTGGGCGAGACCGCGGCCCACCTCCTCGCGGATCGGCACGCGGACGACCTCGCGGCCGTCGGGACCGCGCTCGCGGCTGACCTCGGGCCTGGTGCCGGAGGACCGCTGGTCGATGATCTGGACGATGACTTCCGAGCCGAAGACGCGGCGCAGCTGCTCGGGCCAGCCGACCACCTCGCCGCGGTGGGCGACGATCGGCACCTCGCCGGGGGCGACGAGCCCGCCGCCGTGGAGCCTGGGGGCATCGGCGAAGGCGGCCAGCGGCACCGGCCTCGTCTCGAAGGCGTTGGGCCCGCCGACCATGCCGCCCTGGTGCGCGTGGCCCAGGAGGCCGAAGGCGGAGTTGTGCAAGGGGCTCGGGGCGTACACGGTCGAACCGCCGCCGAACAGGTCGAGGCTCACGTTGCCGAGCTGACCCTGGAGGAAGCCCTCGAGCGGCTTGAACACCAGCATGCGATAGGCCGCGCGCAGCGCCGCCTCCTCGAGGCTGGCGAACAGATCGGCGGCCGAGAGCTTGCCGGTCCTGGCCCACGCGACGAAGGCGTCCTCGGAGGCCTTCAGCGCCGAGGTGGTCGCGTTCTCGAACGTTCTCGCCATGTCCTCTGCCTCGCGGCCGTAGTCGCGCAAGGCACGGCGCACGCCGGCGGACCAGCTCTCGCTCGCCTCGAGCATGCGGTCGAACGCCGCCTGGGCGAGCGCCCCCGCATAGAGGAGGTTGCCGAGCGTGGCGGCGTCCCAGAGGCCGAAGTGGGTGACGGTGACCGCGCCGGCGTAGCCGGTGAAGTCGAAGGCGATCTCGGCGTCGTTGGCGGCGGTGCCGCCGGCGGCGGCGGCGAACGAGGCCGGCTCTCGGGCGTAGCTGCCGCCCGCGCACTCGGCGCCGGCGCCGTCCTCGCCGGGATCGGCGGTGTGCGGCGAGACGTGGGCCTGCGCCACCGCGAGGGCGACGTTGTTGAGGACGGCGTCCAGCACCCGGTTCTCGAGGTAGTCGGACTTGCTCATCGATGGGTGCTTTCCAGAGGCGGGAGGGTCAGCTTGCCCGCATGGCGCGGCCGATCAGGGCCGGCAGCCTGGCGGCCCAGTGCCGGGCGGCGCGGGCGACGTCGAGGCGCTTCGGCATCCGCACCTGCGGGACGAGCAGGAACATCACGAGGGTGGCGAGGCCGGCGGTGGAGACGTATTCGCCGCGAGAGCCCGAGGCCCTCCGTTCGGACGCGAGCCGGAACCCGCCGCGCCGGCCGCCGCGGGCGACCATGCCGTCCATGACCAGGAGCGAGGCGCCTCTCGGCCGGTAGACGAACCGCAGCCGGCGGCCGTACATCCGTTCTACCATGCCGGGCGTGATCCGCTTGCCGGTCGGCCCGCGCCGGGGCGCCGCCGGCGTCGGGATC
Organism: uncultured Rhodospirillaceae bacterium; assembly: GCA_964420325.1. Lineage (GTDB taxonomy): Bacteria > Pseudomonadota > Alphaproteobacteria > Rhodospirillales > Defluviicoccaceae > CAYQSU01. Next base: position 145 of record CAYQSU010000099.1, on the reverse strand, counting down.
GCCAGCCAGAAGCCCTTGCGGCTCCGGATCACCGCGCCCTCGTCGAAGGCGCGAACGATCTGGGGCGCCTTGCTCCACACCAGCGCCGCCGCATCGAGGCCCCGGTTCGGGTAGGCCCGGCTGCGCCAGGTGCGGGCGAGGCGGG
>CAYQSU010000098.1:0-5231 GCA_964420325.1 uncultured Rhodospirillaceae bacterium | reverse complement strand
AAAAGTGTGGTGGGCGCGGCTGGGATTGAACCAGCGACCCCTACGATGTCAACGTAGTGCTCTCCCGCTGAGCTACGCGCCCGGGATCGCGGGGCGGGCGCCCCGTCCCCCAGAAGTCATAGTCGGAAGCCCCACGCTTGGCAAGCTTCGCTCCGCGCCGGGTCTTGCCGAAACCGCGGAGGGCGCCCACCTCGCAAATAGGCATTGCCACCGGGCATGCCGTGGGCTAGCTAGCACGCGGTCTCAGCCGTTCGTTCGTCTTGAATTCCAAGGAGATGCCATTGAGCCCGGAGGACAGCGTTGCAGTCGAGCGGGCCTTGAGCGAGGGCGGCGCCGGACCCGCCATCTCGATCCTGGCGCCGGCCGAGCAGACGGTGCCGCTGGTCCTCGCCTCGCCTCACAGCGGTGCGGACTATCCCCCGGAGTTCGTCGCCGCCTCCAGGCTTGATCCGCTGACGCTTCGGAGGTCGGAAGACGCCTTCGTCGACCGCATCTTCGGGCATGCCGTTGAGAACGGGGCGCCGCTGCTGAAGGCCCACTTCCCCCGCGCCTATGTCGATCCCAATCGCGAAGCCTTCGAGCTCGATCCGGCGATGTTCGAAGGCCCGCTCCCCGACTACGTCAACACCACCTCGCCGCGGGTGGCCGCCGGCCTCGGAACCGTGGCGCGGCTCGTCACCAGCGGCGAGGAGATCTATCGCGACAAGCTCACGTTCGATGAGGTGCGGCAGCGCATCGATCGTCACTACCTGCCCTATCACCGGGCACTCAAGTCGCTGGTGGAGGCAACCGTCCAGGGTTTCGGGGTCTGCCTCCTGATCGACTGCCACTCGATGCCGTCCGTCGGCGGGCCGATGGACAGCGATCCGGGACTGAAGCGCGTGGACGTCGTTCTCGGCGATCGCTACGGCACATCGTGCGCGTCCGGCGTGATCGACGCCGCGGAGCGCTCGATCAAGGCCCTCGGCTACTCGGTCCGACGGAACGTCCCCTACGCCGGGGGCTTCACCACGCACGCCTACGGCCGGCCGCGCACCGGGGTGCACGCCTTGCAGATCGAGGTCAACCGGGCGCTCTACATGGACGAGGAGCGGGTAACGCCGACCGCCGGACTGGACCGGATTGTGGCAGACATGACGCGCCTGATCCGCGAGTTGGCGCGCCTCGACGCGCGGATGCTGGCGCCGGCATGACGACGCCACTTGGGGGGACGGCCGCGGTGGAAGCCGTCGGCGCCGAGGTCGGCGTGTTGCTGCGCGAGGCTATGGATGCGGACGTCGCCGGGATCGCGGCGATCTATGCGCACCACGTCGCCCACGGAACGGGAACCTTCGACGAGGTTGCCCCTGACCGGGCGGAGATGGCGCGTCGGTGGCGGTCGATCGCGGACCTGGGGCTGCCGTATCTGGTCGCGGCACGCGGCGAAGACGTCATCGGCTTCGCCTACGCCGCCCCGTTCCGGCCGCGGTCGGCCTACCGCTTCACGGTCGAGGACTCGATCTATCTGCACCCCGCCGCCATGGGACAGGGGGTCGGGGGGCGGCTGCTCGGAGGCGTGATCGACACCTGCGAGGCGCTCGGTCTGCGCCAGATGATCGCCGTCATCGGCGATGCCGACAACGCGCGTTCGATCCGCCTGCACCGGCGACTCGGCTTTCGCCACGCCGGCGTCCTGACCGCGGCCGGCTTGAAGTTCGGGCGTTGGCTCGACGCCGTCTTCATGCAGCGGACGCTGGGCGCCGGCGCGACCTCCAGGCCCGGGGACTGATCGACCCGCACAAAAAAAGTGGGCCGTGAATCTCACGGCCCGAGTTTTTGGGAGGAAACGTCCAAGAAGCGCAGGCAGCGCGGGACGGGCGTCCCGGAGTGCTGCACTGCACACGGAAAAGATAGGTGCCGAACCGCGAAGGTGCAATCGAAAAAGCGCCCCCCCCCGGACGGCCGCGGGAAACCGCGGCCATTCCTCCCGCGATGCTATCTAACCCACCGAAAAGAAACCGATAAATTTGCAACAGGTCAAACGAAAAAAGACCCCCCGTGCGGGAGTCCTCGGCCGCAAGCGCTCGCGCCCGGGCGCCGGTCGCGGCTTCGCCCCATCCCGAGCGGGCGGCCGGCGCTGCCGCATTGCACAAACTGCGAGGTGACTGTGCGCAAACCCTCTGGCGTCTTATCGCGCCACATATGGGGGCACATGCTGTCAACTATGGCAGCAATTTGTCCTCGCCGCGCGCCCGACTAGATCACCCCGCCTGCCCGCAGTTTCTCGATGTCGGCATCCGAGAGGCCGAGCAGTCCGCCATAGATCTCCCGGTTGGCGCTGCCCAGCGCCGGCCCCAGGGTGTCGATGCGCCCCGGTGTCGCCGACAGCTTCGGGATCACAGAGGGGATCGTCACCGCTCCGAGCCCGGGCTCGTCGATCGTCACCAGGTCGCCGCGCGCCTGGACATGGGGGTCCTCGACGATGTCGGCGATCGTGTTGAGCGGCCCGATCGGCACCTCGGCGGCGAGACATCGTTCCATGACCTCGTCCCGGTCGAGCGAGGTCGTCCAGGCGGTGACGATGCCGTCCACGTGCTCGCGCAGGGCGAGCCGTCTCTCCTGAGTGCCGAACGCGTCGGCGGCGGCCAGCTCCGGCCGCGCCATGGCCCTCGCCAGCCGTTCGAACATCTTGTCGGTGGTGCAGGCGATCGCCACCCACGCCCCGTCCCTGGTGCGGAAATGCCCGTGCGGGCAGGCGTTGCGCGTGCCGACGCCCTCCCGGTCGCGGACGATGCCGGCCTTGGCGTACGCCGGAGCCAGCTCGTCGAGGACCCGGAAAACGGCCTCATAAAGCCCGATGTCGATGACCTGGCCGCCGCCACCCTGCCGATGCAGCAGGGAGACGAGGACGCCGACAGCGCCATAGAGCCCGGCGAGGTAGTCGCCGAGGGAGGTCGATCCGGGTGTGACGGGCGGTCCGCCGGGCATGCCGGCAAGGTGGGCGAGGCCGCCGAAAGCGTGGGCGATGCGGGCGAATCCGGGCCGGTCGCGGTACGGCCCGGTCTGGCCGTAGCCGCTGATGCGGAGCATGATCAGGCGGGGGTTGACGGAGCGCAGGACGTCCCAGCCGAGGCCCCACGTCTCGAGCGTGCCGGGACGGAAGTTCTCGCACAGCACGTCCGAGACCGCCACCAGCCGCTTCAGCAGCGTCGCGCCTTCCCCGGTCCGCAGGTTCAGCGTGATCGACTTCTTGTTGCGCGCCTCGCTGAGCCAGGCAAGGGTCGAATCCGCCCTCCCGCTCGGCGTTCCGAATCGCCGCAGCGGATCTCCCGTCGCCGGCGGCTCCACCTTGATCACCTCGGCACCGAACTCGCCGAGGATGGTCGCGCAGTAGGGCGCGGCGATGAACGAGGCGACATCGAGGACGCGGACGCCGGCGAGCGGCAGGGGAGAGGAGGCCATCGCCGGCCCGTCCTACCGGCCCCAGACCGTGTCGACGAACGGCTTGTGCCGGCCGACGCGGAAGAGATAGGCGCTGCACGCCGAGCGCTGGAACTCGCGGCACCGCATCCAGACGCGCTCGGCCAAGGGCGTCTCCGCCGGCTCCGGCACCGGCTCGCCGATCGCATCGAGGCCGAGGCGCGCGAACACGAACAGCGCCCTCCGCATGTGCCAGGCGTCGGTGACCACGACCACCCGCGGCCAGCCGCGATCCCGCATGATCCGGCCGGTATAGACGGCGTTCTCGAAGGTGTTGCGCGAGCGGTCCTCGACGACGATGCGCGCCGCGGCGACGCCGAGCTCGATGGCCAGCGCCTGCATGAGCCGCGCCTCCGCGGGCGGCGGCCCGACCTCGCCGCCGGAGACGACGAGGAACGGCAGGCCCCGTCGTTCGAGAACGTCGACGCCGTGGGCCAGGCGGCGGCTGAGTGCCGGCCCGGCAACGCCCGCGGCCACCGGCGGCGCGCCCAGCACCACGACGGCATGGGCGCTCATGCCGCGAACTCCCGTCGCACCGCCTCGGTGTGCTGGCCCAGCGCCGGCACCGGCCCGATCGCCGTCTCGTCGCCATCCCTGATCGCCGGCGGCGAGGGAAGACGGACCGCGCCCGAAGGCGAGCCGACCGTCGTCCGCCGGAGCGCCGGGTGGGCCGAGAGCCCGGCGACGGCGTTGACGACGCCGAAGGCGATCTCGGCCTGCCGGAGCCGGACCGCGAGCTCGGCGGCGATCTCGCGTCGAAACACCGCCGCGATTTCCGCGGCAAGACGATCGCGATGGGCGACCCTCGAAATGTTGTCGCGGAAGGGACCGCATTCGGCCCACTCGGCGTGGCCCAGAATGCGCTCGGCGAACCGCGCCCACTCGCGCTCGTTCTGGATCGAGATCAGGATGCGCTCGCCGTCGGCGGTGGCGAACGCCTCATAGGGCGCGATCGACGGGTGGCGAAGACCGACGCGCTCGGGCGCCCGGCCCGCATAGTCGAAGTGGAGGAGCGGCACCGACATCCAGTCCGCCATCGCATCGAACAGCGACACCTTGAGCGACGCCCCCTCGCCGCTGCGCTCGCGGGCAAGCAGCGCCTCGAGAATGGCGGCCTGGGCATACATGCCGGCGGCAATGTCGCACACCGAGACGCCGACCCGGCACGGCTGCTCGGCGGTGCCGGTGATCGAACAGAGTCCGCTCTCGGCCTGGACCAGCATGTCATAGGCCTTCATCGCCGGATCGGCGGCGTGTTCGCCGTAGCCGCTGATGTCGCAGGTAATCAGCCGCGGACAGCGGCGGCGCAGGCGCGCGGAGCCGAACCCTGCCCGCTCCGTCGCGCCCGGCGCCAGGTTCTGCACGAAGACATCGGCGCGGGCGATCATGCGCTCGAGCAGCCGGGCGTCGCCTGCGTCCTTGATGTCGAGGACCACGGACTCCTTGCCGCGATTGAGCCACACGAAATAGGCGCTCTCGCCGTGCACGGCGCGATCGTAGCCGCGGGCGAAATCGCCCTCGGGGCGCTCAATCTTGATGACGCGGGCGCCGGCGTCGGCGAGGCGCGAGGTGGCGTAGGGTGCCGCCACCGCCTGCTCGAGGGCGACGACCAGGATGCCGTGGAGGACGTCCGCCATCGTTCGGGGACCCCTCAATAGGATCTCGGCAGGCCGAGAACGTGCTCGCCGAGGTAGGCGAGGATGAGGTTGGTGGAGATCGGTGCCACTTGGTAGAGCCGCGTCTCGCGGAACTTGCGCTCGACGTCGTATTCC
>CAYQSU010000097.1:0-5282 GCA_964420325.1 uncultured Rhodospirillaceae bacterium | reverse complement strand
CGAAGAAGCTGATGCGGCCGACGACCTCGGGGAACTCGTTTTCCGGCACTTGGCCGCTGGCCTTGACGGCGTCGAGCACGGCGATGGCGTTGGCCAGTGCGAACGCCAGCTCCTGGACCGGCGTCGCCCCGGCTTCCTGCAGATGGTACGAGCAGACGTTGATCGGGTTCCACTTCGGCACTTCGCGATAGGTGAAGGCGATGACGTCCGACGTCAGGCGCATCGACGGCACCGGCGGGAAGATGTAGGTCCCGCGCGACAGATACTCCTTGATGACGTCGTTCTGCGTCGTGCCGGAGAGCTTCTTGCGATCGATGCCGCGGCGTTCGGCGACGGCGATGTAGAGGGCGAGAAGCCAGGCCGCCGGCGCGTTAATGGTCATCGAGGTGTTCATCTGATCGAGCGGGATGCCGTCGAGGAGGGTGTCCATGTCGCCGAGGTGGCAGACCGGCACCCCGACCTTGCCGACCTCGCCTTTGGCCAGCACGTGGTCGGCATCGTAGCCGGTCTGGGTCGGCAGGTCGAAGGCGATGGAGAGCCCCGTCTGGCCGCGCGCCAGGTTCTTTCGGTAGAGGGCGTTGGATTCCTTCGCCGACGCGTATCCCGAGTAGGTGCGAATGAGCCAGGGCTTGTCACGCCTCACCGCCGACCCCTGTGTTGCGGGTGCTAATGTGTCGGCCATCTCCTCCCTCCTGAGCTGTGCCGCAAAAGCGGCCTGTGATGCCGCCAAAGTCCAGGAAACCAAACCAATCGGGCGATCGTCCCGCCATCAATCTAGCAAATTGTGCATTGCGAAGAAAGGCTCGACGGGCTAAAAAGCCTCTTGTCCCCGGGCGGCGACGGATGGCTCGTCGGCGCCGACCCGCGGACGGCGAGGGCGCGCCAGTGTACGCCCGAGTTCGGCCCGACGAAAGGGCCGGCGCTGCTCGTGGACAAGGGCGCGGAAACGCGCGGAACGCTTGCGGAGGAAGCATCATGACCAAGGACCTGTACGACGTCGGTGTGGCACCGCGCATGGGCGAAGTCCCTCCGAAGATGCACGCGTGGCTGATCCGCGAGGAGCGGTTCGGACAGCCGATGACGGCGTTCCAGAAGGAGGTCGTCGATGTTCCCTCCATCGCCGACGACGAGGTCCTGGTCTACGTCATGGCGGCCGGCATCAACTACAACAACGTCTGGGCCGGCCTCGGCATCCCCATCAACGTCATCAAGGCCCGGCAGAAGGCGGGCGAGAAGGAGGACTTCCACATCGGCGGCAGCGACGCCTCGGGCATCGTCTACAAGGCCGGCAAGGACGTCACCAACGTCAAGGTCGGTGACGAGGTCATCATCCACTGCGGGATGTGGAGCCGCGACTGCTCCTGGGTCAAGGCCGGCAACGACCCGATGTACTCGCCGACCTACAGGATCTGGGGCTACGAGACCAATTGGGGCAGCTTCGCCCAGTTCTGCCGCGTCCAGGGCCACCAGTGCATGCCGAAGCCGAAGCACATGACCTGGGAGGAGGCGGCCGCCTATACGCTGGTCGGCGCCACCGCGTGGCGGATGCTGCACGGCTGGCCGGAACACGCGATGAAGCCGAATGATCCGGTGCTGATCTGGGGTGGGGCCGGCGGTCTCGGCTCGATGGCGATCCAGATCGTCAAGGCCGCGGGCGCGATTCCGATTGCCGTCGTCTCGGGTGACGACAAGTTCGACTACTGCATGAAGCTGGGCGCCAAGGGCTGCATCAACCGCAAGGACTTCGACCATTGGGGCATGCTGCCGCACTGGAAGGATTCCGTCGGCTACGCCAACTGGCTGAAGGGTGTGCGCGGTTTCGGTGCGAAATTCTGGGAAGTGCTTGGTGAGAAGCGTCAACCGACGGTGGTGTTCGAGCACCCCGGCGAGTCGACGATCCCAACCTCGATGTTCGTCTGTGAGACCGGCGGCATGGTCGTCATCTGCGCCGGCACGACCGGTTACAATGCCACCGTGGATCTTCGCTATCTGTGGATGCGGCAGAAGCGCGTGCAGGGCTCACACTTCGCTAACGACGACCAGGCCTATGCGATGAACGAGTTGGCTCTCGACGGCAGACTGGATCCTTGCCTGTCGAAGGCATTCCCTTACGAAGACGTGCCGACGGTACACCAGCTGATGCACGACAACATGCATCCCCATGGCAACATGGCGGTGCTCATCGGTGCGCCTGATTTCAAGCTGGGCAAGTCGGCCGAGGCGCCGATCGCGCGCAAGAGGGCGAAGCTGCCAGCCGGCGATGTGCATACCACGCCGCACCCCTATCCGCTGTCGGCGCCGTTGCCGGATGTCGGCGAGGAGCCCGAGGCGGTGACGATCGTCGACGACGGCACCAAGGTCCGCGACCACATGACGCCGAGCCTGATCTCGTGCGGGCGCCAGGACAACCTGCACGAGGCGGCCAAGAAGATGTTCGACAGCGAAATCCATGCCCTCGTCGTCATCGAGGGCGGCAAGGCGATCGGCGTGCTGTCGCAGACCGACATCGTGCTCGCGCGCCAGGGGCGGACGGCCGCGGACGCGGCCAACCTCAAGGTCGGCGACTGGATGACCGAGGGCTGCGCCACCGTCGACATCGATGCGCCGATGTCGGAGGCGATCACCAAGATGATGAAGCTCCGCGTCCACCGCCTCCTCGTCACCGAGAACGAGCGGCCGATGGGCGTGCTGTCGATGACCGACATCGTGCGCAAGGCCATAGCCGCCGACTGACGAGGGTCCGGCGCTTGCCGTCGGCGGCGGCCACATGGGGATGAGGGCGCCCCTGCCGTCGGCCGTCGCCGGACACCGTCGGCCGGTGCCGGGTGTGGGAGGGGAGCCGCCCGCTCCCCCAACCTTTGCGAGGAGAGGACGCCATGGACGCCGCCACCGCTGACACCGAGCGTTCGATCGTTGCGGATCTGATTCCGACCTGCCTCGAGGCCCACAACGCCTGCCAGCACCTCCTGGTGGAGGCCCGCAAGGGCGTCTCGACCAAGGTCATCCGCAACGGCAAGCTCGTGACCGAGGCGCTCGACGACAACCAGCTCGCCGCTCACGGCTATGCCTGGCTCGCCACCTACGTCGCGGCGCTGCAGCAGATGCTGGTGTGGGCCGAGCGCCTGGACGGCACGGGCGAGCTCGGCGAGCTCGAGGCGCTGATGCTGCAGGCCGCCTTCGGCGAGTATCTCGCCCAGATCGGCGGCGGCATCGCGATGTCTCAGGGCGAGATCGTCCGCCTCGGGGACATGGGCGTGTCCGACGACGCCATCCATGCGTTCCATGTCCCGGCGGTCGCCACCCTGATGCGCCGGGGCAACACCGCCGCCGTGCGCTACCGCATCGCCGCGATGATCCGGGACGGCCACTTCGGCAATCCAGGCCTCGACGAGGACAACATCATGATCGGCGACCAGTTCCGCCGCTGGTGCGAGGAGAAGGTCGTCCCCTACGCCCACGGCTGGCACCAGCGCGACGAGCTGATCCCGATCGAGATCATCGAGGAGATGGCCGAGCTCGGCGTCTTCGGGCTGACAATCCCGGAGGAATTCGGCGGCCTCGGCATGAGCAAGCAGGCGATGTGCGTGGTCACCGAGGAGCTCAGCCGCGCCTACATCGGCGTCGGCTCCCTCGGCACGCGCTCGGAGATCGCCGCCGAGCTGATCCGCCTCGGCGGCACCGATGACCAGAAGCGGCACTTCCTGCCCAAGCTGGCGTCGGGCGAGATCTTGCCGACGGCCGTGTTCACCGAGCCCAACACCGGCTCCGACCTCGGCTCGCTGCGCACCCGGGCGATCCTGGACGCAGACGTCTACCGGATCACCGGCAACAAGACGTGGATCACCCACGCCGCGCGCACCGACCTGATGACGCTGCTCGCGCGCACCGACCCGGAGGAGAAGGGGTACAAGGGCCTCAGCATGTTCCTCGCCGAGAAGCCGCGCGGCACCGACGCCGAGCCGTTCCCGGCCGAGGGCATGACCGGCGGCGAGATCCCGGTGCTGGGGTACCGCGGCATGAAGGAGTACGAGCTCGGCTTCGACGGCTTCACGGTGCCGACGGCGAACCTGCTCGGCCGCGCCGAGGGCAACGGCTTCAAACAGCTGATGGCGACCTTCGAGAGTGCCCGCATCCAGACCGCGGCGCGCGCCGTCGGCGTCGCCCAGAGCGCGCTCGAGACCGGCCTCAAGTACGCCCAGGAACGCATCCAGTTCGGCCGGCCGATCTTCGAGTTCCCGCGCGTCTTCGGCAAGCTGGCGTGGATGGCGGTGGAGACGATGATCGCCCGCCAGCTCACCTTCGATTCGGCCCGCCAGAAGGACTCCGACCGCCGCTGCGACATCGAGGCCGGGATGGCCAAGCTGCTCGCCGCCCGCGTCGCCTGGTCGAACGCCGACAACGCGCTGCAGATCCACGGCGGCAACGGCTACGCCATCGAGTACCCGATCTCGCGCATCCTCTGCGATGCCCGCATCCTCAACATCTTCGAGGGCGCGGCCGAGATCCAGGCCCACGTCATCGCCCGCGGCCTCTTGTCGGCCAGGAACTGAGGCGGGGCCGGCGGGGCCGGCGATGCTGTTCTACGACTGCCGGACCGCGCCGAGCCCGCGGATGGTGCGGATGTTCATCGCCGAGAAGGGCATCGAGGTGCCGGTGCGCGAGGTCGATCTCCGCGGCGGCGAGCACCTGACGCCGGCGTTCCGCGCCATCAACCCCTACGCCACCGTGCCCGTCCTCGAACTCGACGACGGCACCCGGCTGACCAGCACCCAGGGCTCGTGGCGCTACCTCGAGGAGCGCTTCCCCGAGCCGCCGCTGCTCGGCACCACCGCCACCGAGAAGGCCGTCGTCGCCGACCGCGTCTGGCGCATCGAGACCGACGGCTGGCAGGCGGTGGGCGAGGCCTTCCGCAACCTCGCGCCGGGGCTCAGGGACCGGGCGCTGACCGGGCCGGTGGACTATGCGCAGATCCCGGCGGTGGGCGAGCGCGGCCGGACGCGGACGCTGCGCTTCCTCGAAAACCTCGAGGGGATGCTGGGCGACCGGCCGTTCATCGCCGGCGACCGCTTCACCGCCGCCGACATCATCGCCCTGGTCACCGTCGACTTCGCCCGCTGGATCAAGATCGCGCTGCCCGAGGCGGCAACCGCCGCCCGCCGCTGGTACGACGAGGTCGGCGCCCGGCCGAGCGCCCGGACCTGACGCCGGCGCCGCCGTCGGCGCTCACGCCTGGCCGCCGCCGCCGTCTTCGCGCCGCTCCCCGCCACTGGGCCGGACCCGCC
>CAYQSU010000096.1:0-5950 GCA_964420325.1 uncultured Rhodospirillaceae bacterium | reverse complement strand
ACCGCGTTCGCGATCGCCGCCTCCTCGCGGGCGGACTCGTCGGCACGGATCAGGCCGGCCTCGCGCAGCGCCGCCAGGCGGCGGACGGCATCGGCGGCCTCGGCCTCGTCCGCCGGCGGCGGGGGCGGGAGCGCGCGCGCCGGCGGCTTCGCCGGCATCAGCGCCTCCAGGATCATCGCCCGCTCCTCGGCATGCTGGCCGACGCCGATCGCCCCCATCTCCAGCGCCCGGCCGATGGCCCGCAGCCGTCCGACGATGTCGCGGGCGGCAGGGGTCGGCCGGTCGAGCCCGGCCGCCGGCGGCCCGGCGGTGAGCGGCAGCAGCGCGCCGAGGTTGGTGGCGCGGCGGCGGGCATACTCGTCGCCGGTGATCAGCTCCTGATTGAGGAGCTCGCCCAGAATCACGAAGCGACCGACGACGTTGGCCTGGCGGCCGCTGAGGGGGGGAGGCGGATCCTTCGTCCCCGTCTCCGCCACCGCCGGCGGGGCGACGCCGCCGGCCGGCGCGGCCGCCAGCCGGGTGTCGCCGGCGCCGAGGCCGACGCCGCCGACACCGTCGGCGAGGCTGCGGCCGGGCCCGTCGCGGTCGAGGAGAGCCAGGTTGGCGGCGGCGATATCGGCGAGCGGCCGGATCGACGTGTCGGTCCACTCCACGAACTGCCGGGACTGGGCGGGACGCAGCGCCAGGATGCGCTCGTACATCCGCCGCGCCTGGGCCTCGCGGCCGGTGCCTTGATAGAGGATGGCGGCGCCCATCAGCGCGTCGAGATCGTCGGCATCGGCGGCAAGCGCCTTGTCGAACCGGGTCTCGGCGGCGACGTAGTTGCCCTTGGCGAGCTCGGCGAGACCGAGCTCGGCCTCGGTGTTGTGGGAGAGCGGGCTGCCGGCCCAGAACGACTCCTCGAACGCCTCGCCGTAGGGCATGGTCCGGCATCCGGCGACGGCGAGGAGGGCCAAAAGGCCGGCCGCGATCCGGGCCGACAGAGGCTTTGTCAACAAAGCATGCTCCCTCCCGAACGCCGGATCACGGTCTGCGGACACCGAGAGTATACCAACCGATGCGAGAGTAAATCCGGCAAAAGCCTAATTTCGGGTTAAGCCTCGCGCCCGCCTGCGCTGCGCTCGAGATCGAGCTCCAGGTAGACGACGTCGCCCAAGGGGTTGGCGCAGTAGGGCGGAATGGCGACGAAGCCGAGCGCACGGTAGAGCGCGAGGGCGGCGGTGAGACGGGCGAGACTGTCGAGGCGCATGCGGGTGTAGCCGATCTCCCGTGCGGCGGCGATCGCCCCGACCGCCAGGCTGCGGCCGATGCCCTGGCCCTGCCAGGGCGGGCGGACATAGAGCCGCTTCATCTCGCAGACGCCGCGGTCGAGCGGCCACAGGCCGACGCCGCCCACGACGGCGTCCCCGGCCTCGGCGAGGAGAAGCCGGCCCGCGGGCGGCGAGTAGCGGCCGGGAAGGCCCGCGAGCTCGCGCGCGAAGCCCTGGAAGCAGAGATCGACGCCGAGCCACGCCTGGTAGTCCCGGAACAGCGCCCGCACCGCCGCCATGTCGCCGGCGCCGGCGGCGGTGCGCAGGCGAACCGAGGGCGTCGCACGATCGGGCACGGCTACCCTCACAGCGCCTGGGCCACGGCGGCACCGAGATCGGCGGTGCCGGCGCGGCCGCCCATGTCAGGAGTGAGCGCGGCGCGATCGCGGAGCACGGCCTCGATGGCGTGGACGACCGCGGCCGCCGCGTCGGCGTGGCCGAGGTGCTCCAGCATCATCGCCCCGGACCAGATCTGGCCGATCGGGTTGGCGATGCCCTGGCCGGCGATGTCCGGGGCCGAGCCGTGCACCGGCTCAAACATCGAGGGGAATGCACGCTCGGGATCGAGGTTGGCCGACGGCGCGAGGTAGATGGTGCCGGTGACCGCGGGCCGGTCGAGACCGTCCTCGGGCATCATCCGGCCGGTGGCCTCGCAGGTTTCGCAGCTCCAGTCGAAGACCTGCCAGCGGAGCTCGATCCCGAAGCGCCCGGCGACGGCGTCGAGCACGCGCATCCTTTCCGGCATCACCTCCCGGCCGATGCCGTCGCCGGGGATGACGGCGATCGCGTGCACGGTCATCGTCGCCTCCGCCCTTCAGTCGTCGAGGATGACGGCGACGCGGCGGTTCAGCCGGCCCTTCTTCTCGATCTTGCCGACGCGCACCCGCCCGATCTCGCCGGTCGAGCGGACATGGGTGCCGCCGCAGGGTTGCAGGTCGGCGCCCTCGATGGCGACGCAGCGGACCCGGCCGAGGCCCGACGGCGGCTTCACCGACATCGTCCGCACGAGCTCGGGCCGCGCCGCCAGCTCGTCGTCGCTGATCCAGGACGGGCGGACCGGTCGGTCCTCGGCGATGAGCCGGTTGAGCTCCCGCTCGATGCGCTCCTTGTCCAGCGTCGGCTCGGGCAGGTCGAAGTCGAGGCGGCCGCGGCTTTCGCCGACCGCGCCGCCGGTCACCGCCCCCGGCACCACCGCGCACAGGAGGTGGAGGCAGGTGTGGGTGCGCATCAGGCGGTGGCGGCGGTCCCAGTCGATCTCGGCGACGACCCGGTCGCCGGGGGACAACAGGGGAGCACCGTCGGCGACGACGTGGAAATGCGTGCCGTCGGCCGGGTCGCGCACGCAGTCGACGACGCGGAACTCCCGGCCGTCGGCCGCGGCGAGGCGGCCGGTGTCGCCGGGCTGGCCGCCGCCGGCGGCGTAGAAGACGGTGCGGTCGAGGACGACCAGGCCGTCGCTGACGGCGGTGACGACGGCCTCGCACCGCTTGAGGTATGCATCGTCGCGATACAGCGCCTCGGTCACGCCGGCACCTCCGCTCGGGTCGAGCGATCATATTGGAAGGATGGCGGCACCGGTTTCAACGGTTTTCCAGCCCGGCGGGCGCGGAACCCGTGCCTGCGAAGCCGTCGTCGTCAGCAAGCCGGATCGAGCGGGCGAGCGGGCGCTTGCCAAAGGCCGGCCGCGGCGCTAAAAGCGTGACGCGCGGACGGCGCTCGCCCGGAGCGACGTCGGCGTCTGTCCGAGACTGCAGGTGCCTCCTCGGGAGCCCATCCCCGCGGCGGCTTAATGGGCTCGCCTGCACAGACGGTGTCTCCGCCTCCGCCGCCCGAGACGGTGCGCGACGGCGCGGCTTCGTTCGGACAGTGGGATCGAGCCCGAGGGGCGCCGGCCGCGGAGCGCCGCGGCTGCCGGCTGCGACCTTGGCGTTGAGAACGGAGTGGTGCGGTGGATCGAGCTGAGAAGGAACGGTTTGTCGCGGACCTGCGCGGCGCCTTGGGCACGGCCGAGATCATCGTGCTGACCCACTACATCGGCATGACGGTGGCGGAGATGGGCGCTTTGCGATCGCAGATGCGGGCGGTCGGGGCCGGCTACCAGGTGACCAAGAATCGGCTCCTGCGCCTCGCCCTCGACGGAACCCGCTTCCAGGCGCTGGGCCCGTTGCTGACCGGGCCGACGGCGATCGCCTATGCCGGCGATCCGGTGGTCGCGGCCAAGGTCGCCGTCGACTATGCCAAGACGAACCCGAAGCTCGTCATCGTCGGCGCCAGCGTCGGCGACGGCGTGCTCGATGCCGACCAGGTCAAGGCGCTGGCCAGCCTGCCGTCTCTGGATCAGCTGAGAGGCATGATCATCGGCCTCGTCCAGGCGCCGGCGGCCCGGCTCGCCGCCGTCCTGCAGGCGCCGGCCGGCCAGCTGGCCCGCGTCGTCAAGGCCTATGCGGAAGAGGGCGGGAACGCCTGATCCACCCCGGAATCCAAACCCCGAACGAGATCCCTCGAGGAGAGCAAGCATGGCCAATCTGCAGAAGATCGTCGACGAGCTGTCGAGCCTGACGGTGATGGAAGCCGCCGAGCTCAGCAAGATGCTGGAGGAGAAGTGGGGGGTCTCGGCGGCGGCGCCGGTGGCGATGGCCGCGGTGCCCGGAGCCGCGCCGGCGGCGGCCGAAGCCGCCGAGGAGAAGACCGAGTTCGACGTCATCCTGGCCTCGTTCGGCGACAAGAAGATCAACGTCATCAAGGAGGTTCGCGCCATCACCGGCCTCGGTCTGAAGGAGGCCAAGGACCTCGTCGAGGCGGCGCCGAAGCCGATCAAGGAGGCTGTCAAGAAGGAAGAGGCCGAGGAGATCAGGAAGAAGCTCGAAGAGGCCGGGGCGACCGTCGAAATCAAGTAGCGACCGTCTGCATGGCCTTGGCAAGCGCCGCCGAGGTTGCTATATGACGGTGTGAGCGAGCGATCGGCGTCACGCGCCGGGATGGGATCTGGCCGGTTTTCCTTCACCTCCGCATCCGCCCGCATGGGCCCTGCCGCGGCCGGGACAGCGGATGCGCATTCCGAGTGGAAACACCCGTTCGGGGCTGTCGGCCCCGGCTGAACGGGTGTTTGCGCATTCGATCGATCGACGGTGCTGATCCGGCGGCGGTGGCCGGAGGCGGCCCGGCGCAAGCGGTTCATCCGAGAGCGAGGAGCATTGATGGCTAATACCTTCGTTGGTCGCAAGCGCGTCCGCAAGGGCTTCGGACGCATCAGCGCGGCCGTGCCGATGCCGAACCTGATCGAGGTCCAGAAGACCTCATACGAGCAGTTTCTGCTGCGCGGGGTGGCGCCCGGCGACCGCACCGATACCGGTCTGCAGGAGGTGTTCAAGTCGGTGTTCCCGATCACCGATTTCTCCGAGCGCGGGACGCTCGAGTTCGTCAAGTACGAGTTCGAGGACCCCAAGTACGATGTCGAGGAATGTCAGCAGCGCGGCATGACCTATGCCGCCCCGCTCAAGGTCACGCTCCGTCTCGTCGTGTGGGACATCGACGAGGAGACCGGCGCCCGCTCGGTGCGCGACATCAAGGAGCAGGACGTCTACATGGGCGACATGCCGCTGATGACCGAGAACGGCACCTTCGTCGTCAACGGCACGGAACGGGTGATCGTCTCGCAGATGCACCGCTCGCCGGGGGTGTTCTTCGATCACGACAAGGGCAAGACGCACGCGTCGGGCAAGTTCCTGTTCGCCGCGCGGGTCATTCCCTATCGCGGCTCCTGGCTGGACTTCGAGTTCGACGCCAAGGACCTCGTCTACGTGCGCATCGACCGGCGCCGGAAGCTGCCGGTGACGACGCTGTTCATGGCGCTCGACAGCCGTGACGGCGAGCGCCTGCGCGCCGAACGGGCCGCCGAGGGGCGGTCGGTCGACCCGGCCGAGATCACCGGCATGTCGCCCGAGGAGATCCTCGACCGCTTCTATGAGAAGGTCGTGTTCGAGCGCAACGAGCAGGGATGGAAGACCGCGTTTCGCGCCGACCGGATGCGCGGCGTCAAGCTCAGCCATGATCTGGTGGACGTCCGCACCGGCGAGCAGGTCGCCGAGGCCGGAACCAAGCTGACCCCGAAGCTGATCCGCCAGCTGCAGAGCTCGGGCATCACCGAGACCCTGGTTCCGGACGAGGAGCTGCTGGGCCGCTACGTCGCCGAGGACCTCATCAACGAGGAGACCGGCGAGATCTACATCGAGGCCGGCGACGAGATCACCGAGCCGGCGCTCACCGGGCTCAAGGGCGCCGGCGTCGCCGAGATCCGGACGCTCGCCATCGACCACATCAACGTCGGCCCGTACATCCGCAACACGCTGGCGATCGACCGCAACGCGTCCAGGGACGAGGCGCTGTTCGACATCTACCGGGTGATGCGGCCCGGCGAGCCGCCGACGCTGGAAACGGCTGGTGCGCTGTTCCACGGCCTGTTCTTCGATTCCGAGCGTTACGATCTGTCCGCCGTCGGGCGGGTCAAGATGAACGCCCGGCTCGGCTTCGAGCCCGACGATTCGGTCCGCGTTCTGCGCAAGGAGGACATCCTCGCCGTCGTCAAGCTGCTCGTCGACCTGAAGGACGGCCGCGGCGAGATCGACGACATCGACCACCTC
>CAYQSU010000095.1:0-6254 GCA_964420325.1 uncultured Rhodospirillaceae bacterium | reverse complement strand
ATCCAGACGATCCTGAAGATGGCCGCAGCCAACGGCTTCGGCCGGGTGCTGGTCGGCCAGGGCGGCATCCTGTCGACGCCGGCGACCTCGTGCGTGATCCGCAAGCACGCAGCCTTCGGCGGGATCATTCTGTCGGCGAGCCACAACCCCGGCGGCCCGACCGAGGACTTCGGCATCAAGTACAACATCGCCAACGGCGGCCCGGCGCCGGAGAAGGTGACGGACAGGATCTTCGCCGAAAGCCGGAGGATCGGCGAGATCCGCATCCACGAGGGGCCGGACCTCGACATCGACCGCCTGGGCGAGACCCGGACCGACGGCATGCGGGTGACGGTGTTCGACCCGGTCCAGGACTACGCGGAGCTGATGGAGCGCCTGTTCGATTTCGATGCCATCCGCGACGCCGTCGCCTCGGGACGGCTCCGCATGGTCTTCGACGCCATGCACGCGGTCACCGGCCCCTATGCCCGCGCCCTCCTCGAGGGACGCCTCGGCGCGCCCAAAGGCACGGTGATCAACGGCGAGCCCAAGGAGGATTTCGGCGGCGGCCACCCCGATCCCAATCTCGAGCACGCCCACGACCTCAAGGTCAGCCTCGACGAGCCGGACGGCCCCGACTTCGGCGCTGCCTCCGACGGTGACGGCGACCGCAACATGATCCTCGGCAACCGCTTCTTCGTCACCCCCAGCGACAGCCTCGCCGTGCTCGCGGCCAACGCCCGGCTGGCGCCCGGTTACGCCGACGGGCTCGCCGGCATCGCCCGGTCGATGCCGACCAGCCAGGCGCCCGACCGCGTCGCCGAACGCCTCGGCATCGCCTGCTACGAGACGCCGACGGGCTGGAAGTTCTTCGGCAACCTGCTCGACGCCGGCATGGCGACGCTCTGCGGCGAGGAGAGCTTCGGCACCGGATCCAACCACGTTCGCGAGAAGGACGGCCTGTGGGCGGTGCTGTTCTGGCTCAACATCCTGGCCAAGCGGCGGGAGTCGGTGGCCGACATCGTCCGCGCGCATTGGCGTACGTTCGGGCGCAACGTCTACTCGCGCCACGACTACGAGCGGGTCGACCAGGAGCGGGCCGACGGGCTGATGGCACACCTGCGTGAGCGGCTGCCAGCCCTGAAGGGACAGCGGTTGCGGGCCTACGAGGTGGCGTTCGCCGACGACTTCGCATACACCGATCCGGTCGACGGCAGCGTCGCCACGAAGCAGGGGATCCGCATCGGCTTCACCGACGGCTCGCGCATCGTCTTTCGCCTGTCCGGAACCGGGACCGAGGGGGCGACGCTCCGCGTCTATCTCGAGCGCTATCAGCCGGATCCGGCCCTCCACGACCAGGACCCCCAGACGGCGCTGGCCGAACTGATCGCCATCGCCGGCGAGGTGGCCGCGATCGAGACGCGGCTGGATCGCCGCCGGCCGAGCGTCATCACCTGATCCGCCGCCGGCGTTTTCGCATCTGCGAACGGGCCGGCGGGCCGGGTTTCGCTGGACGAACCGACGGCCAGCGTAAGCCGCGGATATCGCTGGTCTGGCCCTGCGCGAGGCGCATTGCTGCACTGCACAAGAACGCGTTGCCGGCAGGCCGCGCGGCGGCTAGAGTGACGATCATCGTTGTGCAGGGCGGCATCACCGGGCGACGTGCGCCAGCCGGCAGCGGCACCGCCATCGGCCGACCCCCCTCTCGGTTCGGCCCTCGGGACGACGATGCAACGGATGACGAGGCACGAGGCATGGCCATGACCAACGCAGCCCTGGCGAGGGCGATCGATCCACCACCGGCCGCCAGGGGCGACGGCGACAGCGGGGCAGAGGCCGGGCGCGAGCGCTGGGCCGAGACGATCGCCGCGTGGACGGCGGGCAATGCCGGCGCGACGCTGAAGGCCGTGGTCATCTGGGGGCGTGGGATTCGCTCCCTTCACAAGGCCTCGATCGGTCTCCTCTGCATGACCGCCGAGGAAGCCGCGGCCGCGGCCAGGGCTCTCGCCCACGCGACGGGCCCGGCCCATGGCGTCGAGCTCCTGCCGAGCCTCACCCTCCTGTTTCTGTCGCGGGCGCTCTCCCGCGGCATGCTGGTGGCGCTGATGGTCGTGCAGCTCGCCGAGGATGCGGCGTCGCCGCTGGCGCAGCGGCTGTCCCTGGCTCTGGAAGGGGTCCCCACCGACACCGCGGTCTGAGCCCGCCCCCTGGCTCGGGCCGCGAAAGCGCCCGACGGCTTCGGTCGTCGGGCGCATCTCTTCGCCCGATATTTTCTCGTGCCTGCGGACTCGGGTATCCACGACACCCGCAAATCATATATATTTGTAGTGGGGCCCCGGAGGACGCAGGGTTGCCGGACCGGGCGAACCGAAGCATGAGGCAAGGACGGACCGACGGCATCATGAGTCGCTCGAACAAACCGACGATGCGAGGCACGCCGTCGACCGGGGTGGTGACCAAGACCCGGCCGAAGACGAAGAAGCCGTCGATGTACAAGGTGCTGATGCTGAACGACGACTACACGCCGATGGAGTTCGTCGTGCACGTGCTCGAGCGGTTCTTCGGCAAGAGCCACGAGGACGCCGTGCGAATCATGCTTCACGTTCACCATCGCGGCGTCGGCGTCTGCGGGGTGTTCACGTACGAGGTCGCCGAGACCAAGGTGAACCAGGTGATGGGACTGGCCCGGCAGCACCAGCATCCGCTGCAGTGCACGATCGAGAAAGACGGAAACGACTGAAGGTGAGCATGCTGTCGCGCACTCTCGAGCAAACCCTCCACCGGGCCCTGGCGCTGGCCACGGAACGGCGTCACGAGTATGCGACGCTCGAGCACCTGCTGCTGGCGCTGACCGAGGACGGGGACGCGACGCCGGTGCTGAAGGCGTGCGGCGTCGACGTCGAGCACCTGCGCCGCGATCTGACCGAGTTCGTCAACACCGAGCTCGACGGGCTCAAGTCGGCGATGGTCTCCGAGCCGAAACCGACGGCCGGCTTCCAGCGCGTCGTCCAGCGCTCGGTGATCCACGTGCAGTCGTCGGGCCGAGAGGAGGTGACCGGCGCCAACGTGCTGGTCGCCATGTTCTCGGAGCGGGAGTCGCACGCGGTCTATTTCCTGCAGGCGCAGGAGATGACGCGGCTCGATGCCGTCAACTACATTGCCCACGGCATCGCCAAGGTGCCCGGCGAGACGCGGCGACGCAGCGTCCAGGGCACCGACGAGGAGACGACGGGCGAGCGGGTGGTCCGCAAGGGCCACGAGGCGCTCGAAGCCTATTGCGTCGACCTCAACCGCAAGGCCGCCGAGGGCCGGATCGATCCGTTGATCGGGCGCGACGCCGAGATCGAGCGGACGATCCAGATCCTCTGCCGGCGCAACAAGAACAACCCGCTCTACGTCGGCGATCCCGGCGTCGGCAAGACGGCCATCGCCGAAGGCCTCGCTCGCCGCATCGTCCTCGGCGAGGTGCCCGAGGTGCTGCAGAGCGCGACCATCTATGCCCTCGACATGGGATCGCTGCTCGCCGGCACCCGCTACCGCGGCGACTTCGAGGAGCGGCTGAAGAACGTGATCACCGAGCTCGAGGCGGTGCCGGGCGCGGTGCTGTTCATCGACGAGATCCACACCGTGGTCGGCGCCGGTGCCACCAGCGGCGGCTCGATGGACGCATCGAACATCCTGAAGCCGTCGCTCGCCGCCGGCAGCCTCCGCTGTATCGGATCGACGACCTACAAGGAGTACCGCAACCATTTCGAGAAGGACCGGGCGCTGGTCAGGCGGTTCCAGAAGATCGACATCTACGAGCCGTCGGTGGAGGACACGGTCAAGATCCTGAAGGGCCTGAAGCCGTACTTCGAGGCGCATCACAGCGTCCGCTACACGGCCGAGGCGCTCCGCGCCGCGGTCGAGCTGTCTGCCCGCTACATCAACGACCGCAAACTCCCCGACAAGGCGATCGACGTCATCGACGAGGTCGGCGCCTCGCGCATGCTGCTGCCGCCGACGCGGAGGCGGACGACGGTCACCGTCAAGGACGTCGAGGACATCGTCGCCAAGATCGCCCGCATCCCGCCGAAGAGCGTGTCCAGCGACGACCGCAAGGTGCTGCAGACGCTGGAGCGGGATCTGAAGACGGTGGTGTTCGGACAGGATGTGGCGATCTCCGCCTTGGCGAGCGCCATCAAGCTCGCCCGCGCCGGCCTGCGCGAGATCGAGAAGCCCATCGGCTGCTATCTGTTCTCCGGCCCGACCGGCGTCGGCAAGACCGAGGTGGCGCGGCAGCTGGCGCTGGTGCTGGGGATCGAGCTGGTCCGCTTCGACATGTCCGAGTACATGGAGCGGCACACCGTCTCGCGCCTGATCGGCGCGCCCCCCGGATACGTCGGCTTCGACCAGGGCGGGCTCCTGACCGACGCCATCGACAAGCAGCCGCACGCCGTGCTCCTGCTCGACGAGATCGAGAAGGCGCATCCCGATCTGTTCAACATCCTTCTGCAGATCATGGATCACGGCAAGCTCACCGATCACAACGGCAAGAGCGTCGACTTCCGCAACGTCATCCTGACCATGACGACGAACGCCGGGGCCGCCGAGCTGGCCAAGCCGGCGATCGGCTTCGAGCGCGAGGCCCGCATCGGCGACGACACGGAGGCGATCGAACGGATGTTCTCGCCCGAGTTCCGCAACCGCCTCGACGCCGTCATCCCCTTCGCCAGCCTGGCGCCGGAGGTGGTCGGCCGGGTCGTCGACAAGTTCATCATGCAGCTCGAGGCCCAGCTTGCCGACCGCCAGGTCACCATCGAGCTTTCGGACGAGGCCCGCCGGTGGCTGGTCGACAAGGGCTACGACCAGCGCTACGGCGCGCGGCCGCTGGCCCGCGTCATCCAGGAGCACATCAAGCGGCCGCTCGCCGAGGAGCTCCTGTTCGGCCGCCTGACCAAGGGCGGCGTGGTCCGCGTCCGGATCGAGGACGGACGGGTCGGCTTCGACTATCCGGACCCTGGGGAGGTCGAGCCGCCCGAGCGCGGCAGCAGGCCGCGCCGACCGGTGCCGGCGCCCTGAAGGCGGGCGGGCACCCATGACCGCGACACCGAGACGGTCCCATCGCGACGCTGCGGCGGTCGGCTGAGCGGCGTCAGCGGGCATGGCGGCGCACGGCTTCCTTCGCGGACTCCGCGTCCTCGACCTGAGCCAGTATCTGCCGGGTCCGTTCGCCACCCGGCTGCTCGCCGACATGGGCGCCGAGGTCGTCAAGGTCGAGCCCCCCGGGGGTGAGCCCGGCCGCACGCTCGACACCGGGAAGATGGAAGGCGTCTCCCCCTACTATCACATCGTCAACGCCGGCAAGACGGTGATCGAGCTCGACCTCAAGGCCGAGACCGACCGCGGCGTGCTGGAGACGCTGGTAGGCCAAGCCGACGTGCTCCTCGAGTCCTTCCGCCCCGGCGTCCTCGACCGCCTCGGCTTCGGCGAAGGGCGGCTCAAGGCGCTCAATCCCGAGCTGATCCATTGCGCCCTGTCCGGCTACGGACAGACGGGCCCCCTCCGGCTGGCCTCGGGGCACGACCTCAACTACGTGGCGCTGACCGGCATGCTGAGCTCGACCGGCATCATGGACAGGCCGGTCATTCCATTTCCGCCGATCGCCGATCACGCCGGCGCCTTGCAGGCGGTGATCGCCGTTCTCGGCGCGCTGATGGCGCGCAGCCGGGGCCGCGGCGGCGTCTTCCTCGACGTGAGCCTCAGCGAATCCTGCCTCGCACTGCAGGAACTCGCCTTCGCCTTCGAGGCGCGACGGGGGCTGGGCCTGCTCTCGGGGGGTGCGGCGTGCTACCAGATCTATCGCACCCGGGACGACCGGTTCATCTCCTTGAGCCCTCTCGAGCCCAAGTTCTGGATGAACTTCTGCCATGCCGTCGGGCACCCCGACTGGATCACACGCCAGTACGAACGGATGCCGCAGACAGCGCTGATCGCCGACGTCGCCCGGGTCATCGCCGGCGAGCCGCTCTCGCACTGGGAGGAGCGGCTCGGCAACGCCGACTGCTGCTACCAGGCGATCCTCGATCACCGCGAGGTTCCCCTGCATCCGCACGTCGAGGCGCGCGGCCTCGTCCGGCGCCACGATGCCTACGCCGAGGTGCTGTTTCCCGTACGGATCGACGGTCAGCCGCCCGAGGGGCGCCCGCCCGTGCGCTTCGCCGCTGCCGATGCCGTGCTGACCGGATGGGCCGCCGGCCGCCGCTGACGGCGGAGCCCCTACGACGGAGACGGGA
>CAYQSU010000094.1:0-7313 GCA_964420325.1 uncultured Rhodospirillaceae bacterium | reverse complement strand
CGGCGCGCTGTTCGCCGGCAGCGTCGTCGGCCTCGAGCCGGGCGGGGCCTACGAGCTCGAGCTCGGTCTCGACGATCCCGACGGCGGCGCGACGACGCGCCGGCTCACGGCCGTGACGCGCCCCGAGCCGGCGCTGCCGGCCGGCCTCCGCATCCGTCCCGTCGTCCCGGACCCGGGTGGAGGCGGCGGCGGCGCGGGCACCGCCGACGATCCGTTCCGGGGCCTCCGCGCCGCCCTCGAGGGGGCGGCGGCGGGGGACGTGCTCGAGCTCGCACCCGGCGTCCATGGCGGGGGCGGGCTCCGGCTCGCCCGCTCCGGCACCGCCCTCCGCCCGATCGTCATCCGCGGCCGCGAGCGGGGCACGGCGATCCTCGACGGCGGCGGCGCGCCGCTCCTCCTCGATCTCACCGGCGCCCGCCACGTCTGGCTCGAGGGTCTCGGCTTCCGCAACGCCCAGGCGCTGGTCGCCGCCGACCGCGCGCACGACCTCGTCGTCCGCCACAACCGCTTCGAGGTCGCCGAGTGGGGCTTCGTCGCCATGGGCGCGGTGTACGGCGAATCGACGGGAATCCTGATCACCGACAACGTGTTCGAGGGGCCGCTCCGCTGGCCGCGGGCAGAGGGCAGGCCGCCGCGGGTCTACGGCCTCCGGATCACCGGCGCCGGCCACACCGTCCGCCACAACCGCTTCTCCGGGGTCCGCGACGCCGTCAACAACAGCGGCAACGGGCATCTCTCGGCGAGCGACATCCACGACAACGAGATCGAGAGCTGCGTCGACGACGCGATCGAGGCCGACTATGCGCTGACCAACGTCCGCGTCTTCCGCAACCGGATCACCAACTGCCACGTCGGCATCAGCGCCCAGCCGGTGCTGGGCGGCCCGGTCTACGTCTACCGGAACGTCATCCTCAACACCGGCTACACGCCGTTCAAGCTGCACAACGACACCTCGGGCGTGCTCATCCTCCACAACACCTCGGTGAGGCAGGGGAACCCGTTCCTCATCCGCCCGGGCCCCGATCCGGTCAACGACGTGGTGACCCGCAACAACCTGTTCATCGGCACCGCCGCCCCGGCCTTGCGGGCGACCGGGCGGATGGTCCGCTGCGACTTCGGCGCCGACGGCTACGCCTGGGGGCAGGGGCCGTTCGCGCGCTGGAACGGCGTCACCTACAAGTCGCCTCTGGAGGCGCGGATGTCGGGCGAGCTCTATGGGCGGGAAGGAGCGGTGGCGCTCGCCGCCGGCCAGCTGTTCCTGGAGGGGCTCGCCCCCCCGGCCGACCCGGCGCGGGCGGTCCCGGCCGCCCTCAACCGGCCGCTGCTGGCGCCGCAATCGCGGGCGGTCGACGCCGGCGTCCGGCTCGCCACCTTCAACGACGACTTCGCCGGCCGGGCGCCGGATCTCGGCTGCTGCGAGGAGGGCCGGCCGCTGCCCCGGTTCGGCCCGCGCCCGTCGCCGTGACGGAAGCTGGGGCGGGCGGTCACAGGTGCCTGGCGGCCAGCGGCAGGAGCTCGCTCCAGGTCGGATGCGCCGGGAAGATCGCCGCCAGATCGTCGACTGTCATGCCCGCGGCGATGGCGACGGCGGCCGGCGCCAGCACCTCGGCGGCCGAGTCGCCGACGGCGGCGGCGCCGACGACGCGGCCGTCGCCGGCATCGGCGACGACCTTGACGAAGCCCTCGGCGGCGCCGCCGAGCTCGGCCTTCAGCGCGTCCCCGTAGCGGGCGCGGCCGACGCGGACCGGCCGTTTCGCCGCCGCAGCGGCGATCTCGGTGAGGCCGACCTGCGCCGCCTCAGGATGGGCGTAGACGGCCTCGACCACGCACTCCGGCCGGAACGGCGGGGTGGCGGCACCGGCGGCGTGGCGGGCGGCGACGCGCGCCTGGGCGTGGCCGCGGTTGGCGACGAACGGCGGGCCGGCGGCATCGCCGGCGGCGTAGACGTGCGGCTGGGCGGTGCGCCCGTAGGCGTCGGTGGCGAGCCCGCGGTCGGAGACCTCGAGCCCGACCGCATCGAGCCCCAGGTCCGCGACATCGGCCTTCCGTCCGAGGGCGAGGAAGGCGTGGGTTCCGAGCAGCCGCCGGCCGCCGGCGAGCGAGACGACGACGCCCTCCTCGCCGGCGCGTGCCGCGACCACCGGCTGGGAGCGGACGACGGTCATGCCGCGCGCCGCCAGGCTCTCGACCACCGCCTCGCCGATGTCGGGATCGAAGCGCGCGAGCATGCGGGCCAGATCGGTGACCCACGTTACCTCGCAGCCGGTGCTGAGGAAGAACGACGCGAACTCGGCGCCGGTGACGCCGCCGCCGATGACGATCATGTGCGCCGGCCACTCGCCGAGCGTTCCGGCGAACCGCGGCGCCAGGATGCGCCGGCCGTCGGGGCGGACCTCGGGCGGGAACACCGGCACCGAGCCGGCGGCGACGATGGCGCGATCGAAGGAGAGCAGCTCGACGGCATCGTCGCCGCGGATCTCGATGCGGTCGCCGTCGACGAAGCGGGCGCGTCCCGCGACGAGGCGCACCCCTGCGGCCCGGAGGCGGTCTTGGTCGCGGGCGCTCCGGGCGCGGGCGAGGGCGACGATGCGGGCCCGCAGCCGGCCGAGGTCCGCGTCCGGCGGCGGCCCGGGGAGGCCGAGGTCGGGGTTGCGGCGCGCTTGCTCCAGATGATCGGCGGCGGTCAGCAGCACCTTGCTGGGCAGCAGGCTCGCCCAGGTGGCGCGGCCGCCGACGGGCTCGGCGGCAACCAGGGTGACGTCGGCGCCCGCGGCGGCACCCTCGAGGGCTGCAGTGATGCCGGCGGGACCGCCGCCGATGACGATGACGTCGCTCATGGCCGGGGCTGGCTCGGTGACTGCGGATGTGGTTCTATCGGATCGGCCGCGGGATCTCACCCGGTTTCTTGCGCGCCGTCGTTTTCCCGTTGAAGGTTCCTTAACATGGCGCCGGCCTAAGCTGGGGCGGGGCCAGCCGGATCGGCCGCCGGCGCTTCGCCGTTTCGCCCCGGCGGCGGGCATGACAACTCGGGATGACCCAGGATGACGGACGAGAGCCCCGTGGTCAGCGTCGTGATCCCCGCCTACAACGCGGCGGGGACGATCCGGCGCGCCGTCGACAGCGTGCTGGCCCAGGACCACCGGCCGCTCGAGCTGATCGTCGTCGAAGACAAGAGCACCGACGACACGCTCTCGATCCTGCGGACCTACCGCGACGACCGGCTCAGGGTGATCGCCTCGGAGCGCAACAACGGCGAGACGCGGACGCGGAACCGCGGCATCGACGAGGCGCAGGGCACCTACGTCGCCTTTCTCGATGCCGACGACGAATGGCTTCCGGGCAAGCTCCGGGCACAGGTCCGGGCGATGCAGGCCAACCCGGACTGGGTGATGTGCGGCTGCGACATGGAGCGGGTCACCTTGAACGGCCTGCCGCTGCCGCCGCCGGCGGACCCGCGGGAGCCGGTGTCCGGCCCGGAGGCGTGGCGGACGATGCTGGCGTACTCGTTCCTCCACGTCTCCAGCCTGGTCGCGCGGAGGGACGCCGTGG
This sequence comes from uncultured Rhodospirillaceae bacterium, assembly GCA_964420325.1. GTDB lineage: Bacteria > Pseudomonadota > Alphaproteobacteria > Rhodospirillales > Defluviicoccaceae > CAYQSU01. The sequence continues at coordinate 3,764 of CAYQSU010000094.1, read as the reverse complement.
TCGCGGCCGGCGGCTTCGATCCCGACCTGCCGGTCGCCGGCGACCAGGACATGTGGATCCGCCTTGCGATCGTGGGCGCCGCCGGCTTCGTGCCGGAGCGGCTGGTGCGCATCTTCATGGTGCCGGACAGCCTGATGCGCCGCTACCCGCGCGGCGAGCTGGACTACCTCCTGCCGATGATCCGGAAGCACATCCAAGAGCAGCGCCACCGCCTGACGCCGAGGGAGATCCGCGCCATCCTCGGCCGCCGGTATGCGGTCAGCGGCCGCAACCTCTACCGCAAGGGGTACGTCTGGGCGGGGGCGAGGCTGATGGTTCATGCAACCCTGCTCGGCTCCGGCGCCGGCGACACCCTCGTCTACCTCGTCGCCGCCTCGCCGATGGCGCGATGGCTGAAGGCCCGTTTGGGCTGGTCCTCGCGCCCGCCGGCGCCGGCGTCGGGGAAGCGGTGACGGGACGAGTTAAGCCGGCGGCGCGAGCGGAACGGTTGCGGGCGCCGGGCGAGCCGCTAAGCTGGCGGCGATCGCCTCGGAGAGAGCGCAGGCGGCGATGAGCATCTGGGGAAAGGTCATCGGCGGCGTCGCCGGCTTCGCCCTCGGCGGACCGTTGGGCGCGCTCATCGGCGCCGTCGCCGGCCACGCCGTCGACAAGATCCGCGCCGAGGGCGCGACCGACGCCGTCACCGCCGCCGCCGGCGCCAGGCAGGTCGCGTTCACCGTCGCCGTCATCGCCCTCGGCGCCAAGCTGGCCAAGGCCGACGGCGCGGTGTCGCGGGCCGAGGTCGAGGCGTTCAAGGAGGTGTTCCACATCCCGCCGCAGGAGGTGAAGAACGTCGGGCGCATCTACGACATGGCCAAGCGCGACGCCCGCGGCTTCGAGCCCTATGCTGAGCAGGTGGCGTGGATGTTCCGCAACGAGCCGGCGGTGCTCGAGGAGCTGCTGGCCGGGCTGTTCCACATAGCCCGTGCCGACGGCGACGTCACCCAGGCCGAGCTCGACTACCTCCGGCGCGTCGCCGGCATCTTCGGCCTGGATGGCCCGGCCTTCGAGCGGGTGCGGGCGATGTTCATGGGGCCGGCCGAGCCCGACCCGTTCGAGATCCTGGGCGTCAGCCGCGACGCCAGCACCGAGGAGATCAAGCGCGCCTACCGCAAGCTGATCCGCGAGACCCATCCCGACACGCTGGTCGCCCAGGGCCTGCCGAAGGAGTTCATCGACCTCGCCAACGAACGGATGGCGGCGATCAACGCCGCCTACGACCGGATCGAGAAGCAGCGGGGCATGACGTAGGCCCGCCATGCCGCTTGCTCTCGAGCCGCCGCCGGGGCCGCCGCGGTGAGACCCCTCGACTGGGCGGCGGCGCTCGCCTGCATCCTCATCTGGGCGTTCAACTTCGTGGTCGCCAAGGTCGGCGTCGCCGAGATGCCGGCGCTCCTGCTGCTGGGCCTCCGCTTCTCGCTGGTGACGCTGGTGCTTCTTCCCTTCCTCCGCCTCGATCGCGGCATGCTGGCGCCCCTGGCCCTGCTCTCGGTGGTGCTCGGGGTCTGCCACTTCGGCCTCCTGTTCGTCGGCCTCGAGGGTGTCGCCGCCGGGCCGGCGGCGATCGCCATCCAGCTCGCGGTGCCGTTCAGCGCCGTGCTGGCCTGGATCGTCTATCGCGAAAGCATGGGCCGGTGGCAGCTCGCCGGCCTCGCGCTGGCCTTCGCGGGGGTCTATGCGCTGGCCGGCGAGCCGGCGACGCGGCCGAGCGCGCCGCACTTCCTGATGGTGGTCGCCGCCGCGTTCGCCTGGGCGGTCGCCAACATCCTGATCAAGCGGCTCGGCCGCATCAACGTGTTCCGCCTCAACGCCTGGGTCTCGGCGCTGACCGCGCCGCAGCTGTTCCTGCTCTCGGCGCTGTTCGAGGACGGCCAGCTCCAGGCGATGGGTGCCGCCGACTGGCGCGGCTGGGGCGCCGTCGTCTACATGGCGCTCGGCGCCTCGGTGGCCGGCTACGGCCTCTGGTACTACCTGATCGGCAAGTACGAGGTGAACCGGGTGGTGCCGCTGATGCTGCTGTCGCCGGTGATGGCGGTGGGCCTTGCCCAGCTCTTCCTCGGCGAGCCCTTGACGCCGCGCGTCGTCCTCGGCGGCGCCGCCACGCTCTCGGGCGTGGCGATGATCCAGTTCCTCAAGGGCGGGCGGCCGCGTCCGGCGACGGCGCCGTGATGCGGGAGCTTCCGTCGCCCAACTGGGACGCGCGGCCCGCGGGAGCGCCGGTCGACATCCTCGTCCTCCACTACACCGGCATGGAGACCGCGGCGGCGGCGCTCGCCCGCCTCCGCGATCCGGCGGCCAGGGTCAGCGCCCACTATGTCGTCGACGAGGACGGCGGCGTCGTCCGCCTCGTCGGCGAGGCGAGGCGCGCCTGGCATGCCGGCGTCGCCCGCTGGCGGGGGGCGGCAGACGTCAACGCGCGGTCGATCGGCATCGAGCTGGTCAATCCGGGCCACGAGTTCGGCTACCGGCCGTTCCCGGACGTGCAGATGCGGGCGCTGACCCGGCTCGCCCGCTCGATCCTCGGGCGCCACCCGATCCCGGCCAGGAACGTCGTCGGCCATTCGGACGTGGCGCCGACGCGCAAGACGGACCCGGGCGAGCTGTTCGACTGGGCCGGGCTGGCAGGGGCCGGCATCGGGCTCTGGCCCGGGGAGGGCGAGGGCGGACGCGCGGACGAGCAGGGGGTCCTCGCCATGCTGGCGGCCTACGGCTACGACACCGGGGACCCGGTCGCGGCGGTGGCGGCGTTCCAGCGCCATTTCCGGCCCGAGGCCGTCACCGGCCGCATCGATGCGGAGACCGCCGGCCGGCTCGCCCGGCTGCTGGCGCTGTGCGGCGAGGCTTGAGCCGACGGCGGTCATCTGAACATTCGTCGCATTCGCATTTCCGCTTGACAATATCCACAATATCGTTATGGATAAGACCGCGAGGGTCAACGGTCTGAGGAGGGACGGCCGCCATGGTCGAGACGATGCGGACGGCGACGCTGCGGGTGTACGATGAGTTGACGGCGCGGGGGCTGCCGGACCCGCGCGCCTTCGAGACTGCGGTTACCGTGTTCCGCCATCGCTTCCCGGCGCTGCCCGGCGACGATGCCCGGTTCATCGTCGCGGACTGGATCTGCGACTCCCTGGGGCAATAGCAGGCGTGGCGCGCCCGCCTCTGTTGCCGTCAGTGGACCCGTGAGATCCCGGGGTCGGCGGGGACGAATAGCCGCCGGTCCTGCTGGGCCTCTCCCGGCGCCGCCCGCTCCCGGGGCGATGCTAGGCGGCCGAAGGTGGCGACGGCAAGCGTGCTCGCCGGAGCCAGGGCGAGGCGGGCGGCCGCCGGCGGCACCCATCGCAGCAGCAGCCGGAACGCGTAGGCGTGGCACGAGCTGTTCCTGGCGGCGGTGATCAGCAGCAGAAACCGGGCCTCCTCGTCGGCCAGCATCGGGCAGGGGACGGGATGGAACTCGACGGTGCGATGGGCGGCGGTGCTGATGATCGTCAACAGCTGATGCAGGGAGGGGGCCGCCTCCGGAACGCCCGCGACCTCGAACGCCTGTTCGACGCGCGCGGGCATCACCGGCCGCTCGACCGATGCCGTGATCCACATCCGGGCCGACCACAGCACGAGCTGGTCGCGGAAGGGCAGGGCGTCGAAGCGGAACGGGAGGGTGCCTGGGTCGAACGGGGGCATGGCGGGGCCTCGGATTGAATGAAAATGATTATCATTCGCATTTT
>CAYQSU010000093.1:0-7322 GCA_964420325.1 uncultured Rhodospirillaceae bacterium | reverse complement strand
AGAACGTCGCATTTCGTCGCGAAAGCGTCGCAAAATGTCGCATTTTGTCGCATTTCGTCGCCGATCGCCGGCGCGGGCGCTGCGGCACCGTCACTGCTGGCGGACGTCGTAGACGCCGGGCAGCCGGGCGAGGCGGTGGCACAGGGCGGGACCGAGCTCGCAGCCTTCGGCGAGGACGATGTCGACCTCGCGGCCGTCGTCGAGGGCGCAGACCACCCGCACCCGGCCGGAGCCGCCCCGGCAGCCGGACAGCACCGCCTTCATCTCCGCGAGGCCGGCCGGCGAGCGGACGAACACCGCGAGATCCGAGGCGGTCCGCGCCGCGACCGCCTCGAGGGCTTCGAGGGCGTGCAGCGTGAGGCGCACGTCCTCGCCCTCGAACTGGGCGCTGGCCCTGACGATCAGCGAGTTCCCCACCTCGAGAAGCTCGCGATGGCTGCTGAGATGCTCCGAGAACACGGCGAGCTCGAACACGCCCGAGGTGTCGGACAGCTCGACGAAGGCGTAGCGGTTGCCCTTGCCGGACCGCCGCTCCTTCTTGCCGGTGATGGTGCCGGCGAGGACCACGGGGCCGTTCCGTCCCGAGGCCGCGAGATCGGCGTAGGTCGAGACCCGGTGCCGCTTGAGGACGGCTTCGTAGCCCTGCAACGGATGGGCGGAGAGGTAGAAGCCGATGGCGTCGAACTCCTGCTTGAGGCGCTCCATCTGAGGCCAGTCCTCGGCGTCGGGCAGCTGGAGTCCGTTCGCCGCGTCGGCTGAGCCGGCGGCGAACAGGCCGATCTGGCCGCTCGTCCGCTCGGCCTCCGCGGCCTGGGCGTGGCGCAGGAGCCTCTCGGCGCCCTCGCACAACGCGCGGCGGTTGGCGTGCAGGTCGTCGAGGGCGCCGGAGCGGGCCAGGTTCTCGAGCTGGCGCCGGTTGAGCTGGCGGCCGCCGAGCCGGCAGGCGAAGTCCAGGAGGCTCGCGAAGCGGCCGCCGCGGCGTCGCTCCTCGACCAGGAGCCGCATCGCCCCCTCGCCGACGTTCTTGATGGCGGCGAGCCCGTAGCGGATCGCCCGGCCGTTCAGGCTGGCCTCGCAGGCCTCGACGGTGAAGGCGACGTCGGAGGTGTTGACGTCCGGCGGCAGCAGCCGGATGCCGAGGCGATCGAGCTCCTGGCGCAGGGAGTTGATCTTCTCGGGATGACCGAGGTCCATGGTCATCAGGGCGGCGGAGAAGGCGACCGGATGGTTGGCCTTCATGAACGCGGTCTGGTAGGCGACCAGCGCATAGGCGGCGGCATGGGACTTGTTGAAGCCGTAGCCGGCGAACTTGCTGACCAGCTCGAAGATGAACGAGGCCCGGCTCTCGGGGACGCCGCGGGCGACCGCGCCGGAGACGAAGGTCGCGCGCTGCTGGCGCATCTCCTCCTTGATCTTCTTGCCCATCGCCCGGCGCAGGATGTCGGCCGCCCCGAGCGAGTAGCCGGAGAGCTCCTGGGCGATCTGCATCACCTGCTCCTGGTAGATGATGATGCCGTAGGTCTCCTTGAGGATGTCCTCCAGCGTCGGATAGAGATAGTCCGGCTTCTCCTCGCCGTGCTTGCGCCGGATGTAGGCCGGGATGTTGTCCATCGGGCCGGGTCGATAGAGGGCGACGACGGCGATGATGTCCTCGAAGCTGTCGGGCTTGAGCTTGCGCAGCACGTCGCGCATGCCGGCGCTTTCCAGCTGGAACACCCCGACCGTGTCGCCCTGGCTCAGGAGCTCGAACGTGGCCGCGTCGTCGAGAGGGAGGTTCGAGAGGTCGATCTCGAGGCCCTCGACCTCGCGGACGATGTCCACGGTCTTGGCGAGAACGGTGAGCGTCTTGAGGCCGAGGAAATCGAACTTCACCAGGCCCGCCGACTCGACCCACTTCATGTTGAAGCCGGTGACCGGGATGTTCGATCGCGGATCCCGATAGAGCGGGATCAGCTCCGCGAGCGGCCGGTCGCCAATGACCACTCCGGCGGCATGGGTCGAAGCGTGGCGATAGAGCCCCTCCAGGCGCCGGGAGACGTCGACCAGCCTGGCGATGGCCTCGTCGCCGTCGATGGCGGCGCGGAACTGCGGCTCGCCGTCGATCGCCTCGGCCAGGCTGACCGGATGGGCAGGGTTGTTCGGCACCAGCTTGCAGATCCCGTCGACCTGGCCGTAGGGCAGACCCAGCACCCTGCCGACGTCGCGCAGCACGGCCCGCGCCTGAAGCTTGCCGAAGGTGATGATCTGGGCAACCCGGTCGCGGCCGTACTTGTCCTGGACGTGGCGGATGACCTCGTCGCGCCGGTCCTGGCAGAAGTCGATGTCGAAGTCCGGCATGGACACTCGTTCAGGATTGAGAAACCGCTCGAACAGCAGCCCGAAGCGCAGCGGGTCGAGGTCGGTGATGGTCAGCGACCAGGCGGCCACCGAGCCGGCGCCGGAGCCCCTGCCCGGGCCGACGGGGATGCCCTGCTTGCGGGCCCACTGGATGAACTCGGCGACGATCAGGAAGTAGCCGGCGAAACCCATCTTGCAGATGACGTCGAGTTCGTACTCCAGCCGTTCGCGATAGCGGCGGGTCAGCCGCTCCCGGTCCGCATCGGAGAGCGGCGGCTGCCGGAAACGGCTGGCGAGGCGCGCCTCGAGCCCGGCGCGCGCCTGCCGGCGCAGGAGATCCTCCTCGCTCTGCGCGCTCCCGGGATCGTAGGGCGGAAGGATGGGGCTCACCGGCTCCGCCATGAACGCGCAGCGGCGCGCGATCAGCACCGTGTTCTCGATGGCGTCCGGCAGATCGGCGAACAGCGCGCACATCTCCCTGGCGCTCTTGAAGTGATGCTCGGGCGTGACCCGGCGCCGCTCTTTCTCCGCGACGTAGGTGCCCTCGGCGATGCACAGGAGCGCATCATGGGCCTCGTACATGTCCGGCGTCGCGAAGAACACGTCGTTGGTGGCGACCACGGGAAGGTCGTGGCGGTCGGCGAGATCCAGGAGATCGGGCTCGATGCGTGCCTCGGCGTCCGTCCCGTGCCTCATCAGCTCCACATAGAGGCGACCGGGAAAGCTCTCCTTCAGCCAGCGGAGTGCCTCCTCCGCGGCGTCGTGCCGTCCCTCGCCGAGGAGGCGGCCGACGGGGCCGGACGGACCGCCGGTGAGGGCGATCAGGCCCCGGGCGTGCGCGCCGAGCTGGCGCGAAGACACCTGCGGGTCCACGCCCTCCGGGCACTCGAGGTGCGCGATCGCCAGCAGCTTCAGCAGATTGCGGTAGCCCTCCGCGTCCTGCACGAGGAGCACGACGCTGTCGGATCCGGCCGTCGGCGCCGCGGGCCTGCCGCTGCCCGCTGGCGCCGGCTGAAGGTCGGCGACGGCCAGCTCGCAGCCGATGATCGGCTGGATCCCGGCCTTCGCCAGGGCCACCGAGAACTCCAGCCCGCCGAAGAGGTTGCCGGTGTCGGTCATTGCCACCGCCGGCATGCGGTGACTGAGGCAGAGGTCGACGAGCGCGCCGATGCGGATCGCGCCGGTCGACAGCGAGTAGGCGGTATGAACGCGGAGATGGACGAACTGCGGGGAGACCATGCGGCACCATCGCACATCTCCCCTGCCAAGTCATCGCACGGCCGCTGACCGCGGCCGGTCGCCGATGAAACCTCTCGGAGTCTCCGTCGGTTACACGGAGGCGCCGATCACGCCGGGACCAGCACTCCATCCTCGAGGCGAACGATGCGATCCATCCGCGCCGCGAGTGCCGGGTTGTGAGTCGCGACCAGGACGGACAGCCCCTCACCGCGAGCCAGCGCCACCATGATCGAAAACACCTCGTCGGCCGTGTGCGGATCAAGATTCCCCGTGGGCTCGTCCGCGAGCAGGAGGCACGGCCTGTTGGCAAGAGCACGCGCGATCGCCACCCGCTGCTGCTCGCCGCCGGACAGCCTCGCCGGCCGGTGCTGGGCGCGCTGTTCGAGACCCAGGCGACGCAGGAGCTCGAGGGCCCGCTCGCGTGCCTTGGATCTGGGGATGCCCGCGATCATCTGCGCGATGACGACGTTCTCGACGGCCGAGAACTCCGGCAGCAGATAGTGGAACTGGTAGACGAACCCGATCTTGCTGCGTCTGAGCTGTGTCCGCGCATCGTCGGCAAGGCCGCCGCAGGCCCGACCCGACATGAAGACCTCTCCGCCATCCGGCCGTTCGAGAAGGCCACCGATGTGCAGGAGCGTCGACTTGCCGGCACCGGACGGACCGACGAGGGCGGTGAGCTCTCCTTGGCGCAGTTCGAGATCGACGCCCCGCAGCACCTGTAGCTGCGTCGGCCCCTGGCGATAGGTTCGAGCGACGCCCGCCAGTCGAAAGACCGGCTCACTCATCGCGCAGGGCTTCTGCGGGCTCGATCCGAGCGGCGCGCCAGGAGGGATAGACGGTTGCCAGCAACGACAGCGTCAGCGCCATGACAACCACCAGGAGCACCTCGAAGGGATCGGGATCGGCCGGCAGCCGCGACAGGAAATAGATCTCGGCGGCAAACAGCTCCGTCCCCGTCAGCCCCTCGATCCAGCGGCGGAACAGCTCGATGTTGTCCACGAACGCGACGCCGGCCAGCAAGCCGGTCAGGGTGCCGACCACACCGATGCTGGCACCGGCGATGAAGAAGATGCGCATGATCATCCCGCGGGTCGCTCCCATCGTGCGCAGAATGGCGATGTCGCGCCCCTTGTCCTTGACGAGCATGATCAGGCTCGAAATGACGTTGAACGCGGCAACGACGATGATCAGGGTCAAGATGAGGAACATGACGTTGCGTTCGACTTGGATCGCGTTGAAGAAGCTGGCATTGGCGCGTTGCCAATCCTGGATCCGCCAGTCCATGCCGATCCGTTCGGCAATGCTCCGGGCGACGGCCGGCGCCCGGTCGGGGTCGGCGACGAAGACCTCCAGTGCGCTCACCCGGTCGGACAGCTGAAAGTAGGTCTGCGCCGTCGCCAACGGCATGAAGACAAAGCCGGAATCGTACTCGAACATGCCGATCTCGAAGATCGCGACGATGGGAAACGCGCCCACCCGCGGGATCGACCCGAAGACCGTGACGCGGCCCTGGGGCGAAATGAGCGTGATCTCGTCGCCGATGCCGAGGCCCATCTGTTCGGCGAGCCGGACGCCGACCACCACCCCGTTTCCGGCGTCGAAGTCAGCGAGGGATCCGCCGAGGATGTTCCCCGCCACCATCGGACGCCGTTCCAGGTCGTCGCGAAGAATGCCGCGGGCGAGCGCGCCGCGGGACAGTCCCCTGCTCGTTACCATCACCTGGCCCTGGACGATGGGAGCAACGGAGACCACGCCCGGAACCTCGGATACGTCAAGCGTCAGGGAGGCATAGTCGCCGATGCCCGACGGTGAGCCATAGACGGTCAGGTGTCCGTTCAAGCCGAGGATGCGCGACAGAAGCTCGTGACGGAAGCCGTTCATCACCGCCATGACCACGATCAAGGTCGCGACGCCGAGGGCGATGCCGAGGAGCGAAAACCAGGCGATGACCGAGATGAACCCCTCCTGCCTGCGCGCTCTCAGGTAGCGCAGCGCAACGACCCATTCGAACGCCGAGAACACCGAGGCCGGATCCTAGTCCGTAAGCCGCGCCAAGGCTGACTCGGGGCTGAGGTCCTGGCGCTCGCCGGATCGGCGGTTCTTCAATTCGACCGTTCCGGCCTCGAGGCCGCGAGGCCCGACGGTGACCTGCCACGGAAGCCCGATCAGCTCGCACTCGGCGAACTTGACGCCGGCCCGTTCCTCCCGATCGTCATAGAGGACCTCCACGCCGTGCTGAAGCAGCGTCCGGTACAGCCCGTCACAGGTGCGCGTGCAGTCGCCGACGCTCGGCTGCAGATTGATGAGCGCAACCCGGAACGGAGCGACGCTTTCCGGCCAGACGATGCCCTTATCATCGTGGGAGGCCTCGATAATCGCTCCAACGAGCCGCGACACGCCGATGCCGTAGGATCCCATCTCCGCGGCGACCTGGCTGCCGTCCGGCCCGACCACCGTTGCCCGCATCGGCTCCGAGTACTTGGTGCCGAAATAGAAGATGTGACCGACCTCGATGCCGCGACCGGTCAGCAGAGCGGCGCCGAGCGACCGCTCCGTCTCCGCATCCCGTTCCTTGTCGGTGGCCGCGTATCTCACCGTGAAGCCGTCGACGATTGGCTGCAGGTCGCCATCGAAATCGACGCTCGTCTCGGCCCAGTCCATCGCCAGAAGATCCCGGTGGTAAGCGATCTCGCTCTCGCCGGTTTCGGCCAGAATGACGAACTCGTGGCTCATGTCGCCGCCGATGGGACCGCTTTCGGCCTTCATCGGGATCGCCTTGAGGCCCATCCGCGCGAACGTGCGCAGGTAGCTGACGAACATCTTGTTGTAGGACCGCCGTGCCCCGGCCTTGTCGACGTCGAAGGAATACGCGTCCTTCATCAGGAACTCGCGGCCTCGCATCACGCCGAACCGCGGCCGGACCTCGTCGCGAAACTTCCACTGGATATGGTACAGGAGCTTCGGCAATTGACGGTAGCTGCTGACGGAGGCGCGAATGATCTCAGTGACCTGCTCCTCGTTGGTCGGTCCATACAGCAACGCGCGGCTATGGCGGTCGACGATGCGAAGCATCTCGGGTCCGTAGGCGTCATAGCGGCCGCTCTCTCGCCAGAGGTCGGCCGGCTGAATCGTCGGCATCAGGATCTCTTGGCAGCCGATGCGGTTCTGCTCCTCACGCACGATAGCCTCTATTCTGTTCAGAACCCGGAGCCCGAGCGGCAGCCAGCAGTAAATCCCGGCGCTGGACTGCCGGACCATGCCGGCGCGCAGCATGAGCCTGTGGGATACGATCTGCGCTTCCGCCGGCGTCTCTTTGAGCGTTGGCAGGAAGAACTCGGAAAGCCGCATGGAGATCCCGACACTGATGGCGGACAACGATAGAGGCTGATCGAAACGCGGCGGACTCTAGGTCATGACCGCCACCACATCAATGCACGTCGTCGGTACCACCGGATGCGCCCCGGTCGCCTCCTTCCGCCGGTGCTCCCCGCCACCGTTGCCGGGAGGGGCGGTGGTTCAGGCCTCGAACATCACATGACCGAGTGTCCCGGATGCTATATGGCCTGTTTGGGTTACTAGAACAGGCTTTTTGCGGCCGTGCTGGCAGACAACGCTTGGTCACAACCGGTGATCCGTGAACAACGCCGGCCTGCTGACGCGATCGGACGGGCGAAGCCGTCGTCGAGAGCGGTCGCCATTACTTCGGGTCGACGGCCGCGCTGTGAGATCATCGCAGACATCCG
>CAYQSU010000092.1:0-7409 GCA_964420325.1 uncultured Rhodospirillaceae bacterium | reverse complement strand
TCGAGCACCATCGCCTCGTGGACCATGGTGAGCTCGAGGTGGGTCGCCGGATTGTCGACGGGGATGCGGCCGTTCTCGGCGATTGCGACCATGGTCAGTGCCACGAGCGCAAGCGCCAGCGAGACGCGCAGCCCCACTTCCGGCGAGGCGGCGAAGGCCGCGATCGCCGACAGCTGGGTCGAGCCGGCGACCAGCGCCAGCGTGAAGACGATGAGCAACATGGCCGGCTCGGCGAGCGCGGCGATCATCACCTCCCGGCTGGAGCCGATCCCGCCGAAGCTGGTGCCGACGTCCATGCCGGCGAGGGCGAGGAGGAACCGGGCACCCGCCAGCAGAGCGATGAGGGCGATCAGGTCGGCGGTCCAGCTGAAGATCAACCCGCTGGCGAAGGTCGGCACCAGGGCGGCCGCGACCCAGGTCGCCGCGAAGATCAGATAGGGTGCCGCACGGAACAGCCAGGACGCGTTGTCCGCGAGCACGGCATCCTTGCGCAACAGCTTGATCAGATCACGATAGGGCTGGAGCACCGAGGCGCCCCGACGGCGAAGCAGCCGCGCCTTCACCTTGCGGACGATACCGGTCAGAAGCGGCGCCAGGATGAGCACGACCGCCATCTGCGTGCCCTGGACGAAGATGTCGCGGATCAGCTCCACAGCGCCAGTCCCAGCAGCAGCGTGACCAGCGCGAGGAAGACCAGCGACAGATAGCGGCGGATGGTCAGGAACTGCAAATGGTTGAGGCGGTCGGCGGCGAACCCGACCGCACTCGCCACAGGCGCATAGAGGGAATCCCAGGCGAGATCTCGCATCTCGACATGGAGGCGTGCCGGCCGGCTGTCGCCCGGCGGCGGCATCTCGACCCGTTCGCGGGCGCGGAACACCAGCGTCCCGAAGACGCGGCGGATCGGCTGGGCGAAGCTCGCCGCCGTATACTGCGTCACCGGGCTCGCGTCGGGAAAGCCGCAGTCCCAGACCGGCGTTCGGCGCACCGCGGGCGATCCGAAGCGGCGGGCGAGCCACGCCGCGAGCGCGGCCGAGACGGCGATGAACAGGAGCAGTAACAGGCCGTTGTAGGAGCTGCGGCCGTCGGCGATGGGGACGAGCGAAAGCCAGGGAATCGCCGCCTGCGGCGGCATGCGTTCGCCGACCAGCGACAGCGTCACCGGCGCCAGCGCGTCGACGACGAGGCCGGGCAGCACGCCGGCAGCGACGCAGAGAACGGCCAGGAGCGTCATCGCGCCGAGCGAGAAGCGGTCCACCTCGGCCGCCCGCTCGGCCGCGGCCGACCGTGGCCGGCCCAGGAAAGTGACGCCGTAGGCCTTGACGAAGCAGGCGGCGGCGAGCGCCGCCGACAGCGCCAACAGGCCGCCGACCCCCGGAACCGCGATCCTCAGCCCCCACTGCGGAAGCTGAGGGCTCTCCAGAATCGCCTGGAAGGTCAACCACTCGGAGACGAAGCCGTTGAGCGGCGGCAGCGCCGAGATGGCGACGCATCCGCCAAGGAAGAGGACGCTCGTCACCGGCATACGGTGGACGAGGCCGCCGAGCCGCTCCATGTCCCGCTCGCCGGTCGCCGTCAGCACGGCGCCGGCGCCGAAGAACAGGAGGCTCTTGAACAGGGAATGGTTGAAAACGTGAAACAGCGCGGCCGTGAGGGCGAGCGCGGCGGCCGTGCCCATGCCGTTGGCCTGGAACGCGAGGGAGAGCCCGAGGCCGATGTAGATGATGCCGATGTTCTCGACCGTGTGGTACGCGAGCAGCCGCTTCAGGTCGTGCTGCATCAGCGCATAGAGCACGCCGAGGGCGGCAGTGATGCCGCCGAGGACCAGCATCGCCATGCCGGCCCACCAGGCGGCCGGCGCGACGAGATCGAAGAGGATCCGCACCGTGCCATACACCGCCACCTTGGTCATCACGCCGCTCATCAGCGCCGACACGTGACTGGGCGCAGCCGGATGGGCGAGCGGCAGCCAAACGTGCAGCGGCACCAGGCCGGCCTTCGAGCCGGTGCCGACCAGGACGAGGGCGAGGACGAGACCGAGCACGGCGGATGGCGGCTCTGCCGCGCGCATGGCCTGGAACGCGTAGGCGCCGTCGGCTCCGGCGAGGAGACCGAAGGCAAGCAGCAGCGACAGCGTGCCGAAGCTTGCCATCACCAGATAGATGTAGCCCGCTCGCATCGTCTCGCGGTCGCGGTGGCGGACGACGACGAGCGCCCAGGATGCCAGCGACATCAGCTCCCAGGAGAGGAGAAAGGTGAACGCATCGTCGGCCAGCACGACCAGGTTCATGGCGGCAAGAAACGCCGGAAAGAACGGCAGAACGCGATGCGGCGCCGGCTCGTGACGTCCGTGGCCGAGCGCGTAAAGGCTCGCCACGGCGCCGCCGAGGTTGACGACGACGAGGAAAAAGGCGGCAAGACCGTCCATGCGAAAATGCGCGCCCAGCCACGGCAGCCCGAGCGGCAGGGTGAGGGCGGGTGGCGTCCCGCCGCCACCGGTGAGCGCTGCGAGCGCCATGACGAAGGCGACGGTGGACGCCGCGAGACAGGCACCATAGCTCATCCCCTGAACCGCAGGACCTCGTCCGCGCGCCGCCCCGAGGACCGCAACCGCGAGCAGGAACGCGACGCACACCAGGATCGGGACGAGCGCCATGGTGTCTGCTCTTCAGGCCGCTTCCGACGGCGTCTCCGACCCGGACCCTGGACGATCGGGAGCGTCCGCCGCCTGCGCCTTCAGGCGCACGCCGCGTCCGCCGCCACCGCTCGCCTGGCCCTCGCCGATCAGCTCGATGCCGGCGGCCTCGAGGGCGGCGATGAGCTTCATCAGCGAGTCGACGTTGCCGCGGATGAGCCCGTCGCTCGCCTCCATCCGCTGGATGGTCGGCACCGACAGGCCCGAGCGCTCCGCGAGCTGCCTCTGGTCGATGCCCAGCAACGCGCGCGCGGCGCGCAGCTGCGCCGAGGTGATCATGCGTGAGCCATCAGTTATGACCGACAGTCAATCAGATCTGGGTGGTAAGGCATGCCTAAGAAGACGTCAACGATAATTCTTTGCATATCAGCTATCGCCTCGGCGAGCGCGACCGACCGGGTATCCACCCCGTTGACGGTGTCGAACCGCGGGCGGGGTCGCCGCCCGCGGTGGCGTGCTGAGCATCGCGCAGAGGTGAAGACGCGTCCGCAGCCGGCCGCTTGCCCGCCGGCCCCCCCGATGCTAGCGGAACCGCCATGGCCGTGGTCCTGGGATCGGTGGTGGTGGCGGTCGCATTCGGCTTCGCGCTGCAACGCGCCGGCGTCTGCACGGTGAAGGCGGTCGCTGAGCCGCTCACCACCGGGCGCGCGTACATGTTGGCGAGCCTCTCCAGGGCCGCGCTCTGGACGGTCGCCGCCACCCTGCTGATGGCCGGGCTTGGCGCGGGCACCGCGGTGACCGTGGTCGGACATCCCGTTGCCTGGCAGGCCGCGGTCGGCGGGCTTGTCTTCGGCATGGGCGCCGCGGTCAATGGCGCGTGCGCCTTCTCCATCCTCAGCTACCTGGGGAGCGGCCATCTCGGCATGCTCGCCACGCTGGCGGGATTCTGTTTCGGCGTCGCCGTCCTAGCCGCAGGCGGCCTCTGGCCGGCGCACGCGGAGCTGCCGCTGGCATGGAGTCCGGCCGCCGCGACGGGAGCGCTGGCCTGGTTCGTGCATGCGGTCGTTCTGTCGTGGGCGGTGTACGAGGGGTGGCGGCTGTGGCGGCGGACGCGCTCCTCGCCGCTTCCGGTCCGGGCGAGGCTGTTCGCGGATCGCTACTCGCTCTCCGCCGGCGCGGCCGTCATCGGCTCCGGCGCGGGCCTTCTGTTCGCGGCGCACGGCCGATGGCCATATACGCGGCTTCTCGCCGACCAGATCGATGCCGTCGTGGCCTCCGGTCCCGGCCCGACGGCCGTGCAGGCGCTGCTGTTCGCGGCGGTGGTCGGCGGCGTCGCCCTGTCGGCGAGCCTTCGCGGCCGCTTCGAGGTGCGGGTTCCGAGGCTCGCCGAGGGGCTCAGGCATCTCGCGGGCGGGGCCCTGATGGGCCTCGGCGCGGCGATGGTCCCCGGCGGCACCTTCGTCATCGTGCTGCACTGGATCCCGGTGCTGTCGCCGCACGCCGTCGTCGCGTTCCCTGCGATGCTCGCAGGCATCGCTCTGGTGCTGATCGCCATGCGGTGGGCTACCGGCCGCATTCCGCGCGTCGACTGCGCCGGCGACGTGTGCTCCGATTAGGACGGAAGCGGGCACGGCCGTACCGCAGGTCACCGTCGACCGGGCCGCGCTCGCAACGAAACGGGGGCGCCTTGCGGCGCCCCCGCGGAGGGATCGATGGCCGGCCGGTCAGGCCACCTTCTGCTTCGGCTTCGAGATGTCGATCTGGAACTTCACCGGTCCGCGCGACTTCTTGCCCAAGGCGTCGACGAACTCGCCGTTGACGGGCGACTTCTTCGAATACGGGCTGGTGAGAATGGCGACGTGGCCGCCGAAGAAGGCGACCGACTCGACGAGGCCGGTGCCTTCGAGGACCCTGTTGGCGGCGATGGCGCACGCCGGGGTGACCAGATCGTCCTTGATCGCGTAGTTCTGGTACCACGGCACGTTGAGCTTCGCCAGGTCCTTGACGTTCAGCGGCTTGCCGTAGAGCTTGACCGGCAGCGTGCCGTCGTCGGCGATCGGCTGCTGGAACGTGGTCGAGCTCATGTTGGCGATGCCGAGCGGCAGGTGCACGCGCTCCTTCAACAGCCAGCGGAACAGCGCCGCCGGCGTCTTGCCCGGATTGCGATCCGTCGCCTTGTGCAGCGACGCCTGGTCGAGCACCCTGACCAGGGGCTGCTCGCGGTCGATGGCGACGAAACGCATGCCGAGGCTCAAGAGATAGCCGTTGGCGACCTTGTTGCCGCTGGGCAGCGTGGTGGTAATGAAGTCGTGGTGCATCCGCGGCATGCCGGCGATGGCCTCGCTGAAGCTGCCGTCGATCGGCGCGACGTTGGTGATGAGCGCGTCGCAGACGTCGGTGAGCGTTCCCGACAGGATGTTCATCAGGCAGATGTAGCCGCCCTGGCAGGTGCCGTTGAGGGTCACCTTCTGGCCGTGCTTGTCCTTGAGCTTCTGACAGATCTCGCGGGTCTGGGTGCAGTCGTCCTCGGGTGTCGTCGTCTGCACCTTCTCGTTGGTCATGATGTCCTTGACGACGCGGACGTAGGTGGGGATGCCCTCGTTGGCGAACGAGTGCGCGTAGCTCTTGTCCTCGTAGGGCAGGAACGCGAGGATGTGGACGCCCAGCATGTAGGGCGGCACCAGCAGCACCGGCTTCAGGCTGCCGTCGGTCTTGACGCCCTTCTTGATCGGCTTCACCTGGTAGACGAGGAAGGTGTCCGTCTCGCAGAACAGCTCGTAGTCCGGCGTCTTGAAGTGGAAGCCGAACTCGTCCTTGATCTTCTCGATCTGCTCGGTGAAGCTGGCCACCGACTCCATCACGTCGGCCTCGCGCTTCATGAAGCCGGCAAGCGTCTCGCCGCCGTTCGGCTTGCCGAGGACCGTGTTCATCCAGGCGTCGCGGGCTTCCTCGATCTGGTCGAAGACGAAGCTCGTCAGCTTCTCCTGGGCGCTCATCAGGCCCTTGGTGATCAGCGCCTGGTTGTGCTGCAGCACCTCCAGGGAGTCCACGATGCTGAGCGGATTCTCTCGCGCTGCCCGCGCGGCGATCTGGGCCGCGATCAGACAGCTGTCGGAGAACTCGACGAATTCGCGGTTGCTTGCGCGAAGGAACGCGAGCCAGTACCGGAACCAGTCGGCGCTCACTTCGGGGAGTTCTTTCAACACCGGTTGCATTTGTCTATCCCTCCGTGGCTGGGTCTGGGTTGTCGTCGATGGCGATCAAATGAACTCGGAGACATCGATCCGAAGCGTCACCATGGAGAACCCGCAGTATCGTCCCGCCTGACCTCGCTTCGTGATCCCCGTACGTACTTTCCCTTATACTCATGCGTGCATATCGCCGTTGATCGGTAACCTAAAATGCTACGCCAGGGATTGGCGCAATGCAACATCCGCTTTTGCAATGCACTATGCCGGCAGACGATGGCAGCCCTGCGTCCAGCGCAGGCCGGAAACATTGTTTCCGATTTTTTCGGGCCCTCGGACGGATCGGAAAGAAAGTTTTGCCACCCCCATGGGGCATTCCGAGCCTTCGCTCCGCCCCGGCCCGACCGGGCGTCGGACGCCGGCCGCGACCGTGCGCGGCGGTGCCCTAGGGCGTCGGCCGAAACGAGTTGGCGATGGCGACGAGATGCCGGAAGCGTCGCTCGTTCATCGCCCGGATCTCGGTGTAGAACCAGCGGCCGCCGACCTCCTGAAGCCTGAGCGTGAGGTACTGGCGAAACGGGCCGATCTGGTAGACGCAGTAGAGCTCGCGGAGCGCACCGGCGGCGTTGTAGGCGGCGGCCGGTCCCTCGCAGAACTGGAGCGGAACCCGGGACAGCGTCCTCAGCCCTTCGAACAGCTGCGGGACGACCTCGCGCAGCGCGTCGAAGGCCGGGTCGCCGAACGGGCTGTCGGGGCTCGAAAGCAGGTCCTCCGCCGCCTCGCGGTCGCCGACATCGGCGGTCAGGCGCGCCTCCAGCCAGGCGTCGGCATCGTCGACGGCGCCCGCGACCTCGCCGAGCCGGATCGCGCTCAGTTCCGCGAACGAGCCGTCGGCGGGACGCACGGTGAGCAGGGGCCGCCAGTCCCGGCCGGTCGCCGGCTCGGGCTCGAAGGCGGTGACGAAGCCTTCCGGGACGTCGAAGGCCTGCGCGCCGGCCGGGCCCGGCGCCATCGGCAGGGCAACGAGGATGGCGAGAACGACAGCGCCCGAAACCGGGCGAACGCGAAACCGGCGCATCGGATGCTCACGCCTCCCCAGTCCGTCAGCCGCGGGCACGACTCGGCACGCCCTCCGCCAATAGCCGAATCGAGCCGTCGCAGGCAAGGCCGTCGTCGGCCCCGCGATGCGCCGGATCGGCCGTCCCGCCGGAGCCGGCGATCCGGTCACATTTCGGACACAGTGCCCCCCTAGACACGCCGCCGCCCGCGCATCCGCGGGAACCCGGGCCGTCTTCCGCGAGGGCGCGGCGATGGTCGACCGGGGCGGTCGGCGGAGGAGGAGACCGGCGATGACGATGGCGCACGATCGCGCCGAGGCGCTGCCGCCGATGCCGTGGTGGCGCCGGCTGCACCAGGGATGGACGGCCCGGGGCGACCACGCCGCCGCCGCCCGACCCGATGCGCGCTACGTCCGGGTCGCCGAGCTGCTGATCAGCGCCCGCTCGGTGTGGCGGGTCTGGTATTCCTACCGGCCGCCCGGCCTGCCGCCGCACGTCAAGCTGGTGTGCGAGGACGCGCCGTCGCGG
>CAYQSU010000091.1:0-7476 GCA_964420325.1 uncultured Rhodospirillaceae bacterium | reverse complement strand
GCGGTCATGGAGATCGCCACGAACAGGCCGGTGACGATCACGCCCAGCAGCATCGCGCCCAAGGCCGCGAAGGCCGCCGACTTGCCCGCGATCAAAAGGACGATCAGGAAAAGGACGATCGGCGAGAGCACGGGAAGCATCGACGGGATCACCATCTCCCTGATCGCCGCCTTGGTCAGCATGTCGACGCACTTCCCGTACTCGGGCTTCGCCGTTCCCTCCATGATCCCCGGGATCTCCTTGAACTGGCGGCGCACCTCGACGACGACCGCGCTCGCGGCGCGGCCGACCGCCATCATCCCCATCGAGCCGAAGAGGAACGGCAGCAGGCCGCCGATGAACAGGCCGACGACCACGTAGGGATTGGACAGGGAGAAGTCGATGTCGATCCCCTGGAAATAGGTGAAGGTGTCGGCATTGCGGCTGAAGAACGCGAGGTCCTGGGTGTAGGCGGCAAACAGCACCAGAGCGCCGAGACCGGCGGAGCCGATGGCGTACCCCTTGGTCACCGCCTTGGTGGTGTTGCCCACCGCATCGAGGGCGTCCGTGGTCTTGCGGACATCCTCCTCCAGCTCCGCCATCTCGGCGATGCCGCCGGCATTGTCGGTGACCGGACCGTAGGCGTCGAGGGCGACGACCATGCCGGCGAGTGCCAGCATCGCGGTGACCGCGATGGCGATGCCAAGGAGACCGGCGAGCAGATGGGTGACGATGATGGCGGCACAGATGATCAGCGCCGGGATCGCCGTCGCCTCCATGGAGATCGCCAGGCCCTGGATGATGTTGGTCGCATGGCCCGTCTTCGAGGCCTCGGCGATCACGCGCACCGGACGGTAATTGGTGCCGGTGTAGTACTCGGTGATGTAGATCAGCAGCCCGGTGACGATCAGGCCGACGATGCCGCAAATGAACAGGCTCCAGCCGGTGAAGGAGATGTCGCCGACCTGGTACGTGACGCCGAGGCCGACGACAATCCAGGTGATCGGGAAGAGCAGCACCGCCGAAATCAGGGCGCAGACGATGAAGCCCCTGTACAGGGCGCCCATGATGCTGTTGTTGGCGGGCAGGCGCACGAAGAACGTGCCGATCACCGAGCCGATGATGCAGACGCCGCCGATGGCCAGCGGATACATCATCATGTCGACCATCTGAGAGCCACTGAAAAAGATCGAGCCGAGCACCATGGTCGCGACCACCGTGACCACGTAGGTCTCGAACAGGTCGGCGGCCATGCCTGCGCAGTCGCCGACGTTGTCGCCGACGTTGTCGGCGATGACCGCCGGATTGCGCGGATCGTCCTCGGGAATCCCGGCCTCGACCTTGCCGACGAGATCGGCGCCGACGTCGGCTCCCTTGGTGAAGATGCCGCCGCCGAGACGGGCGAAGATGGAGATCAGGGAGGCTCCGAAGCCGAGGGCGACCAGAGGATCGATCACCCCGCGCCCTTCGGCCCCGATGATGAGCAGGAACCCGTAGTAGACGGCGACGGCGAGCAGGGCCAGGCCCGCGACCAGCATGCCCGTCACGGCGCCGGCCTTGAAGGCGATGGACAGCCCTTGCGCCAAGCCTTGGCGGGCGGCCTCGGTGACCCTGACGTTGGAGCGGACGGAGATGTTCATGCCGATGTAGCCGGCGGCGCCGGACAGCACGGCGCCGATCGTATAGCCGAGCGCCTCCTTCCAGCCGAGGAGGATCAGAAGGATAACGGCGACGGCAACGCCGACGATGCCGATCGTCGTGTACTGTCGGTTCAAGTAAGCGGCGGCGCCTTCCTGGATCGCGCCGGAGATCTCTTGCATGCGCGCCGTTCCGGCGCTGGCTGAAAGCACGGATCGGCTGGCGTAAATGCCATAGGCCAGCGCGAGGAGCCCGCACAGGATGACGACAATGTGCATGATGAATTGCCCCTTCTGATCGGAGTGCGCCGGAGGGAGCCTTCGCTGACCACCCTGGAGCGCGTTCCCCCCTTACGTCGAGCGACCGCGGCAAAATGCCAGATGCCCCGCGTGAAAGCAATAACCCATTATTGCATTGCACAATCGGCGCGGTCGCGGGCCGACGGGCGCACAGCGTGAGGCGGCGCGGTGCCCGGACGCGTTTGGCTCAGAAGTGGCGAAAGCCCGTCGATTCGAAGACAACGTCGCGGCCGTCGGCGGCGATGACGTGGACGCCTGGGCGGGCGGCGTCCGCTTCGATCGCATCGATGCGTCCGATGCGACGGATCGGCACGCCGACGTCGTCCGCGATCGCCGCCAGTGTCGCTTCGGCGGCGGGCGGTGCGGTGAAGGCGAGTTCGTAGTCGTCGCCGCCGGTCAGCACCAGCCGCCAGCGGGCCGGGTCGGCGGCGACCGCCGCCGCCGCCGCCGCCGACAGCGGGACCCGCGACATCTCGACCGTCGCGGAGACCCCGGAGGAGACGCAGATGTGGCCGATATCCGCGATCAGGCCGTCCGACACGTCGGCCGCTGCGTGAACCAGACCGACCAGCCGGAGGCCCAGGCGAAGTCTCGGCTGCGGCCGGCGGAAGCGATCGATCAGCGCCTGGCGCTGCGAATCGGAGAGATCCCGGAGTCCGTCGTTGATCGCCTCCAGGCCGAGGGCCGCGTCGCCGATGCTGCCCGATACGAAGACCGCGTCGCCGGGCTTGGCCGCGGATCGGCGCAGCGCCCGTCCCTCGGCTGCCTGCCCCAGGGCGGTGACAGTCAGGGTGAGGGGACCCGGCGTCGCCACCGTGTCGCCGCCGACCAGGACGGCCGCGAGCTCGGCCTGTGCCGCGGCCAGACCGCGGGAGAACGCCGCAATCCAGCGTTCGCGCGCGCGGGCCCGCCAGCGCTTCGGGATGGCGAGCGCCAGGGTATAGACGAAGGGCTCCGCGCCCATCGCGGCGAGATCCGAAAGCCCGACCGCGAGCAGCCGCCAGGCGACGACCGAGGGATCCTCGCCAGCCGGGAAATGCACGCCCTCGACGATGCCGTCCGTGGTCACGATCAGCGCGCGTCCGGCCGGCACGGTGATGATCGCCGCGTCGTCGAGCAGCCCGAGAGCCCCGGACTCCCCCTCCGCCAGCGGCCTGAAGTGGCGGGCGATCAGCTCGAACTCGTCAACCCTGCGGGTCATCCTCGCCCCCGTCCGTCCGTCGGCCCTGAGGCCGCACGCTGCGGGCGACGCGGTCGAGCACGGCATTGACGAGCCCCGGCTCCCGCCCGAAAAAGAAGGCGTGGGCCAACTCAGTATACTCGTTGATCACCACCTTCGTCGGTACCTTCGGGAGCGCGATGAGCTCGAAGGTCCCGGCACGGAGGATCGCCCGCAGCAGGACCTCGAGCCGATCGAGATCGAGATCGGAGGCGAGCGCCGCCTCGATGGCGGCATCGATCTCGACGAGCCGCTCGCTGACGCCCCGCACCAGGCGGGTCAGAAAGGCGCGGTCCGGCTTGGCAAGGTCGGTCGGCTGGCCGAGCCTCTGCCAGCGGTCCGCCATGTAGTCCTCGAGCACCGGATCGAGCGTCGCGCCCGAGACCTCCATCTCGTACAGCACCTGCACGCAGGCCAGCCTCGCGGCGGAGCGCTCCGCGCCTGCCGGGCCTTTCCTCCTGCCGGTCATCGGGCCACGAGGCGGAAGTCGCGTTTGAGCCCCATCATGCGGAGACAGGCTTCGGCGGCGAGGCCTCCCTTGTTTTTTTCGTCGACGGCGGCGCGCGCAAGGGCCTGCGCCGGGGTGTCGCAGGTCAGGACCCCGAAGCCGATGGCAAGGCTGTAGGCGAGGGACAGGTTCATGAGGCCGCGGGCGGCCTCGCGAGAGATGTGCTCGTAGTGATCGGTCTCGCCGCGGATGACACAGCCGAGGGCGATGAACCCGGCATACCGCACCGGCGCCGCCCCGACCTCCATCGACCGCACGGCGTAGCGGATGGCGGCGGGAATCTCGAACGCCCCCGGCACGGCGCAACGCTCGTAGGAGACCCCGGCCGCCTCGAGGACGGCCACCGCGCCTCGGGCCAACTCGTCGGCGATGTCCTCGTAGAACCGCGCCTCGACGATCAGGACATGCGGAAGGGTGCTCATCGCACCTCTTCGAGCCTCTCGATCGGCCGCCGGCCGGCGATGGTCAGGCCGTAGCCCTCGAGACCGATGATGGTCCGCTGGGTGTTCGAAAGCAAGATCATGGTCTTGACGCCGAGATCGAGAAGGATCTGGGCGCCGACGCCGTAGTCGCGGAGCTGCGGCGTCTTCTCCTCCTCCCCCGCCATCCTCGCCCGCACCCGGTCCGATAGGCTGGATTTGTGCGGCTCGCGGATGAGCACCACGACGCCCCGCCCGGCCTCGCCGATGATCTCCATGGCCCGTCTCAGCTGGCGCGCGTTGCCGGCGCGGTTGTCTCCGAGGACGTCCTCGAGGACGTTCAGCGCGTGCATGCGGACCAGCACCGGCCCGTCCCCGCCCGGCTCGCCTTTGACCAGGGCGACGTGCTCGGCATAGGCCACTCGGTTGACGTAGACGTACATGCGGAACGAGCCGCCGTAGAGGCTCTCGAGGTCGGTCTCGGCGATGCGCTCGACGATGCGGTCGTGCCGCAGCCTGAAGGCGATCAGGTCGGCGATGGTGCCCGCCTTGAGGCCGTGCCGCTCCGCGAACGCGAGCAGGTCCGGCGTCCTCGCCATCGTGCCGTCGTCGTTCATCACCTCGCAGATCACACCCGACGGGTTGAGCCCGGCGAGACGGGCGAGATCGACGGCGGCCTCGGTATGGCCGGCACGCACCAGGACGCCACCGTCGCGCGCCTCCAACGGGAACACGTGCCCGGGCGAGACCAGGTCCTCGGGGCCCTTGGTCGGATCGATCGCGACCGAGATGGTGCGCGCCCGATCGGACGCGGAGATGCCCGTGGTGACGCCGTCGCGGGCCTCGATGGACACGGTGAACGCGGTCTGGTGCCTCGACGTGTTGTGCTGAGCCATCAGCGGCAGCTTCAACTGCCTGACCCGCCCGCGGGTGAGCGCGAGGCAGATCAGGCCGCGCCCGTGCTTGGCCATGAAATTAATCGCCTCGGGCGTCGCCATCTGCGCCGGAACGACCAGATCCCCCTCGTTCTCGCGGTCCTCGTCGTCGACGAGGATGATCATCCGGCCGTTGCGCACGTCCTCGATGATCTCCTCGACCGGAGCGAACTGGCTGGCGGCTGGCATGGCGTCACGCGGTAAAGAGCAATCGCGCAACATATCGTGCCACCATGTCGATTTCCAGGTTGACCCGGTCGCCGGCCTTGAGCCGCCCGAGCGTCGTCACCGCGAGGGTGTGCGGGATGAGATTGACGCCGAAGCGCGGCCCATCGACGGTGTTGACCGTCAGCGACACGCCGTCGACGGCGACCGATCCCTTGACCGCGATGAACCGCATCAGCTCCCGCGGCGCCTCGAACGCGAGCCGGAGCGACTCGCCCTCGGGCGATGCCGAGAGGACCGTTCCGACGCCGTCGACGTGTCCCGAAACCAGATGCCCGCCAAGCTCGTCTCCCAGCTTGAGTGCCCGCTCGAGGTTGACCGGGGTGCCCGCCTGCCAGCCTCCGAGGGTCGTTCGCGCCAGTGTCTCTGCCGAGGCCGAGACCGCGAACCAGCCCGGTCCCCTGTCGATCACGGTGAGGCACACGCCCGAGCACGACACCGAGGCGCCGATCGCCAGGTCCGAGGTGTCGTAGGCCGTGCTCAGCTCGAACTGCGTGTCGCCCGTCGGCTGCACCGACCGCACGGACGCCACGTCGGTGACAATGCCCGTGAACATGGCCTTCGCCTAGCGGCTTCGAGCGTAGGTTTCAAGCACGTCCTCGCCGAGCTCGAGAACCTCGCGGCGGACGAAGGCCGGGGCGTCGGCGAGGCGATCGATGCCGGTGAGCCGGGCGGCCGGCAGCGCATCGGCGCCGAGCACCCGCGGGGCATGGAACCATGCCAGGCCGTCGACGAGGCCGGCGGCGAGGAAAGCGGCGACGAGCGTGCCGCCGCCCTCGATCATCACCCGGGTGAGGCCGAGAGCGCCCAGCGTCAGGGCGATCGCCCGCGGGTCCAGATCACCGCCGTCGCCGGTGGCGACGTCGATCACCCTGACGCCGAGCGCCTCCAGGCGGCTGCGGCGATCGGCCGGGGCGTCGGCCCGCGTCAGCACCCAGGTCGGCGCATTGCGGCAGGTGGCGGCGAGCCGCGATGCCGGAGGCAGGCGCAGCCGGCCGTCGGCGACGATGCGCACCAGCGAGCGGTTGGCCAAACCGCTGAGCCGACAGGTCAGCTCGGGATCGTCGGCAATCGCGGTGCCGGACCCCACCATCACTGCGTCATGCTCGTAGCGCAGCCGGTGGGCGAACCGCCGCGCCTGGTCGCCGGTGATCCATCGGCTGTCACCCGTCCCCGTCGCGATGCGGCCGTCGAGGGAGGTCGCCAGCTTCACCGTGATCAGGGGCCGCCCTTCGGTGCAGCGGATGAGGAAACCCCGGTTGAGCTCCGCCGCCGCGGCCTCGGAGACGCCCGTGTCGACGGCGATGCCGGCCGCCCGCAGCCTGGCGATGCCGCGCCCGGAGACGCGCGGATCGGGATCCTCGAGCGCGATCACGGCGCGTGCGATGCTGGCGGCGATCAGCGCGTCGGCGCACGGCGGCGTCTCGCCCCGATGCGCGCACGGCTCGAGCGTGACATAGGCGGTGGCGCCCCGTGCCTCGTCCGCCGCCTGGCGCAGCGCCTCGGTCTCCGCGTGCGGCCGGCCGCCCCGTTGCGTCCAGCCGCGGCCGACGATGACCCCCTCGCGGACGAGGAGGCAGCCGACGGCGGGGTTGGGCCAGACGCAGCCGAGGTTGCGGCGGGCGAGCGCGAGCGCCGCCCCCATGTACCGGCCGTCGGCAAGACTGCTGCCGGCTACCGGGCTAGCGCTCACCAAGGGTTTCCACGAACTCCTCGAAGTCCTTGGCTTCGCGGAAGTTCTTGTAGACCGATGCGAACCGCACGTAGGCCACCTGGTCGAGCTGGGCCAGCTGCTCCATGGCCATTTCGCCGATCACCTTCGAGGGGATCTCGGACTCGCCGAGCGTCTCGAGGCGGCGCTGGATGCTGTTCACCACGCGTTCGATCCGGTTGTCGTCGACCGGCCGCTTGCGCAGCGCGATGCGCAGCGATCGCATGAGCTTCTCGCGATCGAATGGCGCCTTCTCGCCGTCCTTCTTGATCACCGTGAGCTCGCGCAGATACACCCTTTCGAAGGTCGTCCACCGCGCCCCGCAGGCGGGACAGTAGCGTCGCCGGCGGATGGCGGCGTGATCCTCGGTTGGCCGTGAGTCCTTGACCTGGGTATCCTCGTGGCCGCAGAACGGACAGCGCATGGGCCTTGATCCTTTCCCCCTCGTGTGTTCAAGGCGCTGACGTTTGCCGCGCCCCTGGTCCTAGTGCATTGACACAAACAAGAGATTCACAAGGCCGGCAGAACGTGCGATTCTGGCGG
>CAYQSU010000090.1:0-8926 GCA_964420325.1 uncultured Rhodospirillaceae bacterium | reverse complement strand
CGGGAGCCGCCGACGTCGTCAACGTCGCCAACTGCTACGTCGGCGGCGCCGTCGGTTCGGGCAACCAGATCTGCGACCACGGCACCCACGTAGCGGGGATCGCCGCCGGCCAGGACGACGGCACCGCCGGCTTCGACGGTGTCGCGCCGAAGGCCGGCATCATCGCCGTCCAGGTGTTCCACCGCGTCGCCGATTGCGACGACGACACGCCCGGAAATCAGCCGTGCGTCCGGTTCTTCGGCTCCAACCTGCTCCGGGGCCTCGACTGGATCAACGACTTCGCCTCGGTCCACCACACCATCGTCTCCGCCAACATGAGCCTCGGCGGGGGGATGAACTTCGAGCCCTGCACCGGATCGGCGATCCAGACGGCATTTCAGAGCCTGAGGGCCAAGGGCATCGCCCCCGTGGTTTCGGCGGGCAACGACGGCTGGACCTGGGCCACGGGCTCGCCCGGCTGCATCCCCGAGGCGGTGACCGTGGGCTCAGTGTGGGACACCGATGCCCCGCTGTTCGTGGGCACCCAATCGCCCGACGATGTGCTCCACAACCTGGCCTACTTCGTCGACCTGATGGCCGTCGGCGCCAGCGTCGACTCCTCGATCCCCGACGACGCGTACGGCAGCAAGTTCGGCACCTCGATGGCGACGCCGCAGGTCACCGGCGCGTTCGCGGTGATCCGCTCGATCGTTCCCTCGTGGACGGTCGACCAGGTCGAGCAGCTGCTGAAGGATACCGGCTCGCTGGTCATGGACCAGCGGCCGGCGTTTCCGCTTGCCGGCGACGACGACTACCCCAACCCTTGTGATCCGCCCGCCTGCCAGCCGCGCACCGGGCAGGTGAAGCCGAGGCTGCAGCTCGATGCCGCGCTGGCGGCGTTAACGTCTGCGGATCTTCGGATCTTCAAGGACTGCAAGCCCGACGGCGCCAAGCCCATCGGCGAGGACGCCATCTGCCACCTCAGGGTGACCAACCACGGGCCGGCCGCGGCGATGGACGTGCAGGTCGTCGACAGCTACGTCAGCGACGGCTCGGCCAACTTCACCGTGGGACCCATCACGGTCACCCCGGCCGGTGCCGGAACCTGCTCGACGACGCCCAATCCGCAGAACCCGTCAGGCAAGGTGACCTGCGATCTCAATGCCATGCAGAAGGACGCGGTGGTCGACATCGCCATCCGGGTGCGGGCGAACACGCCGCTCAACGTCAACAACGAGGCGGTGGTGACCGCGCTCACGCCCGACCCCAGCCTCGGCAACAACACTGCGACCGACGGCCTCACCTTTGCCGACCCAGGAGCCGATCTCAAGCTTGTGAAGTTGTGCAAGCCGGACGGTGCGGTGGTGGCGGGGGGGAGCTATCTGTGCACGCTCCTCGTCGACAACCTGGGGCCGTCTTCGGCGTCGGGGGTGGTGCTCACCGACGCGCTGGTGACCAACGGCGCGATCACGGTCTCGAACATCACGACGAGCCAGGGGGCGTGTGCGATCAACCCCGGTCCGCCGCTGACGATCAGCTGCAATCTCGGCACCGTCGGCCTGAGCCCGGGGGGCCGGGTGACGGTGAGCTACGAGGTGACGGCGGCGGATCCGGCCGACGTCAACAACGACGCACTGGTGACGGCCGACACCGCCGATCCCGACCCGTCCAACAACCAGGCGCACGAGTCGCTCACGTTCGTGGCGGCGGCGACCGACCTCAAGGTGACCAAGATCTGCAAGCCGGACGGTCCGATCACGGTAGAGGAGTGGGCGGAGTGCACGATCCTGGTCGACAACCTGGGGCCGGCGGCGGCGGTGAACGTCCGCCTTCAGGACTTCATCGCGCATGACCCGAAGACGACGCTCCGGGTCAGGGACCTGGTGGCGAGCCAGGGGAGTTGCACGCCCGTGCCGAACGCCCAGGGCAACATCGACCGCAACGTCAACTTCACCATCGACTGCGCGCTCGGGATGCTCGCCGCCGGCGACCGGGCGACCGTGTCCTACCGGCTGAAGTCGCTCGACAAGCCGCAGGACGTCAACAACGACGCGCTGGTGACCAGCGACACGGTCGAGCTCGACGCCGCCAACAACCAGGCGCACGAGCACATCAGCATCGTCGGTCCCTCCGCCGACGTGGTGGTGACGAAGGCGCTCGTGAAGGTGGCGCAGGTGAAGGCGATGATGGATCCGACGCGCTCGGCCCACAACATCACCTACCGGGTGGTGGTCAAGAACAAGGGACCGGACGCGGCGGAGGAGGTGGTGCTGACCGACATCCTGCCGTTCACCGAGCCCAACTTCTGGATCCTGCTGAGGCCCGCCGAGTGCGACGTCTACGTGCCGGCGGAGCACAAGCTGGTGTGCCGTCTGGGGACGCTGGCGGCGAAGGAGAAGCGGACGCTCAGGTTCCGCATCCAGGCGTTCACCAGCCACATCAACGGCCTGCCGTCGTTCACCAACACCGCGACGGCGACCAGCGTGACGCCGGATCCGAAGCTCTTCAACAACACGTCGCAGGTGACCACGGCGACGCCGATCGTCGTCTTCCCGTAAGACCGCCGGCCGACCCTTCCGCCGGGAGCCCCAGGCTCCCGGCGTTTCTGTTCGCTCGAGCAGCGGCCGGCGAGGGCGGTGACGGCGCGGGAGCGACACGGCGAGCCGGGGCACGATCGGCGCGCGGACGTTGCTTTTGCCGGCCGCTTGGAAAACCTGCAAGGACTTGCAGGGTTTGCTGCGACCGCGTAACATGCGGGCCCGCTCCACGGAGCGTGTGGACGTTTCACCTCGCCGGTGGTCGCTTGCGACACGGCACACTTGTCGGTTCTGCGCTCACGCCGCGAGTCTGCGGACCGGTCGCACGAGAACGAAGGGAGCGATCGGCCGGGCCGGCCCCGGTGACGGCGCATCAACCGGAACGGCACAACAGACCCTAGGGAGAGAGACATGGCGGTACCCGCAGATCCAGTCGTCATTGTTGGCGCTGCACGCACACCGATGGGCAGCATGTTGGGGGATTTCAAGGACGTGACCGCCACCCACCTTGGCGGGGCCGCGATCAAGGCGGCGCTCGAGCGCTCGAAGGTCTCTCCCGACGATGTCGGCGAGGTGATCATGGGCTGCTGCCTGATGGCCGGCCTCAAGCAGGCGCCGGCGCGCCAGGCCGCGCACTTCGCAGGCGTGCCGTGGCATGTGGGGGCGACGACGCTGACCAAGATGTGCGGCTCGGCGATGAAGTCGGCGATGTTCGGCCACGACAACATCCTCGTCGGCTCCCACGACATCGTCGTCGCCGGCGGCATGGAGAGCATGAGCAACGCGCCGTACATGGTGCTGAAGGGCCGCACCGGCTATCGCCTCGGTCACGGCGACACGCTCAAGGATCACATGTTCTACGACGGCCTCGAGGACGCCTACGAGGAGGGCCGGGCGATGGGCACCTTCGCCGAGGACTGCGCGGAGATGTACCAGTTCACCCGCGAGGCCCAGGACGCCTTCGCCATCGAGTCCGTCAACCGGGCGCAGCGGGCCAACAACGACGGCACCTTCGGCAAGGAGACCGCGCAGGTGCTGGTCAAGGAGCGCAAGGGCGACCGCCTCGTCGACCACGACCAGGCGCCGTTCGAGCTCAGCGTCGACAAGATCCCGACGCTGAGGCCCGCGTTCCGCAAGAACGGCACCGTCACCCCGGCGACCTCGAGCAAGATCTCCGACGGCGCCGCCGCGCTGGTGCTGGCGCGGCGCTCGGTGGCGGAGAAGCAGGGGCTGAAGCCGCTGGCGGTGATCCACGCCCATGCCACCTTCTCGCAGGAGCCGAACCTGTTCACCACCGCGCCCGTCGGCGCCATCCGCCGGGTGCTCGACAAGGCCGGCTGGCACAAGGACGACGTGGACCTGTGGGAGATCAACGAGGCGTTCGCCGTGGTGACGATGGCGGCGATGCGCGACGTCGACATCCCGCACGACAAGGTCAACGTCAACGGCGGCGCCTGCGCCCTCGGCCACCCGATCGGCGCATCCGGCGCCCGCATCATCGTCACCCTGTTGCATGCGCTGGCGAAGCACGACCTGAAGAAGGGCGTGGCGGCGCTCTGCATCGGCGGCGGCGAGGCGACGGCAATGGCCGTCGAGCGCCTGACCTAGGCGGCCGGGTCGCGCCGGGGTCGGTCTGCAAGGACCGCTTCCTCCCTGCTCCGCCGGCGGCGGGGCAGGGAAGAGCGCCGTCGGCGCGGCGGCAGCGTGTCGTTGACAGTCATCGAGGGGAACTCCAGGGGAGGACACCATGCAGGTTAAGGGACAAGCGGCAATCGTCACCGGCGGCGGCTCCGGTCTCGGCGAGGTCACGTCGCGGGCACTGGCGGCGGCCGGCGCCAAGGTCGCCGTCTTCGACATGGCCGAAGAGGCCGCCACCAGGGTCGCCGGCGACATCGGCGGCATCGCGTGCGTCTGCGACGTCGCCGACGAGGCCTCGACCACCAAAGCCATCGCCAAGGCGAAGGCGGCCCACGGTGCGGCGCGCATCGTCGTCCAGTGTGCCGGCATCGCGCCGCCGGTCCGGATCGTCGGCAAGAAGGGGCCGCATCCGCTCGACACCTACAACAAGGTCGTCGCCGTCAACCTCATCGGTACCTTCAACGTGCTGCGGCTGGCGGCCGCCGACATGCTGGCCCTCGAACCGGTGGACACCGGCGAGCGCGGGGTGATCATCAACACCGCCTCGATCGCCGCCTTCGAGGGCCAGGTCGGCCAGGCGGCCTACGCGTCCTCGAAGAGCGGTGTGGTCGGCCTGACCCTGCCGGCGGCCCGCGAGTTCGCCCGCAGCGGCATCCGGGTGGTGTGCATCGCCCCCGGCATCTTCAAGACGCCGATGATGGCGGGCCTGCCCCAGGACGTCCAGGACTCGCTCGCCGCCTCGGTGCCGTTCCCGTCCCGGCTCGGCGATCCCGGCGAGTACGCCAGCCTGGTCATCCACATCCTCGGCAACGCCTACCTCAACGGCGAGGTCATCCGCTGCGACGGCGCCTTGCGCATGGGCTGATCGCCGGCGTCACCGGAAACGCTTCGCGGCGACCTTTCGGTCGCCGCGTTCGTTTCGCGTTGCCGGCGCGTCGATCGGACGCTGGGGCCGGGGCTAGTTGTGCTCCTTGATCCACTTGGCGGCGGTGGGTGCGAGGATCTTCTGCGAGGCGCCGCCGGTGTAGATGCCGATGTGGCCGGTCTTGATGCAGAGCTCCTGGTAGTCCTTCTTGTTGCCGACATGCTCGCCGAGCGCCACGGTGCAGGCTGGCGGCACCAGGTGGTCGCGCTCGGCGTAGATGTTGAGGACGGGCATGGTGACGTTCTTGAGGTCGACCTTGCGGCCGTCGAGCTCGAGGTTGCCGTTGACCAGGGCGTTCTCCTGCAGAAAGATGCGCACCATCTGCCAGTAGGCCGCGCCCGAAACCCCGGGGCCGCCGAACAGCCATTTCTCCATGCGCAGGAAGTTGAGAAGGGCGTCCCGGTTGTCGAGGATGTCGACGGTGTCGGCGTACTTGCCGAACATCAGGGTGAACGGCGAGGCCATCAGGAACGAGACGTTGAGCACGTCGGCCGGGATCAGCCCGAACGCCTCGCGCATCAGGTCGACGTTGGCGGTCTTGCCCATCTCGAACAGGAGGCCGATGTGCGGCTTGCCCTCGACCTTGCCGCGCTGGAAGTCGATCGGCGTCACCGTCAGCACCAGCGTCTTGATCTTCTCCGGGAACAGCGCGGAGTAGCAGGTGGTCATGGTGCCGCCCTGGCAGATGCCGAAGTTGTTGATCGCATCGAGGCCGTGCCGGTTGCGGATGAAATCGACGGCGTCGTCGATGAAGTCGCAGACGTAGTCGTCCCACGTGAGATACATGTCGCAGCGTTTGGGATAGCCCCAGTTGACGAGATAGACGTCGATGCCCTGGCTGAGGAAGTTGCGGACGAGCGAGCGGTCCGGCTGCAGGTCGGCGACCTCGTAGCCGTTGATCAACGGCGGGATGATGAGCATCGGCACCGGATGGACGTCGGATTTGGGCACGGTCGGATGATAGTGGTAGAGCTTCCACATCTCCCGCTCGTAGACCACGTCCTTGGCCGTGCTGCCGATGTCGACGTCATCGTCCTTGGTGTCGGCGAGCCGCTGCATGCCCGCCGAGATCTTGCGCTCGATCTCGGTCAGCTCTCGGGCGAGATCCTCCTGACGGATCTGGATGGGGAACTGCAACATCACGTCATCTCCTCTCAAAGCCATGCCCTGCCGGGCTCCCGCGCGGCCGTCAGCCGGCCGCGGCCTGTTTCGTCGACGCCCGCTTGGCCGCTGCGGCCTTGGCTGCCGGCGGTGCCGGTTCGGCCCCCGTCGCCTGCCGGAGCTGCCGCTTCAGCATGCGGATCTCTTTCTTCAGGTCGTGGATGTCCTTGTACGCCTCGTCGAGATGGCTGCGGGTCGGGATCTCGAGCGCCTCGTAGACGATCTCGAGGGCGTCCCGCTGCCGCACCTTGTAGGTCATCAGGGCGTTGGTCATCTTGTCCTGGGTGGCGAGGAACTCGGGCGAGGTGAACGCCTCGTTCAGGGTCTGATCGGCGATCCCGAACCAGGTCCGCATCAGGTCGCGGACGCTCTTGATCGGCTCGCCCTTCTCGGCGACCTTGGCGAGATGGTCCATGGTCCGCTCGACCGCCTTCGACATGGCGCCGGCCATCGCGCTGTGGAACTCGGCCTGGGCCGCGCGCAGATCGGAGAGCGCGTCGACGGCCTTGAGCATCCGTCCCATCTTCTCGCGCACGACGGTGCCGCGCGGCAGCTCGCTGACGCCGGTGAGGATCGGGAACACGCCCTCCTCGAAGCCCATCATCCGGTTGAGGCCGAGGGTGCCGCCCATGAACGCCGCCGCCGGGTGGCCCGAGGTCATCGCCTGGGTGACCATCGCCAGCCACGGCCCGGTCATCGGCGACCAGCGCTCGAACAGGGTCCGGGTCAGCTCGGCGAACTCGCCGGCGGTGCCGGTGACGCGCCCGGGCATGCCGGTGAGCTCGTTGCGCCATTGATCGAGAATCCCCTGCAGGTCCGGCTGCCAGGGCTTGCCGGCCTCGATCTTCGGCGCCACCGTCTGCCACGCCTTCATCAGCAGGTTGACGCTCCGCATCATCATGTCGGGCGTGCCGAAGATGTTGCCGGCGACCCGCCCGGTCGTCCCGCCGGTGCCGCCCGACCAGGTGTCGACGGCCATCTTCATCCACTGGCTCGGATCGAACATCGGGGTCGGTGCCGCCATCGCCGCGGCGCCCGGCATCATGCCCATCCACCCGGACCACATCTGCCGTTGCACGTCGGTCCAGGCCTTCATCATGTCGTTGGTCTGCTCAGTCCAGCTCATCCTCGTTCTCCCTTAGACTCCGTCTTCCCCGCGCCAGGTCTCGCGGTGCGGCGGCGTTGAAGACAATCCCTCCCTGGCGACACGAGATGCCGACCGCCCCGGCCCGACGGCCGCGGCGAGCCGCCCATGCGCTTATCGTCGATTGCGGCCGGCCCGCGGCCACATGTTTTGCATACGCCCTCTGTCAGGCGAGCGCAACAACGGCTTCGCCGGTCGCCTTGACCTCGCCGTTCTGGTTGGCGGCCTGCAGCTCCAGGCGGACCCGCTTCTCGCCCGCCTCCTCCAGCTTGTCGACGACCCGGCCGGTGCAGACGATCTGCTCGCCGACGCGGGTGATGGCGGTGAACCGGGTGACGAAGCGCCGCAACGCCGCCTGCGGCACCCAGTCGGTCACCGACCGCGCGAGAAAGGCCATGGCCAGCATGCCGTGGGCGAAGACGTCGCTCTCGCCGGCCGCCTTGGCGTAGTCGATGTC
Organism: uncultured Rhodospirillaceae bacterium; assembly: GCA_964420325.1. GTDB lineage: Bacteria > Pseudomonadota > Alphaproteobacteria > Rhodospirillales > Defluviicoccaceae > CAYQSU01. Next base: position 1,085 of record CAYQSU010000090.1, on the reverse strand, counting down.
GATGTGCATAGGGTTGTGATCGCCGGAGGCGCCGGCGTAGAGCGCGAGGGTGGCGCGGGCGATGGGATCGGTCTCGAGGTGGATCGGCGTGTCGCCGACGGCGACGTCGGCGAAGGTCGGTTTGGCCATCGGTTGGATCTCCCTCATCCTCAGTGGCGGACGACGATGACGCGCTGGAGCTCGAGCACGAGCCGGCCGTCCTGGTTCTTCGCCGTCGAGTCCTCGACGATGAACTCGAGCGCGCCGCCCTTCTTGTCGTAGATGTCCGAGACCCTGGTCTCGAAGGTCACCCGGTCGCCGGCGCAGATCGGCGCGTGATAGGTGAAGGTCTGGGAGCCGTGCAGGATCTTGCCGACCGGCACGCCCATGGCCTCGAGGTTGTCCCACAGCGAGTTGGACTCCATCTCCAGGCAGAAGCCGAAGGTCGGCGGCGCCGGCAGCGAGCGGTAGCCGGCGGCCCTGGCGGCGGCCTCGTCGGAGTAGATCGGGTCGGTCTGCCCGGTCGCCTTGGCGAAGAACTTGAGCCGTCCCTTCTCGACGTCGACGGTGATCGGCGGCGTCGTGCGCCCGATGTGCTTCTTGTCAATCATCTGAAGTGCCCCTCCTGTTGCAGCCCACCCGGCCTCGGGCCGGCGTCGGGACCAGGGGGGAGACGGCGCACCGCCCCGCGGCGCGGGGCACGCCGGCCGGCCGCGCCCGGCGGCGTTCGCGACCGCGCCCCCGCACGCGGACGCCCTCCTCCCAAAAACCCGACGCTCCATTCCAGGCCGGCGCCGGAGCGTCCTCATTTCGGCACTGCACAATCGCGCCTCACCCGCCCGGAGTCAAGGCCGGCCGGCGCCGGCCGCCGGATTTTCCGAGGCGCCCACCCGCGGCGGGCGCGGCCGCGAGAACCGCGAGGCCGGCGAGGAAATGCGACGTTTCGCGACAAAATGCGACATTTTGCGACAAAATGCGACATTTTGCGACGCTTTCGCGACGAAATGCGACGTTCTGCGACGCCCGATTCTGGCCTAACTCATTGATTCACAACGAGAATCGGACGGAACGCCGGGGTCTGCGGCGAAATGTGGACATTTTTCCCA
>CAYQSU010000089.1:0-9243 GCA_964420325.1 uncultured Rhodospirillaceae bacterium | reverse complement strand
GGCCCATCCGTCCGCAGGACCACAGACTTGTCTGGGAATATACGCTTAGACAAGGCAATGTCAAGACCACGGCCCTGCAGCGACCGCGTCCCGGCACCGCGGCGAAGGCGTGGATCACCGGGGCTGGGCCCGGTGATGACGCGTGGGGGCCTGGGCTGGAGGGGCGGGCGACGCCGGGACCGGCGCGCCTCCCGCGCAAGAAGGGAGGGCATTCCTCCTCTCGACGTGGCCGAGGGCGTTGGATTGGCAGGCCGTCACGCCGGGTGCGCCCCGCCATGCCCCCGCCGGCCTCTCTGCTCACGGCTTCGGCCGCGAAGAGAGAGGGGTCAGCAAGACAAGGGGGCGTTCCTCCTTTTCGGGTGCTCGCGGTGGTGCGGGCAGTGCGCCGCCGCGGGGCGCCGGCAAGCGCGGGCGCTTCGGGCGTGTTGACTTGGCGTCTGCCTGTGGCATACTCCGCCGCCCGCGAGCCCGGTGAGCGCAGCGCTCACGTGTGTTCTCCCGACAGGTTTCGCAACGAAGTGGACGCATGATGGCAACGTATTCGGCCAAGCCGAGCGACATCGAGCGCAGGTGGGTCCTGATCGACGCCGAGGGCGTGGTGCTCGGCCGCCTCGCCAGCATCGTCGCGACGCGCCTGCGCGGCAAGCACAAGAGCCTGTACACCCCGCACCTCGACTGCGGCGACCACGTCGTCGTCGTCAACGCCGAGAAGGTCAAGCTCACCGGCCGCAAGCTCGAGCAGAAGCGCTTCTTCTGGCACACCGGCCATCCAGGCGGCATCAAAGAGCGCACCATGGGTCAGATCCTGGGCGGCGCCCATCCCGAGCGGGCGATCGTCAAGGCGGTCGAGCGCATGGTGCCGCGGACGTCGCTCGGCCGCCAGCAGATGCGCAAGCTCAAGGTCTACGGCGGCCTTGACCACCCCCATGCCGCGCAACGGCCGGAGCCGCTCGACGTCGCCGCCCTCAACCCCAAGAACAAGCGATAGCGGAAGAGATGGCCGAAGAAACCGGAAGCCTCGAGGACCTGAAGAAGATCGGCATCGGCGGCAAGGCGGGCGGCGTCGACGCCCTGCAGGAGGGGCTGCCCGAGCCGCAGGTCGATGCGCAGGGTCGCGCGTATGCCACCGGCAAGCGCAAGGACGCCGTCGCCCGGGTGTGGGTCAAGCGCGGCAGCGGCCGCGTCACCGTCAACGGCAAGGCCATCGACGTCTATTTCGCCCGGCCGACGCTGCGCATGATCATCAACCAGCCGTTCGCCGCGACCGATCGCGAGCGCCAGTTCGACGTCGTCTCGACGGTCGCCGGCGGCGGCCTCTCCGGCCAGGCCGGCGCGGTGCGCCACGGCATCTCGAAGGCGCTGACCCTGTACGAGCCGGCGCTGCGCCTGGCCCTGAAGAAGGGCGGCTTCATCACCCGCGACGCCCGCGTCGTCGAGCGCAAGAAGTACGGCAAGCCGAAGGCGCGCCGGAGCTTCCAGTTCTCCAAGCGCTGACCCTGCGAAGGCCCGGGCCGCCGTCCTTCCGGGCGGGCGGTGACGGGCCGGTCGAGCCGATGCGCGAGGACCCTCGGGGATGGACGGAGTGACCAATCGAATCCGGGCGGCGGTGGTCGGCGCCAGCGGCTACACCGGGGCCGAGCTGGTGCGTCTCCTGGTCGGCCATCCGGTGGTCGAGATCGCAGCGCTGACCGCCGACCGCAAGGCGGGGCAGGGGCTGGGCGCGGTGTTCCCCCACCTCGCCGCCGCCGCCGCCGATTGCGCCCTGCCGCGGCTCGCCCCGCTCGAGGCCGTCGACTGGGAGGGCGTCGACGTCGTCTTCTGCGGTCTGCCGCACGGCACCACCCAGGAGGTGGTCGCCGCCCTTCCGCACCATCTCAAGATCATCGATCTCTCCGCCGACTTCCGCCTGGAGGACCCGGACGTCTACGCCCGTTGGTACGGCCAGGCGCATCGGGCGCCGGAGCTGCAGCGGCAGGCGGTCTACGGCCTCACCGAACTCGCCCGCGACCGCATCGCCGGCGCCCGCCTGGTCGCCAACCCCGGCTGCTACCCGACCTCGGCGCAGCTGCCGCTGGTGCCGCTGGTCGAGGCCGGCGTGATCGTCGCCGACGACATCATCATCGACGCCAAGTCGGGGGTGAGCGGCGCCGGCCGCGGTCTCAAGGAGGGCTCGCTGCACGCCGAGGTGGCGGAGGGCGTGCACGCCTACGGCGTCGCCTCCCACCGTCACGCCCCGGAGATCGAGCAGGGCCTGTCGCAGGCGGCGGGGCGGGCGGTCACCGTCACCTTCACGCCGCACCTGATGCCGATGAACCGCGGCATCCTCGCCACCATCTACGTGCGGCTCGCCGGCGGCGCGGAGGCCGCCGACGCCCGGCGCTGCCTCGAGGACCGCTACGCCGGGGAGCCGTTCGTCCGCATCCTCGCCGAGGGCGAGGTGCCGGCGACCCGCCACGTCCGCGGCTCCAACCGGTGCCTGATCGGCGTCTTCGCCGACCGCCGGCCCGGCCGGGCGATCGTGCTGGCGGTGATCGACAACCTGGTCAAGGGCGCCTCGGGTCAGGCGGTCCAGAACATGAACGTGATCTGCGGCCTCAAGGAGACCGCCGGCCTCGAGCAGCAGCCGCTGTTCCCGTGACCCGGCGGCGGTCGGGTCAGCGAAGCCTCCCCGCCGGCTGGTCCTCGGGCGGGATCAGCTCCAACATCGCCCGCGAGACCAGCGAGCGGAACCTCGGATCGGTGGGGGAGGCCACGGCGGGGGTCGCTCCGTTCACCGACGACAGGAGCTGCGAGCCGGCGCAGAAGCCGACGAGAATGCGCGTCTCGCTCCCGGCCGGCGCCGAGCCGACCCGGCCGGTCTCGCCGCAGAGCTCGGAGCGGGCCTGGGCGGTCGCCGGATCGAAGACGAAGACGACGGCATAGCCCGGGCGTGTCCTCTCCGAGCGGGTGGTGGTGAAGCGGGCGGGCGGGCCGAAGGTCTGGCCCTGCATGGCGTCGACGACGGCGGCGTGGACGGCGGCGTCGTCGATCGCGAACGGGTTGCCGATGACGACGGTGAGGATCTCGCCCGGCTCGAGGGCGTAGACGAAGGTGCTCTTGGTGCCCGGCGCGTGGTTGCCGCTCAGCATGACGCGCTCGGCGCCGCACGCGGCCATCGCCATTGCCACGCCGAGCGCCAGCGCCGCCGCAAGCGATCGCATCCCCGCGTCCTCCGTTCCTGTCGCCGGCGGGCAGGGGGCCGGGCCGGCACGGCGGACGATAGCAGAGGCGCCCACCGGGCCGCCAGGGTCAGACGTCGACGTCGGCGACGAAACGGGCGTGCTCCTGGATGTAGGCGAAGCGGAGCTCCGGCCGCCGGCCCATCAGCGTCTCGACGAGATCCGCCGTCTCCCCGGCCCAATGCGCGGTCCGGCTCGCCGCCTCGCCCGCGGCCAGGGTGACGCGCAGCAGCGTCCGCGTCGCAGGATCCATGGTCGTCGCCCGGAGCTGGGCCGGCGGCATCTCGCCGAGACCCTTGAAGCGGCTGATCTCGACCTTGCCGCGGCCGCCGAAGACGGTGGCGAGGAGCTCGTCCCGGTGGGCGTCGTCCCGGGCGTAGAGGGTGGTGCCGCCGCGGCTCAGCCGGTAGAGCGGCGGCGCCGCCAGATACAGATGGCCGTTGTCGATGAGCTGCCGCATCTCCCTGAAAAAGAAGGTCATCAGGAGTGCGGCGATGTGCGCGCCGTCGACGTCGGCGTCGGTCATGATGACCACCTTGTCGTAGCGGAGCGCGCCCTCGTCGTAGCGGGGTCCGGTGCCGCACCCCAGCGCCTCGACCAGGTCGGACAGCTCCTGGTTGCCGCGCAGCTTGTCGCCCGAGGCGCTGGCGACGTTGAGGATCTTGCCGCGCAGCGGCAGCACCGCCTGCGTCTCGCGGTGGCGCGCCGTCTTCGCCGAGCCGCCGGCCGAGTCTCCCTCGACGATGAACAGCTCGGTGCCGGCCGCCGACGTCCGGGTGCAGTCGGCAAGCTTGCCGGGCAGCCGCAGCCTGCGGGTCGCCGTCTGCCGCCGGGTCTTTTTCTCCTGCTGGCGCTTGAGGCGGGCGTCGGCGCGCTCGACGATGCGCTCGAGAAGGCTGCGCGCCACCTCCGGCGCCGCCGCGAGCCAGTGGTCGAAGTGGTCGCCGACCACCGTTTCCACCAGCCGGGAGGCTTCGGCGGAGTTGAGCCGCTCCTTGGTCTGGCCCTGGAACTGGGGATCGGGGATGAACACCGACAGCATCGCCGACGCTCCGCCGATCACGTCCTCGGCGGTGAGCCGCTGGGCGGCGCGGTTGCCGACCAGGTCCGCGTATGCCTTCAGGCCCTTCATCAGGGCCGCTCGCAGGCCGGTTTCGTGGCTGCCGCCGGCCGGCGTCGGCACCGTGTTGCAGTAGGAGCGGAGGAAGCCCTCCTCGTCGTCCGGCCAGGCGATGGCCCACTCGACCTTGCCGTTGGTGCCCTCGAAGCCGACCTGCCCGGCGAAGGGCGTCGGCGTCACCGTCGCTCGTTCGCCGAGCGTCGAGGTGAGGAAGTCCTCAAGGCCGCCGGGAAACCTGAGGACGTCCGTGGCCGGCGTCGGGTCGCCGGCGGCGATCAGCGCCGCATCGCAGCTCCAGCGGATCTCGACGCCGCGGAAGAGATACGCTTTCGATCGCGCCATGCGGTAGAGCTCGCCCGGCCGGAAGCGGGCGCCATCGCCGAAGATCCTGGCGTCCGGATGGAAGGCTACCCTTGTGCCGCGGCGGTTCTGGACCGGGCCCAGGCTCTTGAGCGGACCCGTCGGCCTGCCGCGCACGTAGCTCTGGGTCCATGCCGTGCGGTCGCGGGCGACCTCGATCGTGAGCCGGTCCGAGAGCGCGTTGACCACCGAGAGACCGACGCCGTGCAGGCCTCCGGACGTGTGGTAGACCTTGTTGGAGAACTTCGCCCCGGAATGCAGCGTCGTGAGAATGATCTCGAGCGCAGGCTTCTTCAGCTTCGGGTGCGGATCGACGGGAATGCCGCGGCCGTTGTCCTGTACGGTCACCGTCTGGTCGGCGGCGAGCGCCAGCTCGATGCGGGAGGCATGGCCGGCGACGGCTTCGTCCATGGCGTTGTCGAGAAGCTCCGCGACGAGATGGTGCAGGGCGCGCTCGTCGGTGCCGCCGATGTACATCGCCGGCCGCCGGCGCACGGGGTCCAGGCCCTCGAGGACCTCGATGTCCTTGGCGGTGTAGCCGGCCTTGGGGGCAGGCAGCGACGGGAACAGATCATCCATGCAGCAGCGCTCGGCCTAGCCCTCTCGCCCTCTCAGGCAGCATCCGGTATGGGTGACCGACTATCCATCAAGATATGGGGCGGATCAAGGCCGCTCGTCGACGGACCGACGACGAACGGCCGAGTTGACGACCGGGTCGACCGAGGCGGCGTCAGAAGCACGTGCGGATGAACGCCTCGGCGTCGAGATAAACGACGACGAAGGCGCCGTGGACCCAGCGCAGGAGCTCGAGGGCCAGCGCGCGCACGTCGGCCGACACCGCGACAAGGGCGACCGGCGCCAGCACCGCGGCCACGGCGAGCCGTCTGAGTCGTGTCTCCATGGGTGCCATGCTACACCCTCGGCGGCCCGTCGGCGAGCGCCGGACGAACGCCGAACAAGGGCGTTGTGTGCAGTGCAAAAAACGCCTAAACAGCGGGCGGCCGCAGCGGCCGGACGGGGCGCGGCCGAGCGCAATGAGGGGATGCCGATGATCGTCGAACAGGCTTTGCAGGCGAAGGACATGGACGTGGTCACGGTCGGCGCGAAGGAGCGCGTCATCGACGTTGCGCGGCGCTTCGAGCAGAAGCGCAAGGGGTTGATCATGGTCTGCGGGGAGGACGGGCGCCTCGAGGGCGTGGTCTCCCTGGGAGATGTCGTGCATGCGATCGGCGAGCACGGCTCGCAGGCGCTCGAGATGCCGGTCGACCGGATCATGAGTGAGAACGTCGCCGTGTGCGAACCCGGCGACGACATCGATTCGGCCCTCGGCAAAATGGCCGAGCTCGGCATCCGCCACCTGCCCGTGGTCAAGCACGGCAAGCCGCTCGCCCTGATCGAGCAGACCCGCGCGCTCGAGGCCATGTACGAGGACGCGGCACTCGATTTCGCGCAGCTCAAGAGCTACGTGTTCAGGAGGGGCGGCTCCCTGTAGCGGGGGTGGCCAGAGCGTCCGGCGCGGTCCAGCGCAGCAGACCGCGAAACGGCGCCAGCAGCACGAGCGCCATCGCCGCTTTCACCGCCAGATCGCCCAAGGCGAGGGTGAGCCACGGCACGCCGGTGCCGGCAAAGGCGATGCTGAAGAACAGGGCGGTATCGACGAGCGAGCCGATCAGCGACGAGGCCAGCGGCGGCAGCCACCACACGTGCCGGCGCAGCCAATGGAAGATCTGGACATCGAGGAGCTGCGCAACCAGGAAGGCGGTGCCCGAGCCGACGGCGATGCGAGGCGTCGCCAGCAGCGCCGACAACAGCACGCCGACGGCGAACCCCGCATAGACGACCTTGCGCGCGAACGCAGGGCCGAGTCGGCGATTGCTGAGGTCGGTGACCAGGAACGAGACCGGGTAGGTGAACGCCGCCCAGGTCAGCCAGTCGTTGATCGGGAACTGGACGAGGACGTTGGAGGCGGCGACGATGGCAACCATCGCCGCAGCGAACGGAGCGAGGATGGCGGCCGTCCGGCAGACGCCGCCGTGAGACCAGGCTGGCATGCCGGTCGGCTACCACGGCCGGGCCGCGGCGGTCAACGCGAGAGGCCGGGGGAGAATAAAACACTTACATTTGGTAGTAGGTGCATATTATACACCATGATACTATATTCGAACGCAGTCACACACAGGCTGGGTGTTCTTTTGGCACCCTCGCTCTCGGTTCGGGCCAGCACGGATGGAGCATCTCCCGGTCTTCCTCGACATCAAGGGTCGCGACGTCCTCGTCGTCGGCGGCGGCGAGGTCGCGGAGCGCAAGGCTCGGCTGCTGCTGAGGGCGGGCGCCCGCGTCTCGGTCGTCGCACCGGCCGCCGACGAGGGCTTGACGGCGCTTGCGGACGGAGACGGCGTCACCGTTGTCGGGCGCCCGTTCCGCGAGTCGGACGTCGCGGGGCGGGCGCTCGTCGTCGCCGCCACCGGCAACCGCGACGTCGACCGGGCAGTGTCGGCGGCGGCCAGGGCGCGGGCGGTTCCCGTCAACGTCGTCGACCGGCCCGACCTCTCGAGCTTCATCATGCCCGCGATCGTCGACCGTGACCCGGTCACGGTGGCGATCTCGTCGGCCGGCACCGCCCCGGTCCTGGCGCGGATGGTCCGCGCCCGCATCGAGGCGCTGCTGCCGTCCCGGCTCGGTCGGCTCGCCCGTTTCGCCGAGCGCTTCCGCGACGCCGTGCGCACCACCGTGCCGGATGCGACCGGCCGCCGCCGGTTCTGGGAGCGGATCCTCTCGGGTCCCGTCGCCGCCGCCGTCCTCGAGGGCGACGAGCGCTGGGCGCGGGAGCGGATGCTCGCCGAGGTCAACCGGCCGCCCGAGCGCGGTGCGCCGGACGGCATCGTCTTCATCGTCGGCGCCGGTCCCGGCGATCCCGACCTCCTGACCCTGAAGGCGCTGCGGCTGTTGCAGGAGGCGGACGTCATCGTCCACGACCGGCTGGTGGCTCCGGCCGTTCTCGACTACGGCCGGCGCGACGCGCGCCGCATCGGCGTCGGCAAGGAGAAGGGCAACCATTCGGTAAGCCAGTCGGCGATCAACCGGACCCTGCTCGCCGAGGCCCGGGCCGGCCGCCGCGTCGTCCGGCTCAAGGGCGGCGATCCCTTCGTCTTCGGCCGCGGTGGCGAGGAACGGGAGTTCCTGTTGCGCCACGGCGTGCCGGTCGAGGTGGTGCCCGGCATCACCGCCGCCACCGGCTGCGCCGCCGCCGCCGGCATCCCGCTCACCCACCGTGACCACGCCCACGCCGTCGCCTTCGTCACCGGCCACGGCAAGGACGGCGAGCCGACGCTCGACTGGGCGGCGCTGGCTCGCGGCGGCCAGACGCTGGCCGTGTACATGGGGGCGTCGACCGCCGGCGAGATCGCGGCGCGGCTCCTCCAGCACGGGCTTTCGGCGACGACGCCGGTGGCGGTGATCGAGAACGGGACGCGGCCGGATCAGCGCGTCACCACCGGTCATCTCGCCGATCTCGCCGGACTTGCCGCGAGAGGCGGGCAGGGGCCCAAGCTGATCGTCGTCGGCGACGTCGTCCGCCACGCCGATGCCTGGATCGCCGCCGATCTGCCGCAGGCGGCGGCGTCGTGACGGGAGAGCGGAGGAGAGGATGCAGGTCGTCACCGCCAACCGCCTGATCGACGGGCGCGTCGTCTATCTCGGTCTCCGGGGCGACTGGAGCGAGCGCCTGGCCGAGGCCCGCACCGCCGACACCCAGGCCGAGGCCGAGGCGCTGCTGGCCGCCGCCGAGCAGGCGGTCCGCGAACGCCAGGTCGTCGCCCCCTACCTGATCGACGTCACCGCCGCGGGCGGTGTCGTCCGTCCCCAGCGCTATCGCGAGGCAATCCGGGAGACCGGCCCGTCGGTTCGCCCGGACCTCTGCCGAGAGCCAGCGAAAGGATAGCCGACCGATGTACCGCTACGACGAATTCGACCACGCGCTGGTGCGCGAACGGGTCGGCCAGTTCCGCGACCAGGTCGCCCGCCGCCTGGCCGGCGAACTCACCGAGGACGAGTTCCGCCCGCTCAGGCTGATGAACGGCCTCTATCTGCAGCTCCACGCCTACATGCTCCGGGTGGCCATTCCCTACGGCACGCTGTCCTCCCGACAGATGCGCCGGCTCGCCCACATCGCCCGCCGCTACGACAAGGGCTACGGCCATTTCACCACCCGGCAGAACATTCAGTACAACTGGCCGGCGCTCGCCGAGGTGCCCGACCTCCTCGAGGAGCTGGCGGAGGTCGAGATGCACGCCATCCAGACCAGCGGCAACTGCATCCGCAACGTCACCGCCGACCACTTCGCCGGCGCCGCCGCCGACGAGATCGAGGATCCGCGCATCCATGCGGAGATCATCCGCCAGTGGTCGAGCCTGCATCCGGAGTTCTCGTTCCTGCCGCGCAAGTTCAAGATCGCCGTCACCGGCTCGCCCAACGACCGCGCCGTGACGAAATCCCACGACATCGGCCTGCGGATGCTGCGCGACGCGGACGGCGCGCCGGGCTACG
>CAYQSU010000088.1:0-9287 GCA_964420325.1 uncultured Rhodospirillaceae bacterium | reverse complement strand
CGTTTCGTCCGATTCTCGTTGTAGATCAACGGACTAGCCCAGAATCGGGCGTCGCAGAACGTCGCATTTCGTCGCGAAAGCGTCGCAAAATGTCGCATTTTGTCGCAAAATGTCGCATTTTGTCGCATTTCGTCGCCGATCGCCGGCGCGGGCGCGGGAGTCGACGGAATGACCGTGGCGGCGTACGAGCAGGATCTTGAGGCCAATCTCCAGAACCTGTACGAGCGCGTCCACACCGGGCGCTACCGGCCGCAGCCGGTCCGCCGGGTATTCATCCCGAAGGCCGACGGCGGGCAGCGGCCCCTCGGTGTGACGAGCCTGGAGGACAAGATCGTTCAGGGGGCGGTGGCCGAGGCGCTGAGTGCCGTCTACGAGGCCGACTTCACCCGTGTTTCCGGTGGCGAGCGGCAGCTCGTTCTGATCGCCCGCGCGCTTGCGCAGGAGCCACCGCTGCTGATCCTCGATGAGCCAACGGCCAGTCTGGACTTCGGCAACAAGGTGCGGATGCTGCGCGAGCTGCGCCGCCTCGCCGCTCGCGGCTACGGGATGATCTTGTCAACGCACGATCCGGACCAAGCGTTGGCCTGTGGCACGACCGTTGCCCCGCTCGATGCCGGTCGCATCATCGCCAGCGGACCGCCGGCGGAGGTCCTGACCGGCGCGGCCCTGAGTCAGCTGTATGGCGTCCCAACTACGGTCGAGCGACTGGGCTCGGGCCGGCTGACCTGCGTCCCTGGCTTGTAGGCCGGCTACACGGCAAGCATCACCTCCGTCGCCTTGATGACCACGGTCACCACGGAGCCGACCGCGATTCCGAGATCGTCGACCGCATCGGCGGTGATCATCGACGTCACCACGTTGCCGCCGCCGATGTCCACTCGCACCTGGGCGGCGACAGCCCCCTTCTTGACCTCGACGACCTTGCCCTTGAAGGTATTGCGCGCGCTGATCTTCACGTCGTTCTGCTCCTTGCTCCTCGTTCGTCGCACCACGCTTCAAGGGGCGTTATAGTGCACCCGGCCGAGACCGTGAACATCGTATCCACCCATCTCCGCCGCCCGCGTCACGAAGGCCGGCGAGCGGGCGAAATCGAACAAGCGCTGGATCGGCGGCTCGAAGTAGTCCCGGCGACGCATCACCAAGTCGAACCGCTCACGGTGCAGCGGCAGGAAATCGAGGCCGAGCTGTTGCGCGACCGCGGCGATCGCCAAGCCGGTATCGGCCTTGCCTTCGCGCACCGCCAGTCCGATGTCCGTCTCGCTCCGGGCCGGCCGGGGCAACAGGACGAGGTCGTCGAGCGCGACGCCGGCGGCAGCCAGAAGATGGCCGAACAGGAGCCGGCTGCCGGCCTCCCCCTGGCGCAGGACAACCCGCGCCTTCCGCTCCGCGACGTCCGGCATTGCGCGGAGCCCGAGCGGGTTGCCCACCGCCACCACCAGACCCTGCTCGCGCCAGCCCCATTCCAGAACCACGACATCCTGCCACGTCAACGCCGTCTTCACCGCCGGCACGTTGTAGTCGCCGGAGTCGGGATCGTAGACGTGGCAGCCGCAGACCATCGCTTCGCCGGCTGCCAGCCGCTGCAGGCCGTCGAGGCTACCGCCGGCCAGGAGCGCGAGACGACAGTCTGCTTCGCGCAACGCCCATTCGAGCAATGGATCGTGGCTGCCGGCGACGGTCGGAGGAGGAGGTCGCTCGGAACGCACCGCGGCTTCGCCGACGGCGGCGCTGTCGATCACCCAGCGGTCGATCAGCTCCTTGGGAAACAGCCACTTGCCGGTAACGCGCGTGCTCGGGATGCGCCCCTGACGGACGAGGTCATAGACCTTGCGCTCCCTGATGTGGAGGTACTGGGCAACCTCCCGCGTGTTCATCATCTCGGCCACGGCCAACCCTCCCCGATAAGGCGGAGCATACCACCTTTGCTCTCGAATGGGTGGTCCGGAGGCGGCCTAGCCGCCGGTGGCATTCATGTGACGCGCCAGGGTCGGCCGCGTGTGCTGGCGATCGATGACGAAGTCGTGGCCCTTCGGCTTGCGTGCGATGGCCGCATCGATCGCGGCGAGCAGCGGGATATCGGACTCGCTGGCACGCAGCGGCGTGCGCAGATCGGCCGCGTCCTCCTGGCCGAGGCACATGAACAGGGTGCCGGTGCAGGTGACGCGCACGCGGTTGCAGGTCTCGCAGAAGTTGTGGGTGAGCGGCGTGATGAAACCGATCCGTCGACCCGTCTCGACGATCTCGGCGTACCGCGCCGGGCCGCCCGTCCGGTACGTCGAGTCGACCAAGGTCCAGCGCCGCTCCAGCCGCTTGCGGACGGTGCTGAGCGGCAGGTACTGGTCGGTGCGGTCGCCGTCGATGTCGCCGAGCGGCATGGTTTCGATCAGGCAGAGGTCGAAGCCCTCGCATCCGCACCAGACGACAAGGTCGTCGAACTCGTCCTCGTTGATCCCGCGCAACGCGACCGTGTTGATCTTGATCCTGAGGCCGGCGGCCTTCGCCGCCGCCAACCCTTCCATCACCTGCTCCAGTCGGCCGCGCCGGGTGATTTCCGCGAACTTCCGCGCGTCCAGAGTGTCGACCGAGACGTTGATGCGCTCGACTCCGCAGTCGACGAGCTCGCGGGCGCAGCGCGCGAGCTGGCTGCCGTTGGTGGTGAGCGTCAGCTCCTCCAGCGCGCCGCTTCCGAGGTGCCGGCTCAGCGCCCGGAGCAGGTGCATGATGTTGCGTCTGACCAGCGGCTCGCCGCCGGTGATACGAAGCTTGCGCACGCCGCGGCGGATGAACGCGGTGCACAGACGGTCAAGCTCCTCCAGGGTGAGGACCTGTGCCTTCGGTAGGAACTCCATCTCCTCGGTCATGCAGTAGACGCAGCGGAAGTCACACCGGTCCGTGACCGAGACCCGGACGTAGGTGATCCGGCGACCAAAGGGATCGATCATCGCGCTCCCATTTCCTCCCGCGTGCATGGCCGCGTCTTCGGCGGCCCTGCCGGCTTCGTGCGTCCGGCTGGCAGCCCACTCTAACCGCCGAAGAGTCCACTCACAAGGAGCAGGTGGGCAACCTTATCAGCGGCTTCAAGAGACCTCCGGCCGGCGCGCCCTGGCACCTTTCGACTCCCGGCTCCTCTTTCGGTGCGCTAGCATCGGATCATGGCTCAACTCACCGACGACTGCTTCGCGTTCGGCGGCCCACTGATGCCCCTGGGGGACGCTCTCGTGCGGTTGCGTGAACGCGTCACGACCGTCGTCGAGACCGAAACCGTCGATCTCCGCCATGCCGCCGACCACGTTCTGGCCGAGGACGTGGTTGCGCTCCGCAGCGCTCCGCCCCACGACAATGCCGCGGTCGACGGCTATGCCGTGCGCTTCGAGGATCTCGACACCCATGGACAGAGCCGCCTCATCATCGTCGGCCGCGCGGCGGCGGGGCATGCGTGGGAACGCCCGGTGCGGCGGGGCGAAGCCGTCCGCATCTTCACCGGGGCGCCGATGCCGGCCGAGAGCGACACCGTGATGATGCAAGAGGATTGCAGGGCCGACGGCGGCATCGTGGTCGTCCCTCCCGGCATCAAGCGGGGCGCGAACCGGCGGCTTGCCGGCGAGGATGTGGAAAAGGGCGCTCTTATCCTCGGGCGCGGGCGCCGGCTTCGTCCGCAGGACATCGGCCTCGCTGCCGCCGTCGGGCACGGCGCGCTTCCGGTCTACCGCCGGATCAGGGCGGCCGTGTTCTCGACCGGGGACGAGCTCCACGAGCCGGCCGCCGAGATCCCGGCCGGCGGCATCTGCGATGCCAACCGCTACGCGATCATGGCACTCTTGGGAACGCTGGGCGTCGAGGTCACCGACCTCGGTATCCTCCCGGACCGTCTCGACGTCATTCGCAACGCCCTGGCCGGGGCGGCCGCGGCGCACGACCTCGTCGTTACCTCCGGCGGCATGTCGGTGGGTGAAGAGGATCACGTCAAGGCGGCGGTGCAGGCGCTTGGCAAGCTGCATTTCTGGCAGCTTGCCATCAAGCCCGGCCGGCCGATCGGCCTCGGTCAGATCGGCGGCGTGCCGTTCATCGGCCTCCCCGGCAACCCCGTTGCGGTGATGGTGACGTTTCTGCGCATCGCCCGTCCGATGATCCTTCGCCTCGGCGGCTGCACCGAGGAGGAACCCAGCCTGTTCCGGGTGCGCTGCAGCTTCCCCTACACGAAGAAAGCCGGACGGCGCGAATGGGTGCGGGCGCGGCTGATCGCCGATGAGGGCGGCGCGCCGGTGGCGAGCAAGTTCCCGCGCCAGGGATCGGGGATCCTGTCGTCGCTGGTGGCGGCCGACGGTCTCGTCGAGATCCCCGAAGACGTCACCGAGATCGCCGTCGGCGCGCTGGTCGATTTCCTGCCGTTCTCCGAGGTCGGCCTGTAGCGCCCGCTTACGGAGAAAGCTGTTCATAGACGAGGCGAGACCCCTTCAGGAGTTCCTCCCGGTCCGTTTCGCCGACGAGCGCATAGGCGAACGGGTCGTCGATCCAGTAGAACATCGCCAAGCCGTCGTGTCGGGCGAAGCGAAAGGCGATCCGGCCCGGCTCCTCGCGAACCCGAACGTACAGGGTCAGGCGGCGGCCCGAGGTGTCCTCGTACATGAACTGGGCTGCGGGACGTCCGCCGGCTGCAGGCAGAAGCCGGCCGCCGACCAGTTGGAATCCGAGGTCCGCCAAGTGAGGCGCGCGCACCACATGGCCAAGGCGCTTGCTGAGCCAAGCGACGAGGTGATCCTCCTCGCTTGCGGCCACCTCGACCGGATGGCGGACCTCGGACACATAGACCCTGTGCGCCGCACTCGCATGGTCGGCAAACCGCATGATCCAGTCGCCGCCTTCGCGCTGAACGCCATGCAGAAACCAGCCTGCTCCGGCGCCGGCGAGAAACAGCGCCAAGGCCGCGGCGGCACGCAGCCACATCGTCCGCGCCGGTTCCGATCGCGGCCGTTCAAGGGCGCGCGAGACCGCCTCGGGCACGGGTTGATCGAGGACACCGTCGAAGAGTTCGTGAAGGCGCTCGCTCTGCAGTCGGTAGCTCTCGATCCACGCCGCATCGTCAGGGTGGTCGTGAAGATGCACGTACACCTCGGCCCGGCGGGCCGCATCCTGTTCGCCGTCCACGAAGGCGTGCAAGTCGGCCTCGACGATTGGAGCACGGATCGGCGTCATTTCACTCTCCGCATGGTCGTCGGCGCATCCTCGCCGTCCACCAGCCGCCGCAGGGTCCGACGCGCCCGTGCCAGTCGCGACATCACCGTTCCGACAGGAACGCCGGTGATCTCGGCGGTGGCCTTGTAGCTCATGCCCTCCAGGGCGACGAGAAGGAGCGTCTGCCGCTGGTCACCGGGCAGGGCATCGAGGGCCACCGCAAACGCTTTCAGGCGCAAGCGGTCGATCTGGTCGGGCGCCGCCGACAGGGTTCCCGCCAGATCGTCGATCGCCACCGGGACGCCCTCTCGGCGGCGCTTCTTCGCGCTGTTGACATGCGTGTTGTGCATGATGGTGAAGAGCCACGCCCTCATGTCGGTTCCCGTCCGCCAGAGGTGGATGCGGGAGAGGGCGCGCTCGACGGTCTCCTGCAGAAGATCCTCCGCCTCGGCGACATCACCCAGAAGCGCAATCGCATACCGTCGAAGGCGAGGGAGCTCGGCAGCGACGGCGCGTGCTTTCTCGTCCATCCGCTGACCTCTGCATGCCGATGATGCCAACAATCCTACCGCGCTCTTATTCCCCAAGGGATGGAGTTTCGCACACTCAGCGCCACGCCCGGCGGTTCCCGGCGATGGACAATCGCCGTCTCGCCTTCGATAATCGGGGCGGATCAGACGCGAAGGAGGTGGGGCCAGGTGCCTGAAGCAGGGCAGCACCGACCGGGACGCTGCCGCGGGATGGCGGCGAGCGCGTTGATGTCGGCCCTCGCGCTTGCCGTGTTGGCGATCGCAAGCGGATCCCGTGCAGACCTCGTCGGCCACGGCGGCATGGTGCGAGACGTCGCCGTATCGGCCGATGGCGGGCGCGTGCTGACCGCCAGCTTCGACTACACCGTGCGCTTATGGGAGTTCGCCACGCAAGAGCCCCTCGGGACGTTCAGCGGCCATGACGCCCCTGTCGGCTCGGTCGCCTTTTTGCCCGACGGCCGGCGCGCAGTCTCCGGCGGCGACGACGGCCTAGTTATCCTTTGGGATCTCGAAACCGGCGCCGCCGGCGCCAGACTCTCCGGACATACGTCGAAGGTGGCGGCGGTCGCGGTGTCGCCCGGCGGCGACAGAATCGCGTCGGCGGGCTGGGATGGAGCGGTCATCGTCTGGGAGGTCGGCGAACAGGCAGCGCTCGTCCGGCTCGAGCATGCCTCGGGGGTCAACGCCGTCACGTTCGGTTCGACGGCCGACACCCTGTTGAGCGGCGACAAGAACGGCGCCATCTGGATCTGGGACGTCGCGTCGGGCACTGCGACCGGCCACCTCGAAGGCCACATGATGGCGGTGACGCGTCTCGCCGTCTCGAGAGACGGCTCACGCCTGCTCTCGGCCGGCATCGACGAGACCCTTCGCCTCTGGGATGTTCCTCGACGCCAGGAGCTCAAGGCGCTTCGCGGCCACGAAGGGCCGGTTCTGGGCGTCGCCGTGTCTGCGGACGGCCGGCTCGGCGTCAGCGGCGGCCGCGACGGCAGGGTCATCCTCTGGACCCTGGAGACTGCGACGCCGCAGCGGGTGATCGCCGCTCACGAGGGACCGGTCTGGGCGGTGGCCGTCTCGCCCGACTCGCGGTTCGCGCTTTCGGCCGGCTCCGACGAAACCGTGGCCTTCTGGCATGCCGTGACGGGGAGCCGCATCGGGCTTGCGAACGAAGGGGCGAACGAGCCGAAGCCTTGGCTCCTGAGCGACCATCCCGGCGCCCGGCTCTATCGGTCATGCGCGCGATGCCATTCCCTCGACCCCGTCGGCGTGCAGCGCTCGGGGCCACACCTCGCCGGCCTGTTCGGCCGCCCGGCCGGATCGATCCCGGGCTACGACTACTCTCCGACGCTGCGCGAGGCGCACTTCGAATGGAACGAGGACACGCTCACGGCGCTGTTCCAGAAGGGGCCGGACGTCTTCGTTCCGGGGAGCAAGATGCCGCTGCAGAGGATCTCCGACGACGAGGCGCTGCAGGACCTCGTCGACTACCTGCGCATCCTCACCATGGCGAAACGGGGTTCCGACCGATGATCGTGACTAAAAGGGGGACGCCAAGGCGTGCGCGAGGCGCCGGCGTCGGCCACGGATCAAAGTGCGTTCGACCGAAACAGGGGCGTTCTTGAAATGAGAGCCATGTGGATGGGACTCGCCGCCGTCGTCTTCATCGCGGCGGTCGCCGCCGTTGCATTGACCAGCGTCGAGTATTCGACCGCCGACCGCTACTCGTCGCCGGCGACGCGGATCGACTGACCCGCGAAAAGCGGAGCCGGAAGGCCCGGGTTCACTCCGCGGGCGCGTGACGAGCGCCTTCGGGGATCTCCCGCACCGTCTCGTGGCCGGCCGACGCCACCTCTTGGTACCAGGCGCTGTGGTGCTCCTTCGCCCAGTTCTCGTCGACGTAGCCCGTCGACATCGAGTGGAACGCATCCTCCATGCCGACGGTGCCCACGTAGATATGGGCGACCATCATCATGCAGATGATCTGAGAGACGGTCGCATGCGCCGCCTGCATCCACTGCATTCCTTGCGTGTCGGTCAGCACGAAGGGGAACATAAGGTTGAGGCCGGTGAACGACAGGATCGCGCCGGAGATGATCACCGCCCAGAACATCGTCTTCTGGCCGAAGTTGAACTTGGCCGCAGGCGGATGCTCGGTCGGGAACAACAGGCCGCCGCCCTTCTTGATCCACCCCCAGTCATAGCGATCCCAGAGATTGTCTTTCACCCACAGCGCGAATATCAAAAGGAGGCCGGCCATAAACGCGAAGGCGACATAATTGTGAGTGTATTTTCCCCACTGCGTCAGCGTCGCGAACGTTTCCTTGCCCAGAAGCGGGATCAGCACGTACTTTCCGTACAAGAGATTGACGCCGGTGACGGCGAGCACGATGAAGGAGCACGCCGTCAGCCAGTGGCCGAAGCGTTCGACGGCGGCAAACCGGAGCACCATGCGCCCGGATCGGCCATGCTGGATCGCGATCCTGCCGCGGATCATGTAGAAGCCGAAGACGACAAAGAACATCACCCAGAAGGCGATGGCGCCTACGACCAGGATCGGCCCGTTGCGCCAGGCGCGCCAGTTGTCGCCCTCCGACTGCACGAGCACCGCCGCCTTGCCGTCGGCGATCGAGACCTGCCCCGGGCTTCCCTGGCGGATCTGCCGCCACATCTCCGAGCTGCTGGTACTGCCGAGGGTTCCGCCGGGGACCCGGCCGTCGGTCTGGGCCACGGCCGGTCGATCCAGCCAGGGCGACACGGTCAAACCGGCGACACTCCCGTAAAGCCCCGCCAGCACAAGGGCCATCCCAAACACCAGCCGACGAAAGACAGACACCATCATGACAGCGGTTCCCGCGAATGTGGGGTCTTGGACACCATCAGAAGCGGCCTTGGTGGGCGGCCCGTTGACGGAGCGAGCGTTCTGGAGCGACGGCCGGCGGTGGTGGCGAAGCCTCTACCGGTGCCGACCGCGCGGTGCCGCCCGGAGGCGGTCCGCTGCTGCCGAGAGACGGGCCCCCCTGATAGGCGGCCCGATCGCGAAGGCTCGCCAACTGCTCCTCCGCGAGCGGCTGGTGAGGCTTCCCCAGATAGACCCCTTTCTGGTAATTGAGCGGGCGTTCCTGGCCGAAATCGCAGGCGCCGAACCCGAAGGCGGCGCCAGCGGCAATCACCATCGCAAGGAATCTTCTTCGCTGCCTCATTGGTCGTCCGTCTGCTTGGCGATCAAGCCGAACCCCGACGCCGCGGGTGAGGGGACGCCGCCCCGGCGGACAACGTCCCCACGATCCCTTTGCCGGCTCTGGCGTCAGGACCCGCCGGCCTTCATCTCGTAGGCCGTTCCCCAGCCCCACGCGCCGGACCCGAAGCCGCGGGCGACGACGCGCTCGCGGTAGATGGACGCCACCACGTCGCCGTCGCCGGCAAGCAGCGCCTTGGTCGCGCACATTTCCGCACACAGCGGCAACTTGCCTTCAGCGAGCCGGTTGCGGCCGTATTTCTGGAACTCGGCCGCTGAATGGCTCTCCTCCGGTCCGCCGGCGCAGAAGGTGCACTTGTCCATCTTGCCGCGGCTGCCGAAGTTGCCGG
>CAYQSU010000087.1:0-9454 GCA_964420325.1 uncultured Rhodospirillaceae bacterium | reverse complement strand
TGGCAATGGTGCGAATGAGCGCATGAGCCTTCGATCGCTTCTGCTCCTGATGATCATCACGGCCGCGCTGCCGTACGTCCTGATGAAGCCGCACATCGGGGTGTTCGCCTTCCATTGGCTCTCGCTGATGAACCCCCATCGCTTGACCTGGGGCTTCACCTACGGGTTCGGCTTCGCCCAGATCGTCGCCCTGACGACCCTGCTGTCCTGGATGATCTCGCGGGAGCCGAAGCGCATTCCGTGGACGCCAATTACCGTCGCCATGGCGGTGTGGGCGGTCTGGATCTCGATCACCACGGTGTTCGCGGTTTCTCCCAGCTGGTCCCTGCCGAAGTGGATCGATGTGATGAAGATCCTGCTGATGACCTTCGTCACCATCGTGCTGATCCACAATCGCGAGCGCCTGACGGCCCTGATCTGGGTCGTCGCCGTCTCGATCGGCTTCTACGGCATCAAGGGCGGGATCTTCGTGTTCGTGACGGGCGGCCAGTACATGGTGCTGGGCCCGCCGTCCAGCCAGATCGCCAGCAACAACGACATCGCCCTGGCGCTGGTCATGGTCCTGCCGCTCCTGCGCTATCTGCAGCTGCATACCCCGATCTGGTGGGTGCGTTGGGGGCTCGTCGGCACCATGGGTCTCACCTTCGCGGCCATCGGCTCGACCTATTCGCGGGGCTGCTTCCTTGCCCTCGTCGCCATGTCCGGAGTGCTGTGGATCAAGTCGAGGCGGCGGCTGCTCATCGCCGGCGCCGTTGCCGCGGGCGTCGGCAGCCTGTTCGTCGCCATGCCCGACAAGTGGATCGAACGGATCGACAGCATCCGGGAGTATCGAAGCGACGCGTCGTCGCTCACCCGGCTCAACATGTGGCGATACGGCTTCAAGGTCGCCAAGGCGAATCCAGTGACCGGCGGCGGGTTCAACATCTTCGGCTACCAGCCGCTCTACCCCCGGTTCGGGCTGTCGATCTGCAAGCGGCACCTGGAGGTCATCGAGGGCGAGAACTGCGTCATGCACGCGAGGAACGCCCACAGCGTCTGGTTCGAAGTGATGGGCGAGCACGGCTTCGTCGGGCTCGCGCTCTTTCTCGTTCTCGGCGTGACGGCGCTGGCGACCGGGCGCTGGATCATCCGCAACACACGGGACCGGCCCGATCTGGCCTGGGCGCGGGACCTCGCAATCCTGTTGCAGGTGAGCCTCGTCGGCTATGCCGTCGGCGGAACCTTCTACAATCGCGCCTTCTTGGATCTCTACTACACGCTGGTGGCGATCATGGCGGTGACCAGGGTCGTGGTGGCGAGGGAGCTTGCGGCGGAGCCCGCGCCGGACGCGGCGGCGGCCGACACGGCGTCGCCGGCGCTCCGGCGCTACCTCGGCGCCCGACAGCAGGCGCTGCCCGGCGGCCGCCATCTGCGGTCTTAGGCGACACCGCGCAGAGGAGGCTGCGAGCGCAGGCGGTCAGACCTGCCATTGCGCAAGGGCGAGGCCGGTGAGCGTCCTCAGGCGGCGGTTTCTCTCCCGGAAGTAGTCGGCTAAGAAGGCGCGATCATCATCGTTCATCGGCGGCACGTCCCTCGCGATCATCGCCCTCACGGCCCAGTGATAGCGCTCAGGAACGATGGTGCGGACGGCCCGGCTTGCCGCTACGAGTGCCGCCTTCGACGGGGCGACGGAGGCGAGGATCCGGCCGACGCGGTTGTACCGGTAAGAGGGGTTGCGCGCCGCCGCCAGCGACGGCGCGAAGCGGTCGGCTCCGATGCCGAGGAAGGTGAGGCATCGCCGGGCGACGCCGACCGAATCCCTGGCCAGTTCCTCGAACTCGACGAACAGGAGCTGCTCGCGCGGAAAGTGGTCGAGATAGCGCTCGATCTGGAAGCCGTAGTCGCTTGCGCTCAAGTACAGCGGCATCGACCGGATCGCCTCGGCGAACGGCCGCCTTTCGCGCCCCGCCCGCACCTCGTGCCAGTACGAGGAATAGGTCCGGGTCACCGGGTCCCTGAGCGAGTAGATGAGTCGGGCACTCGGGTTGAGGCGATGCATCCGCTCGGGAACCCTGGGGCGGGGATCGTCGCCGCTCAAGCCGGTGTAGCCGGGGGACCCGGGAACGGGTGCCGAGGTGTAGCTCGGCGTGGCATCGAGGAAAACCGTGTCCTCGGGGCCGTCGAAGCAGCGGCGGTACCAGTCGAGACCTCGATCCCAGTTCCCGGTCAAGTAGTGCGTCTCCTTCGGCGACGACACCGTCACCCGGGGATGCTGGTCGAGAAGGAAGGCGAGAGTCGTCGTTCCGGCCTTCTGGGCGCCGATGAGGAAGGCGTCCGGTGGAAACGCCATGAGCCTTGGGCCTCGCCAGTGAGTCCGAACACGCGAAAGCGGGCTGCGCCCGCGCGAGCCGCGCGCAGCATAGCCGTATCCCGGCGCCGACGGAAACGCCGGCCCTTCGGCGCTGGCAGGGCCGGCGGTTCCGCCCGCGCAAAAAAAAAGCGGCTTCATGAAGAAGCCGCGCGAAAGGACAATTTTTTGATTTTGATTGCCTTTTTTGATTCTGGTTCGCTGACCGTAGAGCGAACAACCTCCTCCTGACCAACTAGCCTTGCCGACACCCTTCCTTTCCGCCCTTACGATACGCAATTCACGTGCCAGCGCCTGAATCTCGCCATATTCCAGGAAGTTATCGGCAGCAGCGAACTCGATCCTCGGAGCCGCGAGCCCAAAACTGTAAAGTCTACCGACGCCGTTTCCCCCATAAATGTCCCCGGTTCTCTTCCCACCGGTCTAATAAGCCTTCCATTTCAATTTCATAACCGATGCCTGGGGAGATCGCCCGGTGTTAAGATTTTTTACAGCTGCTGAGGGCCTCGCTTACCGGCTGGGCTCCTGTGCCGTCGAACACACGTCTTCGTAGAACGACTCGGTCAGCCCTTTGCCATTTTTTCGACATCGTCTACAATTCCGACCGCCGCGTCTGAGCATGGGAACGGCGGGCGCAACCGATCGGGGATGTGAAGTCCGTTTCGCGTCTTCGGCCTTTCCCGTTCGCAGCCGCTCCATCCGCGCCGGATGCGGGTGTCGGCCGTCAGAAAGAGGGAGCACATGAGACTGTCGTTCGGCCTTGCCGCGTCGAACCTCGCCAGGATCGGCCTCGTCGTCGCGGTGCTGGGAGGGGCTGCTGCCCTCGCCGGCTGCGATGGCGGGGGCGAGGCCAGCGTCGAGCAGTATCTGGAGCGCGCCAGGGAGCACCGGGAGAAGCGGAACTACCGGGCGAGCCTGATCGAGCTGAGGAACGCGGTCAAATCCGATCCGGAGAACGCCGAAGCCCGGTTGCAGTTGGGCAAGCTCCATGTCGACCTCGGGGACCCTCTGAGCGCGGAGAAGGAGCTTCTCCGCGCGCGCGAGCTGGGGACACCCCTGGCGGGCCTCGTCGCCCCGTTGGGACGCGTCTGGGTCATGAAAGGCGAGTTCCAGCGCGTGCTGAAGGATCTGCCCCTGCCCGATGATGCGCCGCCGGCCCATCGCGCCGATGTGCTGGCTGCCCACGGGTTCGCACACCTCGGCCTCGGCGACATGGAGGCCGCCGTTTCGAGCTTCGGATCGGCGCTGACCGTCGTTCCCCGGCACGTGCAGGCGATCGTCGGCCTCGCGCGTGTCGCGCTCGCGAAGAGCGATCATGGTGAAGCCGAGGCGGTGCTCGCCCGCGCCGTCGACGTCGCGCCGCAGGATCACGACGTGCTTGCCCTGAAGGGAGACCTGAGGTTCGCCGAGGGGCGGTTCGCGGAGGCCGAGGCGGCCTACGCCCTGCTCGTCGAGGCCGTGCCCGACAATCTCAACTCCTTGATGTCGCTGGCCAACGCCCAGCTCTCGGCCGGCAATGTCGATGCGGCGATCAAGAGCCTCGATCGCGTGCTGGCGTCCCTGCCACGCCATCCCCGCGCCAACTACCTCCGCGCCGCCGCCGCCTACCAGGCGGAGGATTTCGCCGCCGCCAAGCGATACGGAGAGACGGTCCTCGCCAACGCGCCGAACCACCTGCCGAGCAACCTGATCGCCGGTGGCGCGAACTATGCGCTCGGCAACTACGAGCAGGCGATCGACCAGCTTTCCAGGTTCCTCTCAGCCTTCCCCGCCCACGAGCCGGCGCGCCGTCTCCTCGGCGCCACCTATCTCCGATTCGGCAACGCCCGCCAGGCGATCGAGGTGCTGCGCCCGATCGCCGACGCCGACACCGACGACGCCGAGCTGCTCGCGATGGTCGGAACCGCGGCCATCCGCGCCGGCGACCTTCGCGCCGGAGCCTCGTACTTCGAGCGAGCGGCCATGCTGAGGCCCGACGACGCCGAGGTGCGTGCCCAGCTCGGGGCGATCCGCATCAGTCTCGGCGAGATGGACCAGGGCATCGAGGATCTCGAGAATGCCATCGAGCAGAACCCCAATCTCGACCGTGCACTGGTGTCGTTGGCCGTCACCCACCTTCGCAATCGCGAGTTCGACCGCGCCATCGGGATCGCGAAACGCCTGCACGAGAAGCAGCCCAGCAGCGCGCTCGGCCTGTCGATCCAAGGCATCGCCCACGTCGGGAAGAACGATCTCGAGCGGGCGAGCGAGGCATTTCAACGCGCCCTCGCGATCAACCCCAAGGCCTCCGACGCGTTCATCAATCTCGCCTCGGTGAAGGTGCGCAGCGGCAACCTCGACGGGGCGCTGGCAACGCTGAACGAGGCGGCGGTGGCGACCAACGGCGACCGGCGCGTTCTGCTTCGCCTGGCCCAGCTCGAGTCGCAGATGGGCGGCGTCGATGCGGCCGTCGCCCGCTTGCGGAAGCTGGTCGCGGACGACCCGGGCGACGCCATGCCCAAGGTCTTTCTCGCCGAGCTGCTGCTGCAGTCGGGCGAGCGGCAAGAGGCGCTGTCCCTCGTCGAGGGGGTGCTGCCGACCCAGCCCAGCAATGCCGCCGCTCTCGAGGTCGCCGGACGCGCCTATTTGGCCGAACACCGGACGGTCGACGCGGTGCGGTCGTTCCGGTCCCTGGTCGCCGTGCGGCCGGACTCGGCGGAGGCGTACTTCCTGCTTGCCCAGGCACACCGCGCCGAGAGGGATGTGCCGGCCTTCCGGCAGGCCCTCGAGACCAGCCTCGCGCTCAACCCCGGGTTTACGCTGGCCAAGGCCCAGCTCGCCTCCGTACTCGCCCAGCAAGGCGCGCTCGAGCAGGCCGGGACCATGGTCGTCGAGCTTCGAGGCGAGATGGCGGACGATCCGGTTCTGTTCGAGCTGGAGGGCGGTCTCGCCGCGGCGGAGAACCGCCATGCGGACGCGGCCGAGCTCTACCGGCGCGCGGCCGAACGGCGTCCCCACACCAATCTCGTCGTCAAGCTTGCGGAGGCGCAGAGACGGATCGACGACGTCGAGGGAGGCCGCGCCACCCTCGATCGTTGGCTCGCCGACCACCCCGAGGATGTCACGGCGCGCTTCGTCACCGCCAACTATGATCTCGTCGACGGGCGCCACGACCTCGCTCGCCAGCACTACGAACTGGTGTTGGCGAGCGCTCCCGACAACGTCATCGCCCGCAACAATCTGGCGTGGCTGTTGTGGCGGTCCGGCAACACCCGGGATGCGCTGGTCCACGCCGAGCGCGCCCTCGACCTGGCGCCGCAGGAGCCGCGGATCATGGACACCGCCGGCGTCGTCTATCTCGCCAGGGGAGAGATCGAACGCGCGCTGGGCCTGCTCGAGGAAGCGCACCGACGGCTTCCGGACAATGCCGAGATCCAGTTTCACCTCGCCAAGGCCTACGTCCAGTACGGCAACATCGCTGGCGCGCGGCGGCTCCTCGAACGCGCGGTGGAGGCGGAGACGGACTTCGCCGAGAAGGGCGAGGCGAGATCCCTTCTCGACAGCCTTCCGCGGTGAGAGCGTGAGCCAGGCGGCGGAGATGGTCGCGGCGGAGGCAGGACGCAGGGTGTGACGATCTCGGCGGCGACGCCCGTATCCGGTTGCGATCGCCGCGCCGATTCCATAGATGTGCTGAGACGACCGAAGATGTGCTGAGACGACCGAACCACCACCGCGGGAGTTGCCCATGATCCGGTCCCCTTCAGTGCCGTCTCGACTGACCGCCGGGACCGCCTCCGTCGCTGGGTGCGATGCGGCTTGGCGGCAGCACGGCCGCCGCGAGAGGGAGGCGGCTGAGGGTCGGCGGGCGGTGGCCTGGGCGGCCGGCCTCGCCCTCGCGGGCGTCGTCGCGTTCGGCGCCGGCGCAGCCACCGCGGACGCCACCCTGTGGGATACCCCGGCCTATTTTCCTGGGAACAAGAACCATTACGAACTCGTCAGGGCGCAACCGGGGCAGTCGATCCGCGGTTCGCGCATCGCGGAGATCTCGTGGAATCGCGCGGCGCAGGCGGCGCAGCAGCGCCACTACCGCGGCGCGCGCGGGCGCCTCGCGGTGGTCAAGAGCCCGGAACTCAACGACTGGCTGAGGACCACCTTCCGCCCCAGGCAAATGGTCTGGATCGGGCTCCGGTACTGGTGCAAGCTCAACACCCTGCAGTGGGTCACGGGCGAGATCTACCCGCGAACGGAGTACGCCAATTGGGATCCGGTGTGGGCCGGCACCGGCGGCTACCTCCCGGACTGCCGGAACCAGTCATGGTTCTGGCCCGTGCATTATTGGGGGATCGACAGGGGCTTCCGTTGGCACGCGAACGGCATGATCAAGGAGGCGCACGGCTACTTCGTCGAGTATCCGACCGGAGAGAGGCCGGAGAAGCCGGCGAAGTCCGAGCCGGCAGCGAACTAGGTGCCCGGCGCAGCGACCGGTCTGCGGTCCTGACCGACGACGCGGAGCGGAGGCGATGACGACGGACCACCATTCGCTCGGCCGCAGCATGGCCAAGGGGGCGGTGTGGATGGTCGGGCTGCGCTGGAGCATGCGCCTTCTTGGCCTCGTCGATCTCGTCGTGCTCGCACGCCTCCTCGAGCCCAGAGACTTCGGGCTCGTCGCTCTCGGAACGATGATGGTCGGCATCGCCGAGGCGATGTCGCGGTACGGCCCCGAAACCGCACTCATTCAGAACCTCCGGGCCGAGCGCCGGCACTACGACACGGTGTGGACGATGAACGTCATCCGCAACGTGGGGCTGGCTGTGCTGCTCGGCGGTGCCGCGGCGCCCGCCGCGGGCTTCTTCGACACGCCGGAGCTCGAGTGGGTCGTCTACTGCCTCGCCGTGGCCGTCGCCGCCGAAGGCCTCCAGAACGTCGGCACCGTCGATTTCCTGAAGAAGCTCACCTTCCAGAGGGAGTTCTACTTCCGCTTCGCCAGCCGCATCGTCAGCTTCGTGGTCCTCATCACCGCCGCGGTCGTGCTGCAGAACTACTGGGCACTGGTCCTCGGCTTCGTCGCCTACCGGCTGGCGAGCGTCGGCCTCAGCTACCGTATGCACCCCTACCGTCCGCGTTTCAGCCTCGCCGCCTGGCACGAGATCTTCCACTTCTCCAAGTGGATCCTGGCCAACAACATCCTGCGCTACCTGACGCGCCGGGCCGACGTCTTCTTCATCGGCCGCATGCTCGGTCCCGAGCCCCTCGGCTTCTACAACATCGCCAAGCGCTTCTCGGAGCTGGCCGGGGTCGAGCTGGCGGGCCCGATCCGCAATGCCGTCTTCCCCGGCTACGCGCAGATGAGCGAGCATCCCGACCGTCTGCGACAGAGCTTCATCGGCACCTTCCAGATCGTGGTGACCCTGGGCGCCCCGGTGGCGCTCGCGCTCGGCCTCGCGGCAGAGCCGTTCGTCCGCGTCGCCCTCGGCGAGAAGTGGCTCGAGGTCATCCCCTTGATGCAGGTGTCGATGGTCTTCGCCTTCCTGGTGCTCGCCAACGCCAACACCGGCGCGGCGCTGCTGGCGCTCGGCAAGCCGCGCATCCTCACCGTCATCCTCGGCGTGCACGCGGCCACCCTGATGCCGCTCCTCTACTGGACCATCACCGCCTGGGGCGCCCTCGGCGCGGTGTGGTCGATGGCCGCCATCGAGGCCCTCGGTCTGGTGCTGGGACTTCACGTCGTCGGCCGCTTCCTGAACATTCGCACCCTCGAGTTCATGTCGACCGCGTGGCGGACGGCGGGCGCCGCCGCCCTCGTGGCCGTTGCCGTGCTCGCGCTCCGCGCCGTCTGGCCCGATGCCGCTTCGTTCGTCTGGTCCCTCGCCGAACTCGTCACCTGCCTCGCCGTCACCGCCCTGGTCTATGGCGGCGCTCATCTTCTGCTGTGGCGGATTGCCGGCCGCCCGGCCGGAGCGGAACAGACGCTGCTTGCCATCGCGCACTCGCGTCTCCCGGCCGGTCTCCTGACCCGTCTTGCCTGGTCGCGGCGGCCCCGCCCTCGTCCGACCTCACCTTCGTGAGCCGCCATAAAAAAAGCCCAGCGGACGAGGCCGCCGGGCCGAAGGCAACAGGTTCACGGCAACGGTTACTTCGGCGGTAATACGACCGTATCGATCACATGGATCACGCCGTTCGAGGCGATGACATCGGCCTGACTCACCGACGCCTCGTTGACCATTACGCCCTTGGTCGCATCGATGGTCAGCATGGACCCCTGAACGGTCTTCGCTTGGGTGACCTTGCCGGCGATGTCGGCGGACATCACCGTGCCCGGGACCACGTGATAAGTGAGAATCGCGACCAGCTTGTCCTTGTTCTCCGGCTTGAGCAGGGACTCGACGGTGCCGGCCGGCAGCTTGGCGAACGCCGCATCGGTCGGCGCGAACACCGTGAACGGTCCCTTACCCTTGAGCGTCTCGACCAGGCCGGCGGCGTCGAGCGCGGCGGCAAGCGTGTTGAACTGGCCGGCGGCGACGGCGGTGGCGACGATGTCCATGCCGTGCTGAGCGGCGCGTGGGGCGCCGACGGCGAGCAGGCCGGCAACGGCGACGGAGGCCGCCGCGGCCGTCAGGATCTTGGGGGAGAACGCTAAGCGCATCATCAGTCTCCTTGTTGGATCGGTTGGGATGGTCATGGTACGGCCGATCCGTGGAGACGGATCTCGACGACGTCACAGTGCCGGCGGCGGCTGACGGCGCCGGACCGGTCAAGCAGCTTTAGTGCATGAGCCTCTAGTCTTTCTTGTTGTTGTTTTCAGGATTCTGAGCTATCCTTTCGTAAAATTATCGACTTGGGTATGAGAGGCAGGTCATGCGTCTCGCCGCAGGCGCGAGAGCGCAGGAGGCGTTGCTCGCGGGGCGGGCGGTCGGTTGTGCGCCTGCGCGCCGTGCTTGCCACCACCAGCGGCGCCGGTCTCCTCTCTCGCCAACGGTTCTCCATCCCCTTGCGGTGATCCTGCTCTCGGCGTCGCGGGCTGGCCCGGATGGCCGGGGCGGCGGTCGTGCCCGCTCATCTGCAGTGAAACAAGTCGAAACGGCGATTTCCGGTGGCTTCCGGCTGATCCAACCGCCGGCAGCCCGCTAG
>CAYQSU010000086.1:0-10018 GCA_964420325.1 uncultured Rhodospirillaceae bacterium | reverse complement strand
TGCCCTGGTACCTGTTCGCCAGCCCGTCCGCCATCGACACCATCGAGTACGCCTATCTCGAGGGCCAGGACGGCGTCTTCATCGAGACGCGCATGGGCTTCGACGTCGACGGCATCGAGATCAAGGCCCGCCTCGACTTCGGCGCCAAGGCCATCGACTGGCGGGGGCTGTGGAAGAACCCCGGGGTGACCCTGTAACCCAGCCAGCCTGACGAACCGACCGGGGCGGCCGCGTGCCGCTCCCGGCTGCTTTTCAGCGAACCAACCGATCGAGAAAGGAGTCGGCAAGTGGCCAAGAACTACATCCAGCCAGCAAAGGTCGTCACCGTTACCGCGCCGACCGGCGGCGTTCTTTCCGGTGACGGCGTTTTGATCGGGACCCTGTTCGGGATCGCCCAGTCCGACGCGGTCGAAGGCGCCGATGTCGAGATCCTCACCGAGGGCGTCGTCTAGATCGGCAAGACCCAGGCGCTCGCCATCGCCGTCGGCGATCGGCTGTTCTGGGACGCCACCAACAAGGTGGTGAACAAGACCGTCACCGCCCAAGTGTGCGTCGGCATCGCGGTCTCCGCCGCCGCCAATCCGAGCGACACCGTCCGCATGAAGCTCGGCGCGGTGACGCCGGCGGGGACGTAGACCGCCCGTGTCCGCCTTGCTCGCCGCGATCGACGCGCTGTTCGCCGACCCGAACATCGCGACGGACGCCATCTACAAGCCGGGCGGTGGCAGCGCGCTCACCGTGAGGGTCGTCGCTCGGCGTCCTGACGAGATCGTCGGCTTCGGCGATACCCGCATCCACACTGCGACGGCGGTGTTCGACGTGCGGGTCTCGGAGGTCCCGGCGCCGGCCGACGGTGACAGCCTTGAGGTCGGTGGCGACACACTCGTCGTCCAGGGCGAGCCGGTGAAGGACCGGGACGGTCTGGTCTGGACCTTGGACACCCGGCCGGCATGACCCGCCTGATCGCCGCCATCGAGGGCGACGTCCGCCACACTCCGTCGCACTCTGCCGCCGCGCCCAGCCGCACGGGATCGGCCTGGCGGAGTAACCGGCCGCGTCACTCGGACGCGGGGCGGAAGGAGGCGACCATGGAGGGGTGGAAGCGACAGAAGTAGTCGCCGAGCATGGCATCATTTACGGTCGTCTCCCATGTGCCGCCAGGGGCGATCGTCCCGGAATCCCAGCTTCGGTCCTCAGCCGTCGCCGTGTGCGGCACGATGTCGGCGTTTTCCCAGACGACGACGTCGCCGGGGCGGACGGCGAGAGTCCGGGGGGCGAACGTGAACTTACGGATCTCGACGACATGGCGCCGCGGCTCGGCCGCCACGGAGTCGGCGGCCGGCAGCAAGGCGATCGTGGCGGCGAACGCCGCCACGATCGACCCCAGGAGTTTCCGGGAGCGGGTCACGAGCCCGAGCTTTCGAGCGCCGAAACCATCTTCTCGGCGTGCTTCTCGTGAGCCTTGAAGATGACCAGGGCGTCTTCGAACAGCGCCCTCACCTCGGGGTGCTTGAGGTTCGGGATGAAGGTGCCTTCAACGAGACCGTTGACCGCCCGGTGATACTCGAGCTCGTTCCCGGCGTAGCGCTTGTCGAAGGCATCGCCGCTCAGCCGGCTCATCTCGGAGACCAACGCGTCGGCGCCGGTCTCGAGCTGCCGGCTCAGGAAGTTGTCCTGGGGCGTGACCCCGAGCTTGGTCACCAGCGCCAGCGCCTTGTCGTTGACCGCGGTGTGGTCGCGGATCATCGTTTCGGCGAACTCCCGGACGGCCGGGTTCTTGGAGATGGCCAACGCCAGGTGGGCATAGCGGATGTCGATCGAATCCGCCGTGTAGGCCACGTGGGCGATCTCCAGGTCGTTGAGGTCGGCCGGGGTTTCGGCATGGGCATCGGCCGAGCCGATGGCGAATACCATCAGCGTTGCAAACAGCGCTTTCTTCATCGTCGTCATGGTCGTGATCTCCTTAAGGTTGGGTATTGCGGTGGTCCAAAGCTCGCACGGCGAGAAGGACCGGTGGCTCGAGGCGTCCGGCGCATGGATGACGTTCGGTACAGCCTCGGGGTCGAACCCGGTCATTTCTTGAGCACCGGGTAAGCCTGGATGTAGACGAGGTCCGTAGACCGCGCCGGTTCGTGGCAGGCGAGGCATTCGGCCTCGTAGTCTTCGGTGACGGCGCGGGACGGATCGCCGGCTTCGAAGAACGACCATCCCCAGCCGTCGCCCCACCGGGGATTGCCGGGAAAGCGTCCCTTCTCGTCCTTGATCATGACGAAATGGCCGGCGTTGGCATCCCCCCGGGTCGCCTCGCCCGTGGTCAAGCTCTCGGTCCTGGTGGTGAACAGCTCCTTGACCAGCACCACCCCGTCCGGGAAGGCGCCGGTGCGGCGATAGCCGTCGACGGCGCTCGTCGGCGCGTAGACCACATGTAGGCCGATCTCGCCGCCGGTATCGGCGTCACCGGCGACGGACCACGCGCCAAGCATGACGAAGTCCGTGCGGAAGTTTTCAGGCACGCGGATGGATCCGTCGCTGGCGACGATGCCGCCGGCAAACCCGGGGTCGCCCGCCCGACCTGGGCCGGCGGTGAACGCAATGGCGGCGGCGGCGCAGACGGCGGCCAGTTTCTGTGTCGTCTTCATCGGGTGGGGTCCCTCTCCGTGCTTCCCTTCGGATCGGCGGCGGACGGCGGAGACGGGCTCCGCCGCCGCACGCCAGCGCCGATCAGGCCGCCTCCGCGGTCGCCGACGCCCGCACCAAGGGGAAATCGATCTCGGTGCCGGCGATGTGGTTGAAGTAGTTGGTGAACATGTTGACGCCGACGTGGGCGACGATTTCCACGATCTCGGCGTCGCCGAAGCCGGCGTCACGCAGCGCCCGGACGTCCGTGTCCGACACATGGCCACGCTCGGCGACCACCTTGGACACGAAGCCGAGCACGGCCTGGACCCGATCGTCCTGCGAACGGCCGACGAGATTGCGGGCGAGCTCCGCCCGATCGACGCCGGCCTTCTTGCCGAGGGCGGTATGGGCGGAGGCGCAGTAGTCGCAGGCGTTGACGCCGGCGACGGCGACGGCGATCTGCTCGCGCAGCGGCGCCGGCAGCACGCCGCGAGCCAGCGCACCGCTCATCGCCAGGTACCCTTCCAGGACCTTGGGCGACTGCGCGAAGGTGGCGAGGATGTTGGGAACGGCGCCGATCTGCGCCTTGACAGCGTCCAACACGGCTTTGGTCTCTCCGGTGGCGGACGCGGGATCGACGGGACGGATGCGAGGCATGGGAATCTCCTTTCGTCAGCGTTGTGTCCGTCTAGGGAAACCGATCTGTCTCCCTTGCAAGAAGGTAACAGATCTGTTTCCTTCGTCAATCCCGTAGCAACCGGGTTGCGATCAACAATTTGTGATCGCCGGATTGGAAGGGATTTCTTTTACTTTTCTGACAATGAGTTATGAAGGGCCGCCGCGGTTCGCGAAGATCATCCGGCGCCAGTCAGCCGCGGCGCGTTGCAAAAGCCCTGCGTTGAGCGTAAATTGGAAACAACTCTGTTTCTATCACGGAGCGCATCATGGGCCGGTCGCAACGGCGCGAGCAGCTGATCGATACGGCCATCGCGCTGTTTTCGGAGCGCGGCTATCACGCCAGCGGCATCGACACGATCATCGAAAAGGCCGGGGTGTCGAAGAAGACCCTGTATCGGCACTTCCGTTCGAAGGACGAGCTGATCCTCGCCGCCCTCAAGAAGTACGACGGGCTGTTCCGCAACAACTTCATGCGCCAAGTCGAAGACCGGGCCGATGGGCCGCGGGACCGGCTCATCGCGGTGTTCGACGTGGCGGCCGAGTGGTTCGCGGAGAACACTTTCTTCGGCTGCATGTTCATCAATGCCATCGGCGAGTACTCCGAGCCCGACACGCCGATCCGGCGGGTCTGCAAGGAGTTCAAAGCACTGATGCGACGCTACATCGAAGACCTGTGCGCGGCGATGGGCGCGCCGGACCCCGCCGGCCTCGCCGACGAGCTGGCCCTCCTGTTGGAGGGTGCGACCGTCACCGCCCAGGTCTCCCAGGACGGCGCCCGGGCCGCCGGGGTCGCCAAGACCGCCGCCGCCGCCCTCATCGACCGCGCCATGGAGGGCGCCGGACGCCCGTCGCCCGGGCCTTGATCGAATTCCGCGAGTTGCCGGCAGGCCTTGTCAGAACCCCCAGGCGCGCGACCGACTCGCTCGACTGGCGGCACGCCCTGCATCGCGGAGCAGGATCGCGTCGTTGTTGTCCAGGGTCCGGCGATCGATGGGTGGAGCGCCGAACGCGTTTTTCGGCTCGTGGCCGATGACGATGCGCTGTCAGGCGCCGCGAGACAGAGGCTAGGGGGTCCACTTTCGATGTGTTCGTCGTGGGTTGGAAACGGGCAGCGTAATCGGCCTGCGATCTGACGAGTCCTTGATCTCCAGCCGGAGATCCCGCCGATCAATGCGAAACGGCACTGTGCGGATCGTCCGCGAGCAAAATCTTGGCTAGGTAGTCACGCGCCCGGCATGAAACTAACTGCAACCATCGTTGGCTCCTTGAAGGCCGGCCTCGCTGCCGAGCTGCGCCGGATCGAGCGGGCCACCGCCGCGGGCGTCCGCGACGCCGGCGAAGGGCTCAAGGGCGAGCTCCGCGGCCAGGTGGTCGCCGCCGGGCTCGGGGCCCGCCTCGCCCGCACCTGGCGCAGCCGGGCCTACCCGAACCGGGGCCTCGATGCCGCGAGCCTGGTGTGGAGCAAGGCGCCCCAGATCGTCCGCGTCTTCGACGAGGGCGCGGTGATCCGGAGCCGCAAGGGCTTCTGGCTCGCCATCCCGACGCCGGCAGCGCCGAAGCGCGGGCCGACCGGCCGGCGCATCACGCCGGGGGCGGTGGAGCGGATGTTCGGCCGGAGGCTGCGCTTCGTCTACCGCTCGGAGGGCCCGTCGCTGCTGGTCATGGACGGCATGGTCGCCCGCGGCGGCCGGCGCGGCGGGTTCCGGGTGGCATTGACGCGCAAGGCGTCAGGGAGCCGGGGCTCGTACGTCTCGACCGCCGGTCTCGCCACCCTCGTGATGTTCCTGCTCGTCCCGCAGGTGCGGATGCCGAAGCGGCTCGACGTCGCCCGCGCCGCCGAGGCCTGGGCGGCCCGGCTGCCGGCCCTGATCGACCGCGCCCTGCGGGCGGACTGATCGCAACCTCGGAGAAGGGAAACGCCCATGAGCAAGTCCGACTACCTCGAGAACCGGGTGCTGGACGCCGTCCTCAACAACGTCGCCCTCGCGGTGGCGCAGGCCCACGTCTCGCCGCACACCGCCGATCCCGGCGAGGACGGCGCCGGCGCCGAGTGCGCGGGCGGCAGCTACGCCCGAGAGCCGGCCTCGTTCGCCGCCGCCGCTGGCGCCTGCGCTGGGCCGACGTGTGGGCGGCGCTGCCCGAGGCGAAGCGGGACGAGATCCGGGTGACGAAGTCGCTGACCACGACCCGCGCCGCCGTCGAGGGCCATCTCGAGGACCTCCATGCCCGCGACCACCGTCTCGACGCTTAGGGCCGAGGGCGGCGACTACACCGATTGTTCATCAGAGTGAAAGGAGGGGGTCACCGGGGCGACATCGACGGCGGTTAGATTTGGCGATTGCCAACCGACATCCCTAGATGGGGGAGAGATCATCGTGAGACTGTCATCCGCCGTATTGGTGGTCGCCGTCGCCGCGTGTGCGCCGACCGTCCATGCCGACAGCGTGCAACTCGGACCGCGGCCGTTCTACCTCGTCGACCAGATGAGCCCCGGGCCGCTCAAGGACGAACTCGCCCAGTGCGCCGCTACCACCAAACGCTACAAGTCGCACCTGTTCTCGATCGGCCACCGCGGGGCTGCGCTCCAGTTCCCCGAGCACACAAAGGAGTCCTACGAAGCGGCGGCGCAGATGGGTGCCGGCATCATCGAGTGCGACGTCACGTTCACCAAGGACCTCGAACTCGTCTGCCGCCACGCCCAGTGTGACCTGCACACGACGACCGACATCGTGCTGCGCGAGGATCTCGCGGCAAAGTGCACGGTGCCGCCGGAGGTCGATCCGGCCAGCGGCGAGCTGGTCAACGGACCCGCCATCAAGTGCTGCGCCAGCGATCTCACGCTGGTCGAGTTCAAGTCGCTGAACGGCAAGATGGACGCAGCCGATCCGAATGCCACGACGCTCGAGGGTTACGTCGGCGGCACCGCGAAGTTCCGCACCGACCTCTACACCACCGGCGGCACGCTGCTCACTCACGCAGAGAGCATCGAGCTGATCCGCGACCTCGGCGCCGGCTTCACCCCGGAGCTGAAGGGACCCGATCCGCAGGTCGGCTTCGCCGGCACCGCCCTGGACCAGCAGAGCTACGCTCGCAAGATGATCCGCGAGTACATCCTAGCCGGCATCGACCCGCGGCACGTGTGGGTGCAGTCGTTCAATCTCGACGACGTGCTGCTGTGGATCGACGAGTTCCCGGAGTTCGGCGAGCAGGCGGTGTTCCTCGATGGCCGCAACGTCGGAGACCTCGCGACCAACCCGCCGCCGCTCTCCGAGTTCCGCCAACTCAAGGACCACGGCGTCAACATCATCGCGCCGCCGATGCCGGTCCTGCTGCGGTCCCGACCGAACGGCGGGATCGTGCCGTCGGCCTACGCGAGAAGGGCGACCAGCGCCGGTCTCGACATCATTTCGTGGACGACCGAGCGCTCCGGGCGGATCGTCGAGGACGTGCTGGAAGGCGGCCAAAGCTTCTACTACCTGACGACGCTCGATGTGCTCGAGAACGACGGCGACATCCTGCGCACGATCGACGTGCTCGCTCAGGACGTCGGCATTATCGGGCTGTTCTCCGACTGGCCGGCGACGACGACGTTCTACGCCAACTGCAAACCGGTCAACGCCGAACAGCGGCTGCCGCGCCGCGGCCGCCCGGTCGACGACGCCGAATAGGCGACAACGGCGAGGTCGGGCCGCCGTGGCCCGGCCGAACCGCCGGCCTCGACCGCCCAAGACCCCATGATCGCGCGACCATTTTCAACCCCCGTGCAGTGGCGGGGGACGGCGATTGCGGACGCCTTCGCGAAGCTGGCGGCGGACCTGCAGGAACAGGCCAAGACGCCCCCGACGACGTCGGGAGAACTGGAGCGCGCGCTCGTCAATCGGGTGGCGCTTCTCGATGAGCAGATCGAGGAGACGCTCGCGGCGCTGGAAGCTGCGCGGACGCCCAATCCGGTGGAACGAACGCACCGTTGACGTCCCGTTTTGCGGCCCGACGCGTCCGTCCGGCGCACCGCGACGCGAAACGCGCCAGCCCGCGCGCCGAGGAATGGCTGCTCGTCGAATGGCCGGACGGCGAAGCCGAGCCCACCAAATACTGGCTCTCGACGCTGCCCGAAACCCTCCCGCTCGACGATCTCGTCGAGAGCGCCAAACGGCGTTGGCGCATCGAGCGGGACTATCGCGAACTCAAGCAGGAGCTCGGTCTCGGCCACTACGAAGGCCGGGGTTGGCGAGGCTTCCACCACCATGCGACGCTCTGCATCGCCGCCTACGGCTTCCTGATCTCCGAGCGGGAGATGATTCCCCCCTCGGGACCCGGCGGACGCGGTCAACGCAAAACGCCTGGCCTTCCCGAGGACGACCGACCTCGGGGATCTCCCGATCCGCCCCGAGCGTCACGTCGCCAACTCCATCCGGACGCTGCGACGAAGGCTCGCGGTAGAACTCGCGCGAGCACTCCACCGATGTCCCTGCTGCTCCAGACCGCAAGACACCGTGAGCGATCGCGCCAACTTGTGACGCAGTAAGACTACCTCGGGCCCTGAGAACGAACCGAACGCCTTGACGGGGCGACCAACGCCAACGAGGGACGGGTGCGCATCCAACTCGACGCGCAGACACGACGCTGGCTCCCGACCGGATTCCAGGCTATCCTGGTCTATCACTTGGTCTGATGAGGGAGCGATGCGCAAAGTCGGCACCTACGAAGCGAAAACGCACCTGCCCGCCCTGCTGAAGGCGGTGGAGGAGGGCGAAACGATCCTCATCACCCGCCGCGGCACCCCGATCGCCCGGCTCGTTCCCGCGGACCGCGGCGCTTCGGTTGACCTGCCAGCCGTGATCGCCCGGCTGAAGCGGGCCCGCGACCAGCGCCCGCGCGTGACGACCGCCGAGATCCTGGCCGCGCGCGATGCAGGCCGCAAGGGCTGATGCCCTTCGTCATCGACGCCCCGGTCGCCGCCAGCTGGTGCTTTCCGGACGAGAGCGATGTACAGGCCGATGCGGCGATCGATCGCCTTGCGTCGGACGCGGCGGTCGTGCCGGCGTTGTGGTGGTTCGAGATCCGCAACATTCTCGTCGTCAGCGAACGGCGCGGCCGGACCGATCCCGCCGGAACGGCGGCTTTCCTCGCCGACCTCGGGCGTCTCCCCATCCGCATCGACCGCCGCCCGGAGAGCGAACTCGTGCCCACCCTGGCGCGCAAGCATCGCATCACCGCCTACGATGCCGCGTACCTGGAACTGGCGCTCAGACTCGATGCGCCACTCGCGACCCTCGACCGTGCGCTCGCCTCCGCCGCGGCGGCCGAAGGCGTCCCCCTCATCGCCGGCCGAGAACCGTGAGCCGCTGGCTTACGTCCGCCACAAGTCACAGAAATCGCAGAGTCGCGATAGGAACGGGGATTGCTCGCCGTCCCCTGCACCGATCTCGGCAAGCCGCACGACCGCACCGGGCTCCTGCCTCGGGTCATGACAGCGAACAACTCGTCGGAACCAAGTGCCGGATGCGAGCCCGCGGCGAGGTGACCGGCATCCGAGGACCGGCGCTGGACCATAATGTGGAGGCTGGTTGCAAAGCGGCCGCTGGCGACGTAAGATAACATCTTACCCCCTGAGTGCTGCGAGGGTTGTTCCATGCATGTCATCCGGCTGTCGAGCAAAGGCCAACTGGTCCTCCCGGCGTCGTTGCGCAGCGCCCACCGATGGGGCCCGGGCGACGAGTTCGTTGTCGAAGAGGTGCCGGAGGGGCTGCTCTTGAGGCCGCGGAAGCCGTTTCCGGCCGCCCGCCTCGACGAGGTGGCCAGCTCCCTGCGTTATGCCGGCCCGCCGAAGTCGGTCGAGGAGATGGACGCCGGCATCGCCGCCGCCGTGCGCGAGGGCGGGCGCGCCGGGTGATCGCGGTCGATACCAACGTGCTGGTGCGGCTCATCGTTGCCGATGACGCCCTACAGGGCAAGCGCGCCGCCGGGCTTTTCGCGCGATCGCCGGAGGTGTTTGTTGCCAAGACGGTCGTCTTGGAAACCGCCTGGGTCCTGCAGGGTGCGTATGGGTTTCCACGTCATGACGTGGCCGCAGCACTTCGCCGCATGGCCGGCTTGCCGAACGTCATCCTCGAGGATGCCGAGCAGGTGGCGTTTGCGCTTGATCTGGCTTCCCACGACGTCGACGTCGCGGACGCCCTGCACGTCGCCGCCTGTCGCGAAGCCGGGACGTTCTACACATTCGATCGCAGACTGATCCGGCGAGGAGATGCGGTCGGCATCCCCGTCGCCGAGCCGGAACAAAGCGACGACTGACGTCATCAACGAACGAAGCACAACGCCTGTAACAGGGGCAGAATGCCGGGCGGTTTGCCCCCGCCGTCCACCACTGAGCACGCCAGCGATCCCGGCCTGACTTGCGTCATGTGTCCCCGGATTTCGCGATTTGCGGTAACAGGGGCAGAATGCCGGGCGGTTCAGATTGGGGCGGCTCGGGCTCGGACGAGGTCTGGGAGCGGCGGGATGCTCTGGGCGTCGGGGACGTGGAGGCGGTTGCCGAGGAAGTGCCAGAAGGAGACCTCGAGTTTCCGGCATGTTTTCATGAGCGCGAGGAAGGTATCGCGGCAGGCGCGGCCGGCCTCGGAGCGGGTGCCGGCGGAGACCTTGCGGCGCATCACCTGGCAGCGAATGTCGTTCTCCGAGCCGTTGGTGTTGAGCGGGATGTCGGGGCGCTCGAGGACGG
>CAYQSU010000085.1:0-10605 GCA_964420325.1 uncultured Rhodospirillaceae bacterium | reverse complement strand
CGACGTGCGGGTGCTGCTCAAGTCCGAGGACGAGGTGCGGTTTGCCGGCCGCTGCCTTGCCGACCCCGTCTCCGGCGCCCCGGTCGTCTACTCCGAGAACCTGTTCGTCAAGTTCCACGACGCCGTCGACGACACGGCCGCGCGCCAGACTCTCGCCCGGCACGGGGTCAATCTCAAGCGCGCGCTCGGCTACGCCCCGAACAGCTACTTCGCCGGCGCCCCCGAGGGCACGGGGCAGGCGGTGTTCGACATCGCCGCCGCGCTCCTGGCCGAGGACGCGGTCGAGCTCTGCCATCCGGAGCTGATCCGGGAGGCGGCGTTGCGCGGCGCCTTTCCGCAGCAGTGGCACCTGCACGAGACCGAGGTCAAAGGGCGGCGCATCGACGCCCATGCCAGCGTCGTCGCCGCCTGGGCGCTGTCTCACGGCGAAGGCACCGTCATCGCCGTCATCGACGACGGCGTCGACGTCGCCCACGAGGAGTTCGCGAGCGGCGGCAAGGTGGTGGCGCCGCGGGACGTCACCCGCAAGGTCAACGCCGCGACGCCCGGCCCCCACGGCCATCATGGCACCGCCTGCGCCGGCGTCGCGTGCGCCGACGGCCTGTTCGGCGCCTCCGGCGTCGCGCCGAAGGCGCGCCTGATGCCGATCCGCCTCGCGTCGGGACTCGGCAGCCAGGCCGAAGCCGACGCCTTCGTCTGGGCGGCCGAGCACGGCGCCGACGTCATCTCATGCAGCTGGGGACCGCCCGACGGCATCTGGTTCCGCCCCGACGACCCCCTGCACAATACGGTGGTGCCGCTCCCCGATTCGACGCGGCTGGCCATCGACTTCGCCACCAACCGCGGCCGCGGCGGCAAGGGCTGCGTCATCGCCTGGGCCGCCGGCAACGGCAACGAGTCGGTGGACAACGACGGCTATGCCAGCTACGCCCGCGTCATCGCCGTCGCCGCCTGCAACGACCAGAGCCGGCGGAGCGCCTACAGCGACTGGGGCAACGCCGTGTGGTGCGCGTTCCCCAGCAGCCACGGCGCACCCTCGCTCACCCCCGGCATCTGGACCACCGATCGCACCGGCCCGGTCGGCTACAACGCCGGCAATCCCCAGCTCGGCGACGCCGCCGGCAACTACACGCACACCTTCGGCGGCACCTCCAGCTCCTGCCCCGGCGTCGCCGGTGCCGCGGCGCTCGTGCTCGCACGCAATCCCGATCTCACCTGGCAGGAGGTCAAGGAGATCCTCCGTGCGTCCGCCGACCGCATCGACGAGGCGGGCGGTGCCTACGATCCGCGCGGCCACAGCCGCTTCTACGGCTACGGACGCGTCAACGTCGAGAAGGCGGCCCGTCTCGCCGTGCCCGAGCGCAAGCGCTACACCGCGGTCCACACCGGCATCCAGGACGTCGAGATCCAGGACCTGAAGACCTCGACGCTCGCCGTTCAGGTCGGCGACGAGGATCCGGTCAAGGACATCCGGGTCTCCGTCGACATCGCGCACACCTTCATCGGCGACCTGGTGGTCACGCTCGCCGCGCCGGCCGCCGCCGGCATCGCCGGACCGGCCGTGCTCCACGATCGGGCAGGCGGCGGCATGGACGACATCAAGACCACCTACACGGCGCAAACCACCCCCGCCCTCGGCCGCTTCATAGGCATCAATCCGAAGGGCACCTGGACCCTCGAGGTGACGGACAAGGCGGCTCAGGACGAGGGGACGATCAGAAGCTTCTCGGTCCTGCTCGAGCTGTGACGGGCGGCCGGCCGAGGCGCCCGCTCAACCCTTGCACAGCTCGACGAGGCTGAAGAACCCGAACGGAGGCACCGGCGCGACGGCGGCGACCTCGAGGGAGCTGCCGTCGAGCAGGTCGCCGAGCGAGAACCCGGGACGCCAGCCGAGCCACCGGGACAGCGGATCCAGGCGCGCCGCCGCCCACCGCTGGCCCTGGCCCGCCAGATGGTTGCAGATCAGGATCGTGCCGCCCGGCTTCACGATCCTCTGTATCTCGGCCAGGGCTCGCTGCGGGTGCGGCACCGTCGACAGCACGTACATGGCAACCGCGGCATCGAAGCTCTCGTCGGCGAACGACAGCCGTTCGGCATCCATCTCCAGCAAGGCATTGACCGAGGCCAGGCGCTTGGCCTCGACCCGTTTGCGCGCCGACGCCAGCATCTCGGCGGAGATGTCGACGCCGACGATCCTCTTCGCCGGATTGTAAAGCGGCAGGGACAGGCCGGTGCCGACGCCGACCTCGAGGACGCTTCGGCACGGCAGCGCGTTCGCCCGCTCGACCGTGCGCACGCGGCCCCAATGGAAGAACGGGCCAAACACGAGATCATAGACCGGCGCGTAGCGACGGTAGGCCTGGACGACCGAGTTGAGATCGATGCCCTGGCGCCGGTCGGCGAAGCGCACCGCCTCCGTCGCCACCGTGGCGACCGCCGTCTTCGAGGTTCGGGAGGTGTGGCCGTGGTTCATCGCGGCCGGTGTTTAGCCTGCTTGTGCCCCTCTCGTCCATGCCTTTGAGCGTTCGACGCGCGCAATCCGCAAGCGGAAGGCTTGGTACCAGCAATCGCGGCCCAGCCTCTGCGCCAACAGGTGCTCGGCGTCGCACCGCCACGCCCGGATCGCCGCCTCGCTCTCCCAGTAGGAGACCGTAATGCCGAGGCCGCTCTCCTCGTCTCTCGTCGACTCCACGCCGAGATAGCCCGGCTGGCGGGCGGCGAGCGCCAGCATCCGCTCGGCCATCCGCGCGTAGCCCTCGCCATCCTCGCCGCTCGGGATGCTGCTGAAGATGACGGCGAAGTAAGGTGGCTCGGGCGTATCGGCGAGACCGGTCACGGCCGGTCGTCCGGGCCCTGGCGAATGATCAGCTCGTCCGGATGGCCGTAGCCGAGGATGTGGCGCGCGGTCTCGTCGAGAA
This sequence comes from uncultured Rhodospirillaceae bacterium, assembly GCA_964420325.1. Taxonomy (GTDB): domain Bacteria; phylum Pseudomonadota; class Alphaproteobacteria; order Rhodospirillales; family Defluviicoccaceae; genus CAYQSU01. The sequence goes on along the minus strand of CAYQSU010000085.1, from coordinate 7,687 downwards.
GATCGAGATCGAGGCTGTCGGGATGGAGGAGGCGGACCCGGTGCTCGAGCACGCGGCGGTCGCCGCGCAGCACGTCGAGCTCGGCGCGGCGTTCGGCGACCTTCTGGTCGAGGCGATGCCAGGCGAGAATGCCGCGGTCGCCGTGGACGGCATGAAAGGCGAAGTATCCGACGATGAACAGGCCCAGCGCCGGCCAGACGACGTGGCTGGCGCGCCTGCGGATCTCTGCGGCGAGGCCTAGGGCTCTGGTTGCCGGCATGGACACCGGTCCCCGATGGATCCCATTGTCGTTGGCTGCAGTTATTACACGACTGATTCGGCCACGGCTACCCGCTCACCGGCGAAGGCCGAAAAAAAAAGCGCCCTCGCCGGATCCGCCGGAGCGACGCCGCGGGCGGCCACGAGGGTCCGCCCGCGGCGCCTTGCGCGCACGATCGGGTCAGCGCAGGATCGTCCGGCCGGCGTATCGAGCGGCGGCATCGAGCTGCTCCTCGATGCGGATCAGCTGGTTGTACTTGGCGATCCGGTCGGACCGGCTGAGGCTGCCGGTCTTGATCTGACCGGCGTTGGTGGCGACGGCGATGTCGGCGATCGTCGAGTCCTCGGTCTCGCCGGAGCGGTGGGAGATGACGTTGGTGTAGTGCGCCTTGTGCGCCATCTCGACCGCCTCCAGCGTCTCCGTCAGGGAGCCGATCTGGTTGACCTTGACCAGGATCGAATTGGCGATCCCGCGCTTGATGCCCTCGGCGAGCCGCTTGGGATTGGTGACGAACAGATCGTCGCCGACGAGCTGAACCTTGCCGCCCAGCTCTTCCGTCAGCAGCTTCCAGCCGTCCCAGTCGTCCTCGGCCATACCGTCCTCGATCGAGACGATCGGAAAGCGGGCGACCAGGTCGGCGAGGTATTGGACGTTGCCCTCGGCGTCGAGCTTCTTGTTCTCGCCGGCGAGCACGTACTTGCCGCCCTTGAAATACTCGGACGATGCACAATCGAGGGCGAGCATGACGTCGTCGCCCGGGCGGTAGCCGGCCGCCTCGATCGCCTTCATGATGAAGCCCAAGGCTTCGTCGGCGCTCTGCAGCGCGGGAGCGAAGCCGCCTTCGTCGCCCACGTTGGTGTTGTGGCCGGCATCCTTCAGGCCCTTCTTCAGCGCCTGGAACACCTCCGCGCCCATGCGGACGGCATCGGCGATGCTCGCCGCGCCGACCGGCATGACCATGAACTCCTGGATGTCGATGGGGTTGTCGGCGTGCTGGCCGCCGTTGACGATGTTCATCATCGGCACCGGCAGGATGTGCGCGTGGGTGCCGCCGATGTAGCGGTAGAGCGGCAGCTCGGCTTCATCGGCGGCCGCCTTGGCGACGGCGAGGCTGACGCCGAGGATGGCGTTGGCGCCGAGCCGGCCCTTGTTGGGGCTCGCGTCCAGATCGATCATCGTCTGGTCGATGTGGATCTGGTCCGACGCCTCCATGCCGCGGATGGCATCGAAGATGTCGCCGTTGACGGACGCGACCGCCTTGGTGACGCCCTTGCCGCCGTAGCGGCCCTTGTCGCCGTCGCGGAGTTCGACGGCCTCGTGGACGCCGGTCGACGCACCGGAGGGCACGGCGGCCCGGCCCATGGCGCCGCTCTCCAAGAGCACTTCGACCTCGACGGTCGGATTGCCGCGGCTGTCCAGTATCTCGCGCGCGTGGACGTCGGTGATACCACTCATCGGATGGCTGCTCCTCTCCCCTGGGATGTGATCTGAAGCGATTCGGAATGCCCGGCCGCTGCCCGGTCCCGCTGGCCCTTAGCCCTCGGCCGTTCATACCGTCAATCGCCGCCGACTGTCCAGGGCGAGCAGCGCCCGCCGGCTCGTCTCGTTCCGGGGTCTGACGTGGAGCGGTTGGGGGGTGCAGGGGCTCGGACGGCGTGGCGAGACGGCCGGCCGGTCGGCGACACGGAGCTTGCATCGCGTTTCTTTCCGTTCGCAAGAAACCTCTTGCCACGTCCGTCCCCAGCATGAGAACTGCGGTCTGGTACAGTCCCGTTGTCGATGCCGTTCGGTGGGGACCGATGCACCGTTTCGTCCGACGTATGGCCCGATCGGCGTTCGTCATCGGCATCGGCCTCGTCGTTCTGCTGTCGGTGATGCCCCAGGACTCGCTCGCGCCGGTTCCGACCTGGGACAAGCTCAATCACGTGGCCGCGTATCTCGCCCTTGCCCTCTCGGGCATGATCGGCTTCCGCCGCCGCGCGGCCTCCGTGCGCATTCTGCTCGGGCTGTTCGCGCTCGGCATCGGGCTCGAAGGGGTCCAGGCGTTCCTGCCCAGTCGCGAGGCGTCGGTCGCCGACGTCGTCGCCAACGGCATCGGCGTCCTGGTCGGCGGCGCCGTCGCCTTGGTGATCGATCGCCGCTTGCGGTCGCCCGAGCCCGGCCTTTGAGCGGGCGGCGGCTCGGGGACGGCGGCTCGCGCGGCCGCCCGATTCGGCCGGCGTTGCAGCGCCCAAGCGCCGCTTTCGGCGTCCCCGCCGCCGCCGCGATCCATCGGCCGCGCGCCCCGCAGCCTACGGAGGACGACCACCCCGGTTGCCCCGCCGCTGCCGCAATTCGTTGACACGCTTGGAGCTTTCGCACTCGGGCGGGGCAGCGAGGGCGAGGGGTGTGCGTGGATTGGCCGGCCGCGGTGCCCCGGCGGGCACGCCCGGCGTGCACACCCCTAATGGGGTACACACGGACGATGATTGACAGACCGCCAAGAGAAATGTTTGCATCGGCCAACAATAACAGGGCAAGATACTTGGCGCGTTGGGAGTACCCGCAATGGTCGTCGAAGACCATGGTCTTCGCGAAGATCCGTTCGGCGTTTCACCGGACCCGCGCTTCTTTGTCCTGACCGACACCCATAGCCAGGCTCTTGCGGCGATCAACGAGGGTGTGGCGCGCGGCTGCCGATGTGTCGCCTTGCTCGGTGCGGCCGGCTGCGGCAAGACCACGCTGTTGCTGCACATGGTCGAGGCCCTCACGGCGAGCGACCTGGTCGTCGTCGATCGCTTTCTGCGGGACGGCGTGCGCGCTCGCTCCATGAGCGTCGCCCAGGCGCTGGGAGAGGCCTGCCAAGGTTCCGGCGCCATCGCCCCGGAGGCGCCCGGCGAAAGCACCGCCCAGCCATCGCCGATGGGCCCCGTCGCGACCCGAGGCAGGCGGGTTCTCATCCCCTTCGATCAGGCGGACCAGCTCGCGCCGCCGATGGCGGACGGTCTCCTCCGGTTCCTGGCCACCCTTCCGCCGGTCGGCGGCCCGATCACCGTCGTGCTCGCCGGCCCGCCCGATCTCCTCGATCGCCTCGCGCTCGTCGCGGGCCGGCCGGTCGACGACCTGATCGCGATGACGGCGCACCTGCACCCCCTCGGCGAGGCGGAGGTTCCTCGCTACATCGACCACCACCTCCGTGTCGCCGGCTACGCCGGCAGCGGTCTCTTCAGCACCGAGGCCGTCCGCCGGATCGCCCAGTACTCGGGCGGACGGCCGCTGGCGATCAACCGTCTGTGCGCCTCCGCCCTCGTTCTCGCCGGCCTCGACGCGTTGGAGGTGGTCTCGGCCGAGGTCATCGAGGAGGCCGCCGGCGACTGCCTGCTCAAGGACCTGGACCCGCCCCTTCCCCAGCCCGGCGCCGAGCCGGCGGCGAGCGGAGCGGAGCGTCCGGCGATGCCGCTCCGGGGCCTGCCGATGGTTCCGGCGCCGCCGGACGCGGCCGCCGGATCGTCGGCGGCGCCGGCGGGCGCGGAGGCGCCCTCCCAGCCCCGCCCGCAGCCGTGCGAGCCCGCCGTCGCCGGATCCGCTCGGCGCAGGCCGCGGCTTGCCGAGATCGTCTGGTTCTCGGCGCTGGCGGCGACCCTTCTGTTCCTCGTCACCCTGGCCGTGCTGGAAGACAACGGTCTCGACCCGGGACCGGGAGCGACGGCGACCGAAGAGCCGGCGGAGAGCCTGACCGCCGCCGGACCCGATGACGGCCCCTCGGACCCCGCATCCGGCGGACCGACGCCGCCGGAGCCGGTCGCCGAACACGCGGCTCCGGCCGGCGACCCGGCGGAGCGGGCAGCGGGGCTGGTCACCGCTCATGGCGGCGGCCCCGGAGACGGCATGCTCCGCCTCGGACACGAGGACGGAGACGGCTCTCCCTCCGGGCTCCCGCTGCAACCGGCGAACATCCCCGAACCGGCGGACGGAGACCTCCAGCCGGTGGTGGCGGTGCCGAAGGCCGCGACCCCGTCCTTCGATGCCGTGCCGGTGGCGAGGCCGAAGACGCCCGCCGCCGCGGCCGGCACCACGGCGACCGGAACGGCGAAGCGCCCGTCGGCACCCGACACCGCCTCGGTGCACCTGGCCCAGACGCTGCTGCGGCGGCTCGGCTACGACCCCGGTCCGGTCGACGGCGTCGCCGGGCCGCAGACACGCACCGCCGTCGCGCGCTTCCAGAGCGCCAACGGCCTCGACCCGGACGGGCGGCTGACGGCTCCGCTCCTGGGCCAGTTGCAGGCCGCCGACGACCGGCGGCGGCGGGCGCTGGCGGCGAGGGCGCCGAAGCCCGAGGCCGCACCGCCGCTGTTCGCGACCCTGTTCCGCGCCCTCGGGTTCGAGCTCGACAGCGTCTCCGACCCCGAACGGTTCCGCACCTACTGCCGGCTCAACCCGGAGACCTGGGTGTTCGACTTCGGCACCAACCAGTCGGTGTTCTGCGGCCAGGTCGCCGGCGTCGTCGAGCGCTGAGCCCCGCTCCGGCTGCCGCTGCCGGCCAGCCGCGACGCGGCGACGCCGAGCGCGCGGGCAGGCGAGCGACCGTCTAGCCGTCCATCCTCCCCGCCTGTGGATAGGCCTGTTGATAAATGCCTCCGAGAGCGCTCAAAGGGTAGGAGTCGCACTCGATTCCCGGGTCTGCACAATAAAGCGGCACACTCATAAGGGGCTGATTTCCATTCAAATTCTTTTGACGACAGGGCGCCGGAATCAGCAAGGACGGGACCGTTCTGTCCGCATTTTCCACGTTCTCGCGCGAACTCGGCGGCTGTGAACAACCGCTGGTAAACTGCGGTTGCGAATGAGCGGCGCTCTCGTCATTCCGGCCGTGCACCCCGGAAATGGCGTTCGCTGACGGCGATCCCGAGAAGCACGAGGACGAGTGCCGCCAGCGCCGTCCAGTGGGGTCGTTCGTCGGCGGCGACGATGCCGAGGGCGACCGCCCAGATCGGTATCAGGTAGTTGATCAGCGACAGAAAGCTCGGTCCCGCCGCGGTGATCAGCTTGAAGTAGACGATGGTGGCGATGCCGGTGGAGACGATGCCGAGAAAGCCGACCGCGGCGAGCGCCGAAAGCGGAAGCCTGGCACCGGCCGGCTCGCCGGTCGCGACGGCGACCGGCAGCATGATCACGCTGGCGGCGACGGCGACGCCGGTCGCCGCCGTCCACGCGTCGCTCGCCGGGCGGCGGCGGGCGATGATCGTGTTGACCGCATAGCACACCGCGCCGCCGAGCACGGCGAGTTCGGCGGTGAGCGCCGAGCCCGATCCCTCGAGTTCGGCCAGGGCCTCCGGCCCCATCAGCACGACGATGCCGAGAAAGCCGGTGACGAAGCCGAGCCCCTTCCGCCAGCCGAGGCGCTCGCCCTCGACGAACAGATGCGCGAGAACGATCGTCGAGAGCGGCATGACCGCCATCAGGATACCGGCGAGGCCGCTGTCGATGCGCTGCTGTCCCCAGCTGATCAGCCAGAACGGCAGGGCGTTGCCGACCACCGCCATGATCGAGAACGACGTCCACAACCGGGGCGCGGCGGTGAGCCTGCGCCCGGCCGCGAGCAGGCCCGCGATCAGGAACAGGGCGGCGATCGCCAGCCGGGCGGCGACCACCGTCGTCGGCTGGAGGTGCGAGACCGCGATCTTGGTGAACAGGAACGAGCTCCCCCACATGGCGACGAGGGCGAACAACAGGAGCCAGTGGGCGAGCGGACGATGGGTCGGCATGGGCCTCCGTGCGGGGCGGACGGGCCGGGTCGCGCCGGCGCCGGCCTACCCGGGGTGTTCGGTGCGGAAGGGACGCGGGCGGCCGTAGTCGCCGATGAAGCTGATGTGGCTGACCAGGCCCTCGGCGTCGTCCCAGAGGTGGAGCTGGCAGGCCGGCGGCTCCCGGACGTATCCGCCCTCGGCATCGGCGCGGAGGTCGAGCGCGAACTGCAGGCCCGGCGTCGGCGCCGTGCTGGCGATCGTGCCCTGCCACAGCACCTGGATCGCGCGGTGGACGTGGCCCGAGAGGATGCGCTCGACGCATCCGGAGCGGGCGACGCAGCGGGCGAGCGGCTCCCGCCCCTCCACCAGCCCCATCCGGTCCAGGCCGGCCATGCCGGTGCGGAACGGCGGATGGTGCATCAGCAGCACGGTCGGCCGCTCGGGCCGGCCCCGCAGCCGGTCGTCGAGCCAGGCGATCCGGTCCGGCGGCAGCGCGCCGTGGCAGGCCCCCGGAACCACGCTGTCGAGGGCGACGATGCGCACCGGCCAGTCCTCGACCACGTACTGGATCCATTCCGGGCGGCCCTGGAACTCGGTGCGGTCGAAGAACACGGCGCGCAGCGCCCCGCGGTCGTCGTGGTTGCCGGGGATGGCGTACCAGGGGATGCGCAGCGTCGCCAGGATCTCTCTCAACAGCCCGTACTCGCGACGCGTTCCCGACTGGACGAGATCGCCCGTCGCCACCACCACGTCCGGCCGCGGTTCGAGCGCGTTGAGATGGCGGACGCAGGCCTCGACGGCCGCCGCCGCATCGAGGGCGCCACCCTCGTCCTCGACATGCAGATCGGTGATCTGTGCGAGCAACATGGGCCTCTCCCCGCCGCCGCGCCCGCCGCCACCGGCGATCGAGCCCGACCCTGCCGGCACCCGGCAGACGCCGCCGACCGTACACGCGCCGCGGCCCCGTGCCAACGCCCTGCGCCAACCTCGGTTGCCGCGCCGCTTGCATCCCCGATCCCGCCGCGCTCGGATTTCGGGCCCGGCCGGCGGGGTTGCAGGAACCATTGCGCTGCGGATTGCGGCCGTCTCTCGATTTGTTACACTGCCGGGCGGCGGGCTGGGGGCGGGCTCGATTGCCGACCGCCCTGGACCGACAGGACCCCGACGACGACGCCGAGTTCGCGGAAAGGGGAGTGTGATGGGCAGCCTTGCGAAGGCTACCACCGTGACAATCATCCCTTGCCTTCGCTACCGGAACGCACCTGCCGCGATCGACTGGCTGTGCGAAACGTTCGGGTTCGAACGCCAGCTCGTCGTACCGGGCGAGAACGGCATCATCGTTCACGCACAACTCAGTTTCGGCAATGGAATGATCATGCTCGGGTCGCCCACCGATAGCGAGTTCGGTCGACTGATGAAGCAGCCCGGCGAGATTGGAGGCGCGGAAACCCAGTGCGCCTACGTCATCGTCACGGACCCGGACGCGATCTACGCGAAAGCCAAGGCTGCCGGAGCCAGGATCGCGGTCGACATCAAGGATGAAGACTACGGCGGTCGGGGATTTGGCTGCTACGACCCGGAAGGTCATCTCTGGAACTTCGGCAGCTACGATCCATGGTGACGCCCAGCCCGTCGACGCACCGGACCCGGCGATGTCCCCTTCTCTGTTGAAAAAGGCGAGGCAGGCATCGCTGGTTGAACA
>CAYQSU010000084.1:0-10815 GCA_964420325.1 uncultured Rhodospirillaceae bacterium | reverse complement strand
GACAAAAACGCCCATCGGAAACGGAATCACCCACCATCACCGAACGCAAGACCCAACCCCAGAGTCAGCCTTTCCGCTCGCTGGTATTAGTCCTCGTCCATCATCCGGCAGCTGCCGCCGGCGCACGCCGGAAGACCGCACGGCGCGGCCGGCGCCGCGACCCCGGCGTTGATGTGGGGCGCGCTCACCGCCTTCTTCACCTCGGTGTCGCCGCACTCGGGACAGGCGACGTCGCCGCCCGCCACCATGGCTTCGTACTCGCGGCTGGAGGCGAACCACGTCTCGAACACATGGCCCTTCGCGCATAGGAGATCGAAGACGATCATCGGTCGTGACCCTCGGTCCTCGTCAAGCGTCGTGTCTACCGCGGCAGTTCGCTCGCTCCCATCAGGAACTGGTCGACCGAGCGGGCGCACTGGCGGCCTTCGCGGATCGCCCAGACGACGAGCGACTGCCCCCGCCGCATGTCGCCGCAGACGAAAATCTTGTCGATGTTGGTCTGATAGGCGCCGGGCTCGGCCTCGGTGTCGGCCACGACGTTGCCGCGGCTGTCGACCGTGACGCCGAGCTCCTTGATCAGGCCCTCGTGGACCGGATGGACGAAACCCATGGAAAGCAGCACGAGGTCGGCCTCGACGGAGAACTCGCTGTTCGGGATCTCTCGGATCTTCATGCCGCCGTTGTCGTCTCTGACCCAGTCGAGGCGGACGAGGTGGAGGCGTTCGACATGGCCGTTGCCGGTGAAACGCTTGGTGGCCACCGACCAGTCGCGCTCGCACCCTTCCTCATGAGAGGTAGAGGTGCGGAGCTTCAGGGGCCAGAGGGGCCACGTCAGCGCCTTGTCCTCCCGTTCCGGTGGCCGCGGCATGATCTCCAGCTGGGTCACCGACTTGGCTCCCTGACGCACCGACGTCCCGACGCAGTCCGACCCGGTGTCACCGCCGCCAATGACGATGACGTCGCGGTCGGCGGCGAGGATCTCCCGCTCCGGGGGCACGTTGTTGCCGGCAACCCGCGCGTTCTGCTGCGTGAGGAAGTCCATGGCGAAGTGGATGCCGTCGAGCTCGCGCCCCGGGACCGCGAGGTCGCGCGGATGCTCCGCGCCGCCGGCAAGAACGAGCGCGTCATACTCGGCCATCAGCGCATCGACGGCGATCTCGACGCCGACATGGCTGTTCGGCCGGAACTCCACACCCTCCGCCTGCATCTGTGCCATGCGCCGGTCGATCAGGTGCTTCTCCATCTTGAAGTCGGGAATGCCGTACCGGAGAAGGCCGCCGATCTTGTCCCGTTTCTCGAAGACGACGACGATGTGACCTGCCCGCGCCAGCTGCTGTGCGCAGGCGAGACCTGCAGGACCCGAGCCCACGACGGCAACGCGCCTGCCGGTGCGATGCGCGGCGATCTCGGGAACGACCCAACCCTCGTCCCACCCCTTGTCAATCAGGCTGCACTCGATCGTCTTGATCGTCACCGGCTGGTCGATGATGTTGAGGGTACAGGCCGTCTCGCAGGGCGCCGGGCACACGCGGCCCGTGAACTCCGGAAAGTTGTTGGTCGAGTGCAGGACCTCGAGAGCCTCGCGCCACCGCTGCCGGTAGGTGAGATCGTTCCAGTCGGGAATGATGTTGTTGATCGGACACCCTTCATGGCAATAGGGGATGCCGCAGTCCATGCAGCGGGCACCCTGCCGGGACAGCTCCGCGTCAGACAGCGGAACGACGAACTCCCGCCAATGCCTGATGCGCTCGGCCACCGGGGCGTACGGCCGGTCGTGGCGGGGGATCTCCTTGAACCCCGTCGGCTTGCCCATCGCCTACATCCCGACCGCGACGCTGATGCCCGTGCGTTCGGTTGCCCGCCAGCGCGCCTGCATCTGCTCGAGCGCCCGCTTGTAGTCGACCGGCATCACCTTGACGAACTTGGGCAGGAGGTCGTCCCAGTTGTCGAGGATATGGCCGGCGCGCCGGCTCCCGGTATAAAGCCGATGTCTCTCGATCAGCATGTGCAGGCGCTGGGAGTCGTGCCGCGTCATGTCGCGCAACAGGTCCACGCGCCCGTGGGTTTCCATGTCGCCGCTCTGATGGTGGTAGAGCTCGAGCAGTTCGTCCTCTGCCGCAATCGGCTCCAGCGCCACCATGGCGAGGTTGCAGCGCCGCTCGAACCCGCCCTCCTCGTCGAGCACGTAGGCGACGCCGCCGCTCATCCCCGCCGCGAAGTTCCGCCCGGTGCTGCCGAGGACGACGACGCAGCCCCCGGTCATGTACTCGCAGCCGTGATCGCCGACGCCCTCGACGACGGCGAACACGCCCGAGTTGCGGACGGCGAACCGCTCGCCGGCGACGCCGCGGAAGAACGCCTCGCCGCTGACGGCGCCGTAGAGAACGGTGTTGCCGATGATGATGTTCCGGTGCGGGTCGATCGGGCTCTGCCGCGACGGGTAGACGATCAGCCGGCCGCCGGACAGGCCCTTGCCGACATAGTCGTTGGCGTCGCCCTCGAGCTCGAGGGTGATGCCGTGGGCAAGGAAGGCGCCGAAGCTCTGACCCGCGGTGCCGAAGCACTTGATGTGGATGGTCTCCTCCGGAAGCCCCTCGTGTCCGAAGCGCAGCGCCACCTGCCCCGACAGCATCGCGCCGACCGTCCGATTGGTGTTGCGGATCGGCGTCTCGATCGTGACCGGCCGGCGCGCCTCGAGGGCGGGTCGGGCCTTCTCGATGAGGGTGTGGTCGAGCGCGCGCTTGAGGCCGTGATCCTGAGCCTGGCAATGGAATCGCGCGACGTCGGGGCCGGCCTGCGGCTGATGAAAGACCCGGCTGAAATCGAGCCCTTGCGCCTTCCAATGGTCGAGGGCGGGGCGCATCTCCAAGAGATCGCTGCGGCCGATCATCTCGTTGATGGTCCGGAACCCGAGCTCGGCCATCAACTCGCGCACCTCCTCGGCGATGAACAGCATGTAGTTGACGACGTGCTCAGGCTGTCCCTTGAATCGCTTGCGCAGCTCCGGGTCCTGGCTGGCAACCCCGACCGGGCAGGTGTTGAGATGGCACTTGCGCATCATGATGCAGCCGGCCGAGATCAGGGCCGCGGTGGAGAAGCCGAACTCGTCCGCGCCGAGAAGCCCACCGACAACGACATCACGGCCGGTGCGCAGGCCGCCGTCAACCTGCACGGCGATGCGGCCACGGAGGTCGTTGAGTACAAGCGTCTGCTGCGTTTCCGCAAGCCCGATCTCCCAAGGGCTGCCGGCATGGTGGATCGAGGTGAGCGGGCTCGCCCCCGTGCCGCCTTCGAAGCCGGCGATCGTGACGTGGTCGGCATGCGCCTTCGCCACGCCGGCGGCGACGGTGCCCACCCCGACCTCAGCCACCAGCTTGACGCTGATCCGTGCCTGCGGGTTGGCGTTCTTCAGGTCGTGGATGAGCTGCGCCAGATCCTCGATCGAGTAGATGTCGTGGTGTGGCGGAGGCGAGATCAGGCCGACGCCCGGGGTCGAGTGGCGGACGCGGGCGATCCACTCGTCGACCTTGTGGCCGGGCAGCTGGCCGCCTTCACCCGGCTTGGCGCCCTGGGCCATCTTGATCTGGATGTCGTCGGAGTTGACGAGGTACTCGGCGGTCACGCCGAACCGGCCGGACGCCACCTGCTTGATCGCTGAGCGCATCGAATCGCCGTTAGGCAGCGGCTTGTTTCGATCGGCCTCCTCGCCGCCTTCTCCGGTGTTGGACTTGCCGCCAATGCGGTTCATGGCGACGGCGAGCGTGGTATGGGCCTCCCACGAAATCGCACCGAACGACATGGCGCCGGTGGAAAACCGCTTGACGATCTCGGCGGCCGGCTCGACCTCGTCGAGGGGGACGGCCTGCCGCGCCTTCTTGAACTCGAACAGGCCGCGCAGGTTCTTGAGCTTCCGGCTCTGGTCGTTGACCTTGCGGGTGTAGGCCTTGAACTTCTGATAGTCGGCGGCGCGCACCGCGTGCTGCAGCAGCGCGACCGTCTCGGGGGTCCAGACGTGCTCCTCGCCGCGCAGCCGATAGGCCATCTCGCCGCCGACGTCGAGGCTGTTGCGGAGAATCGGCGAATCGCCGAACGCCGCCTGGTGACGCCGCACGGTCTCTAGGGCGATCTCGGCGAGGCCGATGCCGCCGACCGCCGAGTGGGTGCCGGAGAAGTACTTGTCGACGAACGCCTGGGAGAGGCCGACGGCGTCGAAGATCTGCGCTCCGCAGTAGGACTGGAATGTCGAGATGCCCATCTTGGCCATGACCTTGAGCATCGCCTTGCACACCGCCTTGACGTAGCGCTTGTGCACCTCCTCCTCGCTGAGTTTCTCGGGAAGCTCCCAACGCAGGTAGGAGAGCGTGTCGAACGCGAGATAGGGGTTGATGGCTTCGGCCCCGTACCCGCCGAGGAGGCAGAACTCGTGGGTCTGCCGTGCCTCGCCGGTCTCGACGACGAGGCCGGATTCGGTCCTGAGGCCCTCGCGGATCAGGTGATGATGGACACCGGCGGTGGCGAGCAGTGCCGGGATCGGCACCCGATCGGCGGCGACCGCCCGATCCGAGAGGATGATGATGTTGTAGCCCTCGCGCACCACGTCCTCGGCGAGCTTGAACACGCCCTCAAGCGCCGCCTCGAGACCGGCCGGGCCGTCCTCCGCCGGATAGGTGATGTCGATCGTGAAGGTGCGGAAGGCCCTGTCGAGATGGTTCTCGATGCGGCGGATCCGCTCCAGATCGGTGTTGGAGAGGATCGGATGGTGGGCTTCCAGCCGCCGGAAGCTGTGGATCCCCTCTGGCTCGAGCAAGTTCGGGCGCGGGCCGATCAGGCTCACCAGCGACATCACCAGCTCTTCGCGGATCGAGTCGATCGGCGGGTTGGTGACCTGGGCAAAGCACTGCTTGAAGTAGTCGTACAAGAGCTTCGGTCGATCGGAGAGCACGGCGAGCGGCGTGTCGCGCCCCATCGATCCCACCGGTTCCTGACCGGTCAGGGCCATCGGTGTCAGGAAGAACCGGATGTCCTCCTGCGTGTAGCCGAACGCCTGCTGACGGTCGAGCAGGGTCTTCGGGTCCGGCGGCATCGGGCCGACTTCGCGGGGCAGGCTCTCCACCTTCGTCTGCGTCGCGTCGAGCCACGCCTGGTAGGGTCTCGCCGTCGCGAGCTCGTCCTTGAGTTCCTCGTCACTGATGATTCGGCCCTGATCGAGGTCGATCAGGAACATCTTTCCCGGTTGCAGCCGCCATTTCTTGACGATCTTCGTCTCCGGGATCGGTAGCACGCCGACCTCGGAGGCCATGATCACCCGGTCGTCGTCGGTGATGACGTAGCGGGCGGGTCGGAGTCCGTTGCGGTCCAGCGTGGCGCCGATCTGCCGACCGTCGGTGAAGGCGACCGCCGCCGGACCGTCCCAGGGCTCCATCAGCGCGGCGTGATACTCATAGAAGGCCCGCCGCTTCTCGTCCATCAGCGGGTTGTCGTCCCATGCTTCGGGAATCATCAGCATCATCGCATGGGCGAGGGAATAGCCGCCGGCGACGAGCAGTTCGAGCGCGTTGTCGAAGGTCGCGGAGTCCGAAATGCCGTCCGCGAGCAGGGGCCACAGCTTCTCGAGGTCGTCGCCGAGAAGCTCCGACTTCATGTTGTGGCGGCGCGCCTGCATCCAGTTGATGTTGCCGCGCAGGGTGTTGATCTCGCCGTTGTGGCAGAGATAGCGGAACGGCTGGGCGAGGCGCCAGGACGGAAAGGTGTTGGTCGAAAACCGCTGATGCACGAGTGCCAGCGCCGAGACGAGCCGCGGGTCCCGCAGGTCCGGGTAGTACGTCGGCAGGTTCTCGGCGAGGATCATGCCCTTGTAGTTGAGCGTCCGGCTCGACATCGAGACGACGTAGAAATGCTCCCAGCCTGGGAGGTTGAGGTCCCACACCGCGTGGTGGATCTGCTTGCGGGCGACGAACAGCTTGCGCTCGAAGGCATCGACATTCCGGCAATACGGGCCGCGTTCGATGAACACCTGGCGGATCAGCGGCTCGATCGGCTTGACGCTGTAGCCGAGCACGGAGTTGTCGGTCGGCACGTCGCGCCACCCGAGCATGCGCTGTCCCTCGGCGGCGAGGATGCGGTCGAAGGCGTTCTCGCAGGCGGCGCGTGTTTCCGGATTGCGGGGCAGGAAGATCATGCCGACCGAGTAATGACCGACGGGCGGCAGCTCGAAGCCCAGGGCCGCGCTCTCCTCGCGGAGAAACGCGTCCGGCATCTGAATTAGGCAACCGGCGCCGTCGCCGGCCAGCGGGTCGGCCCCGACGGCGCCGCGATGGCGCAGATTCATCAGGATCTGCAGGCCCTGCTCGACGATCTCATGGCTCTTGCGGTTCTTGATGTCGGCAACGAAGCCGATGCCGCAGGCATCGTGCTCGTGTCGCGGGTCGTATAATCCCTGTTTCTTGGGCGATGAACGCACGCTCATGCGTAGCCTTCCGCCTCCTCGCTGACCAAATTCACTATGGCGCCCGGAGTTGCGTACCGGTGCAACGTCCTAAGGCTCGATCTCCGAGCTCATCCGCCGCAACCGCCTTCCCGCGCTGACGCGCCGGAGGCAAAACCCTCTTAATCGTTGTCACAACACCCGGGCGATCAGAGAATCGGGTGTGTGCCGGCAGATTACAAGCGCAAACAGCAATCGCAAAAACGAATCTTCCCGGATTCGGGAAAGTGTGCCACATTGGCGCCAACTGCCCAAGATCTAGGGGTGTCCGCGCGTGCCTCTCCTGCATATAGCGGTGCTCGCGCTGGTCCAAGGGATCACCGAGTTCCTGCCCATCAGTTCCTCGGCGCACCTGATCCTCGTACCGGCGGTTGCAGGCTGGCAGGACCAAGGTCTCGTCATCGATGTCGCCGTTCATGTCGGCACCCTGGGCGCCGTGTTGCTGTACTTCTGGCGCGACGTCCGCACCATGATCCTGGGTGTTTTCGGGCTGGTCCGGGGCCGCTGGACTGGCGACGCGCGCCTCGTCGCCCTGATCGCCCTGGCAACCGTCCCCGTGTCCGCCGCTGGCTTCATCGTCAATCTTCTCGTGCCTCAGGGGCTGCGCAGCATCGAGCTGATCGGCTGGACGACCCTTGTGTTCGGCATCGCGCTGTACGTTGCCGACCGCGCCGGCGGGGTGGCGCGCAGGCTTCCCGACCTGCGCATCCCGGATGCCGCGGTGATCGGCCTCGCCCAAGCGCTGGCGCTGGTTCCGGGGACCAGTCGGTCCGGGATCACCATGACGGCGGCGCGCCTGCTCGGCGTCGAGCGGGCCGAGGCGGCGCGCTTCTCTCTTCTGCTCGCGATCCCGGCGATCGCCGGCGCCGGCGTGCTGCAGGGTCTCGCCCTTTACGAGAGCGGCGATGCCCGGCTCACGACCGACGCCATCATCGCCTGCGGCCTCGCCCTCGTCTCTGCGCTGATCGCGATCGCAGCGATGATGGCGTGGCTGCAGCGGGCGACCTTCACGCCCTTCGTCGTCTATCGCATCGGTCTCGGCATCGTCATCCTGGCGATGGCTTACGGCGCTCTCGCCTGACCCTGGCGCCCACTGCCGAGACCCTGAAGCGGCCTGTTCCTCGGCCTTCTGTCGATCTATCCTTGACGCGACGGACGGGATCGGTCGTTGGGCACGCGGGAAAGAGGAATGAAACGGCCGCGCGAGATGCTCCAGAGCGGCGGCCTCGGCCCCGCCCGCAAGCGTCGCTTCGCCCGCAAGCGTCGGCTTGGCGTCGGGCTTGTTGCGTTCCTCGCGGTCGCCGCCGGCGTCCTCGCCGCCGTCGTTCTGGTGCTGCCGCAGTACGTGGCGCGCCACGTCATCGCCACCGAGCTCCGGGCGCTCGGCGTCCGCAGCGAAGGCATCGGCTCCCTGAAGATCGACGTCTGGGGCAACGAGGTGACGCTGGGCGCGGTCGAGTTCTGGGCCGCCGACGCCGACCGCGGCCAGATCGGCTCTCTCGCCCTCGAGTACGACCTCGCCGCCCTGCTCGAGCGCCGGGCGCTGTTTCGCAGGGCCATCATCGAGGGCATCGATCTCGTCGTCGAGCGCGGCGGAGATGGAGCCCTCACCGTCAACGGCATCGCGCTTGCAGGGCTGATGCCCGGAACGGATGTTCAGCGATCGGCGGCGGCTGGATGGACTGCCGGCGTCGACGACGTGCTCCTGCGCGCCGGCCGGCTGGTCCTTCGTACGGCGGCAGGCGGCGAGCTCACGATCGAGATCGACCAGCTCGCCGTTGCCAACGCCTACGGCTGGGATTCGGACCAGCCCCAGCGCGTCGTCTTCGCCGGCCGTTTCAATGACATCGCGGCGCGCATCGAGGCCGATGCGCGGATGCTCGCCGAAACGCTTAGCGCCGACGCGCGCTTTCGGCTCGAGGCCGTGGACATCCCGAAGATCTCGAAGCTCGCGGGCCCGCTCGGCTTCGAGCGTCGCGCCGGCTCCATCGATGTCGATGGGCGCGCGACGATCTCGGTGTCCGCCAACGGCACGATCGCGATCGAAGCGGCCGGAACCGGGACGTCCGCTGGCGCCGATATCGCGCGACCGGAAATGGAGCTCGCCTTCGACCGCGCCGACTTCAGGTTCGACTCGATGCTCGTCGCCACAGCGGCTCCCCCGGCGCGGGGTGACTCCGGGCCGGCGGCCCGCTGGGAGGCGAGCGGCGACTTCCAGGTTCGCCTCGGCGCCGGAACGGTCTCGCTACCCGAGTCTGCGGGCGTCGCATTTCGGAATGCTGCCGTCGATGTCCGCGGGCTCGCCGTCATCGGCGAGGCCGACGGCGGGACGACCCTGTCGGGAGCGCCGACCGTCGGCGTTGAAGGTCTCGACGTCTTGGGGCCGGTACCCGTGACGGCGGCGCGGCTGGAGCTGACGCTGGGCAGGCTCGCGCTGAAGAGCGCAGGCGGTTCGCTGTCGTTGCGGCTGCAGGGAACTGGCACGGCGGCGCGCGCGCGAATGCTTCTGCCCGGAGCGGAGGTGCGCGCGAACGAGGTCCGTCTCACCCTGCGCGACTCCACGGCGATCTCGGCCAGGGGCGAAATGCGCTTCGCCGCAGACGTCGATGCGCATGCATCCGGGCTGAACGGCAGCCTGCCCGCTGCGGGCACAGGGGCGACCATCGCCGCCGACCGCCTCGATCTCGCGCTGCGCCATCTGCGGGCTCGAACCGGCGCCCAGTCGATATCGGCCGAAGGCGCCGGCACGGCGCGGATCAGCGGGCTCTCGGCTTCGGTACCGGCGGACGGCGGGCGCCCCGATCTGAAACTGAGCGCGGCCCGCCTGCGCGCGGCGCTGAGCCGCGCTTCGGCGGCAGCCACCGAGGAGGGCATCCGTTGGCGGACGCCGGCCAGCGTCGAAGTCGAGGAGATCGCCGTCGACACCGATGCCGACGCGACGGCGGCGCTGCGCATCGGCACCTTGTTGCTGGGCGGTGCGACCATTGATCAGGATCTGTCCATCGCCGCCGCCGAGCTCTCCCTTCGCAACGCCGAATTCGCGTTCTCGGATCAGACGCTCGTTCTCCTTGCCGGCATCGATGGCGCTGCCGGTGCCCGTGCCGTCGTCCGGCCCGCAATCCGCATCGAGCGGATCGGCATCGAAGACCAGGCGAAGATCTGGTTCACCGACACCTCGGTCGATCCTCTGGTCGCCGTCGAGGCGGTCGTCACCGGCGCCGAGCTTCGCAACCTGGATGCAGCGAAACCCGACGAACCCGCGGAAGTTCGCCTCGACGCGGACGTCAACGAGTTCGCCAAGCTCAGGGTCTCGGGTTGGGTGAGACCGCTTACGCGCCCGCCCGACTTCGAGCTCGAGGCGAGTGTTGTCGCCTTGCAGCTCCCGCCGTTCTCGCCGTACGCGGCCGAGATGCTCGGCGTCGAGCTCGACAGCGGTGCTCTTACGGCGAGGGCGCAGGCCGCGGCCGTCGAGGGCGCGCTGGCCGGCTTCGTCGACATGGAGCTGGACAACCTCCAGTTTGCCCGGCAGACCGCGGAGACCGAGGATCGGTTCACGTCCGGCGTCGGCGTCCCCGTCGAGAGGTTGGCCGCGCTCTTGCAGGACTCGGGCGGCCGAATCGCACTCAGCCTTCCCGTCGCAGGGACGCTCGACCGGCCCGACGTCGATCTGAGCGATGCCATCACCCAGGCCGTCGGCGGTGCGCTCACCACCCTGTTCCCGCCGGCTGCGATCGCGAGGATGCTGACCGCCCCGGCGACCTTCGACATCGACCTCGAGCCGATCGTCTTCAAGCCCGGCGCGGCGGAGCTGGACGAGGACGGCCTTCGGTTCGCCGACGCACTCGCCCGGCTGCTGGCGGAGCGGCCGAAGCTGTCGGTTACCGTTTGCGGCGTCGCCACCGCCGCCGACTTCGAGGCGTATACGGCCGGGGCCTTGCGCAGGCGAGCGCCGGGCGACCCGACGGCGGTCGGGCCATCGGGGGCCCGGATCGCCGCGGTCGTTCAGGCGGCAAGACCGGCCCTCGACGAGCTCGCGGTCGCGCGCACCCGCGCCCTCCGCCGCCACCTGATCACCGGTCGCGGCATCGCCGCCCGTCGCGTCGCCGAGTGCCGCGCCCGCTACGATCCGAGAGACAGCGGTCCGCCTCGCGTCGAGGTGTCGGTCTAGTGTTCTGACTCGCAAATGCCGACCAATAACTCACCCCTGAGCGTTGGCGAGCGCGGTTCGGGCGCGCTGGATCTTGGCGAGGATGGCGGCGCCTTCGGCCTTCCATTCATAGGGGCGCGGCGCGCCGTTGCGCTCGGCGAGATAGGCACTGATGTCGGCGACC
>CAYQSU010000083.1:0-11813 GCA_964420325.1 uncultured Rhodospirillaceae bacterium | reverse complement strand
GGAGGCACGCTGCCGCGTCGGGCGCGGCGCGGGCGCCGGCGTGGATCACCGGGACAGGGCCCGGTGATGACGCGTGGGGGGACAGGGCCCGGTGATGACGCGTGGGGGGACAGGGCCCGGAATGACGCGTGGGGGCCTGGGCTGGAGGCGCGGTCGATGCCGGGACCGGCGGCGTTTCCCTGGCCGTCATGACCGGGCAGGTGTCCCGGTCATCCACGGCGGGACGCCGGGCGGGGGCTCGGGCGGCGAGGGGGACACCGACCCCGTCCGCCGGAGCGCGGCCCGGCTGCCTTCGGGGCGCTCGCACCGGACGCGGCGCTGCCGGCGGCGTGGATGGCCGTGACGGGCACGGCCATGACGGGAGGGGGAGCGGAAGGGCGCATTGTGTCCGGGGGTTGCCCTTCATTTCCACGCTCCCCATGATCCCGCCGCTCCCCGACCTCCTCCCGCCCAGCGCCGCTCCCGCCTGAATCCGCAACGATTCTGCCCCCTGTTAATGGCAAAGCGCAGGAGTCTCCTCTATGGTCTACCTATTCTGGAGTTTTGCTCGGATCTCGGAAACCTTCGCCTCCGCCGGATCAATCACGCGATCTGCGATCTCAGCTATCAGGCTCTCCTCACTTGAATAGCGATGTAACGGAAGAACCCAATAGTATTTGTCCGCCAGATCAGCAAACATCACGTATGGCTGTTGTCCCTCCAGAAGAATAGGCTGCACAGGGACCTCGATGCGCGGTACGATGGTTGCGAGCTCATGAGGAACGCTTATGGGGTCCGTCAGATCCGCAATTATGAACTTCGCCATGTTCGCAAGTGTCTGGAGCGTCCCGGTGAAATCCTTGCTCTGTGGCCGATCGAAATCGAATAGGATCGGCACATAGTCGTGTTTGCGCAATTCGTTCCGCAGGGCGTCCAACACGCGTTTTTTTTCCGAAGAGAATCTACCAAGTATGAGGACAACTTTGCAGGTTATGCTATTGATCACAGATCGTATTTTCTCGTTGCGTATAAGCAAGTGAATGAATTGTGCTACCTCTAGACTATCAACCGTGATTGTCGGCTCATCGCTCCTTGTTATTACCATATCTCTCTGTATAGCGCCATTCAAATTCACTTCCCACGAAGATATACCGTAGATTCGACATCCGGTGAGGTCAGCTCGCGCCAAGTGTGTTCCACATAACATGCTCTGTTCGAAATCGTTGCCCCGAAGATCTGCTCCACTTAGATTTGCTCCAGTCAGATTTGTCCTCTTAAAGGACGTCCCTCTGAGTTTTGCGGCACGGAAATCAACCTCCTCAAGCAGAGCGCTCGTTAGATTTGCCCCCATCGAGGTTCGCACCTGCGAGATAGGCATGCCTCAGGTCAACACCGCTCAGATTCGCTCCGGCCAGACTCGCGTCTTCAAGTGTGGTTCGTCTGAAGTCAGCGCCACTGAGGTCAGCCTCGCGAAGATCTGCGCCTCTGAAATTCGCGCAACTTGCTTTGGCGTGTGCGAGTATTGCACCTTGCAGATCTGCTGCTTCAAAACAGCTCCCGTAGAGCAGTGCTTCGCGGAAATTCGTGAACTCACGGACAGAAGGCTCCAACTCTATCGGACGACAGTCCACCTCGCTGAGGTCCGCATAGCAGAGGTCAACGCCTGGCAGTCGAGCGCCGCCGAGGTCAGCTCTACGTAAGTTCGCTCTGCGAAGATCGGCTCGCTCCAGATCCGCAAGA
The DNA here is from genome assembly GCA_964420325.1 of uncultured Rhodospirillaceae bacterium. GTDB lineage: Bacteria > Pseudomonadota > Alphaproteobacteria > Rhodospirillales > Defluviicoccaceae > CAYQSU01. The sequence continues at coordinate 10,094 of CAYQSU010000083.1, read as the reverse complement.
AAAAGAATGGAAGCGCTGAGGTCCGCGCGGCTCAAGTTGGCGTTCTTCAAGGACCATCCTCTGAGCCTCGCGCCGCGAAGGTCCACTGAACGAATAGCGTTCTGAAGCCTCCACGTGTTCCATGCTTGGACACCTTTCTTCAACATGGAACGCTGCCGTCGGTTGGCCATTGAATACGTCCAATAATACTGAACCAAGACCCCAAGAGAATACGGAAATGGTAACGCCACGGCAATATGGGTCTAGACTACGCCAGGGGAATCGCTTTTGGAAAAGGGTTGACGAACCATGGCGTCATCCCATTCTCCGGGTCCACCTCACCCTGGCGCGAAGGCCTCGACGCGTTATTGGGTTCCCCGACGTTGCAAGTGGATTGGAAGAGGTCACCGAGGGGTCCGGCGCCTGGAGAGCACGGCGAGCCTGAACGCCCATCTCGCCGCCTGGCCGGGCGTGCGGCAGGTCTGCGGCCGCGAACGCCGGCGCACCGTCGAAGGCCTCGAGCACTTCGCAGAACATCGCGACCAGGCACCCCGCCTCATCCTCACCGGCAGAACCGAAGGACCCCGGCCGGATGGTGCCCGGCGGGCGGATGCCGGGCCCGCACCGATTCGGGCCGCTATCGATTGCCGGCCTTGCAGCCGTTGGACATCGACGGCGGACGGGGCGTTGCGCTGAAGATGATCGCCAGACGGGCGTTGGCCTCGAGCTGGGCCTTGGCCAAGAGCGCCTTGACCCTTGAGGGAAACCACAGACGGTATACCCTGTCCCCCTCTCGACAGACGAGCTCGGCTCCGGTTCCGTGCTGTTCGATGCTGTAGGTCGTCATACGGGTAGGACATAAGCAAGCGCAATGCCAATCACAAGAGGCCGAGCGCGCAATGCTGCCGTGGGTGCGGATGCCGGTGACCAGCCGCCGTTTTGGGCAGTGGTGCCTAAGAAAGCAGCGTTCGACCGGTCGGAAGGCGCGGCAGGGTTGCATTCGGCAATCGGCGGTCGGCAGAGGGACGAGCGGAGGCGCCGGGCGGACGGGAGAGAGGATCTCTGGGATGGTTGATGCCAGCCGGATGCTGATTGCCGGCCTCCTGGCGATGGTCTGGTCCGTCGGGGCATCCGCCGCCGACGCTCCCACCGGCGCACCGACGCCGGAAACAGAGCGGTTCGCCGAGGAAGGAACCCGGTCGCTCCGCGCCTTCGACTATGCCGAGGCCTGCAAGTGGTACGCGTTGGCGGCAGCTTTCGGCGACGAGATCGCCGAGCGGCGGTTCAAGGCAGTGTCGCGCCTCCTCACCCTGGACGAGCACCGGAACTGCCTCGCCGCCGCCCGCGCCTGGAGGCCGGACGACGGATATGGCGGAGACGATACGGACCCGCTCCGCGGCTACTACGACGACGCTCGCGGCAAGACCGGAGAGGCGCTGCGTGCCGCCCTGCACGGCATCGTCAGTCGCCACCGTCAGCTTTCCTATGCCGACGTGTGGGCCGCTCTCGAACACACCGACGAGGACCCCGACGATGCGGCCAACGTGATGCTCCTCTACACCGGACGGTCGCAGCCCAAGGCGCGCCGGGAGCAGGGCCAGAACGACGGCGACGCCTGGAACCGGGAGCACGTCTGGCCGCATTCCCACGGCTTCCCGACCCGGAACCAGCGGCCCCACACCGACCTCCACCACCTGCGGCCCGCCGACGTGAGCGTCAACGCCGACCGCGGCAACCTCGATTTCGACGTGGGCGGCATGCCGCACGGCGAGGCGCTCGGCGCGCGCATCGACGGCGATTCGTTCGAGCCGCCGGACCGGGTCAAGGGCGATGTCGCGCGCATGGTCTTCTACATGGACGTCCGCTACGAGGGGGGCGACGGCGAGCCCGATCTCGTCGTCGTCCCGGGGCAGACCCGGGTGGGGGAGCCGAGGCTGGGGCGGCTCTGCACGCTGGTCGCCTGGCACCGGGCCGACCCGGTGAACGCCTGGGAGCGGCGCCGCAACGACCGGATCCATGAACGGCAGGGCAACCGCAATCCGTTCATCGACCATCCGGAGTGGGTCGACGAGCTGTGGGGCGGCGATTGTGACTAGTCGGACAGCGGCCTCTCGTCGCAGCGCTCCGCAAACAGCGCCTCGAGACGGCGTTTCTCCTCGCGCATGAAGGCATCGTGGCCGGAGCCGGTCCAGGCGCGATGGTCGCCGGCACGGAAGGCGAGGGCGTTGCGGTGATACATCGCCGCGTTCAGGCGGTTGGCGACGAAGTTGTTGCGTCGCCTGACCACCCGCGCCGGCGTGCCCATGGCGATCGAGTTGGGCGGAACGACGGTTCCCTCGCTGACGAGGGCGTGGCCGGCGACGATCGAGTTCTCGCCGACGACGACGCCGTCCATCAGCGTTGCGTTGATGCCGACGAGGCAGTTGTCGCCGATCGTGCAACCGTGCAGGGCGGCGTGGTGGGTGATCGAACAGTGGTCGCCGACCACGGTGGGCGTGTCGTAGCCGACGTGGATCATGACGAAGTCCTGGACGTTGGTGAAGCGGCCGATGCGCACCTCGTGCATCTCTGCGCGGATCACGACGTAGGGCCACAGGCTGGCGCCCTCTGCTACGGAGACCTCTCCGAACAGAAGCACCGAGGGATGGATGTAGGCCGCGTCGGGGAAGCGGGCGAGCGCCTCCGCCACCGTTCCGTCACTCCGGCAACTGGTAGTTGGGAGCTTCGCGGGTGATGGTGATGTCGTGGACGTGGCTTTCGCGCACACCGGCCGCGGTGGCGCGACGGAAGGTGCAGTTGCGCTGCATCTCGGCGACCGTGCGGTTGCCGGTGTAGCCCATCGAGGCGGCGAGACCGCCGACCAGCTGGTGGATGACCGTCCCCACCGGACCCTTGTAGGGGACGCGGCCCTCGACGCCCTCCGGAACGAGCTTGAGGCTGTCCGCGACTTCCTGCTGAAAGTAGCGGTCGGCCGAACCGCGCGCCATGGCACCGATCGAGCCCATGCCCCGGTAGGACTTGTAGGAGCGGCCCTGGTAGAGCACGACCTCGCCGGGGCTCTCGTCGGTGCCGGCGAACAGGGACCCGATCATGGCGCAGTCGGCGCCGGCGGCGATGGCCTTGGCGAGGTCTCCCGAGTAGCGGATGCCGCCGTCGGCGACCAGCGGCAGGTCGTACTGGCGGCAGACCTCGGCCACCTCGCGGATCGCCGTGAACTGCGGCACGCCGACGCCGGCGATCATGCGGGTGGTGCAGATGCTGCCCGGCCCGATGCCGACCTTGATGGCATCCGCGCCGGCGTCGGCGAGCGCCCGCGCGCCATCGGGGGTGGCGATGTTGCCGGCGACGACCTGGGCCCTGTTGCTGAGGCGCTTGATCCGTCTCACCGCATCGAGGACTCCGGCCGAATGGCCGTGGGCGGTGTCGACGACGATGACGTCGACCTCGGCTTCGAGCAGCGCCTCGGCGCGGAGGATGCCGGGCTCGCCGACCCCGGTGGCGGCACCAACCCGGAGCCGGCCGTGGCCGTCCTTGCAGGCGTTCGGAAAGCGCTCCGCCTTCTCGATGTCCTTGACGGTGATCAGGCCGATGCAGCGATAGTCGTCATCGACGACGAGGAGCTTCTCGATCCGGTACTTGTGTAAAAGCCGCTTCGCCTCCTCGCGGGTGGTCCCGTCGCGCACCGTGACCAGGGGCTTGTCTACGCTGCCGCGCGTCATCAGCTCGTTCACCGGCTGCCTGGGGTTGGCGGCGAAGCGGACGTCGCGGTTGGTGAGGATGCCGACCAGGCGGCCGGTCGCCTTCTCGACCACGGGCACCCCCGAAAAGTTGTGGGACCGCATCAACTTGAGCGCGTCGGCGAGCGTCGCCTCGGGATGAATGGTCATTGGATCGACGACCATTCCGGATTCGTACTTCTTGACCCGGCGCACCTCGGCGGCCTGGTCGTCCGGCTCCATGTTCTTGTGGATGACCCCGAGGCCGCCGAACTCGGCCATGGCGATGGCGAGAGCGCCTTCGGTCACGGTGTCCATGGCCGCCGAAACGAGAGGGATCTGGAGCTCGATGCCGCGGGTCAGGCGGGTGCGGGTATCGGCCTGCGACGGCAGCACGTCGGATTTGGCCGGCACCAGCAGGACGTCATCGAAGGTCAGCGCCTCCGCGATGGTCATCGAGCCTCCAGGGCGGGACGGGCACGTATGATACACGACGGCCGAGGCTTGCCAAGCCGCTTGCTGGCCGGATGTCTACCGACCCTCGGTTTCCTTCAGCTTCCCGCGGGCCGCGCGCTGCGCCGCCGCCTGCTCGAGGATGCGCTTGTAGGCGACGTAGTACTTGAAGATGTTGCCGACGTACTGGGTGGTCTCGCGGCCGACCTTCTTGGCGACCACGACCTCCACGTTCCTGAACCACTTGTTGGGGTCGAGGCCCTGTTGCGCGGCGAGCTTGCGCAGGCGGTCGATGCGGTTCGGTCCGGCGTTGTAGCCGGCGAACGCGAACAGATGGCGGTCGACGGGGGAGATCGCCGGATCGTCGAAATACTCGTCGACCATGAAGCGAAGATACTTGGTGCCGGCACGGATGTTGTTGTCGATCTTGTCGATGTTCTTGATGAAGATCGGCGAGCCGGCGGCGGTGCTCGGCTTCACCTGCATCACCCCGAGGGCGCCGACGGGGCTCTTCGCGCTCTGGTCGAGGCGGGACTCCTGATAGCCCTGGGCGGTGATGAGAAGCCAGTCGAACTCGTACTCGCCAGCGTACTTCTTGAACAGGTCGATCGTCGCGTTGAACTTCGCCCGCTCGCTGTCGCTGAGCGCGTTCTTGACGTACTTGACGTCCTTAAGATAGCGCTGGAGCAGGATGTTGCCGAAGGTCGTGCCCACCTTGTGCTTCTTGATGAACGCGTTGACCGCCTCCTTGAGCTTGGGGCTGTCCTTGCGGAGGGCCCAGGCGATCTCGCCCCCGCTGTTGACCGCGATGTCCTCGTGCACGCGGATGTCCGGGAGCACCTGCGCCCAGAAGCGGGCCTTGTGGCTGTCGACGACGATCATCGGAAACAGCCCGGCGTTGACCATCTCCAGAAGATCCTCGTCCTCGAGGTCCTCGTCGGCGAGGGTCAGCGTCATCTCCGGCTTGCCTTCGTTCCGGAACCGCTTGTTGAGACGGTCGAGGCTCTCGTAATAGCTCGACGACCGGCGGACGACGACCTCCTTGCCGGCAAGGTCGTCGATGGTCTGGACCGAGGGCGAGTCCGGGCCGGTGACGACGAACTCGCTCACGCCGATGGCGGCAGGATCGGTGAAGTCCACGAGCTTCGACCGCTCCGGCGTGATCGTCAGGTTGGCTGCGGCGATGTCGCCCCGGCCCGCGACGAGGCCGGGCAGGAGCTCGTCGCGGCTCACCGGGATGAACACCACGTGGACCCTGAGCGCCTTCGTCTTGAGGGTCTTGTTGAGGTCGTCCTCGAACGTCTTGCCGAACTCGTAGGTGAGGCCGCGCTGGGTCGCCTTGTCGAGGAAGTAAAAGGTCCGGCTGAAGACGGTGAGGATGCGGATCATGCGGCGCTCGACCATGCCGTCGAGGTCTCCCGTCCACGGTGCGAGGGCGTGCTGAAGGAGCACGTCGCTCTCGTCCGCGTCGTCGGCCGCCTGCGTCTCGGCGGGCGGCTCCTCCGCAGCAGCCGAGGGAAGGGTCGAGAACGCCGCAGCGGCAACCACCAGAACGAGGACGCACGTCGAGAGGCCCAAGACCCTTGGCATCATCGTCGGGAACTCCGGTGATCTCGGCGCCATCACCGACAATCGGGGGCGCCCGCAGATCAAGGTCGATTCGCCGCGCCGCTTCCGCAATAGGTATCTAGTCCTTGGCACGAATCAGCGACCGGAACCGCCGCAGCGGTGCCCGGTCGCCGGTGAGGCCGAGCGCGAGCGAGAAGTGGCCCTGGGGGCGGACGAACAGGTTTTCCTCCGGCACGTTCCAGGCGTGGGCAAGCATCAGGCCGCCGGCAACGGGCGTGAGATCGTCGGCCTCTCCCAGCACCATGACGATGCGTTCGGAGGGAAGAGCAGGCGCGCCGTCGGGCTCCAACAACGGGCGCCAGCGCTGGAGCTCGTCGGTGCCCCATGCCGCCCTCTCGAGCTCGGTCGCGAGATCGGTCCTGCGGGCGAGGCTGCCGCCAATAACGATGTCGGTGATGAATCCGGTGGTGGCGACGAGCAACAGGGCGTCGGGGCGGAGCGGCTCCGGCCAGCGGTGGGCGGCGGTGGCGAAGCGCTGGGCGGCGAGCGCTCCGAGCGAGACGCCGGCGACGGCGACCGGGGCGCCCTCCTGCGCCCGCGCCCAGCGGAGGAGGATCGCGACCTCCGCGAGCCAGGCTTGAAACAGCGTGAGCAGGCCCTCGGGACCGCGCGCCAGCACCGGCTCACCACTGTAGAGGGTCTCCGGCATTCTCCGGCCGTGCCACGGTGCGGTCGCGCGGATGACACGGACACCCTTGTCGACGAACCACGACCAAGCATCGCGGCGGTCGGGCCAGAGGTCCGGCTCGGCGGCGATGCCGTGGAGGTGGATCAGCGTCGGCGGGTTCGGGATCGCCGCCGGCTCGCTGACCCGCGCCCAGGCTTGGTCGCCGAGATGCGGCGAGCGAAAGCGGAGCCAGAACGTCGAGCGGCCGCCCCGCCGCATCACCTGCGAGCGCTGGATCTCGGGCTGGGGAGGAAGCGGGTAGGCGTCCTCCGGCGCCGCCAATCGGGCACCGTGGGCGGTCTCGACCTCGGCGGGTGAGGGGATCTCCCAGCGCGCCGGCAGGAACCGGCGGACCCAGGGCAGGAACGCCGTGCGGGCCAGCAACCAGTTGGTGGCGGCGGCCTGGCGCAGCGCATGCGCGGCAGCGAGCCGCGTCGGCGACGATGCCTTCGCCCTGAACAGCGTCCGGTCCCAGTGGGTCAAGGCGCCGTCGTAGACCCGGGTCGAGACCCTGACCCGCCACAACGCCGCGCGAACGGCGGCACCGCCGAGATCGGTTTTCGTCTCCTCCCGGAAGCGCTCGAGATCGGTGCCCGCCGCGCGTGCCGCCGCCCAGGCACGCGACAGCGGCAGGTAGACGCGGGCGACAAACGGTACGCCGACGGCGTCGAACCACGGGCGGTAGAGGAGCTTTCCGATCATTTCCGGTGCGACGCGATGGATGCAGGCCGGCGGCGTCAAGAAAACGGCGATGCGGCCACGTCATACACCGAAAGGTAACCGCCTTCGATGGATAAGGAGCGACGATCGATCGCGAGGTGTCTCATGCCGAAGGCAGCGAAGCGTGGTCTCGGGGTTGCCGCGGCGGCCCTCTGTCTAGGGCTCGCGGCGCAGACCGAAGCCACGGTCATCGCCTCGCAACCGGGTGGTGGCGGCAGCTGCACGCTGGGGCCGGGAAGCGGCCTCGACGGCACCACGTGCATGCTCGTCGCCATCGATCCGCATCCGGCGTGGCAGCCGGGCGACCCTTTCGGCCAGGGCGCGCAGTGGGTGTCCTATGCCGACACCGGCGTTGGCGGCTCGACGCTCGCACCGCACAAGGGCTCAGCGACCAACCCGGACGGCCGCCAGATGATCATGTCGGTGACCGAGAGCTTCGTCATCGGTCTCGGCGGCGGCAGCCTGTACTTCCGCATCTGGGCCGATGATACCGCCGACGTCTGGCTCGACGGCACGCTCCTCTTCGCCGCCAACTTCACGCAAGGCACCTGTGCCGCCGGCGTCATCGGCTGCGAGCCGAACGAGTTCGGCGAGATCGACATCCCCGGCCTTGCCGCCGGCGAGCACGTGCTGCGCTTCGACCTCTATCAGGTGGGGACCGGCACCAACCCGAACAGCAATCCCTTCGGGATGCTCTACTCGGGCTGGGTCGGGCAAGCCTTCAGCGCGACCGGGGCGGCCGAGCCGGCGAGCGCTGTCCTCCTCGGCCTCGGCCTCGCCGGCCTCGGGCTGATCGCCGCCCGCCGACACTGAGCGAGGCGGCGCGGCGGTCGTGGGTCAGGGTGCCGGCGTGCAGGCGCCGAAGACCGCCAGGGCGACCTCCTCGTCGGACGCGGTGATCACGATCCTGCCGGTGGTCTGGGAGATGCTGGCGCTCCACCCGCGGCCGGCCTCCACGCCCTGGAGCACGAGCAGCCCGGAATCGAGGACGGAGGTCCGGATGATCGTGTTGAGCTCGCTGCCGTCCGGCCGCTTCGCACGGACCGCCTGGTCGATGAAATCGATGTGGAAGAAGTGCGGCACGTTGAAGCCGTCGGCCGGACCTTCGTAGCATTCCTCGAAGGCACCGCATTCGACCCCCCTGAGCGAGGCGCAGAGGAGCGCCCTGGAGCCGTCGAAATCGGCGGCGACGGCGGTCCCGGAGGCGCCAAGGAGTGCACCGGCAGCGATCGCGATCAGTCTGGTCATCGGCCCCCTCCTCAGTTCACCGTGTAGCCACGCGCCTGCATGCACGCGGCGAAGGCCCGGTTGTAGTTGGCCTGCCCTTGCGACAGTGCGGCCTGTTGCTGCTGGTGATACTGCTGTTGCTGGTAGTCCTGTTGTTGGCGCTGATCCCGGCGCCGCATGCCGCCGATGAGCCCGCCCGTGGCCGCGCCGATGGCGGCGCCCTTGCCGGCGTCACCGGCGATGGCGCCGCCGATGGCGCCGACGGCAGCCCCGCGCGCCGCTCCCCGGAGCGGGCTCGCGGTGGCCGGCTGCGAAGGCGGCGGCGCTCCGGTCGCGACATGGGGATTGGCCGGGTCGAAGCCGGTCTGCTGAACCGCCCAGGCGTGGCAGTCGCTGCGATCCTGGTCCTGCTGAGCCTGGCTCTGTCCCTTGGTCGGGTAGACGAACACCTGCTGCGCCGTCGCCGGACCGGCGATCAGCAAGGTTCCGGCGATGACGGCAAGGCCGGCAAGGCGGCGTCTCATCAGCGCTCCTCCTCCTCTCTCTTCATTCCCTGGCTCGCATTTCCAAGGTCGGCGAGTTATGCAGGGTCGAGCTCAGCGTTGTAAAGGGGAGGGTGGGCCGGCGACCAGGGCGATCGGGTGAAAGAGTTGGTGACAAGGCGGGAAGGTTCTGAATCGATGGGTGGTCTCGGGATGGGCATGGGAGGCGACGATGGCGATGGCCGGGGCGATTGGCGAAGGCGTTGTTTTTCTGAAACATTCTGAGGATCTTCCGGACCCGCGGCAGGCCGGCAAGGTGATGTATCCGCTGGAGGAGATTCTCTTGCTCTGCCTGCTGGCGGTCCTCGCCGGGGCGGAGACGTTCACCGATATCGCCCGGTTCGGGACCAAGAAGCTCGATCTGTTGCGACGATTTCTGCCGTTTCGCAACGGCACGCCCGCCCATGACCATCTCGGCGACATCTTCGCGACCCTCGACGCGGAGACATTCCAGCACTGCTTCGTCCGCTGGGCTTCGGCGCGCACCGGGATCGCGGCCGAGGTGATCGCCATCGACGGCAAGACGGTGCGGCGGTCGGGCGACAAGAAGGGCAAGAAGGGCGCGAAAGCCGCGATCCACATGGTCTCGGCGTTCGCGGCGCGCCAGCGCCTGGTCCTCGGGCAGGTGAAGGTGGCTTCGAGCTCGAACGAAATCGTCGCCATCCCGAAGCTGTTGGAGATGCTGGCGATCGAGGGCGCGATCATCACCATCGACGCCATCGGGTGCCAGCGCGACATCGCCAAGACCATCGTCGACAGGAAGGCCGATTACGTCCTCGCCCTCAAAGGCAACCAGGGACGCCTGCGCGACGACGTCGAGCTGTTCGTCGCCGAACAGAAAACCAGCGACGTCCACGACACCACCGTCAGCCGACATGAGACGGTCGACGGCGATCACGGCCGCATCGAGACCCGGACGACCACCGTCATCCACGATGTCGGCTGGCTGCAGGAGCGCCACGACTGGCCGGGGTTACAGGGCATCGTCATCGTCGACAGCCTCCGCGAGATCGACGGCAAGATCGAACGGGAAACCCGCCTCTACATCACCTCCCTGGCGCTCCCGGCCGCGCAGATCGGCTTGATCGTGCGCAGCCACTGGGCGGTCGAGAACAGCCTGCACTGGGTCATGGACATGGTCTTTCGCGACGACGAATGCCG
>CAYQSU010000082.1:0-12179 GCA_964420325.1 uncultured Rhodospirillaceae bacterium | reverse complement strand
GTGCCGGCGGCGCTGCCGCTGTTCCTGACCGCGCTGGCCGGCCTCGGCGTCATCGGCTACCGCCGGTCGAAGGCGGCGTAGGCCACCCCCTCTCCCCGGTCCCACCCCGAGGCGGCGGCTCCCCGAGGGGCCGCCACCTCGCCTTCGGCGCCCGCCCCCGCGCGCGCCCCCCTTCCGTCATGGCCGTGCGTGTCACGGCCATCCACGAGGGCGCTCCGGCGGCGGCGAGGACCACGGCGGGCCTGCCTTCGTCGCTTTCGCCCCCCGCCGTCATGCGCGGACCGGGGTCCGCGCATCCACGCCCCCACCCCGCCCCCACCGTGGCCCTGCCGAGCACGGTCGGGACCGGGACGGAGTCGCCCGCGGCTCAGGCCGGCGCGTCGCCGCCGCGATCGTCGTCGGGCCGGCGGCCGTCCCCTGCAACCACCGGCTCGGCATCGAGCACCAGCACGCGGACGTCCTTGAACGTCGCCTCGCCGCTGACGACGGCCGACCGCAGCCAATCGACCTTGGCCCTGGCCCACGCCTCGCGCGAGATGCCGACCAGGCGCTGGCAGGCCTCGGCATCGCCGAGGAAGCCGCAGGCCACCGCCCGCCCGGCGCGCAGGCGGTCGAGCAGCGCCGCCTGCAGCTCGCCGAGCCGGCGCTGGTGGCGGTCCCAGCTCTCGCCCATCGCCTGCAGCCGGTCGATCGCCCACAGGCGGTCGATCAGCGGGCTCCCAGGATCGGTGCGCAGCGCCTCGAAGCCGCGGATGATGCGTTCCTGCTCCAGCCGCCACGGGCCGCCGCCGGGACCGCGCATGAGCGCTTCCCACAGCGCCACGCCTCTCTCCCACAGCTCGTACGGGGTCATCCTCCACCCTCCGTCAGCGAATCGAGGTCGACGGCGCGCCGCATCGCGCCCGCGCCCGGTCACTATAGCCAATCGCACTTGCCCCGCGCGTTCAATCGTCTTTTGATGGCAACGGTCTCGCCGCGGCGCCGTCGTGCGCCGGCGGACCGGAAGAACCGTCGAGGGAGGAGGCCGATGACGAAGACCGACAACCGCCCCGCCGCATGCGCCCCGGAGGCGGCCGGCGCCGGCGGCGTCACCGTGCGCGGGGCGCTCCGACCCGGCTTTGAGCGCGTGCTGACCGCGGAAGCCCTCGGCTTCGTCGCCTCGCTCCACCGCCGCTTCCGGGACGAGCGCGCCCGCCGGCTCGCCGCCCGCGGCGAGCGCCAGCAGCGGCTCGACCGGGGCGAGTTCCCCGACTTCCTTGCCGAGACCGAGAGCGTGCGCCTGGGCAACTGGCGGGTGGCGCCGATCCCTCCTGATCTTCGCGACCGCCGGGTCGAGATCACCGGCCCCGTCGAGCGCAAGATGATCATCAACGCGCTGAACTCGGGGGCCAGCGTGTTCATGGCCGACTTCGAGGACTCGCTCGCGCCGACCTGGGACAACGTCGTCGCGGGCCAGATCAACCTCGCCGATGCGGTCGCCGGCACCATCTCCTACGCCGATCCCGAGACCGGCAGGGACTATCGCCTCGCCGACCGCACCGCGACGCTGGTGGTCCGCCCGCGGGGCTGGCATCTCGCGGACGAGCATGTCCTCGTCGACGAGGAGCCGATTGCCGCGAGCCTGTTCGATTTCGGCCTGTTCCTCTTCCACAACGCCAAGGCGCTGATCGCCAGGGGCAGCGGCCCCTACTTCTATCTGCCGAAGCTCGAGAGCCATCTGGAGGCGAGGCTGTGGGCGGACGTGTTCCGGGCCGCCGAGGACGCGCTCGGCATCGACGCCGGCACCATCCGCGCGACCGTCCTGATCGAGACCCTGCTCGCCGCCTTCGAGATGGAGGAGATCCTCTACGAGCTCAAGGACTACGCCTGCGGCCTCAACTGCGGGCGCTGGGACTACATCTTCAGCTACATCAAGAAGCTCCGCAACCACCCCGCGCATGTCCTCCCCGACCGCAACCGGGTGACGATGACGGTGCCGTTCCTCCGCGCCTACAGCCTCGCCCTGATCAAGGCCTGCCACCATCGCGGCGCCCATGCCATGGGCGGCATGGCGGCGTTCATCCCGATCAAGGCCGACCCGGCGGCCAACGCGGCGGCGATCGCCAGGGTGCGCGAGGACAAGCTGCGGGAGGTCGGGGACGGCCACGACGGCACCTGGGTCGCCCATCCCGGCCTCGTCGCGGTGGCCAGGGAGGTGTTCGATGCCCACATGCCGGGCGCCAACCAGCTCGATCGCGGGCGGGACGACGTCCGCGTCTCGGCCCGCGACCTCCTCGCGCCGGCCCGCGGCGCGATCACCCTGGACGGGCTCCGCAACAACGTCCGCGTCGGCGTCCAGTACATCGAGGCGTGGCTCGGCGGCAACGGCTGCGTGCCGCTCTACAACCTGATGGAGGACGCCGCCACCGCCGAGATCTGCCGTGCCCAGATCTGGCAGTGGCTGAGGCACGGCGCCCGGCTCGCCGACGGCCCGGGGATCGACGAGGCGCTCGTGCGGCGCATCGTCGACGAGGAGATGGCGGCGCTCCGCGAGAGCCTCGGCCGCGAGCGGTTCGACGGCGGCAGGTTCGCGGACGCGGTCGAGGTGTTTCTCGAGGTGGCGACGGCGCCGGACTTCGTCGAGTTCCTGACGCTGCCCGCCTACCGGCGGATCACCACCTTCGTCGCCTGAGCGCCCGCCATGCCGTCGCTGGCCGGGACCCCGGTCGCCTTCATCGGGCTCGGCCTGATGGGCAGGCCGATGGCGCGCAACCTGCACAAGGCGGGCGCGCGGCTCGTCATCCACAACCGCTCGCAGGGCGTCGTCCGCGCGCTCGCCGGCGAGGGCATGGTCGCGGCCGAGAGCCCGGCGGCCGCCGCCCGCGAGGCCGACCGGGTGATCCTGATGCTCCCCGACACGCCCGCGGTCGAGAGCGTGCTCCTCGGCGCCGACGGCGTCGTCGCCGGGATCCGGCCGGGAACGCTGGTCATCGACATGGGCACGACCAGGGTCCCCGACACCCGGCGGTTCGCCCGCGCCGTCGCCGCGGCCGGCGGCGACTACGTGGACGCACCGGTCTCCGGCGGCACCATCGGCGCCGAGGCCGGAACGCTGATCATCATGGCCGGCGGCAGCGAGGCGGCGGTGGCGCAGGCCATGCCGGTCTTCGAGGTGCTGGGGCAGCGCACCACCCGCGTCGGCCCGGTCGGCACCGGCCAGGTGGCCAAGGCCGCCAACCAGGTGATCGTCGGGCTGACCATCGGCGCCGTCGCTGAGGCGCTCGTGCTCGCCGGCCGGGCCGGCGCCGATCCGGCCAAGGTGCGCGAGGCCTTGCGCGGCGGCTTCGCGGATTCGCGCATCCTCGAGGTCCACGGCCAGCGCATGGTGACCGGCGACTTCCGTCCCGGCGGCAAGTGCGTCACCCAGCGCAAGGACCTTGCGCAGGCGCTGGAGCTGGCGGCGGAGCTCGGGCTGCGCCTGCCGGCCACCCGGCTCTGCCGGTCGCTCTACGACGAGGCGATCGCGATGGGCCTCGGCGAGCTCGACCACGCGGCGCTGATCAAGGTCCTCGAGCGCTGAGCCGGCGCCGCGGTGCGCGCACCGTGCGGGCGGGGCTTGGCGAACGGGCCGGAAGCGCCTAGAGTGCAGCTCCGAACGCAAGGAGAACGGACGTGCACCGCAGGATCTCGGCGAGGCTCCGGCTGGTCGTCGCCGGCGCGCTGGTGGCGGCTTTCGTGTCCCTGCCCTCTATGGGGCAGGAGCTCAGGTTCCTGCGCATCGGCACCGGCGGCACCGGCGGCACCTACTTTCCCGTCGGCGGTCTGATCGCCAACGCCATCAGCAATCCGCCCGGCTCCCGTGCCTGCGACGTCGGCGGCAGCTGCGGCGTGCCGGGGCTGATCGCGGCGGCGGTCTCCACCCAGGGGTCCGTCGACAACGTCCGGGGGCTCGGCGCCGGCACCCTCAACCTGGCCCTCTGCCAGGCGGACGTCGCCTACGACGCCTACTTCGGCAAGGGCGTGTTCGCCAAGGACGGGGCGATGGACGGTTTGCGGGCGATCGCCAACCTCTATCCGGAGCCGGTGCACGTGGTCGCCCGCCGCGATGCCGGCCTCGCCACCGTCGGCGATCTCAAGGGCAAGCGCGTGAACATGGGGCAGAAGGCCTCGGGCACGATCGTCGTCGCCAACATCGTGCTCGGCGCCTACGGTCTCTCGGAAAAGAGCGTCAAGCCGTTCTACGAGGAGCTGGGAACGGCCGGGGACATGCTGGTCGCGGGGACCCTCGACGCCTTCTTCATGGTCGGCGGCGCGCCGTTGAGCGCGGTCCTGCACACCGCCGACCAGGTGGAGATCGTGCTCTTGCCGATCGCCGGCACGGAAGCCGCCAGGATCAAGGCCGCCTACCCCTTCCTCGCCTCTGATACGATCGCCGAGGGCATCTATAAGAACGTCGGAGCGGTCGAGACGCTGGCCGTCGGCGCCCAGCTCGTCGCGTCCACGGCTCTCGACAACGATCTCGCCTACGGCATCGCAAGGGCGCTCTGGCATCCCAACAATCGCAGGCTTATCGACAGCGGCCATCCGAAAGGCCGCCTCATCCAGCTCGACACGGCGCTCAACGGCATCGCCATTCCCCTGCATCCGGGCGCCGCCCGCTTCTACGAGGAGGTCGGCCTGACCCGGGCCGACGTCTTCTAGCCCCTGGCCGCAGGGGCGGCGGCCTGGCCGGCCGGGCCGGTTTCGGTTGCCCTGCGCCCAGGAAGCCACTAAAGCGTTGGCGAGGGCCCGAGACGCATCGAGAACCAGGGAGGTGGTCCATGCTGAGCGCCGTTCGAGTCGTGGTGCTGGTGGTTCTTTGCCTTGCGCCGGTGGTCGCCCTGGCCCAGGAGGCGGCCGGCTCGGTCACCCGGCTCAAGGGCACCGCGACGGCCGCCATTTCCGGCGTCGCGCGGACGCTCGGCCCCGGGTCCCCGGTGTTCGCCGGCGACCGCATCCGCACCGGCAACGACACGCGTCTCGAGCTCAGGATGGCCGACCAGGCGGTGATCACCCTCGGCGACGACACGGAGTTCACCGTCGGCGAGTTCGAGGCCGGCGAGCGCGGACGCGTCCTCGGCCTCGTCCAGGGCGTCTTCCTCGCGGCCAGCGGCACGCTCCGGGACGGACGGCTCAGCCCCGCCACCCTCTACACGCCGCTCGCCGTCATCGGCGTCCGCGGCACCACGGTCTGGGGCGTGCAGAGCCCGGAGAAGCTGCAGGTCGTGCTCCTGGACGGCAGGCTCGTGTTCGTCGAGAGCCAGGGCCGGCGCATCGACCTGACCGAGCCCCTGACGCTCACCGTCGTCGTCCCGGGCGAAGCGCCGACGGCGCCGGCGCGGGTGCCGCCCGACGCGCTCGAAGCCGCCAAGAGGACGGTCGCCTTCGACTAGCCGAGGGCGTCCGCCAGGGCGATCAGGGAGCCGGGCCGAGGCTCGGCACGGCTGCGGACGGGCCCGCCTCGCGGCTCGCGATCTCCCGGTAGACCGCCTCCACGGCGTCCCTGCCGTAGCGGCGTTCGAGCCGGCGGACGGTGAAATGGCCGTCCGCGACGTCCTGGAAGTGGCGCATGAAGATGTAGTTGAGAGCGGCGCCGGCGGCCGCACCGAGGGCGGGAACCAGCTGCGCCGCCGCCTTGTCGGAGAGGACGACGCCGAACCTGGCGGCGATGCCGCGGACCAGGTTGACCGCCGCGGGCAGGGCCAGCGCGCCGCCGCCGTGGTCGGAAACCGCGCCGGCGAGCGGCGTGAAGTGGATCGCGAGCGCCGCCCGCACCTCGTAATAGCCGATCTCGGCGTAGGTGTCCCCCGGCGACCGCCCGCCGATGGCGAACACGGTCACGCAGGCGAGACGCGGCTCGATCGCCTCCAGGTCCTCCCCATGCCCGCGCGCCACGTCGGCGATCGAGCGCAGCATGAGGACGGTGACGAGCGGCAGTTCGACGACGAGGGCCGGCAGCCCGAGAAAGCCGCCGACGGCGCCGCTCAAGGCCGCGAACAGGCGGTTCTCGCGGTCGCGAGTGGGTGCGGACGGACCGTTGCCGAGGGTCGAGAGGGCGACCGAGAGCGCCCGCCCGATGGCGGCTTCGGCGGCACTGCCCATGGCGTCATGCCACCGCCGAGGCAGAAGGTCCAGCAGCTCCGCGACCGGCCTGCCGACGACGCTGGCCGTCCGTGCCGCAAGGCTCGGGTGCTCGAGGGCCTCGAAGGCCCGTTCGAGGGCGACCCGGTCCTCGGCGATCATCGGCGTCGGCTCGGTCATGGCCTGAGCCTACCACACCCGGCGCGGCGACGGCACGGGCAGGGCGATTTCCCGTTTGCATTGCTCGCCGGCAGAGGCTATATGCTGATTTAGAAGAAATCTAAACTATGGAGCCAGCGATGACCCACGTGCCTTCCGTGATCTTCAAGACCCGCGTCCGCAACGAGGCCCTCGGCGGCCCTAACCCGTACGAGTGGCGGGACGTCAGCACCGACGAGATCTTCAAGGGCAAGCGCGTCGTGCTGTTCGCCCTGCCGGGTGCGTTCACCCCGACCTGCTCGACCAGCCACCTCCCCCGCTACGAGGAGCTCTACGACGAGTTCAAGGCGCTCGGCATCGCCCAGGTGATCTGCCTTTCGGTGAACGACGCCTTCGTCATGTTCCAGTGGGGAAAAAGCCAGGGCGCCAAGAACGTGTTCCTGCTGCCCGACGGCAACGGCGAGTTCACCCGCAAGATGGGCATGCTGGTCGACAAGTCCAACCTGGGATTCGGCATGCGCAGCTGGCGGTACTCGATGTACGTCGTCGACGGCCGCATCGAGAAGATGTTCGTCGAGCCGGGCTACGAGGACAACTGCCCGGCGGACCCGTTCGAGGTCTCGGATGCGGACACCATGCTGGCCTACCTCAAGGGGTTGCGCGCCGCCGCCTAGGCGTTCACCCGGTCGACAAGCCAACGGGCGGTGCGCAGGAGACGGGCGTCATCGCCCCGCGGCGCCACGAGCTGGACGCCCAAGGGGAGCCCGCCCTCGCCTTCGAGCAGCGGCAGGCTCACCGCCGGCAGGCCGCCATAGCTCCAGGGCGTGCAGAACACCGGATCGCCGGTGCCGTCGAGCCCCTTCGGAGCGACCCCCGGCGCCGCCGGCGTGAGAACGGCATCGAAGGCGGTGCGCAGCGCCTCGAGGTCGGCGACGAGTTCGCGCATGCCCCTCAGCGCCTCGATGTATTCGATCGCCCCGTAGCTGCGGCCGCGGTCGAGGGCCTGCGTCAGCTCGGAGCTCATCACGGCCGCCCCGCGCGCGGCGTCGCCGGCCAGCGCCCGCGCCATCTCCGCCTCCATGACGACGCGGTGGCGGTCGTAGACCCGGGCCAGCTCGAACGAGAAGTCGATCTCCTCGACCCGGTCGCCGAGGACCTCGATCAGCTCGGCGAAGGCCTCGCGGGTGAGGGCGTCGGTCCGCTCCCACATCGGCGTTCGCACGAAGGCGAGGCGAGGCTGCACCGGCGGCGCGGCGGCGGCGAGGGCCGACAGCGGCGGCCGCGCGCAGGGCGCCATCGAAGAATCGCCCGGATCGTAGGTCATCAGCGCTTCGGCGATGAGCGCCAGGTCCGAGACCGAACGCGCGAAGACGCCGACGGTGTCGAGGGACGGCGAGAGCTCGAGCACGCCGCGGCGCGAGATCAGGCCGAACGTCGGCTTGTAGCCGAAGACGCCGCAGAACGCCGCCGGCCGGATCACCGAGCCGTTGGTCTGCGAGCCGACGGCGATGGGCACCATGGCGGCGGCGACGGCCGCCGCCGAGCCGCTGGACGACCCGCCCGGCGTATGGTCGAGGTCGTGGGGATTCCTCGTCTTGCCGGGATGGAAGTAGGCGAACTCGGTGGTCACGGTCTTGCCGAGAACGACGGCCCCGGCCTGGCGCAGGAGCGAAATCGCCGCCGCGTCCGCGTGGGGCCGATGGCCGGCGTACAGCGGCGAGCCATACTCCGTCGCCAGGTCGGCGGTGTCGAAGATGTCCTTGACCCCGACCGGCACGCCGTTGAGCGGGCCCGTCGGCCGGCCCATGCGCCGCCGCTCGTCGGCGGCTCGCGCCTGAGCCTGCACGTGGTCGCGGTCGATCGCCGCCCAGGCGCCGACGGCGTCGTCGATCTCGGCGACGCGGGCGAGGCAGGCCTCGACCAGCTCCGCGGACGAGATGTCGCCGGCGGCGACGGCACCCGCCGCCTCGGCCGCGCTCAGACGGAAGAGGTCCACGGCCCCGTCCGGCGGCGGTTCAACCGTAGAGCGTCCGCGGCAGCCACAGGGCGATCTCCGGGAAGATGTAGATCAGCGCCATGCACAGGAAGACCGCGCCGACGAACGGCAGCGATCCCTTGAAGATCTCGGACAGCAACACCTCGGGCGGCGCGACGCCCTTGAGATAATAGGCCGCCATCGCCATCGGCGGGGTGTTGAACGAGGTCTGGATGTTGAGCGCGATCAGGATGCCGAACAGGAGCGGGTCGACATCGAAGATCTTCACCAGCGGCAGGAAGATCGGCACGAAGATGATGATGATCTCCGTCCATTCCAGCGGCCAGCCGAGCAGGAAGATGATGAGCTGCACGACGATGAGAAGCACGATCGGGTGCAGGTCCATCTGCAGCACCCACTGCTCGATCAGGTGATGGCCGCCGAGAATCGAGAACACGGACGAGAAGATCCACGAGCCGACGAACAGCCAGCACACCATCGCCGTCGTGCGCGCGGTCAGGAACACCGAGTCCTTGAACCGCTGCCAAGTGAGCTGGCGGTAGCCGGCCGCCAGCACCAGGCTGCCCAGCGCGCCCACCGCGGCGGCCTCGTGCGGCGTCGCGAAGCCGAACAGAATGGCGCCGAGCACGGCCATGATGAGGATGGCAAGCGGGAAGAACGAGGTGAGCAGAGCCGTCACCACCGTGAACAAGGGAACGCTCCGCTCCTCCTTCGGCAGCATCGGCGCGAGGCTCGGGTTGATGACCGCACGGGCAATCACGTAGAGGATGTAGAGGGTCGCCAACAAGAGACCCGGAAAGAAGGCGGCGGTATACAGGCGGACCACCGATTCGCCGGCCATGGCGGCATAGAGGATCAGCATGATCGAAGGTGGAATGAGGATGCCGAGGCAGCCGCCGGCGCAGATCACGCCCGACGACAGCTTCCTGTCGTAGCCGGCCTTCAGCATTGCCGGCAGCGCCAACAGGCCCATCAGGGTCACCACCGCGCCGACGATTCCGGTGGCGGTGGCGAACAGCGTGCAGGTGACGAGCGCGGCGACCGCCAGCGACCCCGGGATGTTCCCCAAGGCCAATTGCAGACTGTGAAACAGTCGTTCGAGGATGTTGGACCGCTCGACCACGTAGCCCATGAACAGGAACAGGGGCACCGCGATCAACACGTCGTTGGCCATCACACCGTAGGCGCGCTGCACCAGGAGCTGGAACACCGCATCGCCGAGGGCGTAGTAGCCGAAGCCCAGGCCCATGGCGATCAGCGTGAACGCGATCGGGAAGCCGAGCAGGATGACGAAGACCAGCAGTCCCAGCATGAGGACGCCGAGAGCGGGTTCGCTCATCGTTCGGTCTCCCGGTGGATCTGATGCTCCTCGATGAAGATCTCCTCGATGTCCTGCACCTCCTTCTCGCGCGGCGGCCAGTAGCCGTCCCTGATGCAGACGATGCAGCGGCAGACCTCGGCGATGCCCTGGATGAAAAGGAAAATGCCGGCGATCGGGATCAGGCTCTTGAAGTGATAGAGCGGCGGCCCCGCCGGGCTGAACGAGCTGTGCTCCCTGACCAACCAGGAGAGCTCGGCGAAACCGTAGCCCGCATAGATGATGCCGAGGACCGCCGGGAAGAAGAAGATGATGTAGAGGGTGAGCTCGATCGCGCCCTGGAGGCGCACCGGCCAGAAGCGGAACAGGACGTCGCCGCGGACATGCGCGTTGTGGGCCAGCGCGTAGGCGCCGGCCATGATGAACATGGCGCCGTAGAGCATGTAGCTGGCGTCGTAGGCCCACGCCGTCGGCTGGCGGAGCGCATAGCGCATGAAGACCTCGTAGCAGACGCCGAAGGTGAGCAGAACGACGGCCCAGGAGAACAGCTTGCCGACCCAGGTGCTGATGTCGTCGATGACGTGGATGAAGCGGATCACGCCTCGCCCCGGATAAACCCCGCCGCGTCGCGCGGCTTCCACCCAGGCGCAACGGGACGCCGGAACGAGCCGCCGCCCCCAACCCGCGCCAACGGGATCACACGGATCAAGCCGGGAGCAGGCCCCGCTTACCCTCCCCGAAGAAGTGCGTGTAGGCCCTTTCCTGGCTCGCCTCGTTATCCAGGAAGTAGGCGACCACCCGCTCGTTCCAGGCCTTCTGGGAGTCGATCACCTTCTTGAAGTAAGCGTCCTTGGAGAGGTTCTCGATCACCTTGTCCCAGGCCTTGAGCTGGGCGTCGAGGACCGAATCCGGGGTCTTGTGGGTCTTCACCCCCTGCTTCTCGCGCATCTCGGCCAGGTCCTTGGTGTAGCGGTCCTGGATCAGCCACGACATGTCCGCCGAGTTGGCGTAGGCCGCGTAGCGGAGCACGTGGCGCAGCTCCTCCGGAAGCGCATCGAACTTGGTCCGGTTGAAGATGATCTCGAAGCACTCGGCGGCCTGGTGGTAGCTCTGCAGCATCCAGATCTTAGAGACGTCCGGGAAGCCCAGCAGTCGGTCGGACGAGGGGTTGTTGAACTCCGCGCCCTCGATCAGGCCGCGGTCGATGGCCGGGACGATGTCGCCGCCGCCGAGGATGGTGACGGCCACGCCCATCTCGCGCATCAGGTCGGCGGCGAGGCCGACCGTGCGGTACTTCATGTTCCGCATCTGGTCGGCCGACGTGATGACGCTCTTGAACCAGCCGAGCGGCTGGTTCGGCATCGGGAAGTTGAGGAACCCGACCAGGTCCAGCTTGAGAATGTCGTGGACCAGCTCGTTGTAGAGGGCCTCACCGCCGCCGTAGTAGAACCAGCCGAGCATCTCGTTGGCCTGCCAGCCGAACGACGGCGGCGTGCCGAACAGCGAGTAGGCCTTGTTCTTGCCGTACCAGTAGGCGGTGACGCCGTGGCCGCCGTCGAGCGCGCCGGCGATCACCGCGTCCTGCATCTGCAGGGCGCCGACCACCGCGCCGGCCGGCAACAGGTCGAGCTTCAGGCGTCCGCCCGAGAGCTGACCGACCATCTTCACGTACTCGGCGGCGATCTCGTGGAAGATGTCGCGGGCCGGCCAGGTGCTCTGGAAACGCCAGGTCACGGTCTGGGCGCGCGAGATCTGCGGAAATGCGATCGTCGCCGCCGCGGCGCCGGCGGCGACGCCGCCGCCCTTCAGGAACCGGCGGCGGGATACGCTCTTCCTGGTCTTGGTCCTGGACGCGCCTTCCGAGGTCTTGCCATCAGTCGTGGTTCTTTTCATGCACAGTTCCTCCCACGGTCATCGGCAGCGGCCACCAGCGATTTCGCACACCGACGGCCGTGCCACGGATTGTTTGTCAACGACACGAAGCGCTTTGGCTGGCCGAGGCACCTCCCTCATGGTCGTTGTGGCGCACCCCTCGGCCGGGGACCGCCCGTTCAACCTCCTATGATGGGGATTGTACACAGAACCGCAAGCATTTTCAGGGTCATTCGGTTCTGCCGGTGAGGATGAGGCGGGGTGCCTGGTCGCGATGTTCTGCGAAGTGCTCGAGGCCTTCGACGGTGCGCCGGCGTTCGCGGCCGCAGACCTGCCGCACGCCCGGCCAGGCGGCGAGATGGGCGTTCAGGCTCGCCGTGCTCTCCAGGCGCCGGACCCCTCGGTGACCTCTTCCAATCCACTTGCAACGTCGGGGAGGCTGACGATGGTCCGGCGGAAGTCCTTCTGGGCGAAGATCGCGTCGCCGGTGACGACGACCCCGTCTCCCGCCGATCCATGGCCTCTTGCCCCCCAGCCAATCAACCGCGCCTGCCTTGAATCGGAACCACCCCCGCTGGCAAGCCCCATCCTCGCCAGCAAACACCAGCAGACACTGCTGTCCGGTTAACTGATGTGACGACGCTCTGAACGCCACGGATTGTGCGGGTTTCTGGCGGGAGAATGGGTGGTGTCGATTTGAATTGCGTGGGCCAATTTTCGGGACCTTCCCGAGGA
>CAYQSU010000081.1:0-12296 GCA_964420325.1 uncultured Rhodospirillaceae bacterium | reverse complement strand
ACGGCGACGACACCTCGTTCGAAGCCATCTGCACCATGGCCCGCTGGATCGCGCCGCTCGACTGGCAGCCCACGGCGGACGTGATCGGCACAACCATCGAACGCGCCCGCCGAGACCAGTTGGTCGAGGTGCGCGAGGATGGGGTGTCGGGCGCCATGGTGGTCGCCACCACCTCTCGCGGACGACGGCACGCCGCCACCCTGCTGCGCCAACCGATTGCGCGATCCGACGGCGCCTGCATGCGCACCTGCATGAGCGTCAAGTCGTGCTTCCTGCACCTCCTGCCGCCGCCCGACCGCGGAGCCGAAGTCATCGACCTCCTCGCCTTGTACCGGCAGGCGATCGATGTCGTCCGACACCTGCAGGACCTCTCGCCGGAATTGGCGGGGCCGGCGCTGCAGGATCTGCGGTACGAGCTGGTCCGCCTTGAATCGGAGTTCGCCTGGCTCCAGGGCATGACCCCCTGGCAGGCCCTGCTGCACGCCGCCGAATGACCCGGAGAACAGAGGAAATCGAACCATGCTGATCTGGCGCAATCTCGACCCGAAGCTGGTCGGCGCACTCCTGGTGGCGGCCGCCGAAACCTTCGCCGCAAAGCGCAAGGCCGAGTCCGGTCGGCGCCCGCCCGGCGCGCCCTTTCGCATGGCTCTGGCGGAGACTTCGGAACCGCATCACCGGGGGCACAAAACCTGCGCTTGAGCGGGACAACACCGCCGAACACCGTGCCCGTTTCTCAAATCCTCATGACATGACCGGGAGATCCACCATGCCCCTCAGCGCAACCGAGAAAGAAAAGGCCATCGCCCTTCTCAACAAGATCCTCGAGGCCGAACTCGCCGGGGTCGTTCGCTACACGCACTATTCGCTGATGGTCTACGGCTATGGCCGGCTCCCGATCGTCAAGTGGCTGCGCAAACAGGCGGCGGAAGGTCTCTTTCACGCCGAACGGGCGGGTGAACTGGTGACGCATCTCGGCGGTCATCCGTCGCTCGGCATCGGCGAGCTGTTGGAGACGCACAAGCACGACATCGGCGACATCCTGCGCGAGTCCCTGGCCCACGAGGACTACGCGCGCGGCCTCTACGAGGAACTTTTCGAGAGTATCGCCGGGCGCTCGATCATGCTCGAGGAATACGCCCGAACGCTGATCGCCGAAGAGGAACAACACGCGGGCGAGGTCGACAAGATGCTGCGCGAACCCGGCACGCTCGCCGCCTTCGGCGACGCCTGAGACCGCCCGGTCGCGGCACACGGCAAAGGGATGAGTTCGATGACGCGAACCACGTCGAACACGGCGATGGCGGGTATGGCCCTGGCGTTTTGGGCGATGCCGGTGGCGGCCGACAGCCTGGATGACTGGCTGTCCGGCGATTACGCGACCGGCAGTTGGGGCGGTGTACGGACGCAACTGGAGGATGCGGGAGTCACCTTCGAGGGCGTCTACACCACCGACATGATGGCCGTCCGCAACGGCAATGCCGGCAACGGCGACGGCTGGGACTACGCCGGGCGCATCGACTTCGGCGTCGAGGTCGACTTCGAGAAGCTGGCCGGTATCCGCGGCTTCAGCGCTTACGCCAGCGGCGCCTGGTCGTCGGGGCGGGACCTTTCGGAGCGCAAGGTTGGCAACGTGTTCGCCGTGCAACAGATTTTCACCGGCGAAGAGGTTCGCCTCTCGCAACTCTATGTGCAGCAACGGCTGTTCGAGGACATGCTGACGGTCAAGGTCGGCCGGCTGACGACCGAGGCGGATTTCCTCGCTTCCGACATCTACGCCAACTACGTCAACGGCGGCATCAACGGCGTGCCATCGAACATTCCAGACAGCAACTTCGGTTACACCACCGCGCCGTTCGCCCAATGGGGCGTCGTCGTCGCGGCCGAGCCGTTGGAGCACCTGCGGATTGCCGTCGGCATTTACAATGCCGACGAAAAGACCGTCGATGATACGCGCCACGGTACCGACTTCGCACTCAATCCCGGGAACGGCGTCTTCGCCGTTGGCGAGCTCAGCTACGCATGGAACCAGCCCGAGGAGCCTGGAGCCGGGAGCGGGCCCAAGCCTGCCGTCGGCCTGCCCGGCCTCGCCAAGGTCGGCGTCTTCGGCGAGACCGGCGACCGCGAGGATCTCAAGGACGGCAGCGAGAAGAGCGGCAACCCAGGGTTCTATCTGTCAGTGGAACAGATGGTCTACCGCGAGGCTGACAGCTTCGATGACGGTTTGACCGTGTGGGCCGTGGGCGCGTTCCTGCCGCGCCAGTCGATCAACGAGGTACCGTCATTTTTCGGCACAGGCCTTGTCTACAAGGGGCTCATTCCGGGACGGAGCGACGATAGCACAGCGGTCGGCTTCCTCTACGGCAAGTTTTCCAATGACCTGGACCCGATTGGATCGGAAAAAGTTTTGGAAATCAACCACACGGTTTCTTTTGCGCCGTGGTTCTATGTCCGACCGGCGCTGCAGCTGGTCTTTGATCCGGCAGGTGACAAGAGTGCCGCGACCGCTGTCGTCTTCGGCGGCGAGATCGGCATCGTCTTCTGACCGTTCGATGCCAGCGGATGAGCCCCATCCTTGCGGCCGTCATGGGCGGGGACGCGCTGTCAGAACGGCTCCAGATCGGTCAGGCGCGCGCGGTCGCTGCCGAAGATGCCGGGACATGCAGCAAGCCGAGCTCGGACTGGTGGTGCCGGTGCAGTGCTTCCTGCGATCACAAGACAACCGTAAGCTGAGAAGGGAGTCACATGCGATGAGACGAACGGTTTTTGCCGCCGCCGCGGCCCTTTTCGCCGCCGGGGTGCCGGTCGCCGCGACGGCGGAGGACGAGGCGCCCGACAAGGCAGCTGTGGTCGCCCACTACGCGGACATGGCGCAGGCCATGTACGAGGACGCGCTCGTCAAGGCCCGCGACCTGCGAAGCGCCGTCGACGCGTTGATCGAACAGCCCGGCGCCGAACGCCTGCGCGCCGCGCGCACCGCCTGGCTCGAGGCGCGGGTGCCCTACATGCGGACCGAGGTCTTTCGCTTCGGCAACGCCTTCGTCGACGACTGGGAGGGCAAGGTGAACGCCTGGCCGCTCGACGAGGGGCTGATCGATTATGTCGCCTCATCCTACGGCACGGCCTCCGGGGAGAACCCGCTCTATACGGCCAATGTCATCGCCAACCGGCAGATCCGCTTCGGCGGCGAGACCATCGACGTCTCCGAGATCTCGCGCGAACTGCTGACCGAGACGCTGCACGAGATCGGCGGTGTCGAGGCCAACGTCGCCACCGGCTATCATGTCATCGAGTTCCTGCTCTGGGGCCAGGACCTGAACGGCACCGGCCCCGGCAACGGCGACCGCCCCTGGACCGACTATGCGAAGGGGGAAGCCTGCACCAGCGGCAACTGCGACCGGCGGGCAAAGTATCTGAAGGTCGCAACCGACTTGCTGGTCGACGATCTCGCCTGGATGGCGGCAGAGTGGGCGCCGGGCGGCGAGGCGCGCAAGCCGCGGTTGCAGCGCGCCCCGGATGCCGGCCTCGTGGCGATCCTGACCGGGCTCGGCAGCCTCTCCTACGGCGAGCTCGCCGGCGAGCGGATGAAGCTCGGCCTCTTGCTGCACGACCCCGAGGAGGAGCACGACTGCTTCGCCGACAACACCCACAACTCGCACTACTACAACGTCATGGGGATGCTGGCCGTCTACCGCGGCACCGACACGCGGATCGACGGCAGCAAGGTGGCCGGACCGAGCCTCGCCGCGCTGGTCGCCGCGACCGATCCGGCACTGGATCGCGAGATGCAGGCGAAGCTCGACGCCACGCAGCGGGCGATGGCCGCGCTCAAGGCGCGCGCCGAGACGGTCGAGGCCTATGACCAGATGATCGGCCCGGACAACCCGGAGGGGAACGCCGTCGTGCAGGCCGTGATCGACGCGCTGACCGAGCAGACCCGGACCATCGAGCGCATCGTCGCGGCGTTGGGCCTGCAGCCGATCGACCTGTTGGGGTCCGACAGCCTCGACGATCCGGCCAAGGTGTTCCAGTGAGCCGGCCCCGGCGATGACCGCCGTCGCCGCCCGCCTCGTCCTCGTCACCGGCCTCGCCGGGAGCTTCGCGCTCCTGGCGGGGTTCGGGCTGGCGCGCGATGCGGACGAGGCGGCGCGGGTCGCACGGGTGATCCAGCCGGCGACCGACTTCGCGCAGGCGGAACCCTACGAGCTCAACCCCGGCGGCGCCTCGACCTCGTTCAAGCCGCTCAATACCAGCGCCTTTTCGCACCCGTCGGCGAACATGAGCTTCGAACGCCAGCTCGACTTCCGCGTCGGCGACGGCATCTTCCGCAAGCTCTGGGTCTCGTCGCCGTCCTCGACCACCTCCTCCGACGGTCTCGGACCGTTTTTCAACGCCCGCGGCTGCCAGTCCTGCCACCTCAAGGACGGGCGCGGCCGACCGCCGGCACCGGGCGAGGCGGCGGTCTCCATGTTCCTGCGCCTCTCCGTGCCGCCGCAGTCGGCGGCGGAGCACCAAGCGCTGGCCGCCTACCGCGCCGCCACCATTCCCGAGCCCACCTATGGCGGTCAGCTCCAGAACTTCTCGGTGCAGGGCGTGCTGGCCGAGGGCGCCATGACCATCGCCTACGCGGAGGATGCCGTCGCGCTTTCCGACGGCGAGGTCGTGCGCCTGCGCCAGCCGACCTACGGCGTCACCGGGCTCAATTACGGACCGCTGCATCCTGAGACCATGCTGTCGCCGCGGGTCGCGCCGCCGATGATCGGCATGGGCCTGATCGAGGCGATCCCGGAGACGGACATCCTGGCGGGCGCCGACCCGGACGACGCCGACGGCGACGGCATCTCCGGCCGCGCCAATCGGGTGTGGAGCGCCGCGCACGGCGAGGTCATGCTCGGCCGCTTCGGCTGGAAGGCGGGCCAGCCGACGGTCGCCGACCAGAGCGCGCACGCCTTCGCCGGCGACATGGGCCTCTCGACCCGGCTCCTGCCCGATCCCTGGGGCGACTGCACGGAAGCCCAGGCCGACTGCCGCGCCGCGCCCGACGGCCGCGACCCGGGCGAGGGGGTGGAGGTGACGGACCGGATGCTGGACCTCCTGCTGTTCTACGCCCGCAACCTCGCCGTGCCGGCGCGCCGCGACGTCGACGACCCGCAGGTGCTCGCCGGCAAGGCACTGTTCTACGAGTCGGGCTGCGCCGCCTGCCACACCCCGAAGTTCGTCACGCGCCGGGACTCCGTGGGCGAAGAGCAATCCTTCCAACTCGTCTGGCCCTACAGCGATTTCCTGCTGCACGACATGGGCGAGGGGCTGGCCGACGGCCGGCCCGAGGGCGAGGCGAGCGGGCGCGAGTGGCGCACCGCGCCGCTCTGGGGCATCGGCCTCACCGAGACGGTGAGCGGCCACAGCTTCTTCCTGCACGACGGCCGCGCGCGCAACATCCTGGAGGCCATCCTCTGGCACGGGGGCGAAGCCGAGGCCGCGAAGCAGCGCGTCGTCGGCATGACCAAGGCGGAGCGCGACGCCCTCCTTGCGTTCCTGAACTCGCTGTGACGGCGGGCGCCATGGCCCGCGTCCCGATCCTGTTGACGGCCTTCGCCTTCGCCCTGCTCCTCGGGCCGGCTGCGGCGAGCGACAGAATACCGCCCGACGCCTACGCCCGCGTCAACGCCGCGCTGGTCGAGAACCATGTCGTCCCGCGCTACCAGCCGGCGGCTTTCCGCGCCGAGCGATCGTGCCTGCCAGCGGGCGCGCGCGGGGCCGAGATTGACATCGCCCTCGCTGGCGTCGAAGCCGCCGCTCAAGGCTTGTCGCCGCGGGCGAGCCGGCGGTTGATCGCATCAAGAACACGCAGGACATCGCTCACCGAGTCGACGACATAATGCGCACCGGCGCTGCGCAATTTCTCCGCCGCCGCGCTCCGTCGCTGCGAACGGGATCCATTGTCGAGTGCCGACCATTCGGCCTCGCTCAAGCCGACCTCGTTGCCGGTCACGCTGATGCCGACGGTCCACATGCCGCCGTTCAACCCCTCCTCGATATCGACGACGGTGTCGCCGATCTTGACCACCGCCTCGACCGGGTAGACGCCGAGCCGGGCGAGGGCCGCGAACGCCGGAAACGGCGACGGTCGGCCGAGCGGTGCATCCTCGGCGGCGATGATGCAGTCGGGCCGGTAGCCCTGCGCCTCGGCCTCGGCGGCGACGACGGCCATGACCGCGCGCGGATAGCCCGTGGTGGTGCCGATCGCGAGGCCGCGCGCCCGCATGCTCTCGACCGCTCCCAGCGCGCCGGGGATCAGCTGGGCGTGGCGGCGAACGGCGGTCAACTGCAGGGGGAGGAACGCGTCATAGAGGCGATCGATGTCGTCCTCGCCAACCGGGCGGCCGTGCCGCGCCTGCCAGGCGGAGGAGACGTCGGGCATCGCGGCAATCGCCTTGATATGGTCGCGCTTGGCCATCCCCATTGGCGCCCGCGCCTGATTGATGCTGATCGCAACATCTTCCGCGGCGAACGCCTCGATAAAGGTTGCCGCCGGCGCCTGACAGCCAAAGTCGATGACGGTCCCTGCCCAGTCAAGCACGGCCGCCTTCAACGGTCCGCGATAGCTGCGGCGGCTCACCCGGGGCATGCCTGCCTCTCCATCTGGCCGCGCGGCGCCGGAGCGCCCGACGCGACGCCCATCTCGCGCATGGTCGCGGCAATCGCGGCGAGTCCAGCCCGGATCTCCGGCTCGCCGATGCGGCCGATGCAGCCGATGCGGAAGCTGTCGGCCACGGTCAGCTTGCCGGGGTAGATCGCAAAGCCCTTTTCCCGCAGCCGGTCGTAGAATTCGGCAAAGACGAAGCGCGGATCGGCCGGCATCAGGAACGTGACGATGATCGGTGCCTGCAGCGGCGGCGGCACCAGCATCGCGAAGCCAAGCGCGCGCATCCCCTCGACCAGGAGCTGGTGATTGTGGCGGTAGCGGGCGCCGCGGCCGGCAACACCCCCTTCCGCCGCGTGCTCATCGAGCGCCTGGTCGAAGGCCGCGAGCACATGTGTCGGCGGCGTGAACCGCCACTGGCCGTTCGCCTCCAGACCCTGCCATTGAT
The DNA here is from genome assembly GCA_964420325.1 of uncultured Rhodospirillaceae bacterium. Taxonomy (GTDB): domain Bacteria; phylum Pseudomonadota; class Alphaproteobacteria; order Rhodospirillales; family Defluviicoccaceae; genus CAYQSU01. The sequence goes on along the minus strand of CAYQSU010000081.1, from coordinate 5,208 downwards.
CGTAGAGATCGAGGCTCAAGGAGGGCGCATTGCCTTTGGCTGCCGCCAGCGCCTCGCGGCGGATCAGCGCGAAGCCGACGCCGGGGACGCCTTCGAGACACTTGTTGGCACTTGCCATCAGGCCCGCAAACGGCGTCGCCCGGGCGTCGATCGGCAAGGCGCCGAAGCTGCTCATCGCATCGATGAGAAGCGGCCGCCGGTGCCGGGCGCAGACCTCCGCGACATCCTCTAGCGGATTGAGGATGCCAGACGTCGTCTCGCAGTGGACGACGGCGACATGGCTGATCGCCGGATCCGTTGTGAGCGCCCGATCGAGGGCTTGGGCGTCCACCACCTCGTCTTCTGGCCAGCTGAGCGCCATCACGCTGCGGCCGATCACCTCGGCGATGCGCACCATTCGCCGCCCATAGGCGCCGTTGGCCAGCACCAGCAGCCGGCCGTCGCCAGGCGCCAGCGTCCCGATGCTGGCCTCAACGGCGAAGGTGCCGGAGCCCTGCACGGGGACGCAAACGTGCGTTTCGCTGGCTCCCGCGATCGCCAGCAGTCGCTCGCGGATGCGCCGGTTGAGGGCGATAAACGCGGCATCGCGCGAGCCCCAATCGCGCAGCATTGCCTGTTTGACCGTGGCCGAGGTGGTGAGCGGTCCCGGCGTCAGGAGGATCGGATCGCTCATCGCTGCCGCCAAGCCTGGGTCCGACGGGTTAACGCCCTGGACCCCAGCGTATGCAGGAGCCGGACCGTGGCGGAGGCGTAAACGATGAGCATCCCCATCGCGGCAGTCAGCCCGACACGCAGAGGAAGCCGGTGCCCGACGACGCCGGGTTCGGCATCACCAGTTGCCCCATGTAGACAGGGTTGAGCAGGTCCTGCCAGCTGGCCGGCTGCGGCAGGCCCTTCTTCTCGGCCTCGATGGTGTTGAAGCAGACCGCTGCCATCCACGCGTCATTGCCGACCCAGGTCGGCGGATTCTTTGCGCTGCGGAACTTCGGCTTCAGGTTGTCAAGGCCCGCCGGCGCGTAAGCCTCAAGTAGGCCGTCGCGGTCGAGCAAAAGCAGGCTCGAGGCCGCCAGACCCCAGATCACGTCGGCCTGCGGCTTCGCCTTCTCGGCCAGCAGGCGCGCGGTGATGATGCCAGTCGAGTCCCGCACCCACTGGATCTGGAAGTCCGGATGCGCCGCCTCGAAGGCCTTCTTGTAGGGCTGGAGCTGCTTGTTCTCGAAAGCGGTGTAGACGGTCAGCATTTCCGCCGCATCGGCGGCACGACCCGTGAGCGTCGCACAGAGCGCAGACACCGCGAGGGCAAAGCAACGAAATCCAGCGGAGCGCGAGCAGCCAAGCATTGTCCTCGTCCCCTATGATTAAGGCCGGTTGCAGGCGGCATTCCACCCGCCGACGGCCTCATTGGCGATGTTGGCCGCATGTGTAGATCAGGACCGCGCCGGCCGGGGGTGACCCTTTCGTGACAGGATGCCGCAGCGGTCGGCGAACAGGTAATGGCTCTGCAGCTCGGCAAACGCCCGTGTCCGCACCCGCCTGCCGGCACCCAGAATGCGTGCCACCGCAAGCTTGAGATTGTCGTCGAGGATCGACAGCGGCACGCCGCCGAAAAACGCGAACGCCGACACATGGCCGTCCAGAAACGCTTCCGTCGTCTCGGCCGGATAAGCCTTCACAAATCTCCCGTCGGACTGCGGCAAGTCCATGCAGAAGAAGTGGACCTTCTGGCGCACACCGCCGATCTCCGCCACCGCTTCACCGAAGTCCACCTGCGCATGGCCGGCCGCTCGCGTCCAACAGCGCGACGGCTTCCCGCTTGAACTCATCCGTGAAACGGCGACGCGGTTTCGTCATCAAACACCCTCCTGCTCCTCCCGGAGCTTAGCAAAGGTGTCCACCAATTCGAGGGAGGTTCAGCATCCTTCCGGGTCGAGGGCTCAGAAGCTGGCCCACTGCCTCTTCCAGTCGCGCCTGGTCATGGTGATCCGGTCTTCGGTCGCGCCCTCGGGAAGGCCGGCCGGCGCGTTGCGTTGCAGGAGGCTCCACAGCGAGGGGGTTCGTTCGATCTCGCCCAGGCCCCACGAGGTGAACGTCGCGGCGTTGTAGACGTGCTCGGACAGCAACGGATTGGTCAGCGCCTGGGAGAATGCATCCAGCGCCACCATGATGCCGACGAGGGTCGGCATCGGGGTGTTGAGATTGACGTCGTCGGCGAACAGCCCGACGTAGAACTCGAGCTGCGCCGGGCTGCCGTAGAGCGCCTTCAGGGCGGCCCGGCGATCGGGGTCGGCGGTGATCTGGGCGAAATCGTCGGCCGGGTGCATGCCGACGGCGACGCGGAAATCGTTGTACGGCGCCACCCGGTGGTTGCGCCCCTGCTCGATCGCCCGCCGCTCCACCTCCTCGAGAAACGCCGCGGTGTTGAACAGCCCGAGCGCGCCGGCATTCTGCCCGGAGACCGACAGCATTGCCCGGCCGACGCCGATCTCGGTCAGGAAGCGGTTGTCCAGGACCATCCGCTTCGCGTCGATGGTGGCGCCGTTCCAGACGACGGTGTCCGGGATCAGCGGGTGCCACCGATAGAGCAAGGCGAACTCGATGGTCATCCAGTTCGGCCGGTTCCAGCTCGCCTTCCAGGCGACCGACGGATCGGCTTTCAGTCTGAAGCACGCCGACGAAATGTGATTGATGTACTCCTCGATCACGATCTTGATGAACATCACCGTCACGATGTTCCGGGCGGTCTGGAACACCCGTTCGTCGTCCCACGCCGGATGCTGCAAGGCCAGTTCGCCGGCGAGGCGGTTGTGCTCTCTCAGCAGCAGGGTGTTGATCATGCAGACCTGGGGCGTGGCGTTGACGCGGTCGCCGCCGACCGCGAGAATCCGGCGCTCATAGCCGTCATCGGAACCGATCTTGAACCCGAGCGGCAGGTCGAGGACCGGGTTGCCCCGCTCGTCGAGGAATTCGGCGCGGATCGTCCTGCCGTCGGGCTCGAAGAGAAACGTCGCGTATTCCTCGCCGTCGATGATCTGTGACTTGAGTTTGCCGCGCTGGTCCCGGTCGTCGCTGCGGGTACGGAGCACGTCGGTCTGGGGGCGAGTTCGCCCGTAGAGCGTCGACAGGTCGATCTCGTGATTGGACGTCGTCCGCAGCCTGTCCGCCATGTCGGTGCGCAGGAATCCGTCCGTCAGATACTGCGCGAACACCGGGAACAGCAGGGTCGACTTGCGGCATTCGCGGGCAACGCCCGGCTTGCGTCTGAACAGCCCGACCACGTCCGACGCGGCGGGCAGGGCTGGATCGGCGGCGACGGGCGGCAGATGCCGGGCAAAGTAGCTGCGGTCGGTCAGCGACAGCCAGGACGTATAATCGGCGACGGTGCTCAGCGGATGCGGCCGGTTTCGCGTCACCTGCACCGCGGTGTTGATCAGGTACCGGTTGACGATCCTGGCCACCAACGGAACGGCCTCGACCAGCCGCCAGAACGGCTCGAAGTTCTGCAGCAAGAACGAGCGCACCCGGCGCTTCAGCCCGTCGCGGCTCTTGTCACGCCCCGCACCCATACAGCCCTCCTGTCGATAGTCGAGATTTCAAGGCGCACCGATGCGCCGGAACCGCTGCGGTTACCGTCTCGCCTTGGACCCTTTGCCGCGGGTCTTCCATACCACGTGCAGGTGTTCCGGGAACGGCCCTCCGGCGAAGTCGATCTGACCGGCGGGACCGTCCTTGCGGCGGAGCCCGGGCATCAGAACGATCCGCCGCACCGCCTCGGGGATCGCGACCAGCCCGACGTACTTGCCGAGACACTCGTGCGGGCCGAAACCGAAATGAAGATAGGAAGCTGCCGGGCGCGAACCCGAGAAGGTCTCGGGGTCGGGCATCAGTCCGGGGTCGAACATCGCCGAGCCGGTGCAGGCGGCGATGCGCGTCCCGCCCTTCACGGTCGCGGCGTAGGGTGTGCCGGCCCCCAGTTCGCAGTCCGCCTCGGCGGTCCGGAACTGGATCGTGGTGATCGGGTTGAAGCGGAGCGCCTCGAACACGATGCCGTCGAAGGCTTGGATGTCGTCGTCGGCCGCCGCTTTGCGGGCGGCCTCGAGGACCACTGGCCCGAACAGGATCTGATCGACAGCCTGCACGATGGCCTGGCTCATAGTCTCGATGGCGCCGACCAGCAACCCGCAAACGTTGCTGACCACGCGTTCCGGCGGCAGCGCCAGATCGGGGCTCTTCGACAGCCGCACGATGCGGCTCACCGCGTCGGTGGCGGCGGTCGGCGGCGCCGCCCACAGCTTCGCCAGGAACGGCCACAGCCACGCCCGCATCTCTTCGCCGGCGCGGACACCGGCGGCGAACACGTCGGCGTTGCCCTCCAGATTCCGGAACATCGCGTGCTGAGTGGCGAACGACCAGCGCAGGATGTCCTCGTCGGGGGCATCGAAACCAAAGACGCGCTGGACGATGCGCAGCGGCACCAGCCGGGAGATTTTCTGGACGACGTCGATCTCGCCCTTGGCCGCCGTGAGCGCGGCCGCCGTCGTATCACCGGCCAGCGCCCTGATGCCAGGAAGGTCCTCCCACTGCAGGACGGCCCGCATCACCGCTTTTTCGTGCCAGTTGAAGCGCGTGTCATCGCGCGCCAGCATGAACGGGCCGACCGACGGATCCATGGTCAGGGCGTTGGACCTGACCGAGAACAGCGATGGCCGGGAAAGGACGTCGATGACGTCGGTGGCGCGGGTGACCATCGTGAACAGCGGCGAAGCGAAGACCGGCCGGTTGCGGCGCAGGTCCGCGAACATGCCTCGCCAGTCGGCCCGCAACCATTTGATCAGCAGCGCGACGCGTGCGCCGACGTCGGTCTCCGCAAGCGCGTCGTACTCGGAAAGAAAGCTCATCGTCAGCCCCGGCCAGAAGACCTCGACCGAGAGAGGTCTAAGCCATGCGACCCACGGCGCAAACACAATTTGGGCCGAGGATCGAACCTCCGGTCGCATCGGCAGCGCCGCACGGTGTTCGGACACGTTCGCAGAATCCGGAAACGACCGAACCGCTTCCGCCACCTTCTGCTCCGACCGGAGCGATCCGCCACGATGAGCCCGCGACGGCAGCGGCGGCGCGTTCGCGGACGGTCCCCATCATGCCGCGGTCGAGGACCGGCGACGGCCACATGGAGCTTCTCGCCCACGCCGCCGGCGCCGACTGGGACCT
>CAYQSU010000080.1:0-13039 GCA_964420325.1 uncultured Rhodospirillaceae bacterium | reverse complement strand
CGAGGGTCCGCAAGCGGGACGGCCGGGATGGGGACACCCATCCGACTGCGTGCGATGGGAGCGGTCCGAGGCTCACTGTTGCTCACTGGGATCCATCCCGGAGTCCCCGTGCAGCGGCGCCCGGAGCCCTTCCCGGCCCCGATCGATGGTCGGGATCCCCGAGGAAAAATGTCCACATTTCGCCGCAGACCCCGGCGTTTCGTCCGATTCTCGTTCTGAATCAATGCGTTAGGCCAGAATCGGGCGTCGCGAAACGTCGCATTTCGTCGCGAAAGCGTCGCAAAATGTCGCATTTTGTCGCATTTTGTCGCAAAATGTCGCATTTTGTCGCAATCCGCTGCCGGCCGCCCGCCTTGGGCCGCCCGCCCGGACCGGGACGCCGGCCCCGTCAGGCGCGGGGGAGGGCGAGTCGCTCGTAGGCCCCGAGCGCGAGGATCTTGGCCGCCACCCTGAGCCGGCGCCCCGGCTCCGGCACCGCGCCGACCAGCCGGAGGATGCCCGGCTCTGCCACCGGCGGCGGCACGTCGTAGCCGGCGGCGCGCGCGGCTCGGCCGGTAACGGCGGCGATGACGTCGAGCTCGTCGGCCGCGAGCCGGTCCTTCCAGCGCTCGAGCGGCGCCCGGCTGACGCCCCGGTAGCGCTCGGCGGGCGCGTTGGTCGCCCCGCCCTCGACGGCCGCCACGAGCCGCGCCGCGGCCTCGCCAGCGAGCGGGTCGGCGACCGTGCGGGCGAACACCCGGTTGAGCTCGGCCATCGGGTCGACGACGAAGTCCTCGAAGCGGACGCCCACCGCCGCCTCCGGGTGGCGCCGCTGGAACCTGAGGCACATCAGGGTCATGGTCCGCCAGTAGAGGCAGTAGTCGACAAGCTCGGCGAGGTCGATCCGGCCGTCGCCCGCGCCGCCGTGCCGTTTGCGGCTGGCGCGAAGGCCGCCGGAGAGCGCGGCGCTCCGCGGATCGCGGAAGACGAGCACGAAGACGGCCTTCGGGAACACCTTGCGGAGCGCCTCGAGCCCCCGCCAGTTGTTGGACTTGGCCTGCCAGCAGGCGAGGTCGCCGACCTCCTTGCCGTGGCTTGCGGCGAGCAGCGTGACCAGCGGCACGAGCTGGAACAGGCGGTCGAGCCGCGGCGCCGCGAACGCCGCCGCCAGCGCCTGCTCGAGCGGCACGCGGCGGGCGGCCGGCAGCCGCTCGAGGACCGCCCGGCAGGGGTTGCTCGGCAAGGCCTCGAACCGTCGGCGGAGCTCCGCCGCCGGCACCCGGCCGGCGACCCGCCACACCCGCTCGAGCACGTAGCTGACGTTGGTGGTGAACAGATGCCGCGGGTGGGCGCCGAGGGTACGGTTGAGCACGCTGGTGCCGCCGCGGGCCGGCCCGACGATGTAGACCAGGCGCTCGAGGAGATCGTCCCGCGCCGTCTCGAAGCCGAAGCCCTTGGGTCTCACGCACCGCCTCCCGCACCCGCCGTCACCGGCCTGTGTAGCGGCTTCCCCGGCATCCGGGCAACGGCTGCCGGCGGGCCGTTAACCGGTCGGTAACCCGCTCGTCCCATCCTCCTCGGCGATCTCTCTCGGCCAAGGAGGCACTCGGCCATGACCGTCCCGCCGCGCAGGCCCCGTCCGCCCGACCCCGCGGAGCCGGAGGCCGTCGATCACTGGGTCCACGTCTTCGACGAGTTCCAGTCCGACTCCGACGACGATCTCAACGAGATCCTCAAGCTCGCCAGGGGCGATCCGGATTTCCTGTCGCAGGACTAGCCCGAAGCCGGCCGGTCGCTGCCCCCGGTCCGGCGTCCTCCGCGCAGAAACGTGTTGCGCACCCGGAAACTCCCGTGGCAGCGTGCGGCGAGGACCGGGGGCGGCGGCGGGGCGAAGGCCGCGCTCGCCCGGCCCGGCAACCGTGAGGGAGGAGAACGTCGATGATGCGAGCGCTCACCGCGGCATTCGTTGCCGCTCTTGCCGTCGCCGTCGCCGGCTTCGGCGCATCGGCCCGCGACCTCAGCGTCGTCTCGTGGGGCGGCAGTTACCAGGACGCCCAGCGGAAGGCGTACTTCGAGCCCTTCCAGAAGGAGACCGGCCGCAAGCTGCTCGAGGATTCCTGGGACGGCGGCATCGGCGCCCTCCGCGCCAAGGTCCAGGGCGGCGCCGTGCCGTGGGATGTCGTCCAGGTCGAGGCCGAGGAGCTCTCCATCGGCTGCGAGGAGGGGCTCCTCGTCGAGATCGATTGGGAGAAGCTCGGCGGCCCAGACCGGTATCTGCCGGCGGCGGTGCACGACTGCGGAGTCGGCGCGATCCTGTGGTCGACCGTGCTCGCCTATGACGGGGCGAAGTTCCCGTCCGGCGGTCCGGCCTCGTGGGCCGACTTCTGGGACGTCGCCAAGTTCCCGGGCAAGCGCAGCCTGCGCAAGGGGCCGAAGTACAATCTCGAGTTCGCGCTGATGGCGGACGGCGTGCCGCCTCGGGACGTCTATGCGCTGGTGGCGACCCCGGAGGGGGTCGACCGGGCGTTCGCCAAGCTCGACGAGATCAAGGGCCACCTGATCTGGTGGGAGGCCGGGGCGCAGCCGCCGCAGCTGCTCGCCTCCGGCGAGGTGGTGATGACGTCGGTCTACAACGGCCGCCTGGACACGCCGCGCAAGGAGGGCAAGGACTTCCGCATCGTCTGGCCGGGCAGCATCTACGCCGTCGATTCCTGGGTGATCCTCAAGGGCAGCCCCAACGTCGGCCCGGCGATGGAGCTGATCGCCTTCATGAGCCGGCCGGAGTACCAGAAGAACCTGCCGCTCCACATCTCCTACGGCGTCACCCACAAGGCGGCCGTCGACGGCATTCCGGCCGATGTGCTGGCCAACCTGCCGAGCGCGCCTGAGAACCTCGAAGGCGCCATCGCCATCGACGTCGAGTTCTGGACCGACCACATCGACGAGCTCAACAAGCGGTTCACCGTCTGGGCCGCCCAGTGACGGGGTGACGGCGGCGTCGGAGGACCTCGGGACGCGGCGGCGCGCCGCCTCCCCGCCCGCGTCCGGCGGCGTCGGCCCGGGTGTTCCGGAGGCCGAGCGCCGGCGGCTCGGATCGCGCCTGCGGCGGGCGGAGCGCGGCCGGTCCCTGCGCGCGGTCGCCCTCGTGCTGCCGCTATTCCTCTTCCTCCTGGCCACGTTCTTCGCGCCCATCGCCGGCATGCTCTATCGCGCGATCGAGGATCGAGAATTCGCCGACGCGCTGCCCGAGACCGCGGCGGTGCTCCGCGACTGGCAGGGGCGCGGCCTGCCGCCTGGAGACGCATTCAGAACCCTCGTCCGCGAGATGCCGGAGGCAGCGGCGGCACGCACGCTTGCCGCCGCCGCCCAGCGCCTCAACCACGACATCCCCGGCTTTCGCAGCCTCATGCTGCGCACCGCGCGCGCCCTGCCCGCGGACCCCGGCGCCGATGCCCGCGAGACGCTGATCGCCATCGACCCCCGCTGGAGCGAGCCCGGGCACTGGGCGGCGATGCGCCGCGCCGCCGGGCCGGTCACCGATTTCTTTCTGCTCGCGGCGCTCGATCTCGGTCGCGACGCCGAGGGCCGCATCGTCGCCGTGCCGGCAAACGAGGCGATCTTCGTCGACGTGCTTCTGCGCACGCTGTGGATCGGCGTCGTCGTCACGGTGGCCGCCCTCGCCCTCGGCTACCCCGTCGCCTACCTCTTGGCGGCGCTGCCGCAAGGCCTCGGCAACCTGCTCCTGATCCTCGTCCTCCTGCCGTTCTGGACCTCGCTCCTGGTGCGGACCAGCGCCTGGGTGGTGCTGTTGCAGAACGAGGGGGTGGTCAACGGCCTGTTGCTGCGGCTCGACCTGATCGACGCCCCCGTGCAGATGATCTTCAACCGCTTCGGCGTCTACGTCGCCATGACCCACGTGCTGCTGCCGTTCATGGTGCTGCCGCTCTACAGCGTCATGAAGGGCATCCCGCCGGCCCACATGCGCGCCGCGGCGTCGCTGGGGGCGCCGCCGTGGCTCGCCTTCCTCCGCGTCTATCTGCCGCAGAGCCTGCCCGGGGTCGCCGCCGGCTCGCTGCTCGTCTTCATCCTCGCCCTCGGCTACTACATCACCCCGGCCCTCGTCGGCGGCGCGGGCGACCAGATGGTGAGCTACTTCATCGCCTTCTACACCAGCCGCAGCGTCAACTGGGGGCTGGCGGCGGCACTGGCGACAGTGCTCCTGGCGGCCACCGCCGTACTCTACGGCGTATACGACCGCCTCGTCGGCAGGACCGGCATGCGCCTCGGCTGAGCGACGATGCGGATGCGGACGCCCTGCTCTCCCGGCCAGCGCATCGCCCGCGCCCTGTTCCTCCTCTACTGCGGGGCCGTCTTCGGTTTCCTGGTGCTGCCGCTGTTCGCCGTGGTGCCGCTGTCGTTCAACACCGGGTCGTTCCTCACCTATCCCTTGGACGGCCTCGGCCTCCGCTGGTACGAGGACGTGTTCACCACCGCGAGGTGGCTGACGGCGATGCGCAACAGCCTCGTCATCGCGCTGCCCGCGACCCTGCTGGCCACCGTTCTCGGCACCCTCGCCGCTCTCGGCCTCACCCTCGCCCGCTTCCCCGGCAAGGCCCTCATCGGCGGCCTCCTGATCTCGCCCATGGTCGTGCCGCTGATCATCACCGCCGTCGGCGTCTACTTCTTCTACGCGCCGTTGGGGCTCACCAACTCCTTTCTCGGCCTCATCCTCGTCCACACCGCGCTCGGCGCTCCGTTCGTCGTGGTCACCGTGGCGGCGACGCTCTCCGGCTTCGACCGCACGCTCGCCCGCGCCGGCGCCAGCCTGGGCGCGCCGCCGCTGACCGTCCTGTTCCGGGTCGTCCTGCCGCTGATCCTGCCGGGGATCGTCTCCGGCGCGCTGTTCGCCTTCGCCACCTCGTTCGACGAGGTGGTGGTGGTGCTGTTCGTCGGCGGCCCCGGGCAGCGCACCCTGCCGCGGGAGCTGTTCGACGGGCTGCGCGAGCACGTGACGCCGGCGATCACCGCCGTCGCCACCCTCCTGATCCTGCTCGCCACCCTCTTGATGGTGGCGATGGAGATCCTCCGCCGCCGCGCCGAACGCCTGAGAGGCCGCGGCAGGTGACCGCCCTCAGTCCCGGTCCAGCGCGCGGCAGTCCTCGACGGTGAAGCCGAGCGCGACCCGGTCGCCCGGCCCCACCGGCGGCGGGCCGGTGGTGTGCGCGACCTTGATGACGAAGTCCTCCTGGCCGAGGACGGCAAGGCGCACGCGGGTGTGGTCGCCCAGGTAGATCAGTTCGCGGACCTCGCCCTCGAAGCGGTTCGGGCAGCCCTCCGCGTCGCCGGCGAGGCGGACGCGTTCCGGCCTGAGGCTCAGGGTGGTCGGCGATCCGGCTCCCGCCACCCGGACGGCGACGGCGCGGACGATCGCGCCGCCGTCCAGTTCGACGACGCAGGTGCCGTTGTCGACCGCCCGCACCCGTCCCGGCAGCCGGTTGTTCTCGCCGATGAAGTGGGCGACGAAGGCGTTCTCCGGCGCCTCGTAGACGCGGTCGGGAGTATCGAGCTGCTGGATGACGCCGTCGTGGACCACGGCGACGCGGTCCGACATCGTCAACGCCTCGCCCTGGTCGTGGGTGACGTAGACGACGGTCACCCCCAGCCGCTCGTGGATGTGCTTGATCTCGAGCTGCATCTGCTCGCGGAGCTGCTTGTCCAGCGCGCCCAGGGGCTCGTCCATCAGCACCAGCTTGGGCTCGAAGACGAGCGCGCGGGCGAGCGCGACCCTCTGCTGCTGGCCGCCGGACAGCTGGTGCGGACGGCGGCTGCCGAAGCCGTCGAGCTGCACGATCTCCAGCGCGCCCGCCACCCTCTCCCGGATCTCGCCGCGGCGGAGGCGCCGCACCCGCAACGGAAACGCCAGGTTCTCGGCGACCGTCATGTGCGGAAACAGGGCATAGCTCTGGAACACCACGCCGATGTCGCGCTTGTGGGGCGGCAGGTTGCGGATCGGGCGGCCGTCGAGCTCGATCTCGCCGTGGGTCGGGGTCTCGAAGCCGGCGAGCATCATCAGCATCGTCGTCTTGCCGGAGCCGGACGGCCCCAGCAGCGTCAGAAACTCGCCGCGCAGGATGTCGAGGTTCAGGTTGCGGATGACCAGAACCTCGCCGTCGAAGGTCTTGTCGACGCCCCGAAAGCGGACCAGGACCTCGCTCTCGGCCTTCACTCCCGTCTCCCCGTCGTGGGCCGGACGCGCGATCGGCCGCCCCGCCGCGCGAGATCCGGCCTGAACGGCAACTATAGTTCGAAACGACGCCGGGGGCAGCCTCGGCGAGGCGCCGGCGGCGCTCAGCGACCCTTGAGGCTGAGGATATAGGCGATGAGGTGGTCGGTCTCCTCCCGCGTCGGCATGACGTTGGGCATCTCGGCGTGCGGCGTCTGCAGAAAGACGCGCAACGAAAGCTCGGTCACCGCCGCGTCGTCGGCCACCGTCTGCAACGACGGCACGCCGCCGTAGACGTCGACGCCGCCGGCCTCCACGTCATGGCAGGCGCCGCACCAGGGGTCCGCAAGCGCCCGGCCGAGCGACGGATCGCCGGGAAGGTCCGCGGCACCGGCCGTGCCGGCGGCGGCGAGCAGGAGGGCCACGGCCGATGCACGAAGAAACGGGGTCATCGACTTGGATCTCCTCTCGTCTCGGCCCTCGCCCGAGGACCATGCCCCGGGCGGCATCGGGTCGTCAACGTCTTCGCGTCCCGGCTTCGACGCCGTTCATGGTTCGGTTACCTCCTAAGGCTAGGCTGCAGGCTGAAGGAGTTTGCCAGGGGTGGATCGAGAGTGAAGGTCATCGACTTTCCCGACAGGACTCGGCGCTCGAGCGGGTTGCCGCGGCGGCCGCTCGATCCGAGCGTGGAGATCGCCCTTCAGGTGCATCAGGCCATCATCCGCGGCCTCCGGACCGACGCCTTCGAAGAGCACCCCCGCCGGGGCCGGGGCGGCGCTGAGAACGGCGATCGGGGACATCGTCGGCGCCGCGTTCGTGGCGCTGGCGGAAACCCAGTTCCAGGAAGTCTACGGCACTGGCCCCTATGCCTTCATGGAGCGCATCGGCGGCGACCGGCCGCCACCCCGGAGTCCCAGCCGTAACCGCGGGCGGCGGCAGATCGCAGCCGGCAACCACCCCGCGACGAAGAGAGGGCCGCACCGATGGGGTGCGGCCCGAGTGCTGAGAGGGGGGATCTGTCGCCCGGGTCGCCGTGAGCGCCCAGGCCTACCCTGAGTTGCCCGCGCCCCGCCGGAAATCAAGGCCCCCAGGAAAAGCATCGGTCGCGGTCAGAAGATGCCGGCGTCGAGGCCGGCGGCCAAATAGGTGCCGAGCTCCCGGCACTGGTCGACGAACCGCTCGTCCCAGGCGCCGCGGCAGACCAGCGGCTCCTGCACCGCCCGCCAGCGGAGACCGGTGACGATGGTCGCGACCGCCCGGCGCGTCCCCGTCCCGTCGTGCCCGGCGCGGATGTAGAGCGCATACGGTAGCCCTTGCGTCCGCTCGAGGCAGGGATAGTAGATGCGATCGAAGAAGTCCTTCAGCGCGCCGCTCATGTAGCCGAGGTTCTCGGTGGTGCCGAGGATGACGGCGTCGGCCGCCAGCACGTCCTCGGGGCCGGCGTGGAACGGGCTCAGCGCCGTCACCTCGACGCCTTCGATCTCCGGCGAGCGAGCGCCCTCGACGACGGCGTCGAGCAGCGCCCGGGTGTTGGGCGACGGCGCATGGGCGACGACGAGCAGCTGCTTTGCGGTCACCGGCCGACTGTCGCCGACGCCGGGGACCGGATCAAGACCGCAACCGCCCTCGCCAACGCTCGATCCACGCCTTGAGCGGCCCGGGCGCCTTTGCCGGCGCGAGATTGGCGGCGATCACGTCGCGGCAAAACAGAGCATAGCCGTTGGTGACCGGAATGGGCACGCCGACAGCGGCGGCATAGGCGCAGAGCGTCGCCTCCTCCGGCGGCCGGCCCCACTCCCGGCACCAGAGGCCGAACGACAGCTCCTGGCCCCACCAGCCGGCGGAGCGAGGGTTCAGTGCGCGGGCCATCGCCGCCGTCTCCGAGGGTGCATCCGGCGCGGCGCAGATCGGCCAGATGTCGGCAAACAGGTAGTCCGGGGGCCGCCCGCCGCTGACCACGGCGACCTCCGCCGCGACCTCCGGGGTGCGGGCATCGCCGGCGATGATCACCAGCTTGTCCCGCTCGGGCCAGTTCTCGAGGCCCGCCGCCTGCGCCGTCAGAGCGATGACGTCCGCCTCGCGCTCGATGACGACGACCTTCTCGACCTCGGGCTTGAGCGAGACCGCATAGACGTACACCCCCATGCCGAGACCTGCGGCGACGACCACGCCCGCGGCGTTCCCGACATGGACCGCGTGGCTTTCCTGCTCCATCAGCCCCGAGGACATCCACGGCGTGCGCCGGTGGTAGAGCACGTGGCGGCCGGCCTCGAAGACCGAGCCGGTCAGGTAGCCGTCGGCGAGGCTCGAGAGATGGCGGACGATCCGCCACTCTCCGACCCGCGCTTCGCGCAAAGGCGGCAGCGGAAACAGACCGAAGCCGTAGGAATCGACCATGGCGCGATGGCGCTGCGGATGGGAAAGCCGCGGGCGGGCGTCCGTCATCAGCGCCGCTCCCCGGCAGCGACCGCGGTGTGCGTCGTCCGGCGCTTCGTCCGAGTTCGGCCACCGTGTATGCTGCCGCCGGGCACGCCTCGTCGAAGGAGGAGGAAGAGCTGGCAGTCCCGTTCCCGCTCCCACGTGCGCGCCGGCTCGTTGGCGCGCTCTGCGTTGGCCTCGTCCTGGCCGCGGCGCAGCACGGCGTGCATGGCGAGGACAGCGCGCTCGTGCTTAACCGCACCGAGGGTCCCGAGGAGGTCATGTACTGCCGGCATTTCGACTCGGTGAGCCTCTACCACCAGGTGACGTCGAGGCTGCTCGAAAGCCGGCAGATCGGCGAGCGGGTTCCGAGCGCGATCGCGCTCGGGATCGTCGAGGAGACCGGTGTCGTCGCGCCGGACTGCACCTTCGAGACCGCGACCTACGTGCCGCTCGACGAGGTCCGCAGCGGCGGCTATCCGATTCTGGAGGGTCGGGACTTCGACTATGTGCCGGACGCGGAAGGGGATCATGCCGAGTGCGGTGATCTTGCGGCGTCGAACGGGCGGTGCTCGCTGGTGGTGGTGCCGAACACCTTCGTGCCCGCCCTCCTCGACGGCTCGGAGACGATCGTCTTCATCGCCACCGCCCGGCCGGTACTCGACCCCGAGCGCGGACGCATCTACGGCGCCGGGGCGGCCCGCTGAAGGTCGTCACCCGGTCCTACCGGCGGCCGGCATGGTCGGGGCGCTTGTCGCGGAGCGTGACGAATTCCTCGGCGGCGGTCGGGTGGATGCCGACGGTGGCGTCGAACTGGGCCTTGGTGGCGCCGCACTTCAGCGCGATGGCGATGCCCTGGATGATCTCCGGGGCGTCCGCGCCGACCATGTGGCAGCCGAGCACGCGGTCCGACGCGCGGTCGACGATGACCTTGATCATCGTGCCTTCGTCGCGCCCCGAGAGCGTGTGCTTGAGCGGCTTGAACCGGGACGCGTAGACGTCGATCGCGCCGGTCTCCCGGGCCTCGGCCTCGGTCAGGCCGACGGTGCCGACCGGTGGTTGGCTGAACACTGCCGTCGCGACGCTGGCATAGTCCATGGTCATCGGGTTATCGTTGAAGACCGTTTCGGCGAAGCAGCGGCCCTCGGCGATGGCCACGGGGGTCAGGTTGATGCGGTCGGTGACATCGCCGACCGCGAAGATGCTATCGACGGAACTTCGATTCCAGTCGTCGACGATCACCGCGCCCCGGTTGTTGAGGTTGACGCCGACGGCGCCGAGGCCGAGGCCTTCGGTGTTCGGGCGCCGCCCGGTGGCGTACATCACGAGGTCGGTCTCGAGGAGCGCATCACCGCCTTCCAGCCGAAGCGTGCAGCCGCCGTTCCTCGCTTCGATGGAGCGGACGACGGTGTCGCGCAGGATGTGCACGCCCTTCTTCTCCATCTCGGCAGCGAGGCATTCGCGGACGTCCTCGTCGAAGCCGCGCAGGATCTGCGCCGCCCGGATGATCTCGGTGACCTCGACGCCGACGGCGTTGAAGATGCCGGCGAACTCGACGGCGATGTAGCCGCCGCCGACGATGACCATGCGCTTCGGGATCTTCGGGAGGTCGAGGGCCTCGTTGGAGGTGATGGCGTGCTCGATGCCGGGGATCTCGGGCAGCTCGGGCCAGCCACCGGTGGCGATGAGGATCCTCTCGGCGGTGTACGACCGGCCGTCGACCTCGACGGTGTGTGCGTCGGCGAGACGGGCGGCGCCCTCGATCAGCCGGACGTTGTGGTCCCTCAGCACCCGCCGGTAGACGCCCTCGAGGCGATCGAGCTCGACGTTCTTGTTGCGGATCAGCGTCGGCCAGTCGATCGAGGGCCGGCCCACCGACCAGCCGTAGGCGCGGGCGTCCTCGAAGTCGTCGGCGAAGTGCGCGCCGTAGACGAGCAGCTTCTTCGGCACGCAGCCGCGCATGACGCAGGTGCCGCCGACGCGGCTCTTCTCGACGATGGCGGCGCGGGCACCGTAGCCGCCGGCGAGCCGGGTCGCGCGCACGCCGCCCGAGCCGGCGCCGATGGTCAAGAGGTCGAAGTCGTATGTCGCCATCGTCGCCGCGCCTCCGCTTCCGATCCGGCAGCGCCGGGCCGGCTGCCTACTGGATTCCGCCGATGCAGAGATATTTGATCTCGAGGAAGTCGTCGATGCCGTACTTCGAGCCCTCGCGGCCGATGCCGGACTCCTTCATGCCGCCGAACGGCGCGACCTCGGTGGAAATGATGCCGGTGTTGATGCCGACAATGCCGTACTCGAGGCTTTCCGCCACCTTCCAGACGCGGGCGATGTCGCGGCTGTAGAAGTAGGCGGCGAGGCCGAACTCGGTGGCGTTGGCGAGACGGATGGCGTCGTCGTCGCTGCGGAAGCGGAACAGGGGCGCAAGCGGACCGAACGTCTCCTCGCGGCTCACCGCCATCTCCGTCGTGACGTCGGCGAGGACGGTCGGTTCGAAGAAGGTGCCGCCGAGGGCATGGCGGTGGCCGCCGAGGACGACGCGGGCGCCCTTGGCGACGGCGTCGGCGATGTGCTGCTCGACCTTCTCCACCGCCTCCATGTTGATCAGCGGCCCCTGCTGCGCGCCTTCCTCGAAGCCGTTGGCGACCTTGAGGCCGGAAACCGCCTGGGCGAGTCGGCTCGCGAACTCGTCGTAGACGCCGTCCTGGACCAGGAGCCGATTGGCGCAGACGCAGGTCTGGCCGGTGTTGCGGTACTTGGACGCCATCGCCCCCTCGACGGCGGCGTCGAGATCGGCATCGTCGAACACGATGAACGGCGCGTTGCCGCCGAGCTCGAACGAGACCTTCTTTACCGTGCCGGCGCACTGTTGCATCAGCACCTTGCCGATCTCCGTCGAGCCGGTGAACGTGAGCTTGCGGACCAGCGGGTTGGCGGTCAGCTCGCCGCCGATCGCCGCCGACGATCCCGTTACCACGTTGAACACACCGGCCGGCAGCCCCGCCCGCTCGGCCAGCACCGCCAGGGCCAGCGCCGAATACGGGGTCAGGCTCGCCGGCTTCGCCACCACCGTGCAGCCCACCGCCAGCGCCGGCGCGCACTTGCGGGTGATCATCGCGATCGGGAAGTTCCACGGCGTGATCGCGGCGACGACGCCGATCGGCTCCTTGATCACGACGATGCGCTTGTCCCTCTGGTGCTGGGGGATGGTGTCGCCGTAGACCCGCTTCGCCTCCTCCGCGAACCACTCGACGAACGAGGCGCCGTAGAGGACCTCGCCGCGGGCCTCGGCGAGCGGCTTTCCCTGCTCGGCGGTCATCAGGCGGGCGAGATCCTCCTGGTGCTCGAGAATCAGCTCGTACCAGCGCCGCAACAGCGCCGCCCGCTCCTTGCCGGTGCGCGCCCGCCACGCCGGCCATGCCCGGTGCGCGGCGACGATCGCCCGCCGCGTTTCCGCCGCGCCCATCTTCGGCACCGCTCCCAGCACCCGGCCGTCGGCCGGATCGGTGACCTCCAGCGTCGCCGCCGAATCGGCCGCCACCCACGCCCCGTCGACGTAGCATCGCTCGCTGAACAGTCCCGCATCCCTGAGCTGCATCGTTCTCTCCGCCCCGCACGTTCGCCGAAGCGATGAGTATAGGGGCTCCGGCGCCGGGTGTTAACCACAGCGCGCCAACGAAAATAGTGCCGAAGCCGGCTGTCCCTCGCCGCGTCCAGCGTCTATATAGGGGCGGATCCGCCGCTCTGACCTCTCACCCATGCCGAAGCGCACCGACCTCCGCTCAATCCTGATCATCGGCGCCGGACCGATCGTCATCGGCCAGGCCTGCGAGTTCGACTACTCCGGCACCCAGGCGTGCAAGGCCCTGAAGGCCGAGGGCTATCGGGTGATCCTGGTCAACTCCAACCCGGCGACGATCATGACCGATCCGGGCCTCGCCGATGCGACGTACATCGAGCCGATCACCGCCAACCTCGTCGCCCGGATCATCGAACGCGAGCGGCCGGACGCCTTGTTGCCGACGATGGGCGGCCAGACCGCGCTGAACGTGGCGATGGAGCTCGAGCAGGCGGGGACGCTGGCCCGGTTCGGCGTCGAGATGATCGGCGCCCGGTCCGAGGTGATCGCCAAGGCGGAGGACCGCCAGCTGTTCCATGACGCGATGACCCGGATCGGGCTCGCCTGCCCCCAGAGCCGCACCGTGCGATCGCTCGACGAAGCCCGCGACGTGCTGTCCCTGACCGGCCTGCCGGTGATCATCCGGCCGTCCTTCACCCTCGGCGGCACCGGCGGCGGCATCGCCTACAACGCGGAGGAGTTCGACCGCGTCGTCCTCGGCGGGCTGGCGGCGTCGCCCACCGGCCAGGTGCTGATCGAGGAATCGGTGCTCGGCTGGAAGGAGTTCGAGATGGAGGTGGTCC
>CAYQSU010000079.1:8005-13079 GCA_964420325.1 uncultured Rhodospirillaceae bacterium | reverse complement strand
CGGCGCCCAGGTCATCATCGACCAGTTCATCGCCTCGGCGGAATCGAAGTGGCTCAGGCTCTCCGGTCTGGTGCTCTTGCTGCCGCACGGCTACGAGGGGCAGGGGCCGGAGCATTCGTCGGCGCGGCCCGAGCGCTATCTGCAGCTGTGCGCCGAGGACAACATCCAGGTCGTCAACTGCACCACGCCGGCCAACTACTTCCACGCTCTCCGCCGGCAGATCCGCCGCAACTACCGCAAGCCGTTGGTGGTGTTCTCGCCGAAGTCCTTGCTCCGGCACAAGCTCGTGATCTCGACGCTCGACGACATGGGTCCCGGAACCCGATTCCGCCGGGTGCTTCCCGAAACCGACGAGCTTGCCGCCGAGGCCAGCGTCAAGCGGCTGGTGCTCTGCTCCGGCAAGATCTACTACGACCTGGTCGAGGAACGCCGGCGGCGCGGCATCGACGACGTCGCCCTGGTCCGGGTCGAGCAGCTCTACCCCTGGCCCCGGCAGACGGTGATGGAGCGGATCTGGCGCTACGGCAACGCCGAGGTCGTCTGGTGCCAGGAGGAGCCGGCCAACATGGGCGCATGGACCTTCGTGCTGCCTCGGCTGATCAACATCCTCGAGGAGCTGGAACGCGAGCGTGTCGTGCCGACCTACGTCGGCCGCAAGGCCGCGGCGTCGCCGGCGACCGGGCTCCACAAGACGCATCTGGAGGAGCAGCGGGCGATCGTCGAGCAGGCGCTCGCGGCCGACATCGCGGCCATCCCGCAGCCCTTCCGCAGGCCATCGCGGTAGCCGCCGATACAGCATCCCCGCAGCGGAGCCGAGGAGACGATGACGACGGAGATCAAGGTGCCGACCCTGGGCGAGTCGGTGACGGAGGCCACGGTCGCCAAGTGGTTCAAGGCGGTGGGCGACTCGGTGGCGGCCGACGAGCCGATCTGCGAGCTGGAGACCGACAAGGTGACGCTGGAGGTCAACGCGCCGGTCGGCGGAACGTTGGCGGAGATCGCAGCGCCGGAAGGCTCGGAGGTGGCGGTGGGCGGCCTCCTCGGCCTGATCGCCGAAGGCGCCGCGGCCGCCTCACCTGCGCCGGAGGCCAAGGCACCGCCCGTGCCCGCCGAGCCGACGCGCGAGCCTGCGCCCTCGGCGGCGCCGGCTCCTCTCTCGCCGGCGGTGCGCAAGCTGGTCGAGGAGCACCGCCTCGATGCCCGGCGGATCCCGGCGACCGGCAAGGACGGCAGGCTGACCAAGGGCGACGTCCTCGCCTTCGTCGCCGAGGGCGGCGCGACGAGGAGAGAGGCGCCGCCGGCGAAGGCGCCGGCCGAGGTCGTCGAGTTGCCGGCGCGGCGGGCGGTTCCCCGCGAGGAGCGCGTGCGCATGACGCGGTTGCGGCAGATGGTCGCCGCCCGTCTGAAGCAGGCGCAGACCACCGCGGCCATGCTCACCACCTTCAACGAGATCGACATGACCGCCGCCGACGCGCTGCGGGCGCGCTACCGCGACGAGTTCGAGAAGAAGCACGGCGCCCGCCTCGGCATCATGTCGCTCTTCTGCAAGGCGTGCGTCACCGC
Organism: uncultured Rhodospirillaceae bacterium; assembly: GCA_964420325.1. Classification (GTDB taxonomy): domain Bacteria; phylum Pseudomonadota; class Alphaproteobacteria; order Rhodospirillales; family Defluviicoccaceae; genus CAYQSU01. The sequence goes on along the minus strand of CAYQSU010000079.1, from coordinate 11,516 downwards.
GCTGAAGGAGTTCCCCGCCGTCAACGCCGAGATCGACGGCGAGGACATCGTCTACAAGAACCATTACGACATCGCCATCGCCGTCGCCTCGCCGCAGGGCCTCGTGGTTCCGGTCGTCCGCGACTGCGATGCGCTCGGCGTCGCCGAGATCGAGGCCAGGATCGCCGACTTCGGCAAGCGCGCCCGCGAGGGCCGGCTGAAGATCGAGGAGATGCAGGGCGGCACGTTCACCATCACCAACGGCGGCGTGTTCGGCTCGCTGCTGTCGACGCCGATCCTCAATCCGCCGCAGTCGGGCATCCTCGGCATGCACAAGATCGAACAGCGGCCGGTCGTCCTGGCCGACGGTTCGATCGCGGCACGGCCGATGATGTACGTGGCGCTCTCTTACGACCACCGCATCATCGACGGCCGCGAGGCGGTGTCGTTCCTGGTCCGCGTCAAGGAGTGCGTGGAGGATCCGCAGCGAATCCTGCTCGCCGTCTGAAGGCCTCAGGGCGACTCCTGCGATCCGGCTGCGTCGAGCATCCTGCGATAGTCGTCGTAGGACTTGGGAAAGCCGCCGGTGTAGTTGAGCCAGTTGGTGACCGGGTAACGGGCGGCGCCGGCCTTGTGGGTCGCCTCGAGACCTTCCAGGATTTCGTCCATCAGCGAGAACGGAAAGCTGAACGCCACCTCGTGATCCTGGACCTGGCCGAAGATGCGATCGCCGGTGCACGGCACGATCATCTGCGGCTCGCCCGTGATCACCGGCGCGATGGCGAGGTCGGCGCAGTCGATGCGGCCGCGAAAGGCGCTGCTGAGGGTTCCGCCCCGTTTCCACAGGTAGGCCTGGCCGAGGCGCATGATCTGGGCGCCGTTGCCGTAGACGACGATCGAGTGGGGCTCGAAGCCGGCGCGGTTGAGCGGCGCGGTCACCACGCCGACGTAAGCGCCCTCGGGCAGCTTCGGCACGCTCTCCTCGCTGAGGCGCCCGGCCGCGAGGCTCTCGGTGTAGAGGTCGACGCACAGGTTGCCTTCGAGGTAGTGGGGCAGGCGCTTCTCGATGCCGAGTGCCATCGCGCCGAGAACGCAGCTCGAATCCTCGGCGCCGAGCGCGATCACCCAGCCGAAGCGGCGCGACATCGAGATCGCCTGGCAGGTGGTGAAGCGGTTGTTCATGTCCTTGAGCGGTCGCTTGGCGCGCGGCGGCACCTCGTCCCAGCTCTCGAGGAACCGGACCGCCACCGGGAAGCTCGAGAGCCGGAGGTAGCGGTTGAGCGTTTCGTCACAGGCGGCGAGCATTGCGGCATCCATCTGGGCGTCCCCTCCCTGTCGTTGCGCGGCGCGTCAACGTTCAAGTGTAGCACGTTCGGGCGGGCGCGTGTGGCCTTCCGGCGGCGGTTGTTCTAAGGTTGCGGTCGGAACGGGACCGGCGGGAACGAGGGCGGACGCCATGACAGATGCGAGTTACGACGTGATCATCGTCGGCGGCGGACCGGGAGGCTACGTCGCGGCCATCCGTGCGGCGCAGCTCGGCCTGAAGACGGCCTGCGTGGAGAAGCGGGGAGCGCTCGGCGGCACCTGCCTCAATATCGGCTGCATCCCCTCGAAGGCGCTGTTGCAGTCCTCGCACCTGTTCGAGACGAGCGCCCACGAACTCGAGCGGCACGGCGTCAAGGCCGGCGGCCTGGAGCTCGACCTGGCGGCGATGATGAAGCGCAAGGACGACGTCGTCGGCGGCCTGACCAAGGGCATCGAGCTTCTGTTCCGGAAGAACAAGGTGGACTACCTGGTCGGCGCCGGCCGGCTCGCGGCCGCCGACACGGTCGCAGTGACGCCGGGGAACGGCGGCGAGGCGAGGACGCTGAAGGCGGAGAGCATCGTCATCGCGACGGGCTCGGACGTCGTTACGCTGCCCGGGATCGACATCGACGAGGAGCGCATCGTGAGCTCGACGGGCGCCCTCGCTCTCGACCGCGTGCCAAGGACCATGGTCGTCGTCGGCGCGGGCTACATCGGCCTCGAACTCGGCACGGTGTGGCGCAGGCTCGGCGCCAAGGTCACGGTCGTCGAGTTCCTCGACCAGATCCTCGCCGGCATGGACGCAGAGGTCTCGCGCCAGATGCTGAAGATCCTGAAGAGACAGGGGCTGGAGTTCCGCCTCAAGAGCAAGGTGACGGCGGCCGAGCGGACGGGGGCCGGCGTGCGCCTGACCGTCGTGCCGGTCGACGGCGGCGACGCCGAGACCATGGAGGTCGACGCCGTGCTCGTCGCCGTCGGCCGCCGACCGTATACCGAGGGGCTCGGCCTGGAGACGGTCGGCGTCGAGGCCGACAACCGCGGCTTCGTCAAGGTCGACAAGCACTACCAGACCAGCGTCGCCGGCATCTATGCCATCGGCGACGTGATCGGCGGCAAGATGCTGGCGCACAAAGCCGAGGAGGAGGGCGTCGCCGTCGCCGAGCTGATCGCCGGCGAGGCCGGCCACGTCAACTACGAGGCCATTCCCGGCGTCGTCTACACGTGGCCGGAGGTGGCGGCTGCCGGCCGCACCGAGGAGCAGCTCAAGGAGGACGGCGTCGAGTATCGGGTGGGCAGGTTCCCTTTCACCGCCAACTCCCGCGCGCGCTGCAATGCCCACACCGAGGGCTTCGTCAAGCTTCTCGCCGACGCCAGGACCGACCGCCTTCTCGGCGCCCACATCGTCGGACCGGAGGCCGGGGACCTGATCCAGGAGCTGGTCGTCGCCATCGAGTTCGGCGGCTCCGCCGAGGACGTCGCGCGCTCCTCGCACGGTCATCCGGGCCTGAGCGAGGCGATCAAGGAGGCGGCGCTGGCGGTCGCCGGCCGTGCCATCCACATCTAGCCGGTCACGGGTGCAGCCACCTCCGATCGCGATGAAACGGTGGCTTAAGCTGGCGGTCGGCTGGGCGTTCGTCGTTCTCGGCGTCGTCGGCCTGGTCCTGCCCATCCTGCAGGGGGTGCTGTTCCTGGCCATCGGCCTTGCCATCCTGTCACAGGAATCGCCGTGGGCGAAGGAACGGCTCCGGCGGCTGAGACACCGGCATCCGGAGTGGGCGGCGACGTTCGACCGCGGTGCCGAGCGCGCCAGGGACCTCGTCCGTCGCCTCAACCGCCGTCGGCGGGCATGACCCGAGGCGGGCCATTGATTGCCTCCGTGTGCGCCGCGGAGGTGCTCACCATGCTGGGCGTGTTCGCGTTTCCGGCGCTGCTGCCGACTTTCGTCGCCGAATGGGGGCTCAGCAACACCGAGGCGGGCTGGATCGCCGGCATCTACTTCGCCGGCTATGCCCTCGGCGCGCCGGTCCTGGTGGCGTTGACCGACCGCGTCGATGCGCGTCTCGTCTACGTCGCCGGTGCCGCCACGGCGGCCGGCGCGGCGGCCGGCTTCGCCCTGTTCGCCGACGGCTTCTGGTCGGCGCTGGCGCTGCGGGCGCTGGCGGGGGCGGCGCTCGCTGCGACCTACATGCCGGGGCTGCGGATGCTGGTCGACCGCTACGCCGGACCC
>CAYQSU010000079.1:0-7905 GCA_964420325.1 uncultured Rhodospirillaceae bacterium | reverse complement strand
GGCGCCATGGACGGCGGCGAGCCGGGCGACATCGACGTCGGTGTAGCGCTGCGTCGTCGTCAGCGAGGCGTGGCCGAGCAGCTCCTGGATGGTCCTGAGATCGCCGCCGCCGGCAAGCAGGTGGGTGGCGAAGCTGTGACGCAGCGCGTGCGGCGTCGCCGTCTCCGGCAGGCCCAGGAGCGCCCGCAGCCGGCGCATCTGCCGCTGCACCACGCCGGCATTGAGGGGACCGCCGCGGATGCCGACGAACAGCGGGGCGTCGGCTGCGACCGCATGCGGGCATACCGCCAGATAGGCGCCGAGGGCCTCGCGGACGACGGCGAGCACCGGCACCAGCCGCTGCTTGCCGCCCTTGCCGGTGACCACCATGGTGTCGCCCGCCGGCACGTCCTTGCGTCGCAGGCTCAACGCCTCGCCGATCCTGAGGCCGCAGCCGTAGAGAAACGTGAACAGGGCGACGTCGCGGAGCGCCACCCAGGCGGCATCGCTGAGATCGGCGGCGGTCTCGATGACGCCGCGGGCGTCGGCGACGGTGAGCGCCTTCGGCACCGACATCGGCACCCTCGGCGTGCGCAGCGTGCGCACGGCGGCGTTGTGGACGAACCCCCGTCGGTCGAGAAAGCGGAAGAAACCGCGCACGGCGGCGAGCGACCGGGCGATCGAGGACCTGGCCAAGCCGCCGGCGGCGCTGTCGGCGAGGTAGGAGCGGAAGTCCGCGGGCGTCAGCGCCCGCAACTCGGCGAGCCCGGGCGGGCGGCCGAGATGTCGGCACAGGAAGCCGAGAAACGTCTCGAGATCGCGGCCGTAGGCGTCCCCGGTGTTGCCTGCGGCCCGCCGCTCGTCGGCGAGCCAAGAGAGCCAGGCGGCGGCGGCGGCGGCGACATCCGGCGACGCCGAAGCGTCCGTCTTCAGGCGCCGGCGGCGAGCAGGCGTTCCAGGCATCGCTCCACGACGCGGGCGAGGAAACGCAGAAGCTCGGTCCCCTGTCCCGGATGGAACATCCCCTGATGCCGGGAACCCAGGGCCAGCATGCCCTCGGGCGCGGTTTCGCCCGGCCTGAGGCGCACCAGCGCCGCCGATCGCACGAGGCCGGCGGCGGCGCCGAACACGGCACCGTCGTCCGAGATGTCGTCGATCAGCACGACCTCCTGCCCGCGGCCGATCCAGCGGTCGACGTCGGTTTCCGCAAGACGCTGGACATCGAGGCCGTCGGCGCCGCGCAAGGACCCGGGCTCGAAGGCAAGCGCGGCGGCGTCGACGTCGAGGAGGAGCGTGAGGTCGTCGTGGACGATACGCACGAACCGCTCGAGATCGCTCGCCGTCAAGAGGGCGAGGACGGCGGCGTGGGTCCGCGTCTGGTTGGTCATGTTCGCGCGGCTGGTTTCGATCACCTCCTGCGTGCAGTTGCGGAGGCCGTCCAGCTCCTCGCGGAGGGTGTCGACCATGAACTTCTGCAGGTCGACCACCGAATCGCCGCTCCATCGGGCCGGCGGTGCCAGCATCATCAGGAGGTCGGGATGCTCGGTGAAGAACTCCGGATGCTCGAGCAGATAGGCGGAAACCTGCTCGGTCGACAGCGCGCCGGCGGCAGGATCGCTCCGCTGCGGCCGACCTTTCGCTCTCCTGGTCGTCATGGCTCGCGCCTATAGCAGATTCGCAGGTCTTGCGCTAACGGCTAAACTCAGAGCCATGTCGAATGGTCGAGACGCCGGTTCCTCCTTGCCGGGCCGCCATGCCGGCGGCGAGCGGGTCGAGGTGATGCTGCCGCTGCCGCTCGCCGGAACGTACGCCTACCGCGTTCCCGCAGGCATCGTCGTCGAGGACGGCAGCTTCGTCCGGGTGCCGTTCGCGAGACGCGAGCTCACTGGCGTGGTGTGGGGACCGGGCCAGGATGCGGTGCCCGAAGACCGGCTGAAGAGCATCGGCCACTGCTACGATTCGCCGCCGCTGCCGGCGGTCTCCCGCCGCTTCGTCGAATGGGTGGCCGCGTATACCGTGCATCCCGCCGGCACCGTGCTGCGGATGGCGATGAGCGGTGCCGGTGCCCTGCGCGCGCCGCGGACCGCCCCTGCCTTTCGCCTGGCCGAGCCGGCCCGGGAGGACATCCGCTGGACGGATGCCCGCCGCCGTGTCGTCGCGGTGCTGGCCGACGGGCGACCGCGGACGGCTTCGGACCTGGCGCGCCAGGCGGGCGTCGGGCCGTCGGTCGTCGGCGCGCTGACGAAGGCCGGCGTGCTGATGCGCATTGACGCTGGCCAGGACGACACGGTGCCGCCGGACTGGCGGCGACCGGGACCGGCGCTGTCGCCGGCGCAGGCTGCCGCTGCCGAGCGGTTGAGAGGCGCCGTCGGCCGCGGATTCGCGGTGACCGTGGTCGACGGCGTCGCCGGATCGGGCAAGACCGAAGTCTACTTCGAAGCGATATCCAACGCGCTCGAACAGGGCCTGCAGACGCTGGTGCTGCTGCCCGAGATCGCCCTCGGCGCCCAGTGGCTGACGCGGTTTGGCGAGCGGTTCGGGGCGGCGCCGGCGCAGTGGCACTCGGATCTCGGCGATGCCTATCGCCGGCGCACCTGGCGTGCCGTCGCCGAGGGCCGGGTACCGGTCGTCGTCGGCGCGCGCTCGGCCCTGTTCCTGCCGTTTCCGCGGCTCGGGCTGATCATCGTCGACGAGGAGCACGACGCGTCGTTCAAGCAGGACGACGGCGTCGCCTACAACGCCCGCGACATGGCCGTCGTGCGCGCACGACTGGGCGACCTGCCGGCGGTCCTGGTGTCGGCGACGCCATCCCTGGAGACGCTGGTCAACGCCGACGAGGGACGTTACCGGTGCGTCCATCTCCCCGACCGCCACGCCGCGACGGCGCCGCCCGCCGTCGACGTCGTCGATCTTAGGGCCGATCCGCCGCCCCGCGGCGGCTTCCTCTCGCCGACGCTCAGGACGGCGCTCGGCGATGCGCTCGCCGGCGGCTCCCAGGCCATGCTGTTTCTCAATCGCCGCGGCTACGCGCCCTTGACGCTGTGTCGACGCTGCGGCTTCCGCATCCGCTGTCCCAACTGCACGGCGTGGCTGGTCGAGCACCGGCTGGTCGGACGCCTCGTCTGCCATCACTGCGGCCATGCCGAGGCGCTGCCCGGGGCGTGTCCGGCGTGCGGCGCCGAAGACAGCCTCGCCGGCTGCGGCCCGGGCGTCGAGAGGGTGGCCGAGGAGATCGCTTCGGTGTGCCCCGAGGCCCGCGTTGCGCTCGCGACCAGCGACACGCTGACCGGCCCCAGGGCCGCCGCCGATCTGGTGCAGCGGATGGAGAGCCATGCCGTCGATCTGGTGATCGGCACGCAGATCGTCGCCAAGGGCTATCACTTCCCGCTGTTGACCCTGGTCGGCGTGGTCGACGCCGATCTCGGCCTCGGCGGCGGCGACCTCAGGGCCGCCGAGCGGACGTATCAGCTCCTGTCCCAGGTGGCCGGCCGCGCCGGCCGCGCCGAGCGGCCCGGCCGGGTCGTCCTGCAGACCCACATGCCCGAGCATCCGGTGATCGCCGCGCTCGCCCGCGGCGACCGAGACGCGTTCCTCGCGGCCGAGATCGATGACCGCCGGCAGGCGCGGTTGCCGCCGTTCGGCCGGCTTGCCGCCATCATCGTCTCGGACCCGGACGAGCGCGTCGCCGACGCCGCCGCCCGGGCGCTGGCAAGGGCGGCACCGAGGATCGACGGGATGGCGGTGCTGGGGCCCGCGCCCGCCCCTCTCGCGCTCCTGCGCGGCCGCCACCGCCGCCGCCTGCTGGTCAAGGCCGACAAGGGGTTCGCCCTGTCGGCGACGCTGCGACGCTGGCTCGCGTCGGCGAGCCTTTCCCGCTCGACGCGCGTGCAGGTGGACGTCGATCCCTACAGCTTTCTTTGAAGCGGCGAGTGAGTGCGAAGCCTTCAATCTATGGTTTAGACAGCGCGCCGAAACCCCGGCGCACAGGGGCGCGGACGGCGCCATCGCCAGCCGGGATCGCGGTCCCGGATGCCGCCGCCTCGACCCCCTCGCGCCGGTTGTTTCTCCTTGTCTTGCCGCGCCGTCAGCGTCCGGGGAGTCGGGTTGCAAGGCCAGGATGGCTGTGTTAGAGAACAGGCTCTTCGTGGGGCAGAACGGTTCGCGCGCAGGTTTCCCCGTAACGCGCGTCCCTTCCCGGTCCGGCAACGAATGCGCTGAAGGGGGTCGCGGGTGCCATCTCGGTCCAAGGAATCCGGCGGTCTTGCCGAGCGGTATGCGACGGCTCTGTTCGAGCTCGCGACCGAGGGCAAGGCTCTCGATCAGGTCGAGCAGGATCTGTTGCGCCTGGACCAGATGATCCGCGAAAGCGCCGATCTCCGGCGTCTGGTGCGGTCACCGGCGATCTCGCGCAACGATCAGGCGCGGGCCATGGCGGCGCTCGCGGCCGCGGCCGAGATGCACGACCTGACCCGCCGCTTCGCGGGACTGCTGTCCCGCAACCGGCGCCTGTTCGCGTTGCCGGGGGTCATCAGGGCCTTTCGCGACATCCTGGCCGAGCGGCGAGGCGAAACCGCCGCCGAGGTGATCTCGGCGAAGAAGCTGACCCAGACGCAACTGAAGGCGATCAGCGCCGCCCTTAAGCGCATCACCGGCTCCGACGTGGCGCTCGCCGACCGCGTCGACCCCGGTCTTCTCGGTGGGCTCATCGTCAAGGTCGGCTCGCAGATGGTCGACAGTTCCCTGCGCACCAAGCTGCAGAGATTGCGCCTTGCCATGAAAGGGGTTGGATAATGGAAATCCGCGCCGCGGAAATCTCGTCCATCATCAAGAAGCAGATCGCCGAGTTCGGCACCGAGGCCGAGGTCGCGGAGATCGGCACCGTGCTCTCGGTCGGCGACGGCATCGCCCGAGTGTACGGCATGGACAACGTCCAGGCGGGGGAGATGGTCGAGTTTCCGGGCGGCATCATCGGCATGGCGCTCAACCTCGAGGAGGACAACGTCGGCGTCGTCATCCTCGGCGACGACCGCAACATCCGCGAGGGCGACACGGTCAAGCGCACGGGCGCGATCGTCGAGGTGCCGGTCGGCAAGGAGATGCTCGGCCGCGTCGTCGACGGCACCGGACATCCGATCGACGGCAAGGGGCCGATCAAGGCTGCCGAGATGCGTCACGTCGACGTCAAGGCGCCCGGCATCATCCCGCGCCGATCGGTGCACGAGCCGGTGCAGACCGGCATCAAGGCGATCGACTGCCTGATCCCGATCGGCCGCGGCCAGCGCGAGCTGATCATCGGCGACCGCCAGACCGGCAAGACGGCGATCATCCTCGATACCATCCTCAACCAGAAGCGCATCAACGAGCAGGCGGCCAGCGAAGCCGACAAGCTCTACTGCATCTACGTTGCGGTCGGACAGAAGCGGTCCTCGGTCGCGCAGTTCGTCAAGATCCTGCAGGACCACGAGGCCATGGACTACTCCTGCGTGGTCGCGGCCACGGCATCCGAGCCGGCGCCGCTGCAGTACCTCGCGCCCTACGTCGGCTGCACCATCGGCGAGTACTTCCGCGACAACGGCATGCATGCGGTCATCTTCTACGACGATCTGTCCAAGCAGGCGGTGGCCTACCGACAGATGTCGCTGCTGTTGAGGCGCCCGCCGGGCCGCGAGGCCTACCCCGGCGACGTCTTCTATCTCCATTCGCGGTTGCTTGAGCGGGCGGCCAAGCTCAACGCCGACAACGGTTCGGGCTCGCTGACGGCGCTTCCGGTGATCGAGACCCAGGCCGGCGACGTCTCGGCGTACATCCCGACGAACGTGATCTCGATCACCGACGGCCAGATCTTTCTCGAAGGCGAGCTGTTCTACAAGGGCATCCGACCGGCGGTGAACGTCGGCATCTCGGTGAGCCGCGTCGGCTCCGCCGCCCAGATCAAGGCGATGAAGCAGGTGGCCGGCCGGATCAAGCTGGAGCTCGCGCAGTACCGCGAGATGGCGGCGTTCTCCCAGTTCGCGGCCGACCTCGACCAGGCGACCATCCGCCTGCTCGCACGCGGCGCGCGGCTGACGGAGGTCCTCAAGCAGGGACAGTTCATGCCCTGTCCGGTCGAGGAGCAGGTCGTGGTCATTTTCGCCAGCGTCCGCGGCTATCTCGACCCGATCGCCATCGAGCAGGTGGGCCGCTTCGAGGCGGCGCTCCTCGACAGCATCCGCGCCAACGGCGCCGACATCCTCGACGCCATCCGCACGGAAAAGGAGCTCACGGCAGAGACCGAGAAGAAGCTCACGAACTTCCTCGATCGCTTCAGCAAGGCCTTCGCCTGAGTACGGCCTGAACGGACCAGGGGACAGGGAACGAGCCCGGCATGGCAAGCCTGAAGGATCTGAGGAAACGGCTCTCCAGCGTGCGGTCGACGCAGAAGATCACGTCGGCGATGAAGATGGTCGCGGGATCCAAGCTGAAGCGCGCGGAACTGTCGGCCCATGAGGGCCGGCCCTATGCCCGGGGCATGGAGCGGATGCTGACCGACCTGATCGCGAGCCTGCCCAGCGTCGAGATGGCGCCGAAGCTGCTTGCGGGCACCGGCAGGGAGGCGGTGCATCTGCTCCTCGTCGTCACCGCCGACCGCGGCCTCTGCGGCGGCTACAACGTCAACGTCGTCCGCCAAGCCCGCCGGCGCGCGGAGCGCCTGATCGAGGACGGAAAGCAGGTCAAGTTCCTCTGCATCGGCAAGAAGGGGCGGGACGGTCTTCGCCGCCGCTTCGGCGGGATGATCGTCGACACGATCGAGAACGTGACCCGGGCCGGCGCCCAGTTCGGACCCGCTCGTGATATCGCGAGGCGTGTGCGAAACATGTTCGACGCCGGCGAGTTCGACGTGTGCACCCTCGTCTACACCACCTTCAAGTCGGCGATGTCCCTGCAGGTGACGGTGAAGCAGCTGATCCCGTTCCCGATCCCGGAACGGGGCGCCGAGGCGGACGAGGAGGGGGCGCTGTCGGCGGCCACCTACGAGCTCGAGCCGAGCGAGGACCAGCTGTTGGCGGCGCTCCTGCCCGCCAACGTCTCCGTTCAGATCTTCGGTTCCCTCCTCGAGAGCTACGCGTCCGAACAGGGCGCCCGGATGACCGCCATGGACAACGCCACCCGCAACGCCGGCGAGCTGATCGACCGCCTGACCTTGACCTACAATCGAACGCGACAGGCGGCCATTACCAAGGAGCTGATCGAAATCATCTCCGGTGCCGAGGCGGTGTAGGCCGGCCGGCCATGCCGAATGAAGCGATGCCACGGGAGCAGATGCGATGACGACAAACGTAGTCGGGAGTGTGACGCAGGTGTTGGGCGCCGTCGTCGACGTGCGGTTCGAGGCGGAGCAGGATCTGCCGAAGATCCTCAACGCGCTGTACGTGGACATGAACGGCCGGACGCTGGTGCTCGAGGTCGCGCAGCATCTCGGCGAGAACACGGTGCGGACGGTGGCGATGGACACCACCGACGGCCTGGTGCGCGGTCAGAAGGTCGTCGACACCGGCGAGCCGATCAGCGTGCCGGTCGGACCGGAGACGCTGGGGCGGATCATGAACGTCACCGGCGAGCCCGTCGACGAGCGCGGGCCGATCGAAACCAAGAAGCGGTTTCCGATCCACCGGCTGGCGCCGACGTTCCTCGATCAGGCGACGGAGACCGAGATCCTGGTCACCGGCATCAAGGTCATCGACCTCATCGAGCCCTATCCGAAAGGCGGAAAGGTCGGTCTGTTCGGGGGCGCCGGCGTCGGCAAGACCGTGATCATCATGGAGCTGATCAACAACATCGCCAAGGCCCACGGCGGCTACTCGGTGTTCGCCGGGGTCGGCGAGCGCACCCGCGAGGGCAACGACCTCTATCACGAGATGATCGAGTCCGGCGTCATCCAGCTCGGCG
>CAYQSU010000078.1:0-13654 GCA_964420325.1 uncultured Rhodospirillaceae bacterium | reverse complement strand
CCCGCGCCGCGGTCGAGGAGGGCATCGTGGCCGGCGGCGGCGTGGCGCTCCTTTACTCGATCAGGGCCTTGGACGCGCTCAGTCCGGCCAACAACGACCAGCGGGTCGGCGTCGATATCGTCCGCCGCGCCCTGCAATGGCCGGCCCGGCAGATCGCCGAGAACGCCGGCGCCGACGGTGCCGTGGTTGTCGGCAAGCTTCTCGAGCAGAGCGACACCGACTGGGGCTTCGACGCCCAGGAGGACAAGTACTGCAACCTGAACGAAGCCGGCGTCATCGATCCGACCAAGGTGGTGCGCCTCGCCTTGCAGGACGCCGCGTCGGTGGCCGGGCTCCTGATCACCACCGAAGCCATGGTCGCCGAGAAGCCGAAGAAGGAGACCCCGCCGATGCCCGGCGGCGGCGGCATGGGTGGCATGGGCGACATGGACTTCTGAGCGCCGGCCGCGACGCGTTCGGCACGGGCGGCCGCAAGGCCGCCCGTTTCGCGTCTCTGGGCGAAGCACCCGGCATCCGCCGGCGATGCGGGCGCACCGGCGTTCACGGGTTCGTCCAGCTCCTCGAGAACACCGAGCGGCCCCCTGTGGATCTTGTCTCGAGCGGCGTCGAGGGAGAACCATGCCGCGCGGTCGACCTCGGGGACCATGCAGAGGGTTCCGGACCGGGGCGGCCACTCCGTCTCGAAGGCGTTGCTGCTCACGCGAACGGGATCGACATCGCCGGCCACCGCCCACACCCGAACGAGCTGGCCGCTCTCCTGCCTGCGTGCCGTCCGAGCGTGATGGATCCCCTCGGGCGCCGCCCCGACCTCCTCGCGGAACTCCCTTCGCGCCGCCCCCTCAAGGTCGCACGTCGATCTCCTGCAGGCGGCCGGCGATGGCGTCCAGATCGGCGGCATGGTCCGCCGCGATGCGCTCGCCAAGCCTCCTCAGCGCAGCCGTGTTCTTGGGACTCGCGTCGTCCATGTCCTCGTTGGCGCCGACCAGCTCGCCGTCGATGCGATAATACCGCCGAGGCCCTGCCGGCGGGTTGAGGAGCCGGTCCAGGTGGTAGCCGGTGGCGTCGGCCTGGCCATCCATGAAGATCGAGATCAAGGGGTTGCCGAGCCCCGGGTTGATCCAGTTGAGCGGTCCCCACGTCTTGGCGTCGATGTAATAGTAGGGCCGGTTCTGATAGCCGGTGCCGAGGGAGACGACGGTGATCGCCTGAGCGTCGTGGCCCAGCTTCTGGGCCTCGTTGTAGGCGCACTGGGCGGGATCGTTGGCGAACACGCCGCCGTCGATCAGGGCTTCCTTGCGCTGCCGCGTCAGGTTCTCGACGAAGGCCGGCGGGAAATAGGTGGGCGCGGCCGACGTCGCCATCGCCGCCTCCCAGAAGCGATACTCGTCGTCTTCGGCGGCGGTGTTGGTGATGAACAGGGTCTTGCGCAGCGCGATGTCGTACGCGGTCAGCATCACATGGGTCAGCGCCGCGCGCGTTGTCGTCTCCGAGCCGAGATAGCGGATCAGCTCGGCCTTGAGATTGGCCGGATCATAGGCCGGCCCGATCAGCATCCGCGCATCCTTGACCGCTTCGCGGATGCGCTGGCGCCGGTCCCGGCTGAAGATGCGCTCCCCCTGGCGCTCGTAGAGTTCGAGGAGGCGGTCCGGCGCCAGCGCCGGTTGATCCGGAAAGCCCGGCCGCGGCGCGGCGAGGCCGGCGGCGATGATGCCGCCGGTCGACGTGCCGCCGATGAGGTGGAAGTAGCGGTAGAGCGGTTTGGTCTTGCCCAGGGCCTGGAGCCGCTTCTCGAGCGCGATCAGCACCACGCAGGGAATGATGCCGCGGATGCCGCCGCCGTCGACGGACAGCACGAACGCCTCTCTGTCAGCCATTCCTCGCCTCCTCCACCGGCCTTGTCCGCGATGCCCCGGGGGCCCGGTCTCGCTTGCGGGCGATTATGGCCCAGATCGGGTCCCTGGCCAACGTTCGTCGGCCGCCGACGGCGCTTGTGCCAGTGGGCGAGAGCGACGATCCCGCGTCCGGGGGCTGGGCTTGCGCCGCGTCGCTTCTTATGTATAGTGCGCGCGCGGTCTCCTTGCCGGTCGCGTGCCGGCTATGCCTGCCGACGCGGGCTGAGAGAATCCTGAGGGAGAGACATCGGGTGCCTTATTACGAGAACGTGTTCATTGCGCGGCAGGACATCTCCGCCGCGCAGGTGGAAGCCCTTGCCGACACCTTCGCCAGCGTCGTCGAGAGCCAGGGGGGGCGCGTCACCAAGCGCGAGCTCTGGGGTCTGCGCAGCCTTGCGTATCGGATCAAGAAGAACCGCAAGGGCCATTACGTCCTGTTCAACATCGATGCGCCGCCGCCCGCGGTCCACGAGATGGAACGCCAGATGCGCATCAACGAGGACATCCTTCGGCATCTGACGATCCGGGTCGACGAGCTTGACGAGAAGCCGTCGGCGGTGCTGCAGGGCCGGGCCGGTCGAGGCGAGGAACGAGGCCGACGGGAAGGTCGCTTCCGGGGCGGCGGGTTTCACGACCGGCATGCCGACGCGACGGGTGGCGGAGTGCGAGCCGAGGCGCCTGAAAGGGCCGACAGCAAAGGAATCGAACCGTGAGCAACGGTCGCCGCCCTTTCTTTCGCCGCAGGAAAACCTGCCCGTTCTCGGGGCCCACCGCGCCGAAGATCGACTACAAGGACATCAAGCTCCTGCAACGCTTCACGTCGGAGCGGGGAAAGATCGTCCCCAGCCGGATCACCGCCGTCTCGGCGAAGAAGCAGCGAGAGCTCGCACGGGCGATCAAGCGCGCCCGCTTCCTCGCCTTGATACCCTACTTGGTGAAATGAGGCGCCGGTGCGGCAGAGCGTCGCCTGCGGCTGCCGGACGGATGACCGACGTCTGAGGACGATCGGCGCCGGCCGCGCCGGGAGCCTCGGCAGGTGAGCCCGACGGTGATCGCAATCGGCGGCGGCAGCCTCAGCGCTGCCGCCTCGCTGGCGGCGCTGACCGGCTCGCCTTTGGGCACCGTTCTCGCCTATTTCGCTCCCCTGCCGCTGCTGATGGTGGGGCTCGGCCTCGGGGTGACGGCTGGCCTCATCGCCTGCGCCACCGGCCTGGTCGCCGCCGCGGGTCTCGGCGGCGTGCCCGCGGCCGGCATCTACGGCGGCATCCACGCGGTGCCGTCGTGGATCGTGGTCCGCCAGGCGATCGGTCCCCGGACGGCGTCGGGACAGCCGGCGGCGGTGACGCCTCCGGCCGTCGGCGCTATCCTCTGCTCGCTGGCGCTGATGGCGGCGCTGCTTGCCGTTGCCGCGGTCATGCTGTCGGGCGGCGCGACCGGCATCGAGGCCTCCGTCAGGGCGCTGATCGACGCCGCGCTGACCGCAACCATGCCGCAGCTGGACGCCGACAACCGCTCCGCCCTGGTTGAACATCTGTCGCCCTTGTTCGCCGGTGGCTTCGGGGCGACATGGATGCTCATGCTGATCGTCAACGCCACGATCGCACAGGCCATGCTCTCGAGCCGAGGGTGGAACATCCAGCCGACCCCACGCTGGTCGGGCCTGACCCTGCCCGAGTGGTTCTCCTGGATCCTCGTCACGACCGCGGTCGTCGCGCTCGTAGCGGGCGGCGATTTCGAGTACGTGGCCCGAAACCTGGTCGTGATCTTTGCCGTCCCTTACTTTTTCCTGGGCCTGTCCGTCGTTCATTGTATCGCGCGGCGCTTTTCGGCGAGACGGCTTGTTCTGGTCGTGTTTTATACCATACTGATCGTATTCTTCATCAGCGCGAGCGTCGTCGTCTCCGCGCTCGGGCTCGCCGAGCAATGGGCCGGGGTAAGACGGCGCTTCGGTGCGCCGGCAAACAGCTGAGGGCTCGCATCATGGACGTTATCCTGTTGGAACGGGTGGCCAAGCTCGGTCAGATCGGCGATGTGGTGAAGGTGCGGCCCGGATACGCCCGCAACTTCCTGTTGCCGAACAAGAAGGCCGTGCGAGCGACCGAGGAGAACCGCAAGCGCTTCGAGGAGCAGCGCGCCGACCTCGAGGCGGCCAACCTGGACAAGCGCGAGCAGGCGGAAACGCTCGCGGCCCGGCTCGACGGGTTCAAGGTCGTGCTGATCCGCCAGGCCGGCGACAGCGGCCAGTTGTACGGCTCGGTGACGGCCCGCGACATCGCCGAGGCGGTGGCGGCCGAGGCGGGAATGAGCGTTCGCCGACAGCAGGTCGAGCTGTCGCTCCCGATCAAGAGCATCGGCGTCCACTCCGTGGCCGTGCGCCTGCACCCGGAGGTGGCGGTCGTCATCGCCGTCAACGTCGCCCGCTCCTCCGAGGAGGCGGAGGCGCAGGCGCCGGCCGCGGAAGCTGCCGGCGGCGGGATCGAAGCCGCCCTCGAGGCACAGGCGAAGGAACTGTTCGAAGCCGAGGCCGTCGAGCATGCGATCGAGGAGATTCGTGCCGAACAGGCGTACGACGAGGCGACGCAGGCCGCCGGTCGCAGCCCCGACGCGGCTTCGTCCCGCAAGAAGGGCGGTGCCGGGCACGAGAGCCCGTCCTGACGCACCGTTAACGGTCCTCCTTGCGAGCGGGCGAGCGGGCGCTTGGCTCCTTCGGCAAGGTCTTGCCCGACGGCGATGCCGTGATAGCATGATCGGTCCAGGCTGGGATCTGGTGACCTCGCCATCGACCGGACCGAATAAACCGGGAGACGGTCATGCTGGCTGCGCGGTTTCTGGAGAGATTCGTCGCCGTCGGACGGCTGACGGTCGTCGACGCCTCCGGCAAGGTTCACGTGTTTGCCGGCAGGGACGGCCCGGCGGTGACCATCCGCCTGCACGACCGGTCCCTGCACTGGCGCCTGTTCCTGAGGCCCGAGCTCTACACCGGCGAAGCCTACATGCACGGAACGCTGACGATCGACGACGGCGATCTCTATGGCTTCCTCGAGTTCGTCGGCCGCAACATGCAGGCCGCGGGCGGCCGCTCGTTCGACCGGGTGGTCAGCCGGGCGGATCGGCTGTTCCGCTACCTGCAGCAGTTCAACCCGATGCCTCGGGCACGGAGAAACGCCGCCCACCACTACGACCTGACGGGACGCTTCTTCGAGCTGTTCCTCGATGGGGACCGACAGTATTCGTGCGCATACTTCAAGACCCCGCACGATGATCTGGAAACCGCGCAGGAGCAGAAAAAGCGCCACATCGCCGCCAAGCTCCTGCTCGAGCCCGGCATGCGGGTCCTCGACATCGGCTCCGGCTGGGGCGGACTCGGCCTCTTTCTTGCCCGCACCCTGGAAGTCGACGTCACCGGCATCGCGCTGGCCCGGGAGCAGGTCGCCGCCTCGCAGGCCCGGGCGCAGCGGGAAGGCCTATCTGACCGCGTGCGGTTCGAACTGCTCGACTACCGGCAGGTGACCGGCCGGTTCGACCGCATCGTCTCGGTCGGCATGTTCGAGCATGTGGGCGTCGCGCACCATCGCGATTTCTTCGCCGCCGTTCGCCGGCTGCTGTCGGATCGCGGCATCGCGCTCCTGCACACGATCGGTCGCGCCGAGCCGCCAGGGTCGACGAACCCTTGGCTGCGCAAGTACATCTTCCCCGGCGGATACAGCCCGGCCTTGTCCGAGATCGTCAAGGCCGTCGAGAAATCGGATCTGTGGATCACCGACGTCGAGGTCCTGCGCCTGCACTATGCCGAGACGCTGCGGCTGTGGAGGGAGAGGTTCGAGAGCAGCCGGGATGAGGTGGCGGCGCTGTTCGACGAGCGCTTCTGTCGCATGTGGGAGTTCTATCTCGCCGGCTGCGAGGTGGCGTTCCGCTACGATCGCAGCGTCGTGTTCCAGATCCAGCTGGCCAAGGACAGCGGCGCGGCGCCGCTGACGCGCGACTACATGGTCGAGGAGGAAAAAGCGCTGACGCGAGCCGATGCCGGCGGCAGCCATCGTGCCGCCTGAGAGCCGGGGCGCCTCCCCAAGGCGATTGCCCACTTGCCCCCGCAATTCACAGCCGGGCAGGGCGCGGCGCAGAATTCCATCCCCGCGTTCCTTCCTTTTCGCGTGATGTAGGCCAGGCCGGCCAACGCCTATGCTCGCGCCATGTCGACGCTGTACGCGCCGCCTTCTCCTCCCCTCCGCGCCCCCGGCTTCCGGCGCATCCCCCACAACGTCGAAGCGGAGAAGGCCCTGCTCGGGGCCATCTTCGTCAACAACCGCGCCTTCGACCGGGTGTCCGAGTTCCTGCTCCCGGAGCACTTCGTCCTCGCCGAGCACGCCCGGATCTACGAGGCGTGCGCGACGCTGATCGAGCGGGGTCAGATCGCCGACCCGGTGACGCTCAGGGCCTTCTTCGAGCAGAACGACGCCTTGGCCGAGATCGGCGGGCCGGCCTACCTGATGGAGCTCGCCAACGCGGCGACGACGGTCATCAATGCTGGCGAGTACGGCCGTATTCTCTACGACCTTGCCGTGCGTCGCGAGCTGATCGGGCTCGGCGAGGAGGTCGTCAATCGCGCCTACGACAGCGGGCTCGACGAGGCCGCCAGCGGGCAGATCGAGCGCGCCGAGCAGAGCCTCTACGAGCTCGCGACCAAGGGCCGGCACGAAGGCGGCTTCCAGCGTTTCAAGGACAGCCTGATCGGGGCCTTGAGGAGCGCCGAGGCCGCCCATCAGCGAACCGGCGCGCTCGTCGGCGTCACCACCGGGCTGCGCGACCTCGACCTCGTGCTGGGCGGTCTGCATCCCTCCGATCTGATCATCCTCGCCGGCCGTCCCGGCATGGGCAAGACGGCGCTCGCCACCAACATCGCCTTCAACGCCGCCTATCACTGGCAGGAATCGGGCGGCACCGACGGCGCCATCGTCGGCATCTTCTCTCTGGAGATGTCGAGCGAGCAGCTGGCGAGCCGCATCATCTGCGAGCAGACGAACATACCCTCGGACCGGATGCGCAAGGGCCAGCTCTCGAACGAGGAGTTCACGCGGCTCAGCGTCGGGACCCAGACCCTCTACCGCCTGCCGATCTTCATCGACGACACGCCGGCGCTCTCCATCAGCGCGCTGAGAACCCGCGCCCGCCGCCTCCGGCGCAAGGAGGGCATGGGCCTCATCGTCATCGACTATCTTCAGTTGCTGACGCCGACCTCAGGCTCGCGTTACGAGAACAGGGTCCAGGAGCTCTCCGCGATCACGCGCGGGCTGAAGACGCTCGCCAAGGAACTTGCCGTTCCGGTGCTGGCGATCTCGCAGCTGTCGCGCGCCGTCGAGCAGAGGGACGACAAGCGACCGCAGCTCTCGGATCTCCGCGAATCGGGCTCGATCGAGCAGGATGCCGACGTGGTGACGTTCCTCTATCGCAAGGAGTACTATGAGGCCCGCAAGGAGCCCGAGGCCGACAGCGACAAGCGCAGGGAGTGGGAGGAGACGATGGAGAGGTGCCGCAACGTCGCCGACGTCATCGTCGCCAAGCATCGGCACGGACCGACCGACACGATCCGGCTGTTCTTCAACGGCGAGTTCACCCGGTTCGGAGACCTCGATCCGCGGCATCATTCCGAGATATGAGCGCCGGGTCCGAGCGCCGATACGCCGGTGCCCGCCTGATCGTCGATCTTGCGGCGATCGCCGCCAACTACCGGCTCTTGCGGGATCGCGTTGCGCCCGCCGAGTGTGCGGCGGTGGTCAAGGCCGACGCCTACGGCCTCGGCGCGGCGAAGGTCACGCCGGCGCTGCTCGCGGCCGGATGCCGGACGTTCTTCGTCGCCCACGTCGACGAGGGGATCGCGGTTCGCAAGGCGCTTCATCACGCGGCCGGGTCCGACCCGGCGGGCGACGAGGCGCGCATCCTCGTCCTCAACGGCGCCCCCCGGGGCGCGGAAGGCGTCCTCCTCGAGCACCGCCTGGGGCCGGTCCTCAACTCGCTCGGCGACGTCGAAGCCTGGCGCACCGTCGCCGGCGCCGGCGTTCCCGCGGCGGCGCTGCACGTGGACACCGGCATGTCCAGGCTCGGCCTGCCCGCCGACGAACTCGCCCTGCTGGAACGCCGGCCCGAACGCCTCGAAGGCGTTGAGCTGGCCTGCGTGATGAGCCATCTCGCCTGTGCCGACGAGCCGGACCACCAACTCAACGCGGCGCAGCGAGGCGCCTTTCAGCGCGCCCTCGCGGCGCTGCCCCGGGCGCCGGCGTCGCTCGCCAATTCGTCCGGCGTGTTCCTCGGCAGGGCCTACCACCTGGATCTCGTGCGTCCCGGGATTGCCCTCTACGGCGCGTCGCCGGTCCCCGGGCGTCCCAACCCCATGACGCAAGTCGTTCGCCTGCAAGGGAGAATCCTCCAGGTGCGTGAAATTGACAGCGGCCGGAGCGTTGGCTATGGTGCGACCCATCGTGCCGCCCGCGCCGAGAGAATCGCCACCGTTGCCGTCGGTTATGCCGACGGCTATCTGCGATCCCTCGGCAACATCGGCAAGGGTCGCGTCGCCGGCGTCCTGGTCCCGGTCGTGGGACGCGTCTCCATGGATCTGATCACCTTCGACATCACCGACGTGCCAGGGCATCAGGCGACACCGGGAGACGCGATCGAGCTGATCGGCGACGCCTACCCGGTCGACGCGATGGCCGCGGACGCCGGCACCATCAGCTACGAGATCCTGACCAGGCTGGGCCGCCGATTCGAGCGCGTCTACACCGACGGCGGCTGACGAGTGATGAACCCGCTGCAGCCCGTCGGACGCCTGTTCCTCGGTTTCCTCGCGACCACCGGCCGGCTGGTCATTTTCACCGGGGTCGCGTTGAGCTACTGCGTCCGCCCGCCGTTCTACGTCCGCAACACGCTCCGACAGATGCTGGAGATCGGTTACTTCTCGCTGCCGGTGGTAGGGCTGACAGCGATCTTCAGCGGCATGGTCCTGGCGCTGCAGAGCTACACCGGCTTCGCCCGGTTCTCCGCGGAGGGAGCGATCGCCAACGTCGTCGTCGTCTCCCTCACCCGGGAACTCGGGCCGGTGCTGGCCGGGCTGATGGTTGCCGGGCGGATCGGCGCCAGCATGGCCGCCGAGATCGGCACCATGCGGGTCACCGAACAGCTCGACGCCCTGGTCACCCTGTCGACCAATCCAATGCGCTACATGGTGGCGCCCCGCCTCATCGCCGGCGTCGTCATGCTGCCGTTCCTGGTGTTGATCGCGGACGTCATCGGCGTCTTCGGCGGCTATCTCGTCGCGGTCTACAAGCTCGGATTCAATCCCTCCAACTACATCCAGAGCACTTGGGAGTTCCTCGAGATCGAGGACGTCGTTTCCGGCCTGGTCAAGGCCTCGGTCTTCGGCTTCATCGTCACGCTGATGGGCTGCTACCACGGCTATCATTCGCGCGGCGGCGCCCAGGGCGTCGGCGCGGCGACGACCAATGCGGTGGTCTCGGCCGCCATTCTCATTCTCTGCTTCGACTACATCCTGACCGTGATCTTCTTCTCGAAATGACGTCGCTTCCGAAAATCCGCGTGCAGGCGCTGCGCAAGTCGTTCGGGCGGAAAAGCGTTCTCGACGGCGTCGATCTCGACGTCGGCGAAGGCGAGTCCCTGGTGGTGATTGGCGGTTCGGGAACGGGCAAGTCGGTTCTGCTCAAGTGCGTTCTCGGCCTGCTCGAGCCCGACGGCGGCAGCATCCAGATCGACGGCGAGGAGCTCGTCGGGCTCGGCGCCATCGAACGGGAACGCGCCAACCGCAGGTTCGGCATGTTGTTTCAGGGAGGCGCCTTGTTCGACAGCCTGACGGTATGGGAGAACGTCGCCTTCGCCCTCCTGGCGAGACGACTCGCCGACCGCCGGGCAGCTCGAGAGCAGGCCGTTCGCAAGCTGGCCCAGGTCGGCCTCGGTCCGGAGGTTGCCGACCTCTATCCGGCCGAGCTCTCGGGCGGCATGCAGAAGCGGGTCGCACTGGCCCGGGCGATCGCCGCGGATCCGCAGGTGATCTTCTTCGACGAGCCGACGACCGGCCTCGACCCGATCATGGCCGACGTCATCAACAACCTGATCATCAAGACCACGAGGGAGGTCGGCGCCACGGCGCTGTCGATCACCCACGACATGGCGAGCGCACGCAAGATCGCCCATCGCATCGCCATGCTGCACGAGGGACGGATCATCTGGGCCGGACCGGTCGACGAGATCGACCGCTGTCAGGATGCGCGGGTCGACCAGTTCATCCACGGCCGCGCCGAGGGGCCGATCAGGATGGCGGTGAGGGCATGATCCGCCCGTCGCCCGGCGGCCGCGGCGGCGGTGCGGCCGTCGTCGACGAGGGGAGACCGCCGCGTGCCGGCTAAGGATACGGCTTACGTCTGCCAGCAGTGCGGCGCCGCCCAGACGAAATGGACCGGTCGATGCGAGGCCTGTGGGAGCTGGAACTCCCTCGTCGAGGAGACCGCCGCCGAACCGACGCCGAAGGGGCTCGGGCGCCGTCGCGGGCGCGCGGTCCCGTTCGCGAGCCTCGGCGAAAAGCCCCGGCTCGTGTCTCGCCTCGTCGCCGGTCTTGGCGAGTTCGACCGGGTCACCGGCGGCGGGCTGGTGCCGGGCTCGGCGCTTCTGATCGGTGGCGATCCGGGCATCGGCAAGTCGACGCTCCTGTTGCAGGTTGCCGCGGCGCTTTCGGAGAAGGCCCGCTGCGCCTACATCTCCGGCGAGGAGGCGCCGGACCAGATCCGGCTCCGGGCGGCCCGGCTCGGCCTGTCCGGCCACCGGGTGATGCTGGCGGCGGCAACCTCGGTGCGGGACATCGTCGCGGCCGTGGACACCGCCGACGCGGCCGAGGTCGTGGTCATCGATTCCGTTCAGACCCTGTTCGTCGATAGCCTCGACTCGGCACCGGGAACGGTCGCCCAGGTGCGGGCGTCGACCCAGGAGCTGGTGCGCGCCGCCAAGCGCCGCGGCTTCGTGCTGCTGATGGTCGGACACGTGACCAAGGAAGGGATGATCGCCGGCCCGAAGGTGATCGAGCACATGGTGGATACCGTTCTCTATTTCGAGGGCGAGCGCGGCCACCACTTCCGCATCCTCCGCGCCGTCAAGAACCGGTTCGGCGCCACCGACGAGATCGGCGTATTCGAGATGACCGATGCCGGTCTCGCCGAGGTTGCCAATCCGTCCGCCCTGTTCCTCGCGGAACGCGAGGCCAATGTTCCGGGGTGCTGCGTCTTCGCCGGCATCGAGGGCAGCCGCCCGGTGCTCGTCGAGATCCAGTCCCTGGTCGCGCCGACCGCCTTCTCCGCGCCGCGGCGCGCCGTCGTCGGCTGGGATGCCGGCCGGCTCTCGATGGTGCTCGCGGTCCTGGAGGCGCGATGCGGCGTGGCATTCGGGGCCCGGGACGTCTATCTCAATGTCGCCGGCGGCCTGCGCATCAGCGAGCCGGCGGCCGATCTTGCCGTTGCTGCGGCGCTCGTCTCGGCGGAGACCGGCAAGGCGATGCCGTCCGATGCGGTCGTCTTCGGCGAGATCGGTCTCGCCGGAGAGGTGCGCGGCGTCGCCCGCCGGGAGGCTCGTCTGAAGGAGGCTGCCAAGCTTGGGTTTTCACGCGCCTACGTCCCCGTTCGTCGCGCGCCGACGGCCTCCGCCGCGCCGTCGCCGATCCAGGTCTTCGAGGTGAGAGGGGTCGGCGACATGATCAAGCTGATCGTCTCCCAGGATGCCGCGCGGTCGGAGCGGAGGGTGAGCCATGTCTGACGCCGGTTTCACGATCGCCGATGCGATCATCCTTCTGGTTCTCGCCGTCTCCGCCCTGCTCGCGTTTGCGCGCGGATTCGTCCACGAGGTGCTCGCCGTCGGCGCCTGGATCGGCGCGATCCTCGCCACCATCTACGGACTTCCCTATGCCCGCCCCGTCGCCCACCGCCTCATCGGCAGCGAGCCGGTGCCGGTGCTGGGTGGCCTCCTCGGCAACGACGTCGTCGCCGACATCGGCGCCGGCCTGGTGCTGTTCCTGGTCACGCTGGTCGTCCTGTCGATGCTCACCCGGGCGATCTCGTCGCGCGTCAAGGACAGCCAGCTGAACGCGCTCGACCGGTCTCTCGGCTTCGTCTTCGGTCTCGCTCGCGGCGCCGTTCTGGTGTCGCTGGCGTACATCGCCGTCGAATGGATGGTCCCGCCTGCCGAGCAGCCCGCATGGCTGAGGGATGCACGGTCGATGCCGGTCGTCGAGGCCGGCGCCGGATTGCTCCGGTCTCTGGCTCCCGCCGGTGTCGCCGATCAGGCATCGACCGCCGGGGACGCGGTCGAAGGGACCCGCAAGGCCCTTGAAACGGAGCGAATTTGGCGCGACATGATGAGTCCCTCGCCGGGCCGCGGCCCGACAACGACTGAGCGGCCGGACGAGGGATACGGCGAGCAGGAGCGGAGAGAGATGGAACGCTTGCTGGACGGCGGCGAGGGACGGTGATGGCGCCAACGTCGATCGGCGCCGGAGGCCGTGCCCGGGTTGACCCCGGCGACGATGACCACTTCCGCGAGGAGTGCGGGGTGTTCGGCATCTACGGGCACGAGGATGCGGCGGCCGCCACGGCTCTCGGCCTGCACGCGCTGCAGCATCGCGGCCAGGAGGCGGTGGGCATCGTCAGCTACGACGGCGATTATTTCCACAGCCACAAGGCCCTCGGCCTGGTCGGCGACAACTTCGGCTCGAAGGCGGTCATCCGCCGGCTGCCGGGATCGGCGGCCGTCGGCCACGTGCGCTACTCCACCACCGGCGAAACGCTGTTGCGCAACGTCCAGCCGCTGTTCGCCGACCTCGAGTTCGGCGGCCTCGCCATCGCCCACAACGGCAACCTCACCAACGCCCTCGGCGTGCGCCGGGCGCTGGTGCGCCGCGGCGCGATCTTCCAGTCGACGATGGACAGCGAGACGATCGTTCACCTGATCGCCACCAGCCACTACTCGACGGTCGTCGATCGCGTCATCGACGCCATGCGCCAGCTCGACGGCGCCTATTCGCTGGTGGCGATCACCCGGCGGAAGCTCATCGGCATGCGCGACCCCTACGGCGTCCGCCCGCTGGTGCTGGGCCGCCTCGGGACGGCGGCGATCCTCGCCTCCGAAACCTGTGCCCTCGACATCATCGGCGCCGAGTTCGTCCGTGACGTCGAGCCGGGAGAGATCGTCGTCGTCGACGGCGACGGCCTGCGCAGCATCCGGCCGTTCGCCAAGATTCCGCGCCGCTTCTGCATCTTCGAGTACATCTATTTTGCCCGACCGGACAGCACCCTCGAAGGCAAGAACGTCTACGAGGTCCGCAAGCGGATCGGCCGCGAGCTGGCGCGGGAGAGCCCCGTCATCGCCGACCTCGTCGTTCCCGTTCCCGACTCCGGCGTTCCCGCCGCCATCGGCTACGCCGAGCAGTCCGGCATCCCCTTCGAGCTCGGCATCATCCGCAACCACTACGTCGGCCGCACCTTCATCGAGCCCAAGGACCGCATCCGTCACCTCGGCGTCAAGCTCAAGCACAACGCCAATGCCGTCCGCCTGAACGCAAAGCGCGTGATCCTCGTCGACGATTCGATCGTTCGCGGCACGACGTCGGTGAAGATCGTCGAGATGGTGCGGAACGCCGGCGCGGCCGAGATCCACATGCGCGTCTCCAGCCCGCCGACCACCCATTCCTGCTTCTACGGCATCGACACGCCGGAGCG
>CAYQSU010000077.1:0-13788 GCA_964420325.1 uncultured Rhodospirillaceae bacterium | reverse complement strand
GCGTCTTCGGCGGCAGCTTCAGCTTCTCCCGCAGCGCCGCGTTCTCGGCCCGCAATGCCGCGTTCTCCGCCCGCAACGCCGCGTTCCCGGTTTCCAGCGCCGCCACCCGCGCAACCAGTTCGTCAACCCGCGCCAGCAGCGTGGCGATCAGCGCGTCCTTCTCGGACGACGACAGGCGGGTGAAATCGGGTGGCGGAGTCATGGGAATCTTGACTCATATTCCCCGCCGCCATGCAACAAAAATCGACAGGCCGGATCACCACACCGTCATCCAGCCCAAACCGCCCCGCCCTCTGAGAAGGGTGTGCAATTACTGTGAATCGGGCTGTAATGAGCAAAGCCTTTCGAGATATTCTTTCGTAAAGCCGATGGATACTCCCGCGCCATCGTCGGCATATCCTCGCCATTGGTTAAGCAAATCAGGCTCTTCTGAAAGACAAAAAGCTGCTGCGGAAATAAGTATTGAATATTCATCAAAGCGCATCAATATTTGTGCGATTTCATGGTTGTCTACCCCCTGATCGGCCAAATATTTTTCCAGCACTTCTCGAACCCATACCCCCTCCATGTAGTCATTTGACAGAGATAATTCGCTAAGCCACAACTTTTTACTCTCTACTATATTTATAAACGCGGAGTTACTGCAATAATGGTAAAGTTTCATTTCATATTGCCTGTACAGAATTCGACATTTGAAGCCTCCCTATGGTTCCGAAAGTGGCTAATCACGTCGAAG
This sequence comes from uncultured Rhodospirillaceae bacterium, assembly GCA_964420325.1. Classification (GTDB taxonomy): domain Bacteria; phylum Pseudomonadota; class Alphaproteobacteria; order Rhodospirillales; family Defluviicoccaceae; genus CAYQSU01. Next base: position 13,052 of record CAYQSU010000077.1, on the reverse strand, counting down.
CGCCTCCGCTTTAGGTAAGTCAGCAATCTACGACAGCGGATCTAGGCGAGCAACGATGACCCACGCCGGCCAAAGTCAGCAACGGGTCAGAGTCGGCTCTCAGGCGAGCCGGCTCCCGACGTGCGGACATGGCACGACTGCAAGCCTGACGCACCGTTGGCGCACGCGTCCGTTCATGGCGAGGTGCGTCGGCTTCTGACCCAGCGTGAAGCGGCGCGCCGATCACGCGCGGCTCGCGACATCACTTGTCAGCCGGGCGCGCAGCATCGCGCCGTTGCCCTCATCGAGGCGGCGCGCCAGTCGAAGCTGGCCTCGACGCCGCCGGGGCCGGCCCGATCGAGCGGAAGCGGGTGTGCCCTCTCGTCAGTCAACCCGGCCGACGGTCGCGCCGCGCCTGCCCCCGCTTCACGTCCTTTGACACACGCCCGACCTCGCGCGGATCGGCGATCTGCTCGGCCACCGGGCTCGGATTGCTCTGCATGCCCTTGCTCGCCGTCCTCGACGCCGGACGCGACGGCTTCGCCGCCGACCGTCTCAAGGCCGGCGCGCGGTGCATGTCGGCGATGAGCCGCGACCGCGCCGCCTGCCGCTGGCGCCGCGCCGTCTCGCTGTTCAGCCGCCTCATCGCCTGGGCGAGCAGGCTGACCTTGAGCTTCGAGCCCGCGTCGGCGGTGGCGGGCGAGGCCCCCCTCGCGCCGGCCTTGCCGCGCATCTCGCGGCGCTGGCGCCGGGAGATGTCGCCTGCGCGATCGCGGCGCTCCCGCACCAGATTGCGCAGCTTCGCCAACTCGTCGTCGGACAGGGCGGCGATCTCGGGCCGATGGGTGCGGATCACGAGTTCGCGTTCCTCGGCGGAAAGAAAGCGGTCTTCGTGCTTGCGTGTCAGGCTCATGGCTGGATGGACCTCCGTGGCGGTAGGCGTCCTGATATCGTCTCTTGCACGGCGTGCAGGGCAGATCGACCCCTATCGGACCCGTCGAGAATACAGGCTTCGCGTTCCGGCCGCACGCCTCCGTGGCGACGGGCATCGACGGCGATCGGATGGGAACCGGCAACGAGACCTGCCGGGTCGGGAACCGGTCGCGGTGGCGGCGGCCGGGTCCGGACCGTTCGGCGACCGCCGGCCATTAGGCGGCGGCCTCGAGGCCCGCAAGCGGCAGCTCGATGCGGAACGTGGTGCCGGCGGGCCCGGTGGCGGCGAGGCTGAGCTCGCCGCCGTGGGCGCGGACGATCTCATGGGCGATGGCGAGGCCGAGACCGGAGCCGCCGTGACGGGCGGTGGCTGCGAACGGCTGAAACAGCCGGGCTTTCACCGCGTCCGGCAGTCCCGGTCCGTCGTCGGCGACGGTGATCACCGCCCGGCCGTCGCGGCGGCGGGCCGCGATGGTCACGGTCCGGGCGCCCGCCTGGCCGGCGTTGAGCGCGAGATTGGAGAGCACGCGGAACAGCTGCTCGCGGTCGGCGGCGAGCTCGAGGCGGCCGCCGTCGGCGTCGACCAGATCGAGGACGGTCCCGGGACAGCCTCCGTCGTGGACGGCGGCCCTGACCTCGTCGACCAGCCCGTCGAGCGCGAACACCGAGGCGCGCAAGGTGCGCTTGCCGTCCTGGACGAAGTCGAGGGTCCGGCTGCACAACTGGACGGCGCGGTCGATGGCGGCGACCAGCCGCGGCGTCACGCGTTTGACCTCGGGATCGTCGATCTCGGCGAGGCGGTCGGAAACCAGCACCGCCGTCGCGAGCGTGTTGCGGAGGTCGTGGTTGATCTTCGCCACCGCCGCGCCGAGGGCGGCGAGATGCGCCTTCTGGCGCAGCGCGGCGCGCAGCTCCTGCTGCATCACCTGGAGCTCGCGCTGGGCGAGGCCGATCTCGTCGCCGCGGCGGGTCGCGGGCAGCGTCGCCGTCTCGTCCTCCGGGTTCTCGCGGAAGCGCATGATGCACTGGGTGATCTGGCGGATGGGGCGCACCAGCAGCCACTGCAGGCTCACGTAGACGAGCCCGGCGGTGATCAGCGAGATGACGATCGAAAGCGTCAGGATCCGCCAGGAGTACGCGTACATCGCCTCCCGCATCGGCGTCTCGTCGAGGATCACCTCGAGCTCGGCGCCGCCCGGGCTGGCCTCGGCGGCGACCACGCGCATGATCCGGTTCCGCGTCTGGGCGAGCGTCGCGAACGCCTCGGCGATCCATTCGGTGAACATCCTGTCGCCGAGGTGGACGGTGACGTCGACCGCGGGCGGCATCTCCCGGCTCAGCATCAGGAGCCGCCGCTCCGGGGTCTTGAGGCTGATGGCATAGGCCTGGGTGTGGAACAGGAGATCCATGGCGAGGCCGCGGCCGACCTCGTGCTCCGGGCTCGCCCTGGCGGCGAGCACGGCGATGCTCGCCCGGTCGATCTGGTCCTCGAGATAGGTCTTGCGGAACCGCGAGATGCTGGGCACGTAGATCAGCACCTCGGCGAGCATGACGAAGACGACCGTCAAGCCGAGCAGCCGCGCCGACAGGCCGAGCCCGGCGGCCGGGTGTGCGGGCCGTTGCGTGCTCATGGGCGAAATCTAGACGAAATCGGCGGGTCTGTCGCCTGCGGCCGGCTCAGCCGAGCCTCTGCAGGAGGCGGACGATGGCCCGCGTGCGCTCGCTGAACAGCTTCGGCGCGTAGAAGCTTCCGGCGGCGCGCTTGCTGACCTCACCCAGGGTCGGATAGGGCGCGACCATCGCCGCAAGCGTGCCGACCTTGATGCGTTTCGTCATCGCCAGCACCCAGGTATGGATCAGCTCTCCCGCCGCCGCGCCGACGATGCCGGCGCCGAGGATGTGCCCGCCGGGCGTTACCACCGCCTTGACGAAGCCGTCGACGACGTGCTCGGCCTGGGCGCGGTCGTTGTCGTGGTAGGGCCAGCGGAGGACGCGGATCGTGCCGTGCCTGGCCTTGGCCTCGGCCTCGAGGAGACCGACCTGGGCCAGCTCCGGGGAGGTGTAGGTCACCCACGGCACGGTCCGTGCGTCGGCCTTGGCCGGGATGCGGAACAGCGCGTTCTTGATGACGATGCCGGCGTGCCAGGAGGCGACATGGGTGAACTGGTGGCCGCCGGCGACGTCGCCGATGGCGAAGACGCGGCGGTTGGTGGTGCGCAGCCTGCGGTCCACCGTGATGCCCTTCGCCGAGTGGGCGATTCCTGCCTGATCGAGACCGAGGCCGTCGACGTTGGGCCGGCGGCCGGCGGCGATCAGCACATGGGAGCCTTCGATGCGGCTCTCCTGCCCGTTCTCGGCGACGGTGAGGGCGATGCCGGCGGCGGCGGCGGCGGCGGCGACCACCTTCACGCCCTCGCGCACCTCCACGCCCTCGGCCTTGAGCCGGGTGCGGACGACGTCGACCAGCTCCGGATCGTCCCGCGGCAGCACCGAGCCCATCTCCAGCACCGTCACCCGGGCGCCGAGGCGGCGGTGGGCCTGCGCCATCTCGACGCCGATCGGGCCTCCGCCGACGACGAGCAGGTGCTCCGGCAGCGCGGCGAGATCGAAGACCGTCTCGTTGGTGAGGAACGGCAGATCGCCGAGACCGGGGATGGGCGGCACGAACGGCGAGGATCCGGTGGCGACGACGAAGCGGCGGGCGCGGATGCCAAGCCCGTCGGCCTCGACCTCGGCGGGGCCGACGAAGCGGGCGCGGGCGCGGACGACGCGGACGCCCAGGCCCTCGAACCGCTCCTGCGAGTCGTTGGGCTCGATGGCGGCGATGACGCCCCGCACGTGGCCGTAGACGCGGCCGCCGTCGATGCGGAGACCGTCGGCGGCGACGCCGAAGCGGTGGCCCTGGCGAACCGCCTCGGCGGCGTGGCCGGCGGCCAGCAGCGCCTTCGACGGCACACAGCCGAAGTTGAGACAGTCCCCGCCCATCTTGTGAGCCTCGATGAGGACCGTCCTCGCTCCCATCTGCGAGGCCCCGGCGGCGACGGTGAGCCCGCCCGAGCCGGCGCCGATCACGCAGAGGTCGGTGTCGATGGTGTTGGTCATCGCGCCCGGCTCCGCTCGCGTCACGCCCGCGACCGCCTGAGCCACTGGTAGGCGACCGGCAGGAGCGCGAGGACGGCGAGGCCGATCAGCGGCGCCAGGACCTCCGGCGCGAAGACGATCCCGAGATCCGGCCGCTCGCCGGCGTCGAGGATGCTGCCCAGGCCGTTGCCGACGAGGGCATAGACGAAGCTTCCGGGAACGATGCCGATCAGCGTGCCGAGGGCGAACGTGCGCAACGGGACGCCGAGGAAGGCTGGCACCAGGTTGACCAGCCAGAACGGGAACAACGGCACCAGCCGCAGTGCCAGCATGTAGCTGAGCGCGTTGTCGCCGAAGCCCTTTTCCATCCGCCGAAGCGCCGGCCCCGCCTTCCGCCGCAGGGCGTCGGCGAACGCGTAGCGGGCGGCGAGGAACACGCCGCAGGCGCCGAGAGTGGCGCCGGCGACGACGTAGAGGGTTGCAACATAGGGGCCGAACAGGAAGCCACCGGCGATCGTCATCCAAACCGCCCCCGGAACCGAGAAGGCGACCGCGAGCGCATAGACGGCGACGAACGAGAGGCCCGCCGCGCCCGGGTTGTCGCCGCACCAGGCGATCAGCTCCTCGCGATGAAGGCGGAGCGCCTCGAAGGAGAGGTGGCGATCCCAGCCCAACAGGAAGAAGGCGGCGAAGCCGGCGGCGATGACGACCGCCGGCACGAACCGCCAGGGCAACCGCGATCGTGCCTCGCTGTCCGACCCGTGCTCCCGGCGCTTGGTCACCATCATCGCTCCCATGCTCGAACCCCGCGATCCCGCCGGCAATCGTGCTGAAGGGCCATCAGCATATACGCAACGCCGGCGGCCTCGGCCACTCACGCTTCGTCACCACCCCGTGACCGCCTGCCGTCGCCGGACGGCACGTTGACTTGGCCCGGCCGAGCCCGTATACAGCGAACCCGATTTCACCAAGGAGCTTTCGCGTGAAACGGACGTACCAGCCGAGCAACCTGGTCCGCAAGCGGCGTCACGGCTTCCGCAAGCGCATGGCCACCGTCGGCGGCCGGCGGGTGCTGGCCAACCGCCGCAGGAAAGGACGCAAACGGCTCTCCGCCTGACCCTCCCGTGGCCCCGGGCATCCCGCATCTCAAGCGCCGGTCGGACTATCTTCGCGTCGCCCGGGCCGGCCTGCGCTGCGCCACCCCCGGCCTCGTGCTGCAGACGCTGAGGCGGACGGAGGCGGACGGCGAGACGGCGGCGATGCGCCTCGGCATCACCGCGAGCCGCCGCGTCGGCGGTGCGGTCGAGCGCAACCGGGCGCGCCGGCGCCTGCGGGCGGCGGCCGAACTGGTTCTGCCGTTGCATGCGAAGGCCGGGTACGACTACGTTCTGATCGGACGGGCGGCGACCGTCGCGCGACCGTTCGGCGCCTTGATCGGCGACCTGACAACGGCCCTGAAGCGGCTGCGCGCCTATCGCGGCGCCGGCGCCGAGGGTCGCTCCGGGAAGAGAGGGATGTCGCAGTGAGACTGGCAAGAGGCGTGGCGCGGGCACTGATTCTCGGGTACCGCTACGGGATCTCTCCGCTTCTTCCCGGCAGCTGCCGGTTCCACCCGTCGTGTTCGGCCTACGCGCTCGAGGCGGTCGACCGGTTCGGCGCGCTCGAGGGCGGCTGGCTCGCCGCGAGGCGGCTTCTGCGCTGCCATCCGTGGGGCGGCCACGGCTACGATCCGGTCCCGGAGGTGCCGGCCGCGGACGGCATGACGCTGCGGGGCAACGGCTGAGGCGAGGCGCGATCGATGGCCGAGAACAGAAACATCATCCTGGCGATCGTGCTGTCCGTCGTCATCCTGTTCGGCTTCGACTACCTGTACGGCTTCCTCTACCCGCGGCCGCCGGCGGAGCGGTCGCCGCCGGAGGAGCAGGTGATCGGGGCGCCGCCGGCGCCGACCGAGGACGGCCTGCCCGCGATTGCGCCCTCGGTGCCGACGGCGGCGGCACCGACCGCCCCGCCCGCGGCCGCCGTCGAGCGCCCGGCGCCGGCGGGCGAGGCGCTGCGCCAGCGGGCGTTGACCGAGGTGCCGCGGCTGCGCATCGACGCGCCTCTCCTGCACGGCTCCATCTCCCTCGTCGGCGCCCGGTTCGACGATCTCACCCTCGCCAGCTACCGCCAGACCCTCGATCCCGGGAGCCCGGAGATCGTGCTCTTGTCGCCGCAGCAGACGGCGGACGCCTACTTCGTCGAGGCCGGCTGGGACGACGGCGGCGCCGGCATCAAGGTGCCCAGGGCCGACGCCGAATGGACCGCCGACGCAGAGATCCTGACGCCGGCGACGCCGGTCACGCTGACCTGGGACAACGGCGAGGGGCTTCTCTTCAAGCGCACCATCGCCGTCGACGACCGCTACATGTTCACCATCACCGACAGCGTCGAGAACAAGGGCGACGCTCCGGTCACGCTCTTTCCCTACTCGCTGATCTCCCGGCGGGGGACCCCCCCGACGCTCGGATTCTTCATCCTCCACGAGGGCCCCCTCGGCGTCGTCAATGGCACGTTGAAGGAGATCGACTACGACGACGTCCAGAGCGCCGCCAGCGGCACCATCGTCGAGACCTCGAAGGGCGGCTGGATCGGCATCACCGACAAGTACTGGCTCACCGCGCTGGTGCCGGACCAGAGCGCCACCTCCAGGATGCGCTTCGTTCACCACCGCGTCAGCCGCACCGACATCTATCAGACCGACTTCATCGCCGACGGCATCGCCATCGCCGGCGGCGCCGAGGTCCAGTGGCAGAGCCGGCTGTTCGCCGGCGCCAAGGTCGCACGCATGCTCGACGACTACCGCGAGCGGTACGCCATCCCGCTCTTCGACCGGGCCGTCGATTTCGGCTGGTTCTGGTTCCTCACCAAGCCGATCTTCTACTTTCTGGTTTACATCCGGGACTACGTCGGCAACTTCGGCGTCGCCATCCTGATCCTCACCGTTGCCATCAAGCTCGTGTTCTTTCCGCTCGCCAACAAGTCCTACAAGGCGATGACCCAGATTCGCCGGCTGCAGCCGGAGATGCTGAAGCTCCGGGAGCGCTTCGCCGACGACAAGGTGCGGCTCAATCAGGAGATGATGGCGCTCTACAAGCGGGAGAAGGTGAACCCGGCCTCCGGCTGCCTGCCGATGCTGGTCCAGATCCCGGTGTTCTTCGCCCTCTACAAGGTGCTGTTCGTCACCATCGAGATGCGGCACGCGCCGTTCTTCGGCTGGATCCAGGACCTCTCGGCGCGGGATCCGACCAGCATCTTCAACCTGTTCGGGCTCATCCCGTGGCAGCCGCCGGAGCTCTTGATGATCGGCATCTGGCCCTTGATCATGGGCGCCACCATGTACTTCCAACAGAAGCTGAACCCGCAGCCGCCGGATCCCCTGCAGGCGAAGATCTTCATGATGCTGCCGGTGGTCTTCACCATCATGCTCGCCCAGTTCCCGGCCGGGCTGGTCGTCTACTGGACGTGGAACAACGTTCTGTCGATCGCCCAGCAATGGGTGATCATGCGGCGCGCCGGGGTCAGCATCACCTAGGCCGCCCGCCCGTGGCGACCGCCGGCGGCGATCGACCCGCGGACCCCGCCCCCGCCGGCGAGGCGACCGACGAGGCGCTGGAGGCCGGCCGGCGGCTGTTCGCCCAGGCCTGCCGCTTCGTCGTCGGCGCCGCCGACCTCGACCAGGTGCCGGCGAGCGGGTTTGCCGAGGTGGCGTTCGCCGGCCGCTCCAACGTCGGCAAGTCGAGCCTCCTCAACGCGCTGACCGGAAGGCGGACGCTCGCCAGGACCTCCAACGCCCCCGGCCGCACCCAGGAGCTCAACTTCTTCGATCTCGGCGGCCGGCTGATGCTGGCCGACCTTCCCGGCTACGGCTATGCGCGCGCCCCGAAGGCCAGGGTCGAGCGTTGGACGCGGCTGGTCGACGCCTACCTGCGCGGCCGGCCGGCGCTGCGGCGGGCGCTGATGCTGATCGATGCCCGCCACGGCATCAAGGACGTCGACCGCCGGGTGATGACGATGCTGGACGCAGCCGCCGTCTCCTACCAGGCGGTGCTGACCAAGATCGACGCGATCGACCGCGCCCGCCTCGAGCGCCGCCTCGCCGACACCGGCCACGAGATCGCCGCCCACACCGCGGCGCATCCGCAGGTGATCGCCACCAGCGCCCGCACCGGCGCCGGCATCGCGGTGCTGCGCGCCGCCCTCGCCGAGCTCGCCCCGCCGACCGGATGATGCCTCTCGCCGGCCCGCGATTTTCGCTGTGGACATCCGGCCGGCGCCGCGGTAGTTGCCCGCCATGACCGACAAGCCGAACAAGACGCGCTCGGAGTGGCTGGCCCAGGCGCGGCTCCTCTCGGAGGCGCTGCCCTATATGCGCCGCCACGCCGGACAGACGTTCGTCATCAAGTATGGCGGCCATGCCATGGGCAGCCCGGAACTGGCGCGCCTGTTCGCCCGCGATGTCGTGCTGCTGCGCCAGGTCGGCACCAACCCCATCGTCGTCCACGGCGGCGGCCCGCAGATCGGCCAGATGCTGGAGCGACTCAAGGTCAAGAGCGAATTCGTCGACGGCCTCCGGGTCACCGACCAGGAGACGGTCGAGGTGGTGGAGATGGTGCTCGCCGGCTCGATCAACAAGCAGATCGTCTCCGAGATCAACGCCGCCGGCGGCTTCGCCATCGGGCTCTCGGGTAAGGACGGCAACCTGATCCGCGCCACCAAGCTCCGACGCACCAAGCGCGACCCGGACTCCAACATCGAGCGGATCCTCGATCTCGGCCTGGTCGGCGAGGTCGCCGAGATCAATCCCCACGTGCTCACCTTCCACGGCCGGTCCGACATCACGCCGGTGATCGCGCCGATCGGCACCGGGCCGCGCGGCGAGACCCTCAACATCAACGCCGACACGGTAGCCGGCGCCATCGCCGCCGCGGTCAAGGCGAAGCGGCTCCTGATGCTGACCGACGTCGAGGGGGTGCTCGACAGGAGCGGGACGCTCGTCCCGTCGATGACCGCGGCCGAGGCCCGGCGGGCGATCGCCGACGGCACCATCACCGGCGGGATGATCCCCAAGGTCGAGACCTGCCTGGCTGCGATCGACGCCGGCGTCGACGGCGCGGTCATCGTCGACGGCCGCACGCCGCACGCGGTGCTGCTCGAGCTGTTCACCGAGCACGGCGCGGGCACCCTCGTCCGCAAGGATCCGGAAGCCTAGCCCCGCCGCCGCCATCGCACCGACGTCCTGGCGGGATCGCGGCGGCACGTGGTGGACGCCTTGGCGCATCGAGCGAGGAGCGAATGGACAAGCTTGAGAGCATCTCGAAACGACGAGCTGACGCTCATGCCGAGCTGCTGAGGCTCGAGTCCAGGGTTTACAGAGCCTTCCTCGACATGGAGCGGACGACGTATTCGGACGGCGAGCTCACCCGGCAGGTGAAGGAGCTGATCGCCGTCGGCATTTCGCTGGTCATCAACTGCGAGTCCTGCATGCAGTGGCACATCGAGCAGGCGGCCAGTGCCGGAGCATCGAAGCGTCAGGTCCTCGAGGCCGTCGAGGTCGGCATCGAGATGGGCGGCGGCCCGGCGACCGCGCATGCGCGGTTCGCACTCGAGGTGATGGCTGCCGTCTTCCCGACCGAGCCGCCGTCCGAAGCATCGCCTGGAGCATGAAGAAGCGATAGGCAACCCGACCGGATCGCCGCATGCCGCAGCCGGCCGCAGACCTCGCTCCGGCAAGCAACATGACGGAATGCGCATCACCCCGTCTGGATGCGGCGAGCGGGGCGGCAGCGGCGGCACGGGCGTGCCTGCAGTCCCGAGGCCGCGGACGCAGCCGGAAGCCCGGACCCGGTGTCCCGTGCCGACGCGCGCCAGGGCCCAACGAGAGGGAGCGGATCACGCCGACGCCGGCACCATCAACAAGGGCATGCACGATTCGGCGCGGGACTTCCCGGCGCGGTTCACCATCGCCCGGTTCGACGCCATCCGCTGCATGCCGCTCGTCCGGCTGCCGGGCGGTGGCGGGCCCGGCGATCTTACCGACGCGCAGGTCGACGCCCGCCGCCTTGTCGGCGGGGCGTTCGATGCCCGCGTTTGGGCTCGGGAGCCCGACCGGCAGCTGCGTCTGGCACGTCGTCGGCCTGCAGCGCTCCGTCCGCGAGTGGGCCATGCGCCAGGGCTGGGGCGGCCACGCGGTGCGCATCGAACAGGCGCGGGGGATCCTGGTGGCGGCGCCGGGGGTGCCGGCGGGGTGGTATGGCCATGGCCGCGACGGCCGATCGCCCGTTGCCAAGCGTTGACTGCGGTGGTTCAGGCGGCGCGCGGGCTGACCTCGGCATTCACCCGGTCGGCCAGCGTCGCCTTCGCCGTCGCGAGATCGTAGGCCGACTGCAGGTTCACCCAGAACTCCGGCGTCGTGCCGAAGTAGCGCGCCAGCCTGAGCGCGGTGTCGGCGGAGATGGCGCGCCGGCCCAGCACGATGTCGTTGATCCTCGACCGCGTCACCTTGATGGCGTTGGCGAGCGCATAGACGCTGATCCCCAGCGGCTCGAGGAACTCGCTGCGCAGGATCTCGCCGGGCGCGACCGGCGGCAACCGCTCGCCGCTCGTCACCCCGCCGAAACCGATCCGTCCTCGATCCACGTCCTCACGATTGATGCTCATTTGGTCATCCCCGATGGTAATCTACGATCTCGACGTCCCACGCTTCGCCCTCGCGCCAGACGAAGCAGATCCGCCACTGGTCGTTGACGCGGATGCTCATCTGTCCGCTGCGATCGCCCTTCAACGCTTCCAGGCGATTGCCGGGCGGCACGCGCAGATCGTCGAGCGCATGCGCGGCGTCGAGCATTTGCAGCTTCGCTCGTGCCCGCCGGCCGATCTGCGGATCGAGGCCCTTGACCCCGTGTCCGGCGAACAGCGCCGCGGTCCGCTTGTCGGCGAAGCTCTTGATCACCAGCGAACGTACCGAGACACGGTACGTTTGTCAATGGCCATGCGCCAGGGCTGGGGCGGCCACGCGGTGCGCATCGAACAGGCGCGGGGGATCCTGGTGGCGGCGCCGGGGGTGCCGGCGGGGTGGTATGGCCATGGGCAGCGGTAATGGCTGAACTGGTTCGAAAGGGGCTGCGCGGCGCACCTCTCGGCCGGGGGCCGTGACGGGTCGGCTTCGGCTCCAAGGGCAGCCGCCGACGGCGATCGCCCCACATCGACGCAGTCAGCCAACAAGGGCAAGTCCCGCTCTCGAAGGGTGAGACCGGTTCCAACCCGCGACGCCAGCGCAGTCTCGCCGCCCTTTTCATCTTTGCGGCCAGGCGGGATGGTGCAGGTCGACGACGAAGGAGTGCCTGTGCCGTCCGCGTGCGTGGCGGTGTGGATGGCGGTGCGGCTCGGGGCCATCCCAGCCTTCGTGCCGGTGCTGGTGATGCCCGTCGTGAACGTGCAGGTGCTCGTGATCCATCGCCTCGTGCCGATGCTCGATGACCGCGGGATCGTCGGCCGGCCAGAGCAGCGCTGCCGCCAGCGTCGCGGCGCCGCAGATGCCGGCGAGCAGAGCGAAGGTCGCCTCGATCCCGAGGTTGGCGCCGGCCCAGCCGACGAGCGGATAGGTGGCGAGCCAGCAGAGGTGCGACAGCGCGAACTGCGAGGAGTAGACCGCCGAGCGGTCGCCTTCCTGCGACGAGCGGCGCAGGAGTCGACCGGCGGGCGTTTGGATCATCGAGGAGCCGGCGCCGAGCAGAAACCAGATCGGCAGGAGCCAGGGGAGGTCTGGCCCGAGCAGGCCGCAGGCCAGGCCGGCGGCGAGCAGGGCGCCGCCCGTCAGCATCACCGGCCGGTCGGCCAGGCGGTCGAGCAGCCGCGGCAGGGACAGCGCCACGACCATGGATCCCGCCCCGACGGCCGCGAAGGCGACGGCGGTGTCCGCCTCGGTGCTGCCCAGGCGGTCGCGGACGATGACCACCGTATTGACGATGGTCATCGCGCCGGCGGCGGCCACGGCCAACGCAAGGGCCAGGAGCCCGCGAAGCCGCGGCGTGCGTAGGTAGATCCTGAGGCCGAAGCCCAGGCTTTCGGGGATGGGCCCGGTGCGCTCCGGGCGCCGCGAAGGCGGGATCGCCACCGCGACGACGAGCGCCGCGGAGAGGGCGAAGGCGGCCGAATTCGCCACGAACAGCCCGTCGTAGCTCATCAGTAGCAGAGCCAGGGCGGCAGCCGTGGGGCTCAGGAGGTTCTCGAGGTCGTAGGCCAGCCGGGACAGCGAGAGGGCGCGCGTATAGGTCGCCTCGTCCTCCAGCACGTCCGGGATCGTCGCCTGGAACACCGGCGTGAAGGCCGCCGAGCAGGCGTTCATCAAGAAGATCAGGACGTAGACTTGCCAGACCGTGGTGACGAACGGCAGCCCCAGCACGACGAGCCCGCGCACCATGTCCAGGCTCACCAGCAGACGGCGCCGCGGCAGCGCGTGCGCAAACGCGCCGACGACGGGTGCGATCGTGACGTAGGCGACCATCTTCAGCGCCAGCGCCGTACCGAGCACAACGCCCGCTTCGCCGCCTGCCAGATCGAAGGCAAGCAGGCTGAGCGCCACCGTCGTCAGGCCGGTGCCGAAGAGCGCGATGACCTGGGCGCTGAACAGGTGGCGGTAGGTGCGGTCGGCGAGCGGTCCGGGCATGGGCGCGAGAATAGGCTCGACGGCCGTGGCGCTGTCAATTCGGCACGCTCGGCAACGACCGAGCGGTCGCACCTCGGCAAAGGGCCGCTGTGGGTCTTGGGCTGGGATGAGTTCGTCGGCCGGTCCGAATTGGATCGGAAGTGACGGTCAGCGGTCGGATACTCTACATGCGAAGCCGGAGCTCTGCCCCGGCACAAGGGTCATGTGTGTGGAGCGTTCGGTCGGAGCGCGCCGCGCGCCGCCGGTCCCGCCGTCGCCCGCGCCGCCGCCCGGGCCCCCCACGCGTCATCACCGGGCCCCGTTCCCCCCGCGCATCATCACCGGGCCCCGTCCCGGTGATCGACGCCGGCGC
>CAYQSU010000076.1:0-14016 GCA_964420325.1 uncultured Rhodospirillaceae bacterium | reverse complement strand
TGCGCGCCGGCGACGGCCGCGGGCCGGCCGGGCCGTGGTCCCGAGCCCCGGCGGGCGGCGACGCCGCTCGCCCCCGGCGACCCAAGCCCGCGATGCCGAGGCTGGCGAGGCACAGACCAAGCAGCCCGGCGGCGGCGATGATCAGCGGAAATGGCACGTCGAAGACGAAGATGGCGACGAACGCCGCCGCCGCCACCGCGACCATGGCGCGCGTGCGGAGCGCCCGGCGGCCGATGCGGATGACCGCCTCGACGACGACGGCGAGCACCGCCGCCTTGATGCCGTAGAACAGGGCCTGGACCAGGGTCAGATCGTGGAACCCGGCGTAGAGCACGCTGAGAGCCAGGATGACGAGGGCGCCCGGCAGCACGAACAGCGTCCCGGCGACGAGGCCGCCCCGCGTTCCGTGCAGGAGCCAGCCGACGTAGGTGGCGAGCTGCTGCGCCTCCGGTCCCGGCAGCAGCATGCAGTAGTTGAGAGCGTGGACGAAGCGGCTCTCGCCGATCCATTTCCTGTCCTCGACCAGGACCCGGTGCATCAGCGCGATCTGCCCGGCGGGGCCGCCGAAGCCGATCAGGCCGATCCGGAGCCAGACGCGGGCGGCGTCCGCGAAGGCGACGCGCGACACGGCGCCCTCGCCCGCCTCCGTCTCTCGGCCGGCCGGCGGGGGCAGATGCCTCTCATCCATGGTCGAAGGCCGTTCTCCGCTGCCGCGAGCCCGGCGGCGGAGCCAAGATCAGCCTGCGGCGGCGGCCGCCGGGCGTTCGGCCTCGTCGCCGCGGCAGGGACCCAGGCGATGCAGGTCGTGCTCGATGGCGAACACGTGACTCCGCAGATTGGCCACCCACTGCTTGCCCTCCTGGGTCAGCCCGAGATAGCCGAGGGCGTCGCCGATGTAGGGGCGGACGCAGTTCCAGAAGAACCCGGGGTATGCGTCGGCGAGGTCGGCGGACGTCCGGTAGCCGAGGGTCTCCGCGATTCCGGTCTCCTTGAACTCGCAATAGAGGGCGGTCAGCTTCTGCGGGTAGTTGGGGTCGGCGAGCTGGCCGATCAGGTCGGCGGCGCGCACCAGGGCCGGCCAGGTGTCGGTCGCCTTGTGGTCGCTGGTGTCGGGCACCGGAAAGCGCGTCAGCTCGATCGCCTGGGCCACGCATTCCTCGTCGATGAAGGGCACGGGTCCGAAGCGCTCGCGGACGAACAGCTTGCCGCGGTCGACGTGGTAGGGGGTGAGGAACGCATCCGACGCGCCGCGCGGCGCGGTGACACGGTTGCCGTCGGCGTCGATGACGAAGGAGGTCTCGGTGTCGCCGGTCAGCACCCCGCGCACGTAGCCGATGTCGTGGCAGAGGAGGGCGGTGGTGTAGTGCAGCCAGTCGTTCGGGGTCAGGCGGCGGCGGAGGAAGCGGCCGTGGAAGATCGCCTGGCCGACGAGCGTCACCATCAGCGTATGCTGGAGGTCGTGGTAGAGGGCGTCCGAGTTGGCGATCAGCTCGATGGCGAAGCGGGCGCCGATGTTGACCTTGGTGGGGTAGAAGGGCTCCTCCTCTCCGAACATCAGCCGGTAGTTCTGCTCCAGCGTGTTGCCGAGGGCCTCGGCGATGATCGAGGTCGGATTGAGCATGCCCGTCGTCTCCCCGGGGAGGAGTGTCGCTCACTCCCTTCACATCAGATGGTCGTACAGCATCAGCGCTGCAAACGCCATCAGCACGCCGCCGGTAAGCCCCGATACCCAGCGCTGGACGCGCGGACGGCCGAGCCAGCGCCTGGCTTCCTTGGCGATCCAGGCTAGGGGCGCCTGCCAGGCGACGTTGATGGCGATGAGCACGCCGGAAAGCGTGAGGAACTGGGCGGTCACGTCCGTGCGGTCAAGGACGACGAAGTTGGGGAACAGCGCCAGGAACAGCACGATGACCTTGGGGTTGAGGACGTTGGTGAGGATCGCATCGCGGCACGCCTTGACCGCCGAGACCGACGGCCGGTCGGCTTCGATGACGAACGCGCCCGGTCCCCGCAGCCCCTGGAGGCCGAGCCAGGCTAGGTAGGCGGCGCCGGCCACGGCGATGGCGCGGAACAGATCCGGCGAGGCGGCGATCAGCACCGAGAGGCCCGCCACCGCCATCAGCGTGTGGAGGACGAGACCCAGCTGCACCCCGAGCACCGCCGCCAACGCCGCCCGATGGCCGGAGATCAGGCCGTAGCGGACGATGAGCAGCGTGTCCGGCCCCGGCGAGACAACGATGGCCAGGGCGGTGGCCGCGAAGGCGGCGAGAGTCGCGGGATCGACCGGCATGGCATGCGCCTAAGACCGGGACGTCCGCCTGTCAACGCCGTTCACGAACATCCGAGTTGTCGGCCGGCGCGGCAGATGCGACAACCGTCGGGACGACCCGAAGGCGAGGAGGTTCAGATGACGGCGACGGTCAAGCCCGTTCCCGAGGGGTTCACGGCGGTCACTCCCCATCTCGTGGTCGACGGCGCCGCCGCGGCCATCGACTTCTACAGGTGCGCGTTCGGCGCCCTCGAGGTGCTGAGGATGCCGATGCCGGACGGGCGGAAGATCATGCACGCCGAGATCGCCATCGGCGGCGCGCGCATCATGCTGGCCGACGAGCTCCCGGGAATGGGCAGCCCGTCGCCGAAGGCGCTCGGCGGCAGCGCCGTCACCCTGATGCTCTACGTCGAGGATGCGGACACGGTGTTCGACCGGGCCGTTTCGTCCGGCGCGACGGTGACGATGCCGCTCGCCGACATGTTCTGGGGTGACCGCTACGGCCGGCTCGTCGATCCGTTCGGCCATCACTGGGCGATCGCCACCCACATCGCCGACCTGACACCGGAGGAGATCGAGAGGGCGGCGGCCGCAATCGGCGGCGGTCCGTCCGATTGAGCCCCTGGGCCAAGCGGCTCGAAGGGCGGCGGTCCGGAGCCGGATCGAGAGCGCTCACCGAGGGCGGGGGCCGAGCATGTCCTCGGGGCGGACCCAGGCGTCGAACTCCTCGGCGGTGACGAGGCCGAGCTCGACGGCGGCCGCCTTGAGCGTCGTGCCCTCGGCGTGGGCCTTCCTGGCGATGCGCGCCGCATTGTCGTAGCCGATGTGCGGGTTCAGCGCCGTGACCAGCATCAGCGATCGCTCGAGATGCTCGCGGATGCGCTGGCGGTCGGCCTGGATGCCGACGACGCAGCGGCCGGTGAAGCTCTGGCAGCCATCGGCGAGCAGCCGCACCGATTGCAGGAGCGCGTCGATCATCACCGGCTTGAAGACGTTGAGCTCGAAGTGGCCGGAGGCGCCGGCGACGGTGATGGTCACGTGGTTGCCGACGACCCGGGCGCAGACCTGGGTCAGCGCCTCGCACTGGGTCGGGTTGACCTTGCCGGGCATGATCGAGGAGCCCGGCTCGTTGGCGGGCAGGATCAGCTCGCCGAGGCCGCTCCGGGGGCCCGAGGCGAGGAAGCGGATGTCGTTGGCGATCCTGGTCAGCGAGGCGGCGAGCACGGTGAGGGCGCCCGAGGCCTCGACGACGGCATCCTGCGCCGCCAGCGCCTCGAACTTGTTGTCGGCGCTGACGAACGGAATGCCGGTGATCGTCGCCACCTCGTCGGCGAACGCCTCGGCGAAGCCACTCCGCGCATTGAGGCCGGTGCCGACGGCGGTGCCGCCCTGGGCGAGCTGCAGGAGCCTGGGCAGCGTCGCCTGGACGCGGCTGATGCCGTTGGCCGCCTGCGTGACATAGCCCGAGAACTCCTGGCCGAGGGTGAGCGGCGTCGCGTCCTGGAGATGGGTGCGGCCGATCTTGACGATGTCGGCGAACGCGCCCGCCTTGGCGTCCAGCGCCACGTGCAGCGCGCGCAGCGCCGGCAGCAGCCGGTTGTTGATCTCGCTGGCGGCGGCGATGTGCATGGCGGTCGGGAAGCTGTCGTTGGACGATTGCCCGCGATTGACGTGATCGTTGGGATGGACCGGGTGCTTCGACCCCAGCCGGCCGCCGAGGAGCTCGATGGCGCGATTGCCGATGACCTCGTTGACGTTCATGTGGGTCTGGGTGCCCGAGCCGGACTGCCAGACGACGAGCGGGAAATGGTCGTCGAGCCGGCCGTCGATGACCTCGTCGGCGGCCTCGACGATGGCGCCGCCGATCCGCCGGTCGAGCTCGCCGAGCGCCATGTTGGCGAGCGCCGCCGCCTTCTTCTGGATGCCGAAGGCGCGGATCAGCGCGCCGGGCATGCGTTCGGTGCCGATCGGGAAGTTCTCGAGCGAGCGCTGGGTCTGGGCGCCCCAGTACCGGTCGGACGGCACGGCGATCTCGCCCATCGTGTCGGTTTCCATGCGCATCGTCATCAGGACTCGAGCCTATGCCGCCCGCCGCCGGCCGTCCACCGCGATCGACTGCGCCCGAACCCGGCCTTATGCCGGCCGCCGCCCATCGCCGGCCGCGCGCTCGCGCCACGAGCGAACCACCCACTTCTCCAGCTCGACCAGGGCGAACACCGGCGCGGTGACGACCACCATGCGGAGCCAGGCGTCGACGGAGACGGGCTCGGTGCGGAACAGGAGCTGAAGCGGTGGCGCATAGGTGAACAGGAGCTGTAAGACGATGACCGCGGCGACGGCGATCAGCACGGCCGGGCTGCCGAAGAGCGCCTCGCGGGTCGTCGCGGGCGCCAGCATGTGCCGCGCGTTGAACAGGTAGAACACCTCGAACAGGACGAGGGTGTTGACGGCGACCGTGCGCGCCAACTCCTCACTGGCGCCGTGCTGGCGTTCCCAGAGGAACAGGCCGAAGGTCCCGGCGACGAGGATCGCCGTGACGAAGGCGATCCGCCACAAGAGAAATCCGGTGAGGAGCGGCTCGTCCGGCCGCCGCGGCCGGCGCGCCATCACGTCCTTTTCCGGCGGCTCGAACGCCAGGGCGAGCGCCAGGGTCACCGCCGTGACCATGTTCACCCAGAGGATCTGGACGGCGGTGATCGGCAGCGGCGCGCCGATCAGGATCGCGGCGATGATCGTGAACGCCTGTCCGCCGTTGGTGGGGAGGATGAAGATGATCGCCTTCTTCAGGTTCTCGTAGACGGTGCGTCCCTCCTCGACGGCGTGGGCGATCGAGGCGAAGTTGTCGTCGGCCAGCACCATCTCGGCCGCCTCCTTGGCGGCCTCGGTGCCCTTGACGCCCATCGCCACGCCGATGTCGGCGCGCTTGAGAGCCGGCGCGTCGTTGACGCCGTCCCCGGTCATGGCGACGACGTGGCCCGTCGCCTGCAGCGCCTGGACGAGCCGGAGCTTGTGCTCGGGGCTGGTCCTGGCGAAGACGTCGACCGCGCCCGACAGGCGCCGGAGGCGATCGTCGTCGGCGCCGTCGAGCTCGGTGCCGGTCGACACGTCGCGCGTGTTGCCGAGTCCGAGCTGGCCGGCAATGGCGACCGCCGTCGCCGCGTGATCGCCGGTGATCATCTTGACGCGGATGCCGGCGGCCTGGCAGCGGGCGATGGCCTCGACGGCCTCTTCGCGCGGCGGATCGATGAGGCCGCAGAGGCCCAGGAGGGTGAGCGTGCCGTCGACGTCGGCGAACCGGAGCTCGCGATGCTCGGATCCGGCGTCCTTGACGGCGATGGCGAGGAGACGCTGGCCGCGGGCGGCGAGGTCATGGGCCCGGGCATGCCAGTAGGCGCCGTCGAGCGGCTCGTCGCCCGCGTGGCCGCGCTGGTGGCGGCACATCTCGAGGATCCGCTCGGGCGCGCCCTTGACGAAGATGAACCCGTGCCCTTCGTGGTCGTGGTGCAGGGTCGCCATGAACCGGTGCTGGGATTCGAACGGAACGACGTCGGTCCTCGGCGAGGCCTTGCGCTCGAAGTCGGGGTCGAGGCCGGCCTTGGCGGCGAGCACGACGAGGGCGCCCTCGGTGGGATCGCCGTGGACGGTCCAGGAGCCGTCGGAGTTGAGGAGCTCGGCCTCGCTGCACAAGAGCGCCGCCCGTGCCATCTCGCCGAGGATCGGATGATCCTCGGGGTGCACCTCGGCATCGTCGAGCAGGAAGGCGCCGGAGGGCTCGTATCCGACGCCGGAGACCTGGAACAGGTGCCGGGAGGTGGCGACGGATCTCACCGTCATCTCGTTGCGGGTGAGGGTTCCGGTCTTGTCGGAGCAGATCACGGTGACCGAGCCCAGGGTCTCC
Organism: uncultured Rhodospirillaceae bacterium; assembly: GCA_964420325.1. GTDB lineage: Bacteria > Pseudomonadota > Alphaproteobacteria > Rhodospirillales > Defluviicoccaceae > CAYQSU01. The sequence goes on along the minus strand of CAYQSU010000076.1, from coordinate 7,849 downwards.
ACCGCCGGCAGGCGCCGAACGATGGCCTTGCGCCGGGCCATCCGCTGCACGCCGATGGCGAGCGCGATGGTCATGATCGCCGGCAGCCCCTCCGGAATCGCCGCCACGGCGAGACCGACCGCGGCGAGGAACATCTCGGTCGCGGAATAGCTGCGGAAGAGGACGCCGAAGCCCATGGTGAAAGCGGCGAGCGCGATGATGGCGACGGTGAGCCAGCGCGCGAACACCGCCATCTGACGGAGGAGCGGGGTGGTCAGCGTCTCGACCTCGGCCAGCAACCTGCCGATGCGGCCGATCTCCGTGGACTCGCCGGTCTCGACGATGACGCCGGTGCCCCGGCCGTAGGTGACGAGGGTCCCCGAGTAGGCCATGCAGGCGCGGTCGCCGATCGGCGTGCCGGCGGCCACGGCGCCTGCGGATTTCTCGGCCGGTGCCGACTCGCCGGTGAGGGCGGCCTCCTCGACCTGCAGGCTCTTCAGGTGGAACAGGCGAAGATCGGCGGGAACCCGGTCGCCGGAGCGGAGGAGGACGACGTCGCCCGGAACCAGGGTTTCGGAAGCGACGACGATGCGGCGGCCGTCGCGCAGGACCGTCGCCTGCAGGGACAGCATGCCGCGGATCGCCTGCAGCGCCTTCTCCGCCTTTCCCTCCTGGATGAAGCCGATCACGGCGTTGACGACGACGACGCCGAGGATGACGCCGGAATCGACGAAGTGCCCGAGAAGCGCCGTCACCACGCTTGCCGCCAGCAGCACGTAGATCAGGACGTTGTGGAACTGCAGGAGGAACCGCTCGGCGGGACCGCGCCGCTTCGGCGGGCGCAGGCGGTTGGCTCCGACCTCTCTCAGCCGGGTCTCGGCCTCGGCCGGGGTCAGGCCCTCGAGGCGGCCGCCGACGCGGGCGAACACCTCGTCCAGGGGAAGCGCGTGCCAGGCCACGCGCCCGGCTTTCGAACGTCCGTCCGTCATTCGATCCCCCGGAGAGAGTGGGCGCAGGGCGGCTGGGTCCGCAGGACAACCGCCGCCGATTGTAGCGATGCCCGTTGGGGGTGAACAGGGTCGAGCGGCCGGCCGTCAGGCGACGGCGGCGGCTCGCTCGGGGGCGTCTTCGCAGGCGGCCGGTATCGAGGAGAGGAGCGCCTGGGCCGTTTCGGCCATCTCCCGGCAACAGCCGAGATAGCGATCGAGGAAGAAGGCGAGGTACGCCCGGCGCTCGGCCTCATCGCGGATGCGGGTGCCGAAAAACGCGCCGAGGCGGAGGAGCGACGGCACCGAGCCCTTGGCCATGGCGAAGAAGCCGCGGAAGTCGTCTCGCCGAACCTCGACCAGGTCGTGCAGCCGGGCCTCGCAGTCGAAAAAGCCGAGACCCAGCTGATTGGTCTCGTCGATCAGGTGCCGCAGCGCCTCGACGAAGGTGTCACAGCCGGCGATGTGGCTCGCCAGATCCAGCTCGGCGAGGATCTCGCCCGCCTCCACGCGACGCATCTGCGCCTCGAGGCGTTCGAGAACGAGGCTTCGCGGCGGCAGCCCGTCGGGCAGGCGGATCGATGCCGCGACCTTCGGCCTGGCTCCTTCGATGCGGCTGCCGTCGCTGCAGTTGTAGAGCTCGGTCCGGTGGCGGCTCTGCGCCCGCGCCAGCATCACCCGACCCATGTCGAACGCCCAGAACGTCTCGACGGTGCCGCCGAAGTTGCCGGGAACCGTGCGATCGAACCGCTTGCGGTAGGTCTGGTCGAGGTCGGCGTGCTCCTCGCGGAAGTAGACCGAGTCCTTGGCGTGGTGGCGGCCGGCCTCCTTCTGGCCCAAGTCGACGCCGAAGAGATAGATGGTGCGGAAGCCGAGCGTGGCCATCGCCGCGAAGGCGGCGTTGCACACCAAGGGATCGCAGGCGACGAGCGTCCGCGCCGAGCCCCTGAGCAGGGTCGCCGGGCTCAGGCCGGAGCGGTAGTAGAACCAGTGACGGTCGAACAGGCCGGGCACGCGCGGATCGACGGTGGTCGTCGCCATCAGGGTGATGCCCTGGAAGCCGTGCTCCTGCTCGAGCGCCGACAGGATGTCGTAGACGAGGGGGACGCGCTCGATCTCACAGTGGATGTCGGGCCTGATGCCGTTCTTGAGGAGGATGCCGAGGGCCGTGCCGCAGGAGACGAGGAGGACCCGCTCGCGCAGGGCCCGCAGGTGCGGCATGTCCTTGTCCAGCGACGGACCGGCGCCGACGATGAAGACGGGGAGCGTCTGTTCGCGGTGGGGCCTGGATTCGACGAGACGGAACGAATGGGAGCGGATGTTGCGTTCGCAGTTGCGCACCATCTCCACCTCGTCCTCGAAATAACCGCTTGAGATATAGAATGATTTCAGCCGCTCGCGGAGCAGCTTGTAGCTTTCCTGGAGAACCCAGGACGGGTAGTGGAGCCAGAAGGTCGAGCCGTCGAGAAAGGCGTTGCCGTGCATGGAGACGATCGCCTCGGTCTCGCCGCGGATCGCGTCGGGACCGTCGGCGAGGACGAAGTGGATGCGCAGTCCGGCAGCATCGGCGGCCTCGAACACGCGCCACCAGTCGATCGCGGACAAAGAGTGGAGCAGGAACTCGGCGATCGGCTCGATCAGCACGAGGTGGCGGGCGGGTCTCGCCTCGACGAGTTCGGGCACGTGGTAGCCGAGGCCGATGCCGAAGACGAAGGCGTAGCCGACGTCGACGACCGGCACCGCTTCCAGCGCCCGGCTGCCGCCCCGGTCGTTGAAGTAGTCGCGGATGTCGTCGAGCAGGCGGAGCGAGATCGGCGACAGGTTGCAGTGGCTGGGATCCCCGAACAGGATCCGCTCCGGCTGGCGGCGGAACTCGTCGAGCTGGCTCTCGGCCCAGGCGCGGGCGGGGGCGGGATAAAGCGGGCCGCCGCCGAGGTCGATGTTGTCGGTCGCGCCGTCCCGCTCGACGACGGTCGAGACGGGCTCGCCGATGGCTTCGAGACGTGCCCAGACGGCGGGATGGCGATCGCGGAAGGCGTCGCAGTTGCGCGCGAACAGCGTCGATGCCTCGGTCATGCCACGTGACTCCCGGCTGCCGAAGCACCGTCAGTCCGTCGTGCGACCTCGCTCCACATGCGGAGACAGGCGGCTTCCAGATCGCGCGCCCTGGCCCGCGGGTCCATGCAGGGCGCGCTGCGCAGGCGCTGACGGATGCCCTGGCGGAGCCGGCGGCGTGCGTCCGCATCGGCCGCCCATCCCGTGGCGCAGCGGAGGTAGTCGTCACCGCTCGCCGCGACCATGTCGGGAGCCAGTCCGAGGTGGTGGAGCAGGCTTGCCGCGAGGCGGCCGTGCCGGCCCTCGCCCAGCGGACAGACCACCGGAACGCCCCACCACAGGGCCTCGAGCGCCGCCTGCGGCTGCGGATAGGGAAGCGGCTGGAGGAGGACGTGGGCCTGGCCATAGAACGCGTCCGCCCTCGGATCGGCCGCGACCTCCACGCGGTGCGCGAGGCCGAAGTTGCCGAAGGCGTCGACCAGCTGCGCGAGGTTGTCCGGGTGCCGGAAGTCCTGGTCGCGGAGGACGAGGATCGACTCCGGCTCGGCATGGAGCACCCGTGCCCACTCCTCGACCGTCCACGGGTGGATGTCGGCAAGCCGCACGTCCGCGGCGAAGACGAGGGGGCGGTGCGGCGGCTCCGCCGGGACCTCCCCCGCATCGTCGGGCAGCCGCGCCAGCACGCATCCGAGATCGAGGGGGACGAGACGCTCGACGAACGGGCGACGAGAGCCGGGACCGGGGTCTGCGACGCGGTCCGTGAGCAGACAGTCCATCGCCGCGAGGCCGGTCCCGAGCGGCGCATCGATCCAGGCGGCCTGGCAGGGAGCCATGCGCCGGCCGAACGCGACGAGGAGTTGGGGCGCGGAGAAGCCGGCGACGTCGACGAGCACGTCGACCCTTTCGGCCTGGACCATGGCCGCCAGCGTCAGCGGATCGCAGTCCGCGATGTCCTGCCAGCGGTCGACCGCAACCTGGAATCGGGCGTTGGCGGCGGTGCCGAGATCGCCGTGACCGAAGCCGACGACTGGGAAACGCTCGGCATCGCGGCACGAGAGGATGTCGGCGAGGGCCTGGCCGGAAGGCGTCCAGGCCTGGCCGGCGATCAGGTAGCCGACGGTGAGGGGACGGTCGGACGAAGCCACGCGACACTGCGCCGCGCCATCGGCGGCAAGGCCGAAGCGCTCTCCCCAGGCCCGGAAGGCCGCCGCCAGCGCTGCCGCGTCCGTCGCCGGATCGAACAGTCGGTCGACCAGCGCCGTGGCATGGAGGCTGGCGTTCTCCGGCGCGAGCATCTGCGCCCAGCGGTGGCAGGCCTCGGCCTCGCGGATGCTGCCGATGCCGGCGAGAGCCCGGCCGAGCAGGCTTGCGATCTCGGCATCCATCGGCAGCCGGTGGCGGGCGGCGCGGAGCGCTTCTACCGCCGCCCGGCCCGCACCCTGGGCGAGGAGGCAGGCGCCGAGCGCGGCGTGGGCGTCGCGGCTGTCCGGCTCGAAGGCGAGGTGCTGCCGGAGCCAGTACTCGGCCTGGTGCCAGGCGCCGCGGCTGAAATGGCCGACCGCCTTCTGCAACAGCGGCCGCTCGGAGATGATGCGGAGGATCTGGGCGAAGGTGGGGAACTTTTCGGGCAGCAGCCCCGCGAGACGGGGCGAGGGCGCCAGCGCGGTCGCCAGCTTGCCGTAGTAGACGGAGGTGTCCAGATCGCCGGCGAGGCCGTGGACGACGGCGAGCAGATCCGCGCACTCCCGGGCATCGGGAGCGAGCGCGATGGCGTGATCGAGCAAGTCCCTGGCACCCGCGAGATCATCCCGCTGGACGCGGACGACCGCCAGCGCGAACAGCGCCTCGAGGCGGTCCGGGTCGGAATCGAGAAGAGGCCGGACCAGAGCCTCGGCCGTGTCCCAGTCCTTCGCCTTGATCGCGGCCTTCACCGCGGCGAACGAACGGCCGCGGCGGGCGGCAGCCTGCGATGGTGTCGTCGTCATCCTCGCCTCCATGCCGCTCTGCTCAGGCCGAGATCTTGAGGGGGGCGGACGAGGCCGCCTCGGCCGCATCAAGCGCCACGGCGTCGCCCGGTGGCGGCACGTCGCGGTCCGCCGGCACCTTCGTGTACAGCCCCGCCGCCAGCTCACGATCGATCGAGATCAGGGCGTCGAGCTTCTCCGGCTGCGGGTCGCCGAGGATTTCGACGGTGCGCTTGTCGACGAACTGAGCCAGCGTCAGAACGTTGACGCGAACGTCCGTCGGCACCGTGCACTGCGGATCGAGGAGCTCGGACTGGAAGATCGTCCACAACCTCCAGTTAAGGCGCGCCGCCGCCAGGATCGCTTCGCGATCAGTCGCTTCCTGAGCCTGCTTCATGCGGAGCGCCGCCTGGGTCAGCGCCCAGGCCTCGGTCTGCCGCGGATTCCCCGGGGCCGGCGGCGCCGCATAGCGATTGACTAAGCTGTTGTCGGGCATCGGACAGGATTCTCCCTTCGTGATGGATCAGATCCCGGGCCGCCTTCAGGGCCGCGTAGTACTGCTCGGCCTCGACGCACCTCAGGACCTGATCGACGATCGGCCGGCCGCTGGGCGCCGCCGCGACATAGCTATCAACGAGCGCCTTAAAAAGGCGTAAATGCTCGTCGCGGCGTTCCGGAAACAGATACATGCACTGCAAGGCGTAGTAGGCGCGGCTGGCCGGCGTGACGGCATTCTCGGGCGAGAGAACGTCGTCAGAACGGAGAATCGATGCCTCGTTCTTGAGAAGAAGGCTGATGGTCTTTCCGGTTATGTTTTCGATGACGGCGCCGTTTATGATGATCTGCTGGTCTTTTTTTATGTGAATGACCAATGCCATTTCCGGCGCTCCTCTGCATGCTTTCGACGTCGTCTAGAGCGCATCAGCGCAAAGGGGTGTTCGTGGCCGCCGTTGCGGGCTCCGAGCCGGGCGCAACCATCGCGAAGGATTATCTATAGTGGCGGCGGCATGTGACTATACGCGCTTTCGGACCTGCGCCTCAACAACGAGAAAGGGGAGGCGAAACGCCTCCCCTCGCTCAGGCTCCTTCGGTCTCGGGATTATCGAAAGAGGCCGAGGATCGAGCTTTCCGCCTGGCCGGCGAAGGCGAGCGCCTGAATGCCGAGCTGCTGGCGGGTCTGCAGCGAGATCAGGTTGGCGCCCTCCTCGTTGGTGTCGGCAAGGGTGAGCTTGTCGGCACCGATGCTGAGCACGTTGGTGTACTCGGCGGTGAAGTCGAGGCGGACCTGCAGGATGGCGGCGTTGGTGGCGATCGTCGCCGCCTTCGAGCGGACGTTGGCGACCGTCTGCTCGATGTTGCGGATGGCGAGGGCGACACGGCTGTTGAACGTCACGAGGTCCGCGGCATTGGAGAGTTCGAAGCCCGACAAGAGGCCCGTGAAGCCGCCGATGCCGGAGAGGAAGGTCGCGACGTTGGTGATGTTGGTGATGTCCAGCGCCGCCCCGTCGGAGTCGAGGTAGAGGGCCGACGCGCCGAACTGCACGCCTTCGACGTCCAGCTTGGAGTCGGTCTTCTCGCTGAAGCGGACGGTGAGCGTGGCGGTCGAGCTGTTGATCAGGTTGAGACCCTGGTAGCTCGAGTCGTTGACCAGCTTCTGGATCTGCTGCGCCAGCGTGGCGATCTGCTCACCCGCCGATGCCCGCTCCGAGGCGGATTGGCTGGCGACGGTCTGGAAGATACCCTTCATCTGCTTGAGCAGGCTCTCGATCGCCTCGGTCGCCTTCAGCACCGTCTCCAGCGTGCTGACGCCCTGGTCGATGCCGTCCTTGCGCTCGGCCAGGTCGCCGGCGCGATCGCTCAGGGACTTCGCCTGGAAGAACTTGACCGCGTCGTCGATGGCGCTGTTGACGGCCTTGCCCGTCGACAGCCGCCCCTGGGTGCGGTCGACCAGCTTCTGGGTGAACTGGAGCGTCAGCAGGTTCGAGCGAACCGCGGCGGAAAGCGTAACTTTGTCAGCCATGATGGGCCTCCGTTTCTAGGGCACTCGCAAAAGAAGCGGCACCGTTCTCGTGCCGCGTTACCACCGATGAGAGTATCACAATTTTCGCGAGTGTCCAGATATTTTCTCGTATAGGTGGTGTTTGGTGGGGATTCGCTCGGCTCCGTCGGCCGCGCCGGCGGCGCTTCTCCGACGCCCGGCCCGGCACAACTTTCCGCCCGGGCATGGCAGGACGTGCCGGGACGCCGCCGCGACTGCCGATCGAGGCAGTTTTGGCTGACATGAAAATAGTTTTGCGAATCAGTCTATTGGGTCCGGCACGCGGAGCTGGCCCGGGAATTGCTCGAAGCGGAAGGCCCAACGCAGAGAGAGGGTGCCATGGACGACCTCGCGATCAGCTTTCCCGACCGAGCGGCCTCGTTGACGCGCGAACGGCTGGGTGCCGCCGGCGCGGCGGCCGCTCTCGCGCATCTATCAGTTGCATTCGAGGATCTGCTGCCGGCGATCGATCTGCGTTCGGTCCCCCATCGACGCTCCGATCCGCTTGGGGCGCCCGGAGAGGCCGGCCGTTCGGGACGAGAGGAGCCGGGGTCGGGCGCCGGCGCGAGCGAGAGCGGTCGAGGCGGCGGCGCCCGGACCCTCGACTCAGGAGGCGCGGAGCCGGGGCGGGCGAGCGCGGCCGAGCCCGTGCACCGCGGTGAGCCGGCCGAGGGCGAGCCAGCGGACGCACCGGCATCCGCCGACGCGCATTCACCCGCGGCGGCATCCGATCAGGGCCAGGACGGATCGCAGAGTGCCGGCGTGACCGATCTCGATGGTGCGGCACCGGCTTTGGACGGGCGGCTCGCCTGGGCGCCGGCAGGCAA
>CAYQSU010000075.1:0-14130 GCA_964420325.1 uncultured Rhodospirillaceae bacterium | reverse complement strand
CCATTCCTGCTTCTACGGCATCGACACGCCGGAGCGCAGCGAGCTTCTGGCCTCGAGCCGCACCGTCGCCGACATGGCGCGCTACATCGGCGCCGACACCCTCGCCTACATCTCGCTCGACGGCCTCTACCGGGCCGTCGGCGAAGCCCGCCGCGAGACGGCCCAGCCCCAGCACTGCGACGCCTGCTTCACCGGCGATTATCCCGTCCGGCTCTCCGACTACGAGGAGTTCCCCGCTCAAGAACAGCTCTCCCTGCTCGAGGAGTAGGCGTGACGGAGCCGGCGCGGCCGCAAGGACGACTTGAGGGCCGCGTCGCGCTGGTGACCGGCGCGTCGCGCGGCATCGGCCGCGCCGTGGCGCTGCGGTTCGCCGAGGAGGGGGCCGAGGTCGTCCTCGTCGCCCGCACCCAGGGCGCCCTCGAGGAGGTCGACGACATCGTCCGGGCACGGGGCGGTTCGGCCAGTCTCGTGCCGGGCGATCTCACCGACTTCGCCATGATCGATCGCATGGGCGCCGCCGTCTACGAGCGCTGGGGCCGCCTCGACGTGCTCGTCGGCAATGCCGGCATCCTCGGCGTGCTCGCCCCCCTCGTCCACGTGGCGCCGGCGACGTGGGATCAGGTCATCGCCGTCAACCTCACCGCGAACTGGCGCCTGTTGCGCAGCTTCGATCCCCTGCTCCGGACCTCGCGCGCGGGCCGCGCGATCTTCGTCACCTCCGGGGTCGCCGCGGGTCGGGCCTACTGGGGCGCGTACGCGGTGAGCAAGGGCGCGCTCGAGACCATGGTCAAGACCTATGCTGCCGAGGTGGCGAAGACCGCCGTCCGCGCCAATCTGGTCGATCCCGGCGCGACTCGGACGCGGATGCGCGCCGAGGCGTATCCGGGCGAGGATCCGCAGACCGTCAAGCCGCCGGAGGCCGTCGCCGACGCGTTTGTCGCCCTGGCCGAGCCCGCGTGCGAGAGGAACGGCGAAATCGTCCGCCTCTGAGGGCGGACGCCGCTGTGCGCCCCCGCGTAAGGCTCCGTTTACGATTCCGCGCCGATAATACGCCGAACCAACCGTCGCTCGCCCCGTTTCGCCAGCGGGAACAGCCGGACATCCGCGCCGCGGCGTCGCCGTCGCGGCGCGAGCGGCAAACGGACGAGAGACGAACAGGGCAGTGGCGGTCCCCATGGCGCGACGCTCGAACCTCCGTGCACCCGAAAGCCGGCCGCAGGTCTGCGGGCCGGCGAGCCTCCAACCGGGCCGACCCCGCGCCATGTCCTCGCTGGCCGCGGAGCAGCGGTTGGAGGATTTCGCCCGGGCGTCGATGGGCTCGTTCTGGGAGACCGACGCCGACCTGAGGCTGACCTGGGTATCGGCGACGCCGGACGAGGAGTCCGTGGCCGGCCTCGCTGGGATCATCGCCCGGATGCAGGCGGTCCTCGCCGACGGCGACGGGGCAGACGACGACGGCTGGCGGCCGCTCGTCGCCGACATGCGGGCCCGGCGCCCGTTCCGTGATCGCCGGCTCGTCGTCCTGGCCGACGACGGCGAGGAGCTCTGCGCCAGCCTCAGCGGCATCCCCGCCTTCGACGGCGGCGGCTTTCGCGGCTATCGCGGGATGGTCCGCAACGTCACCGCCCAAATCCGAACCGAGGAGGCCACCGTCCGCGCCTGGTCGATGCTGAGCGACGCCATCGAAAGCATCGACGAAGGGTTCGCGCTGTTCGACGGCGACGACCGCCTGGTCCTGTGCAACGACAAGTACCGGCGCCAGCTCGCCCTGATCGAGGGCCTCCTCCGCCCCGGCATCGGCTTCGGCGACATCCACCAGGCCCTCGTCGACCGCGCCCAGATCCGGGCGACCCACACCGACGAGCGGGTCCACCGCCCGGACGCGCGCCCGGGCCGGGGCACCGCGTGGAGTCTCGAGACCACGGACGGACGTTGGTTCCGCTGCCGTGCCTACGCCACCCGCGACGGCGGCCGCGTGCTCATCCAGCGGGACGTGAGCGAGGACAAGCGGCGCGAGGACCAGCTCCGCACGCTGTCCCAGGCGGTCGAGCAGAGCCCGGTCTCGGTGGTCGTCACCGACGTCGCCGGCCGCATCGAGTACGTCAACCCGAGGTTCACCCAGGTCACCGGCTACCGGCCGGACGAGATCCTCGGCCAGAACCCGCGCCGGCTCAAGTCGGGGCGCATGTCGAGCACGCTCTATCGCAGGCTGTGGCGGACCATTCTTGCGGGCCGGGAATGGCGGGGCGAGCTGCAGAACCGCAAGAAATCCGGCGAGCTCTACTGGGAGTCGGCGTCGATCTCGCCGATCCGCGACGCCGACGGCACGATCACCCACTTCATCGCGGTCAAGGAGGACATCACCGTCCGCAAGGAGTACGAGGCGAGACTGCTGCGCCAGGCCTGGTACGACGAGCTTACCGGCCTCCCCAACCGCAGCCTCGCCGCCGACCGCCTGGCCTCTGCGCTGAGCCGGGCGGAGCGCAGCGGCAAGGTCGTCGCCGTGCTGTTCCTCGACCTCGACCACTTCAAGACGGTGAACGACACGCTCGGCCATGACGCCGGCGACCGTCTCCTCATCGAGGCCGCGCGCCGGCTCACCGGCAACCTGCGCCGGAGCGACACCGTCGCCCGGCTCAGCAGCGACGAGTTCGCCGTCATCCTCCCCGATCTGCCGTCGGCGGACCACGCCGAGGGGGCGGTGCGGCGGATCCACGAGCTGTTCCGCGAGCCGTTCGTGATCGAAGGCGTCGAGCTGTTCGTCTCGGCCAGCATCGGCGTCGCTCTTTGTCCCGGCGACGGCAGGGACGCCACGCTCTTGATGAAGAACGCCGACGCCGCGATGCATCTCTGCAAGGCGCGCGGGCGCAACGACTTCCGCTTCTTCACGCCGGACCTGGACGATGCCGCGCACGAGCGCCTGACGATCGCCGCCCACCTCCGGCGCGCGCTCGACCGCGACGAGCTCAGCCTCCGCTACCAGCCGATCGTCGACGTAAAGACCGGCCGCACCGTCGCCGTCGAGGCGCTCCTGCGCTGGCAGAGCCCCGAGCTCGGCGCCGTCGGGCCGGACCGGTTCGTTCCGCTCGCCGAGGACACCGGCCTGATCGTTCCCATCGGCACCTGGGTGCTCGCCACCGCCGCTGCCGAGGCCGCCCGCTGGTCGCGCCGGACGGCAGAGCCGCCCCGCCTCGCCGTCAACGTCTCGACCCGCCAGTTCCGCGATGCCCGCTTCCTCGAGTCGGTGCTCGGCGCCCTCGAGCGGAGCGGCCTGCCGCCCGAGCGCCTCGAGCTCGAGATCACCGAGACGCTCCTGATCGAGGACGCGCCGTCCACGCTGGCGCTGCTCCAGAACCTTGAAGGCCGCGGCATCCGCGTCTCCATCGACGACTTCGGCACCGGCTACTCCTCGCTCGGCTATCTCAAGCGCTATCCCGTCCACACCCTGAAGATCGACCGCGGCTTCGTCCGCGACGTCACCACCGATCCCGGCGACTCTGCGCTGGTCAGGGCGATCGTCGCCATGGCCCACGGCCTCGGGCTCGGCGTCGTCGGCGAGGGCGTCGAGACCGAGGACCAGCTCCGCTTCCTCAGCGCGCTCGGCTGCGAGATGGCCCAGGGCTACCTGTTCTGCCGGCCGATCACCGCCGAGGCGCTCGCCGACCACCTCCGCGCCGCTCCTGCCGCCGCGGAATGACGGGGAACGGCCGCGGCGACGCCGGAGCCCTTGCCGAAGGCGCGTCGTCGGCCGATGCTCCGCCCCATGAAGCGAGGCAACAAGCAGGTCGGCGCCAGGCTCCGCATCGTCCTCGAGCCCGACATCGCCGTCGGTCCGGGCAAGGCGGACCTCCTCGAAGGCATCAAGGAGACCGGCTCGATTGCCGCCGCCGGGCGGCGGATGGGCATGAGCTACAAGCGCGCCTGGCTCCTGGTCGAGACGATGAACGCCTGCTTCAGGGCGCCGCTCGTCGAGACCAGCCGCGGCGGCCGGACGCGCGGCGGCGCCACGCTCACGCCCGCGGGCGCCATGGTCCTGGCCGCCTACCGGCGGATGGAGGCGCTCACCGAGGCCGCCATCGGCGACGAGATCGGCCGGCTGCGGCGGCTGTTGCGCGACGCTCCCGAGCGGACGTAGCGCTTGCCGCGGCGGCACCGTTCCGATATGTTCTTATGGATATATCGAATCGGGGGACCGCCCGTGATCGAAGCAGCGGCGAAGCGCGGTCGGCGTGCTGGCTTGCGCGTGCTCTCCGCCGTCCTGGTCCTGGCGTCGTTGGCAGTTTCGCCCGAGAATGCACGGACCGACGAGCCGCCGACCATCGCCGCCGCCTCCGATCTTCAGTTCGCTCTCGATGAGATCGGCGAGGCCTTCCGGACCGATACGGGCCAGGCGGTGAGGCTGTCGTTCGGATCGTCCGGCAACTTCGCCCGCCAGATCCGCCAGGGTGCGCCGTTCCAGCTCTATCTCTCGGCCGACGAGGACTATGTGCTCGACCTGGCGCGGGAGGGCTTCACGCGGGACGAGGGAACCCTCTACGCCGTCGGCCGGATCGTCATCATCGTGCCGCACGGCTCGCCACTAATGGCGGACGGCTCACTCGAAGATCTGGCCGAGGCGCTCGTCGACGGCCGCATCACCCGCTTCGCCATCGCCAATCCCGAACACGCTCCCTACGGCAAGCGGGCCGAGGAGGCGCTGCGGCACCGCGGGCTGTGGGACGCCATGAGGCCCAGGCTGGTGCTCGGCGAGAACGTCAGCCAGGCGGCGCAGTTCGCGACCTCGGGAAACGCCGCCGGCGGCATCATCGCCTACTCGCTGGCCCTTGCACCGCGGGTGTCCGCGCTCGGGTCGTTCGCGCTGATCCCGGAGGGCTGGCACTCGCCGCTGCGCCAGAGGATGGTGCTCCTGAAGAGCGCCGGACCGGCCGCCGAACGCTTCCACGACTACCTCCGGCAGCCGCCGGCCCGGGCGATCCTCCGAACATACGGTTTCGTCCTGCCCGGCGAAGCGAGCTGAGCGGAGGAGAAGGCGGGAACCATGGACTGGACCGCGTTGTGGCTGTCGCTGCACCTCGCCGCCTTCACCATCCTCATCCTCCTGCCGACCGGCATCGTCGTCGGACGCTGGCTCGCCTACCGGGACTTCGCCGGCAAGGGCCTTGCCGAGGCCCTGGTCGCCCTGCCGCTGGTGCTGCCGCCGACGGTGTTCGGCTATTACCTCCTCGTCGCTTTCGGCGCCGCCTCGCCGATCGGACAGGTGTGGCAGGCCGCCTTCGGCCGCCCGCTCGTCTTCACCTTCGAGGGGCTCCTGGTGGCCTCGATCATCTTCAATCTGCCCTTCGCCATCCAGCCGATGCAGCGGGGCTTCGAGGCGATCCCGTCCGAGGTGCGGGACGCCGCGGCCTGCTGCGGCATGTCGCCCTGGAGGGCGCTTCTCAGGGTGGAGCTGCCGCTGGCCTGGCCGGCGATCCTGACCGCCATGGTGCTGAGCTTCGCCCATACCCTCGGCGAGTTCGGCATCGTGCTCATGGTCGGCGGCTCGATCCCGGGTGAGACCAGGACCATCGCCATCGCCATCTACGACCGCGTCCAGGCCTTCGACGATGTGTCGGCCGCACGGATGTCGGCACTTCTGCTCGGCATCTCGCTGGCCGCCATCGCGCTGACCTACGGCGCCTCCCGCCGCATCGGCCGCCGCCTCGGTTGACCTCGATGCGCGGCCTCGAGGTCTCTCTGCACCAGGCCGCTCCGATCCCCCTCGCCGCCGACCTCTCCTGCGCCTCCGGCGAGGTGCTGGCGCTGGTCGGCCCGTCGGGCAGCGGCAAGTCCACCGTGCTCCGGTCGATCGCCGGCACCTACCGGCCGAAGCGCGGCACCGTCACCGTGAACGGCGAGACATGGCTCTCGGACACGGTCTCGGTGCCGGCGCACCGGCGCGCCGTCGGCATGGTCTTTCAGAGCTACGCGCTGTTCCCGCACATGACGGCGCTGGCCAACGTCACGGCCGCCATGGGAGAGGTGGCGGCGAGTGAGCGCGAGCGGCGCGCCCGCGCCATCCTCGAGCTCGTCCATCTCTCGGGCCTGGAGGACCGCCGGCCGGCCGAGCTCTCCGGCGGCCAGCAGCAGCGCGTCGCCGTCGCCCGCGCGCTCGCCCGCGAACCCAAGGTGCTCCTGCTCGACGAGCCGTTCTCGGCCGTCGACCGGTCGACCCGCCAGCGGCTCTATCGCGAGATCGCCGAGCTTCGCCGCGTCCTCGACATGCCGGTGATCCTCGTCACCCACGATCTCGACGAGGCCGTCATGCTGGCCGACCGGATGACCGTGCTGCATCGCGGCCGGACACTTCAGACCGGCACGCCGCACGAGGTCACCACCAGACCCCTTTCGGCGGAGGTCGCCCGCCTCGTCGACCTGCGCAATCTCTTCAGCGGCCTCGTCGCCGGGCACGATCCGGCGAACGGCCGGACGATCGTCGACTGGGCGGGGCTCCGCATCGAAGCCGCCTTGCACACGGACATCGCCGCCGGTCAGCGCGTCGCCTGGGTGGTTCCCGACGGCTTCGTCGTCCTCCACCGCCGCGACCGGCCCTCCCGCGGCGAGCATGAGAACCCGGTGCCGGGGATCGTCGACGCCATGCTGGTGATCGGCCAGATGGCGCATCTGACGCTGCGGCCGTCCCATGATCCGAGCCTGCCGATCCACTTCTCGGTGCCGCTGCACGTGGCCAGCCGCAACGGCCTCGCGCAAGGCGTGGCGGCGATCGTCTCCCTCCTCGCCACCGGCATCCACCTGATGCCCCCCGACGCCCAGCCGGCTCCGGGGCCGGCCGAGTGACGACGGGACCCGCACCTGAGTGAGCCGGAAGGAGCTCGCGGCGAAGCTCTCCGAATGTCACGTGAGAGCGCAGCAGGAGATCCGGTAACGGCGTCCGAGGCGCTACCCGCGGCCTCGCGCCTGCTCGGCATCGCGACCGCCGGTCGCCGCGGGCGGAGCGCCGGTGGCGACACCCCGTGCGGCGGCCAGCATGCGCCACTCCCATGGCTTCATGAACCTGCCCCGCCACATGCCGCGCCCGGCCCGCCGCGCCGCTTCCTCGGCATCGACATAGTCCGCCGAGTACCTCCGGTACGCCAGCGCCCAGCCGGCAGCGACCATTCGGCGGCCGATGTCGACGCCATTGGGTGAGAGGCACTTGGCGACGAGGCGGCCGTGGCGATCCCGCTCGATCGCCCGGCAGCGCAGCGTGATGCCGGCGACCAGCGTCTCCAGGGCGGCGAGCGCCATCGTGCCGCATTCGACCTCCCTGCCCCGCCACCAGAACGTCTGGTCCACCTCGGGAGCATCGATGCCGTGCAGCCGGATGGTCTCTCCGGCGACGATGATGGTGTCGCCGTCGATGACCTTGGCGGCACCGACGAGACAGCCGGCATCCCAGCCGTCTTCCGACATCGCTGCGAGATCGTTGGCCATGCCTCTCAGCATCCGGTTTCGCCAGCCTGGCTGACCCTTTACTGCTGGAGCATACACCGTCCGCGTTTGAATATTTGTTAATACTGACAAAACAGCGCAATTATATACTGTTTTCGTATTAATATTTGTCAGTATTCTCGTCATTGCGTATCGCTGGAGGACACGCTGCAGCGGTCAGAACCGGAGCCAGGCGAACAGAGCCCTCGCGGGCGACGCCGACGGGCGCTGCGGATCGCGGCCCCCGAAGCGACCTCGCTCTCCCGGTCGGCCCCTTCGCCCGACCTCGATCCGCCCGAGCGGGTCGTCGCCGATGTCAAGGCCCGGCTCAGTGCCGCCGCCCGCACGCAATTCTAGCGGCCGAGCGCCCTCCTCACGCCTGCGCCGTAGTCGGGGTGGACCCGGTCGAACAGCGCGAGCTGGCGGTCGACGATGGCGCCGGGCACCCCCGCCATCGCCTCCGCGATGTTGGCGTAGAGGCGCTCCTTCTGGCCCGCGTCAAACAGCTCGAACAGCGCCCGCGGCTGGGAGACGTCGTCGTTGCCCGCACGGTGGTCATGGCGCCGGGCGTCGCCGGCGATGCGGAGGGGCGGCTCCGCCACCGATGGGTCCTCTACCGGGCCGCCCAACGAGTTGGGCTCGTAGTAGGCGTCGGCGTTGCCGGTATCGTTGCGGAAGAAGCGCATTGCGCCGTCCTTGTGGTAGTGGTGCGCCGGGCACCTGGGCGCGTTCACCGGCAGCGCCTCGTAATGGGTGCCGAGGCGGTAGCGGTGGGCGTCCGCATAGGCGAAGATGCGCGCCTGCAGCATCTTGTCCGGCGAGAAGCCGATCCCCGGCACGACGTTCGAGGGCGAGAATGCCGAGAGCTCGATCTCGGCGAAGTAGTTGTCCGGGTTGCGGTTGAGCTCCATCACGCCGACCTCGATGAGCGGATAGTCCCTGTGCGGCCACACCTTGGTGAGGTCGAACGGGTTGTAGGGCGTGCGCTCGGCCTCCGTCTCCGGCATCACCTGGACATGGAGCGTCCAGGCCGGGAACTCGCCCCGCCCGATCGCGCCCAGGAGCGCCTCCTGGTAGCTCTCGCGGCTGCGGCCGATGACCTCCGCCGCTTCGGCGTTGGTGAGATGCCGGTGGCCCTGGCGGGTCTTGAAGTGGAACTTGACCCAGAAGCGCTCACCCGCGTCGTTCCAGAAGCTGAAGGTATGGCTGCCGTAGCCGTTCATGTGCATCGGCGTCTCTGGCAGGCCGCGGTCGGAGAACAGAATGGTGATCTGGTGCAGGCTCTCCGGGCTCAGGGACCAGAAGTCCCACATCGCCTGGGGCGAGCGCAGGTTGGTCCGCGGATGGCGCTTCTGGGTGTGGATGAAGTCGGGGAACTTCAAGGGGTCGCGGACGAAGAACACCGGCGTGTTGTTGCCGACGAGGTCCCAGTTGCCCTCCTCGGTGTAGAACTTGACGGCGAAGCCGCGAACGTCGCGCTCGGCGTCGGCCGCCCCCAGCTCGCCGGCCACCGTCGAGAAGCGGGCGATCAGCGGCGTCGTCTTGCCGATCCGGGAGAAGATCTTCGCCCGGGTGTACCTTGTGATGTCCCCGGTGACGGTGAGCGCGCCGTGGGCGCCCCAGCCCTTGGCGTGGACGACGCGCTCGGGGATGCGCTCGCGGTTCTGGTGCGCAAGCTTCTCGATCAGCTGGTAGTCCTGCAGCAGGACCGGGCCGCGCGGCCCGGCGGTCAGCGAGTTCTGGTTGTCGGCGACGGGGGCGCCGGCAGTCGTCGTCATCGTCGGTCGGTCGGTCATCGTAGCCTCCTCTCGTGCGGTCTGCGAGCAACCCTAGGCCCATGGCGGGCTCAACTCAATTCGATTGATTCATCAAGACTGATAGGATAGACCGATCGATCATGACCCTGCGGGACCTCCTCTACCTCGTCCGCGTCGCCGACCTCGGCCACTTCGGGCGCGCGGCCGCAGCCGTCAACGTCGCCCAGCCGACGCTCAGCGGCCAGATCCGCAAGCTCGAAGAGTCCCTCGGCATCGCGCTGTTCGAGCGCGACAGCCGCAACGTTCGGCTGACCCCGGCCGGCGCGGCGATCGCTGGTGAGGCCCGCGCGGCGCTGGACCATGCGGCGGCGATCGGCGACATCGCCGCGGCCCATCGCGATCCCCTGGCGGGGCGCTTCCGGCTCGGCATCATCGCCTCGCTCGGCCCCTTCATCGCGCCCGATCTGCTGGCCGAGGTGCGGCGCCGTGCCCCCCGCCTCGAGCTGTTCCTGCACGAGGGGCTGACCGACGAGCTGGTCGCGTCCGTGCGCGCGCGCACGCTCGATGCCGCCGTGATCGCCACCGCCCCCGGCGGCGGCGACCTCCTCGACATCGCCACGTTCGACGAGCCGTTCCTGATCGGCCACGCGCCCGATCATCCCCTGGCGGCGGTCGCGGCGCCGACGCTCGGCGACGTCGAGCGCGAGACGCTCCTCCTGTTGGCCGATGGCCATTGCCTCAGGGATCAGGCGCTGGCGCTCTGCGGCGCCGACTCGGTCGATCTGCGGGTCGAGGCCTCGAGCCTGATCACGGTGATGCGTCTCGCGGCGCTGGGGCGCGGCACCACCCTCGTTCCCGCCCTCGCCGCACGCTTCGCCGAGGGGCTGATGCTGCGGCCTCTCGCGGGCGGCGAGGCCAGCCGGCGCGTCCGCCTCGCCGCACGCCGCACCTTTCCGCGCACTGCGGCCCTCGAGGTGGTCGCCGCCGCTGCTGGCGCCATCGCCACCGTCCACGGTCTGCCGGTCGTCGGTGCGGCCGCCGGCATGATAGGATCGCCCGCATCGGCCGAACCCCGGGGGAAACCAATGGAATGAACTGGCAGCCGCGCAATCCCGACTTCCGCACCTTCGTCGAGCGCTATGTCGCGGCGCAGGGCTATCTCCGGCTGATCGGCACCGAACTCGGGCGCATCGAAGCGGGATCGGTCGAGATCCGCGTTCCCTACCGGGCCGACCTCGGCCAGCAGGACGGCTTCTTCCACGGCGGCGTCATCGGCAGCGTCGCCGAGGCGGTGATGGGTGCCACCGCCGCCACCATGGCATCGGCGAACGCCAACGTCGTCGGTGCGTCTTATGCGGTCAATCTCTTGTCGCCGGCGCACGGCCCCCTGCTCCTCGCGCGCGGCCACGTCGTCAAGCCCGGGCGCCGGCTGATCGTCTGCCGCGCCGACGTGTTCGTCCGCGACGCGGACGGCGACGAGCGTCTCTCCGCCATCGCCCAGGGCGCGATGGCAGTGATCGAGGCCTGATCCACGCCAGCCGGCGGCTCCTGCGCAGCCGGCAGCGGACGCTTGCGCCGCGGGCCTTCGCCGTGCGAGCGTACGCGAGCCCGAGATGCGCGAGACGGAGAAGGGGGATGGCCGCAAAGGGAACGGATGGCGGGTCGATCTATCGGCTCAAGGCGACGATCCGCAACATCAGGCCGCCCGTCTGGCGGCGGATCGAGGTCCCGGGCACGATCACCCTCGCCCACCTCCACGACGTGCTGCAGGCGGCGTTCGGCTGGTCGGATGATCATCTCCACCAGTTCGACATCGACGGCACGCTGTTCGGCGTTTCCGACTCCTCGGACCTGGACTGGGGCCCGGCGGTGCGGGACGAACGGCGGACCCGGCTCGACAAGGCCGTCGGGACCCGCGTCAAGCGCTTCGTTTACGAGTACGACTTCGGCGACGGCTGGGAGCATCAGATCGCCGTCGAGAAGGTCCTCCTCGCCGAGCCGGGTGCCGCCTATCCGCGCTGTGTCGCCGGCCGGCGCGCCTGCCCTCCGGAGGACTGCGGCGGCCCTTGGGGCTACGCGGGGATGCTCGAGGCGCTCGCCGACCCCGACCACCCCGACCACGAGGACCAGCGCGAGTGGCTCGGCGAGGGGTTCGATCCGGAGGCGTTCGACCTGGCCGCCGTCAACGTTCGCCTCGCCGCGTCGCTCTGACGCCCCGAAACGCCCGCGACCTCCGCCCTCCGCACCGCCGGCTCAGTGCCGGGCGTAGACCGACCGTCCGTTCCGGCCGAACAGGATCACCCGGTAGGGCTCGCGGCGGTCGCCCTCTTCCATGCCGGGCGAGCCCACCGGCATCCCCGGCACGGCGATGCCCGTCGCCGCCGGCCGGTCGGCGAGCAGGCGGCGGATGTCGGCCGCCGGCACGTGGCCCTCGACAACGTAGCCGTCGACGACCGCGGTGTGGCAGGATGCGAGGTCGGCCGGCACGCCGTGGTCGCGCTTGACCGGGTCGAGATCCCCGCGCTCATGGACGCGCACCGTGAAGCCGTCGTCGCGCAGGTGCTCGACCCAGTCGTCGCAGCAGCCGCACCAGGGCGTCTTGTAGACTTCGATATCGGTGGCACCGGCCGGCGAGAACGCGATCGCCGCGGCGACAGCGAGGACGGCGGCGGCGAGGACGGCGGCGGCGGTCCTGATCATGGCCGGTTCTCCCGAGAAAGCCCTGATATGGGCATCTCCACCCTCGGCGTCCAGCGCTCCGGCAGCCGCCCCGGCTTGCGGCCTCGCTTGGCCGACCACACCTGTGGGTGAGTGCGCCGCCGGGAGGAGAATGCATGCCGCGGGCCACCGACCACCCCAGCCGCCGGACCCTCCTCCGCGCGCTCGCCGGCCTCGGCCTCGCCGTCGGCCTCGGCCGCGCCGCCGCCTCAACCGACGCCCCGCCACGGCTCGCGAAGACGATCCCGGCCACCGGCGAGCGGCTGCCGGTGATCGGCATGGGCTCGTGGATCACCTTCAACGTCGGCGACGATGCGGGCTTGCGCGCCGCGCGCTGCCGGGTGCTGCAGGCGTTCTTCGACCTGGGCGGCGGGATGATCGACTCCTCGCCGATGTACGGATCGTCCGAGGAGGTCATCGGCCACTGCCTCGCCCGCATACCGGACACCCGCGGGCTCTTCTCCGCGACCAAGGTGTGGACGCCCATGCGCTGGCTCGGCGTCCGCCAGATGCAGGACTCGCAGCGCCTCTGGGGCGTGCCCCGCTTCGACCTGATGCAGATCCACAACATGCTGGACTGGGAGGCGCATCTCGAGACGCTCCTGGACTGGAAGGCGGGCGGCCGGATCCGCTCCATCGGCGTCACCACCTCCCACGGCCGCCGCCACGAGGCGCTCGAGCGGGTCATGGCCCGGGAACCCATCGACTTCGTCCAGTTCACCTACAACGTTCTCGACCGCGAGGCCGAGCGGCGGCTGCTGCCGCTGGCCCTCGAGCGCGGGCTCGCCGTGATCGCCAACCGGCCGTTCCGCCGCGGCGCGCTCTTCGACCGCGTCGGCCGCCACCCGCTCCCCGACTGGGCGGCGGAGATCGACTGCGCTAACTGGGCCCAGGTGCTGCTGAAGTTCATCGTCTCGCACCCGGCCGTCACCTGCGCCATTCCCGCCACCTCGCGGGTCGACCACATGCGGGAGAACATGGGCGCCGGCGTCGGCCGGCTGCCCGATGCCGGGCTGCGCCGGCGCATGGTCCGCGACGTCGAGGGCCTGTGACCGGAACCCGCGTCCCGGCTCAGAAATCGGTCGGGAACAGCAGGGTGCGCACCGCGAGGTAGGCGAAGAAAAGGAGGATCAGCGTCGCCGCCTCGGGCCGCGCGAGCCGCTGCCCGGTCCTCAAGAACAGGAACAGGAGGCCGGCGGTGACGAGCTTCACCGGCAGGTCGTAGACGACGACGACATCGGGAACGGCGAAGGTCGAGATCGCCGCGCCGAGGCCGAGAGCGAAGAGCGGGTTGGTGATGTTGCTGCCGATCAGCACGCCTGCCGAGATGCCGCTCTGGCGGCGGGCGACCGAGATCAGTGCGGTGGTCAGCTCCGGCAGCGCCGAGGCGACGCCGAGGACGACGACGCCGAACAGGGATGCGCTCACCGGCAGCAGCACGACGAGGCGGGTCGATGCCGCCACCACCTGGTCGGTCGCCACCGCCATCACCGCGAACGCGGCGAAGATCACGGCGACGGCCGCAAGCACCCGGCGCCCGGCGCCGGCGCGGTTCCGCCCGGCCTGCTCGACGACGCGGCTGCTCCGCGCCAGCGCCACCAGATAGGCCCCGTAGGCGACGACGAGGACGACTCCTTCGGCGCGGCTGATCACGCCGCCCAGCGCGAACGCCCAGAGCAGCGCCGTCGCGCCGATGAGCGCGCCCGCTTCCGCCCACAGTTCCTCCTGCCTCACGATCACCGTGCCGATCAGGCCGACCAGCGGCAGCACCAGGTTCTGCTGGAAGATGTCGGAGCCGATGTTGGTGCCGACGACGAGCGCGGAGACGGTCTCGAGGAGCTCGGGCTCGCGGAGGATGCGGAGGCTGCCGGCGACGTGGGTGAAGATCTCCGGGATGCTGGTGCCGATCGAGAGCAGGGTGAGGCCGATGAACGTCGGCGAGACGTGGAACCGCTCGGCGACGAGCACGGCATTGCGGATCACCACCTCGGCGAGGGCGATGGTGACGGCGATGCCGGCGGCGATGACGAGTGCGTCGATGAGCATGGATGGACGCGTGCGGATCCTTGGTCGCGGAACGGCCCCGAGCACGGCCGCGGCCGCCACCCTAGCGCCGTTTCAGGACAATTCCGAGACACCGCCGCCCGCGGTTGGAGGTGCACCGTAACAGGGGTCAGGTCTAGCATTG
>CAYQSU010000074.1:0-14201 GCA_964420325.1 uncultured Rhodospirillaceae bacterium | reverse complement strand
CCACCTCGATGCGCCAGATCGCCTCCATGCCGAGCTCGGGATACTCGATGCACTCGACCTTCCTGATGCAGTCCTGGGCGAGACGCGCCGCCGGGCCGCCGATGGAGCCGAGATAGAAACCGCCGTACTTCTTGCAGGCCGCCGTCACCTGGGGCGAGCGGTTGCCCTTGGCCAGCATGACCATGCTGCCGCCGGCCGACTGGAACTGGTCCACGTAAGAGTCCATGCGTCCGGCCGTGGTCGGCCCGAACGACCCGGAGGCATAGCCCTCGGGCGTCTTCGCCGGTCCCGCATAGTAGACGGCCATGTCCTTGAAGTACTGGGGCAGCCCGTCACCGCGGTCGAGGCGTTCCTTCAACATCGCGTGCGCAATGTCGCGGGCGACGACCATCGGGCCGGTGAGCGACAGCCGGGTGCGGATGGGGTAGCGGCTGAGCGTGGCGCGGATCTCGTCCATCGGCCGCGTGAGGTCGATGGTGACGACATCGCCGGCGAGCCGGCTCTCGTCGATCTCCGGCAGGTACTTGGCGGGATCGCGTTCCAGCTCTTCGAGAAAGACGCCGTCCTTGGTGATCTTGCCCAGGATCTGGCGGTCGGCCGAGCAGGACACGCCGATGCCGACGGGGCACGACGCACCGTGCCGCGGCAGGCGGATGACACGCACGTCGTGACAGAAGTACTTGCCGCCGAACTGGGCGCCGATGCCCATGGCCTGAGTCATCTGAAGGATTTCCGCTTCCATCGCGACGTCGCGAAACGCCTGGCCGTGCGGGTTGCCTTGCGTCGGCAGACCGTCGAGATAGCGTGCAGAGGCAAGCTTAACCGTCTTCAGGGTGAGCTCGGCCGAGGTGCCGCCGATGACCACGGCGAGGTGGTAGGGTGGGCAGGCGGCCGTTCCCAGGGTGCGGATCTTCTCATCGAGGAACACGCGCAGCCGCTCCGGGTTCAAGAGCGCCTTGGTCTCCTGATAGAGGAAGGTCTTGTTGGCCGAGCCGCCGCCCTTGGCCATGAACATGAACTTGTAGGCGCCACCGCGGTCGGCGTAGATCTCGATCTGCGCCGGCAGATTGCTGCCGGTGTTCTTCTCCTCGAACATGTTCAAGGGCGCCACCTGGCTGTAGCGCAGGTTGGTCTCGGTGTATGCCTTGAGGATGCCCTGCGCCAGCGCCGCCTCGTCCGCGCCGTCGGTCCACACCGCATGGCCCTTCTTGCCCATGACGATGGCGGTTCCGGTGTCCTGGCACATCGGCAGGACGCCGCCGGCGGAGATGCAGGCGTTCTTGAGGAGTTCGAGGGCGACGAAGCGGTCGTTGTCGGAGGACTCGGGATCGTCGAGGATCTTGCGCAGCTGTGCCAGATGACCGGGCCGCAGCAGGTGCTGACAATCGCGCATCGCCCGATCGGCAAGCAGCGTCAGCGCCGCCGCCTCGATCTCCAGGATCTCGCGGCCGTTGATCCTGCTCTCGGCCACGTGGTCGGCGGTGAGCCGCCGGTAGGGCGTCGCGTCGGCGCCCAAGGGAAACAACTCGTGATGGAGGTAATCGCTCATGGTTCGGCCCTCGCAAGCGTGACTGTCGGCCCGGTCGGCGGGTGCGACCCGGCGGTTGGTTGGAGCGGGCATCCGGGCTCTGCACGCGGCCCGTTGCGCCGGCCGTGCTATTGTTTACTTTTTGCGGAAGCTGTCGAGAGCGATGACCTTCCCCGCAGGCGTTTGTTGGACGACGCCGGCTGCGGACTCATTCCCATCCGCCGCATCCTCGGTCGCGGCGATGGTCATCAAGCCCTTGGTTGGCGCCTCCTGCGGGGCGTGCATCGCCTTCAGCTGCAGGCCGAAGTTGACGGAGGGATCGGCGAACGCGGTGACGCGGGCGAACGGCACAAGCAGCCGTTCGCGCTTGCCGCGAAACTTGAGGGTCACCGAGAACGCATCGGCTTCGACCTTGAGGTCCCAGAACTGGTGCTGAAGGACGATCGTCATCTCGCTCGGATGCTGCGCGCGCAGATGCGACGGCAGCGAGACGTCGTCGGCGTCGGTCCGGAAGGTCACGAAGAAGTGATGGTCGGCAGGAAGGCCGTGTTTGGCGGTCACCACCATCGCACGCCGGACCACGTCGCGCAGCGCCTCTTCGATCCACTTGTCATAGGGCAACGATTCAGTCGCCATCCGTCGGAACGCTCGAAACACTCCCATCAGCCGCCATGGTAGCGGCCAAGCTTTATCGGTTGGTTAAGCAGGACACGCCGCGCCCTGCAGAAAGTGGGAGGCTTCTGGTGCCAGGTGCCTCCCGAACCCCGCTCATGCCTTAAGCGGCGAGAGCATATGCCTCATTGTCGTTGGCATCTATGTGTTCGGCCCGATAACGGCGGTACCATGCCGGGCGAAAACCGTACCTTTACCACGCGCGTCGATCCTGCTTCGCCCCCAATGAAACCGTACCTTCGGTTTGCAAACTGGTGGAGGCGCCGGGCACTGCCCCCGGGTCCGCTACGCTTATTCCGCAAGGCGTTTATCGCCATAGCCGGTTTCCCGGCACGCCTAATATAAGGGCACCGCCGCCCGGACGGCAAGTGAGCGCGTCCGGTTCAGAGGCCGGCAGAAGGCACCGATCAGCCGCCCGAGGAGCGGCACGCCCGCGCGCCGTCCGCCGGCGCACGGAACCGCGCCAAGGTGAACTCGTCACACGGACTTCATACCCCCAACTGGGTAGCTGTCATCATTGCGGATTATTCATGGCGCGGGCAGGGCAGCCAAGCGGCGTCGCCCGACCTGCAGACAATTTCGGCAATCGAGGGAGAACGAGGATGTCAGGCTGGACCAGGACCTTGGCATTGGCCTCGGTGGCGGCGGCGTTAACGGCCGTCGGCGTCGACGGGGCATTCGCTCAGGGTGAGGCCCTGAGCGAGATGATCAGCGAGCAGGACGAGAGGGAACGTGCGCAGGAAGCGATCGACGCCGAGAGCCTTCCGTTCAACGGCGGAGCGACGACCGGCAACGTCATCTTTCTGCATCCGGACGGTAGCGGCCCGTCGATGTGGCAGGCCGCGCGCATCTATTGGAAGGGGCCGGACGAGAACCTGTTCTGGGACCGGCTGCCGTACCTGGCGATGTACCGCGGCCACGCCAACGACCTCAACGTGCGCGCCACCGGCGGACTCCTGCAGTCGTCCAACGGCGGCGCCACCGTCCACGGCTTCGGTTTCAAGGTGCAGTTCCCCGAGTCCTTCGGACAGGACGGCCAGCGGCCGATCCTGGCGCTTTCCTCCTATCCCGGCAGCATCATGCGCGAGGCGGCGAACCGCGGCCATCCGGTGGGCGTGGTCAATGACGGCGACCTGCCCGAGCCCGGCACCGGTGCCTTCCTCGCCGAGGTGGCGAGCCGGGGACAGGGCGGCGACATCCTCGACCAGATGATCTTCGGCCGGCCCGGCACCGACGACCGCCAGCCGATCGTGCTGCTCGGCGGTGGCGAGGGCTTCGCCTTGCCCGAGACGGCTCCCCAGTGTCCGCCGGGAACCATCGCCGACGATTGCTTCCTGCACCTCGATCCGGTGACCGGGGCCGGGCCCGAGCGGACCGACGGCCGCAATCTGATCCAGGAGGCGAAGGCGGCGGGCTACGTCGTGATCCGTACCCGCGGCGAGTTCGACGCCCTTGTGGCCGAAGTCAAGGCGAAACCCAACAAGGCACCCAAGGTGCTGGGGATGTTCGCCCGCGACGATATCTTCAACGACACCCAGGAGGAGCGCCTCGTTGCGCTCGGCCTCGTCGACCCGACCATCCCGGCGGCCGACAAGCGGGGGCGACTGATCACCTACGGCTCGCCCATGGGCACCCCCGGCTACAACCCGCCGACGGCAGCGGAGATGACCGAGCTCGCCCTCCTGATCCTCGAGCGGCGGGCCGCCCGCCGCGGCAAGCCGTTCCTGCTCGTCGCCGAGGTCGAGGGCACCGACAACTTCGCCAACAACGACAACGCCATCGGTTCCTTGGTCGCTGCCAAGCACGCCGACGACATGATCGCCGTCGCCCGGATCTTCCAGGACCGCGTGCCCAATACGCTGATCCTCACCGCCGCCGACGGAGACGCGGGCCAGATGACGGTGCTGTCGCCGCCGCCGCTGGACGCCTCCGGCAACGTCACCACCACCAACTACAACCCGACCGGGGCTTCGGCGGACACCGTTCGCGCGCCCGTCGACGGCATCGAAGGGCGGGCGACGCCGCCGTTCTATGCGTCACCCGACGACTTCGGCACGCTTTATCCGTTCGCCATCGCCTGGATCGGCACCAACGACAACTACGGGGCGATCGTCAGCCGGGCGCAGGGGCTGAACGCGGATCTTCTGCACACCCACTTCGCCAGCCGCTTCGACAGCACCGACGTCTACCGCATGATGTATCTCACGCTGTTCGGCAAGCTGCTGCCCCCGGCCTACGACCGTCTGGCGCCGGATCGTCTGTAACCGCGGCTCCGCCGCACCGCGGCACGCCCGGGCGGGACCTCTCGGTCCCGCCCGTTTGCTGACCGCCAAGGTGTCGAAGGCGGGGCCTTGCGTAGCGGCAGCGGGCGGACTAAATGGTCGGCGCCGCGCCTGACCTCCGGGCGCTGGCGTTCGTCGTCTCATCCGCGTCGTCAAGGGACCGTCTCGTGGACGTGCTGGTCGATATCCGTGGCTTGCGAAAGCACTTCGGCGCGATCGCCGCCGTCGACGGCGTCTCCTTCCAGGTTGCCCGCGGCGAGGTCCTCGGCTTTCTAGGGCCGAACGGTGCCGGCAAGACGACGACCATGCGCATGCTCATCGGGTATCTTCCGCCGGACGACGGCACTGCCGCCGTCGACGGCTTCGACGTCGTCCGCGAGCCCCTCGAGGTCAAGCGGCGCGTCGGTTACCTGCCCGAGGGAGCGCCGCTCTACGGCGACATGACGCCCGCGGCCTTTCTCGACTTCGTCGCCTCCGTGCGCGGACTGACGAGCGCGGAGAAGTCCCGGCGGCTCGGCGAGCTCGCCGATCTCCTGCACCTCGGCCCGGTGTGGATGCAGCCGATCGAGACGCTGTCCAAAGGCTTCAAGCGCCGGGTCGGCCTCGCCCAGGCGATCCTCACGGACCCCGACGTGCTGATCCTCGACGAGCCGACCGATGGCCTCGATCCCAACCAGAAGCACGAGGTGCGGACGCTCTTGAAGACCATGGCGGCGGACAAGGCGATCGTCATTTCCACCCACATCCTCGAAGAGGTCGAGGCGGTGTGCACGCGGGCCGCGATCATTGCCCGCGGGCGCATCGTCGCCGACGCGACGCCGGAAGAGCTGCTCTCCCGGTCGCGCTATCACAACGCCGTCGACGTCGTCGTGCCGAAGGGCGCCCGCGGCAGCGCGGTTGCCGTCCTCGAGGGATTGCCCGTGGTCGCGGCCGTCGAGGCCGACGAGGCGGTTGACGGAACGGTGAGGATCCGCGCCCTCGCCGAGGGCAGCCAGGAGATCCTCGCCTCCGTGCACCGCTCGCTCGACGGCGCCGGCATCGCCATCGAGGAGATCGCCGTCGAGCGCGGCCGCCTCGACGACGTGTTCCGCCAGCTCACCACCGGGACCTGAGAGGGGGAGGCGATGAACGCAAGGACCATCGGCCGCATCTGCCGGCGCGAGCTCGCCGCCTACTTCACGTCGCCGCTCGCCTACGTCTTCATCGTCATCTTCCTTGTTCTCGCCGGCGCGCTCACCTTCTTCGTCGGTGGCTTCTTCGAGCGCGGCCAGGCCGACCTCGGGTCGTTCTTCCAGTTCCACCCCTGGCTCTATTTGCTGCTGGTTCCTTCAGTGGGCATGCGGCTGTGGGCCGAGGAGCGCAAGAGCGGCACGATCGAGCTCCTGATGACGCTGCCGATCACCGCCGGCGAGGCGGTCGCGGGCAAGTTCCTCGCGGCCTGGCTGTTCGCCGGCATCGCGCTCGCGCTGACGTTTCCGCTGTGGATCACCGTCAACTACCTCGGCAGCCCGGACAACGGCATCATCGCCGCCGCCTATCTCGGCAGCTGGCTGATGGCGGGCGGGTTCCTCGCCCTCTCGTCCTGCGCATCCGCGCTGACCCGCAACCAGGTGATCGCGTTCGTGCTCGGCGCCAGCCTCGGCTTCGTCTTCCTGATGAGCGGGGTCGATCTGGTGCAGGCGCTGGTCCGCGGCTGGCTGCCGCCGCTGATCGTCGACACCATCGCCGGCTTCAGCTTTCTTTCCAACTTCGACGGTCTCGCCAAGGGACTGGTCGACCTGCGCACCGTGGTCTTCTTTCTGTCCTTGATCGCCGTCGGTCTCATCGTCAACACGGCGATCGTCGAGGCCAGGCGGGGCGACTGAGCGATGTGGCGAAGGCTGAAGAGCGGCGACCGGAAGGCACTGGCGGCGGCGACGATCGCTCTGGCGCTCGTCTTCTTCTTCGCCCTCAACATCCTGTCGGCGACGGCGTTGAAAAGGGTGCAGATCGACCTTACGGCCGACGGCGCCTTCACGCTGACCGCGGCCACCCGGAACGTGCTGGCCGGGATCGACGAGCCGATCCGGCTTCGCTACTACCGGTCGGAGGGGCTCGACCGCTTTGGCCCGTTCCTCGCCCGGCACGCCCAGCGGGTGGACGAGCTCCTCGAGCGCTATGCCCGGCTCGCCGGCGGCAAGCTTCTCGTCGAACGCTACGATCCGGCGCCGTACTCGCCCGAGGAGGACCTCGCCGTCGCCGACGGGATCCAGGGCGTCGCCGCCGGCGACGGCGGCAGCCTCGTCTACTTCGGCATCGCCGGCACCAACAGCACCGACGACCGCCGCGCCATTCCGTACCTTGCGCCCGAACGCGCCGCTTTCCTCGAATACGACCTCACGCGCCTGGTCTATGACCTTGCTCATCCGGAGAAACCGGTGGTCGCGGTGATCGGCGACGCACCGCTCAGCGGCGATCCCTTGAGCCGCTCCGGACCGTGGCTGATCACCGATAGCATGCAGCAGCTGTTCACGCTGCGCACGATCGGCGGATCTGTCGATCGCATCGGCGACGATGTCGACGTCGTCCTCCTCGCCCAGCCGGCCGGCATCGACGAGGTCACCCTCTACGCCCTCGACCAGTTCGTGCTCCGCGGCGGACGGCTGCTGGCGTTCGTCGATCCCCATCCGGAGGCGCTCGCGCTGTCGCGGCCGGGCGCGAAGGGCGACGGCGCCGTCGAGGCGCTCGAGCCGCTGCTCAGCGCATGGGGCGTCGAGATGGCGTCGGACAAGGTGGTCGGCGATCGGCGGGCGGCGATGCGGGTCCGCGCCCGCCACGACGGCCGGCCGGTGATCACCGACTACCTGGCATGGCTGATGCTGACCGAGGCCAATCTCGCCGCGGGCGATGCGGCCACCGGCGACCTGCGGCTCGTGGTGATGAAGAGCGCCGGTGCCGTGCGCGGCCGCGCGGGCGCGACGACGACCATCGAGCCTCTCATCTTCTCAAGCACGGAGGCGGCAGAGATCGAGGTCGACGCCATTCGCTTCCTTCCCGATCCGGTCGCTCTGCTCCAGTCCTTCGAGCCGACAGGCCAGGCCTTCCCACTCGCCGTCCGCATCAGGGGTCCGGTCACGACCGCGTTTCCCGACGGCCCGCCGGCGGATCTTGAGGGGGAGGAGATCAGGGCGGCGCACCAGGCGGACGCGGCCGAGCCGGTGGACATCGTGCTCGTCGGCGACGTGGACATGCTGGCCGACGAGGCCTGGGCGGAGACGCGGTCGATCCTCGGTCAGGACTACGCCGTGCCGACGGCGAACAACGCCGACTTCGTCCTAGCCGCTCTCGAGCACATCGCCGGGGGTGCGGCGCTCGCCGGGCTCGGCGGCCGTGGCGTGATGGTGCGCCCGTTCGAGGTGGTCGACGCCATGCTGCGGACGGCTGAGGACGAGTATCGTGCGACCGAGGAGACGCTGCTTGCCAGGATCGAGGAGACGCGAATCAGGATCGGCGAGCTGCAGAATCAGGAGCAGGAGGGCGGAGTGCTGCTGACGACGCAGCAGCAGGAGACGCTGGATGCGTTTCGCGGCGAGCTGATCGAACTGCGCGGGCAGCTGCGCGAAGTGCAGTTTGCCCTGCGTAAGGACGTGGCCGCGCTGGAGACGCGACTCAAGATTCTGAACATCTGGGTGGTTCCCTTCGTCGTTGCAGTCGCGGCCATCGTGCTTGCGGCGGCCCGCAGGAAGCGGGCGGCCCGGTTCCACGCCGAGGCACGAACGTAGGAAGGCGGCGATGAGTCCGAAACTGGTTCTGTCCTTGGCGCTGGTAACCCTCTTCACCGCGCTTGCCGCGGCGGTCGCGGTGTGGACGCATCCGGAGCTTTCCCGCGCGCCGGTCGGCGGCGAGCCGGCGTTTCCTCTGCTTCGCCAGTACCCGGGAGACGTTGCCCGGATCGTCGTCGCCGACAGGAACGGCCGCGTCACCGTGGAGCGGTCGGGCGACGGCACCTGGATCGTCGCCGACAAGCACGGCTACCCCGCCGACAGCAGCAAGGTCCGGGAGTTGGCCGTCACCCTGGCGGACATGCGGCTGATCGAAGCCAAGACGGCGAAGCCGGAACGCTTCCCCCGCCTCGAGGTCGAGGACGTGGACGGCGTCGACGCGGCCTCGCGGACGGTCCGGGTCCAGGCCGCGGACGGGACGGTTCTGGCCGAGGCGGTGATCGGCAAGCGCGTGTTCTCGGTCACCGGGGCGCGGGAGAGCGGTACCTACGTCCGCCGGACGGGGGATGTCCGGGCATGGCTGGCGAGCGGCGGGCTCGCGGTCCGCGCCGACGCCGACCACTGGCTCTTGAAGACCATCGTCGACATCGCCGCCGACCGTGTGCGCGAGATGGTGGTCATGCCCGCGGCCGGCGACGGCTACGTCGCCGCCAGGGATGATCGCGACGAGGACCTCGAGCTCGCTTCGGTCCCCGAGGGGCGCACGGTCAGGGCCGATGAGGTCAAGCGGCTGGCCTCGGCGCTCACCGCCGTCGCCTTCGAGGACGTCGCCCCGGCGGGTGCGGTGGAGATGCCGGCAGAGGCGTCTTCACTGACCGTGACGACGTTCGAGGGCCTCGATATCACAGTCGAATCGGCCGAGGTCGAGGGCAGGCGCTGGGCCGTCCTCTCCGCCCGCGCGCGGCCGGCGGAGGGCGGAGAGGAGTCGGAGGCGGCCCGGGACGCGGCCGAAGCGATCACGCAACGCTCGACGGGATGGGTCTATCAGCTCTCGCCCTACGTCGCCGACCGCCTGACAAGGCCGCTCGAGGAGCTGCTCGAACCGCCGACCCCGGAGGACGGAACGTCGTAGGCCTCTGGGTCAGCGTCCGTCGCCGAGGCAGGTGCGAAGTGAGTCGGCGAGCCGCTCCATCAGACGGAAATACGCATCGGGGCCGGGCGCGAGATCGGCGCCCAGCGGGTCGAGAACGCCGGTTCTCACCGCAAGCCCGTCGATCACCGTCCTGACCACGGCGGGCTCGAACTGCGGTTCCGAAAACACGCAGACCGCACCCGCGTCCGTGATCATCTGCCGCATCGCTGCCAGCTTGCGGGCGCTGGGCGCGCGGTCGGGGCTGATGGTGATGGACCCGACGGCGGTGAGGGAGTAGCGATGCTCCAGGTACTGGTAGGCGTCATGGAAGACGACGAACTTGCGGCCCGCGAGCGGGGCCAGCGCGCGGGCCAGGCTGCGATCCAGTTCGACCAGGCGCCGGCTCAGGGCCTCGGCATTGGCCGCATAGGTCAGCGCGTGGGCGGGGTCCGCCTCGCTGAGGGTGGCGGCGATGGCGGTGACGATCGCCCGCGCGTTCGCCGGGTCGAGCCAGATGTGCATGTTGGCTTCGCCCGCAGCATGGGCACGGCGCCCACCGTCGGCTTCGGCGCCCTTGTGCTCGTGCCCGTGCCCGTGCTTGTGCTCGTGGTCGTGGTCGTGGTCGTGGTCGTGGTCGTGCTCGTGGTCGTGGGTGTGACTGCCCCAAGCATCACCGCCGCGGAACGGCAGGAGCTCTACCCCTTCGGCCTCATGCAGCGCCGCGACGCGCGCCCGTCCCACCAGCGCCGCGAGGGGCTTCACGAGGAAGACCTCGAGCTCCTCGCCGATCCAGAAC
Source organism: uncultured Rhodospirillaceae bacterium (assembly GCA_964420325.1). Classification (GTDB taxonomy): domain Bacteria; phylum Pseudomonadota; class Alphaproteobacteria; order Rhodospirillales; family Defluviicoccaceae; genus CAYQSU01. The sequence goes on along the minus strand of CAYQSU010000074.1, from coordinate 4,090 downwards.
ACGGCGGCCGCCTGTTCCAGCGCGCGGGCCTGCGAGGGACGGAGGGCATAGCTGTGCGGCGAGCCGCCGCCTTCGACGAGGAGCACCGGGTCGCCGACCCCGGCCATCACGGCCGCGACCAGGGAGTGAACCGGCAGGATGCTGGCGACGACCGTTGGAGAGGCCGACGCCGCGGCCGGCATCGCACCCACCGCGAGCACAACCAGGGTTACGAGAGCTGATCGCACGACCATTGCTGCCCCGCTTTGTTGACCGCCCACATGACGGAGAGTTTGCTCCGACCGGAAGCTACGATATATCATTCTGGTCGGCAACTGCCCGAAAGCGGGGTGACGGCACGGTGGAGACGGGCGTGACGATGAAGGGTTCCCAGGATCGGTGTGCCGGGGCGTTTCCGGTGCCCGGCCATGACCACGGCCGCTGTCTCTCAGCGATCCTCTACGACGCCGAGGCGACGTGCCGGCAAGGAGGGCTGCGGCTCACGACGATACGTCGCCGTGTGCTCGAGATCGTCGCCGCGAGCCATGCCGCCATCGGCGCCTACGACATCATCGAACGGCTGGCCGAGGGCGGCCGGCCGCCGGCGCCGATGACGGTGTACCGCGCTCTCGACTTCCTGATCCGGCACCGGCTGGTGCATCGCCTCGCCAGCCTCAACGCCTATGTCGCGTGCAGGTGCCCGACGGCGGAGCATGGCGTCCAGTTCCTGATCTGCAGACAGTGCGGTACAATCGGCGAGATCTCCGACGCCAGGGTGGATCGGGCGATCGGCGAGGCCGCCTCGGCGTCGGGGTTTGCCGTGGTCGCTCCGGTCGTCGAGCTGGCCGGCCTCTGTCGCGGCTGTCGCGACGCGCCGGATGCCGATGCCGCGGACTGAAGCGCGACGGGCCCTCTCGGAGATGGCATCGGCGAGCGGTCCGCTGCTCGCCGTCGAGGGCGTCGGCGTCGTCTTCGGCCGCCATGTGGTTCTCGACCGCGTCGATTGTTCGGTATCCGCCGGGGAGATCCTGACCGTCATCGGTCCGAATGGCGCCGGCAAGAGCACCCTGATCAAGGTCGTTCTCGGGCTGATCAAGCCGACCCAAGGAGTTGTGCGGCGGCGGCCCGGCATCCGCTTCGGCTATCTGCCGCAGAGCATGCCGATCGATCCGGTGCTGCCGCTCACCGTGTTCAGGCTGATGCGGCTGACGGCAAGGCCGTCACGGGCAGAGGCCTGCCAGGCGCTCGAGGAAACCGGCGTTGGCCGGCTGATCGATGCGCCCATCCGGACGCTGTCGGGGGGCGAGTATCAGCGGGTGCTTCTCGCCCGCGCCCTCGTTCGCGATCCCGACCTCCTGGTGCTCGACGAGCCGGTGCAGGGGGTCGATTTCGCCGGCGAGGCGGCGCTTTACGAGTTGATCGGCGAGATCCGCCGGCATCGCGGCTGCGGCGTGCTGATGGTCTCCCACGACATCCACGTTGTGATGGCGGCGACGGACCGGGTGCTCTGCCTCAACCGCCACGTCTGTTGCGCCGGCGAGCCGGAGGTGGTCAGCCGCCACCCCGAGTACGTCCGCCTGTTCGGGCCGAGGGTGGCGCAGGCGTTCGCCGTCTATACCCACCACCACGACCATGCGCACGCCGTATCCGGCGAGGTGCTTCCCCTCGTCGGGGCGACGGGAGGGCACGAGACGCACGGCTCGCGGGCCAAGACACGCTGATGCTCGACGATTTCTTTGTCCGCGCGCTGCTGGCCGGCGTTGGCACCGCTGCCGTAACCGGGCCCCTCGGCTGCTTCATCGTTTGGCGGCGAATGGCGTTCTTCGGCTCGACCATGGCCCACTCGGCGCTCCTTGGCGTGGCCCTTGGCTTTCTCGTCGACATCGAACCGATCCTCGGCGTGATCGCGGTCTCCGTGACGATCGCCATCCTGCTCGTGCTCCTGCAAGAGAAGGAGTGGATGACCAGCGACGCGCTGCTCGGCATCATGGCGCACGCGGCGCTGGCCCTCGGTCTCGTCGTCATTAGCCAAATGGCTTGGCTCCGCCTCGATCTTTTCGGCTATCTGTTCGGCGACATCCTCGCCGTGACGGCGGCCGACGTGCTCTGGATCTATGGCGCCGGCGCATTCGTTCTCGCCCTGCTCGCGGTGATCTGGCGACCGCTTCTCGCCGTCAGCGTCCAAGAGGATCTGGCCGCAGCTGAGGGCGTGCCGACGTTCGCGGTGCGCTTGGCATTCATGCTGCTGATCGCCGTCGTCATCTCGCTGGCGATGAAAGTGGTCGGCATCCTTTTGATCGTCTCCTTGCTGGTGATCCCGGCGGCCACCGCCCGTGCATTCGCCCGGAGCCCGGAAGGGATGGCCCTGATCGCGGCCGTCGTCGGCGCCGTCGCCGTCGTCCTCGGCCTGTTCGGATCGCTGGAATTCGACACGCCCGCGGGTCCCTCGATCGTCGTCGCCGGCGCGCTCCTGTTCGCGCTCGGCCTCTGGCCCGCGCTGCGACCGGCGGATCGGCCCCGGGACTGACCGGCTTCGGCCGTCGAGGGCGCAGAGCGCGACAGCCACACAAATCAGTACCCAAATGAGGGAGGGCGTTATATACTAACGACGGGTCAGCGCATCGGACCCGCCTGGATCGCAAAGCAGTCGTGCGAAAGGACAGCCTTGGGCGGCGGGCATTGCCCGTCGCCCATCGTGCGGCCGTTCGCACCGGTCCACAGCGGCAGGGATGCGGCGACCATGGCGGAGAGCGCGGATACCGATACCTACCTGAAGGCCATCGGCCTGCAGGTCTGGCAGCGGGTCTCGTCTGCGGGCGAGAGCCTGTTCACGATCGAAGGCGACACCCATCCACACCGGCAGCTGTTTCGCGAGCTCGGCGGCACCTGGGACCGCATTCGCCAGCACTGGGTGTTCTCTGGCGCCGATCCGCGAGATGCGCTGATGGAGCACCTGAGGTCCCAATCCACGCCCGGCGGCCTTGCCGACAGCCAGGGCCAGGAGACCCTGGTCAATCGCCCGCTGTACTGGGGACACCGTCAGCGGCTCCGCGACCGCTTTCTCGCCGGCGCCGACGACGCATTGCCCGACTACGAGTTGCTCGAGCTTCTACTGTTCTTCTCGATCCGGCGCATCGACACCAAGCCGCTGGCCAAGGAGCTATTGAAGGGGTTCGGCAGCCTGGGCGGCGTCATCAACGCCTCGACTGACCGGCTCGCCGAGCACGATCGCGTCGATCACCACACCATCGTTCTGTTCAAGACCGTGCGCGCGCTGGCGGCCCGGCTGACCCGCGAGGAGGTCTCGGAGGGACCGGTGCTGGACAACTGGGGCAAGCTGATGACCTACCTCCGTTCGACGATGGCGCACGAGAAGGTCGAGCAGTTCCGCCTGTTGTTCCTCGACCGCCGGAACGTGCTGATCGCCGACGAAGTGCAGCACAGGGGATCCATCGACCACACCCCGGTCTATCCCCGGGAGGTGGTGAAGCGCGCACTCGCTCTCGACGCGTCGGCGCTGATCATGGTCCACAACCACCCGAGCAACCATCCCCAGCCGTCGCCTGCCGACATCGAGATGACGCGCCTGGTCAAGCAGGCGCTGGACGGCGTGGGTGTGGTCCTCCACGACCACGTCATCGTCTCGCGCAAGGGCCAGACCAGCTTCAAGCAGATGCGGCTGTTGTAGGGGGCGGGGAGGTGCGCGGCCTCGGCGCCCCCTCATCACCCGCCGGGACGGCTTCGATTACCAGCGCCCGATCGCGGTCGAAGACGAGGCGTAACGGGATGCCGCGGCGATCGTAGAGCCGGCGCTTGACGAGGACGGCACCGGCCGCGCCGAGGAAGCTGCCGAAGAGGACGTCCGAGAGGTAGTGGTCGGTGGTCACCAGGCGGCTGAAGCTGATCAGGGCTGCCAGCGCGATATAGGCCAAGTCGTAGCGGGGGTAGACGATGATCAGGGCCGCCGCCAGCGCCCACACCGTCTGGGAGTGGCCGGACGGAAACGAGCTGGTGAGATAGCCGACCGAGAAGCTGGAGACGTCGTAGAGCCCGCTCTCGAACAACGCCCGCGGCCGGTAGCGTCCGATGACGATCTTGAGAACGTGCAGGG
>CAYQSU010000073.1:0-14428 GCA_964420325.1 uncultured Rhodospirillaceae bacterium | reverse complement strand
GTCCGAGGCTCACTGTTGCTCACTGGGATCCATCCCGGAGCCTCCGCGCAGCGGCGCCCGGAGCCTTTCCCGGCCCCGAGCCTGGCTCGGGATTCCCTAGGAAAAATGTCCACGAATGTCCACGGACTCGCGCCCGATTGTCATAGTTTCGTTTAAAATCAACGTATTAGACTCGAATCGGGCGTCGCAAAACGTCGCATTTCGTCGCAAAATGTCGCAAAATGTCGCATTTTGTCGCAAAATGTCGCAATTTGTCGCATTTTGTCGCAGTTTGCCGGCGCCGCCGTCCCCGGCTTTGACAGCGGGCGGGCGCGGCGCGATCATCGCCGACGGGCGATGGTCCTTGGAGATGTGGTGAACCGGTTTTCCCCCTGGCTGGCGCTGCTCGGTTTCGTCGCGCTGATCTATCTCCTGGTCGCACTGGCGGGCAACGAGCGGGGCCCGGCCGGCGCTCCCGAGATCGCCTACAGCGAGTTCAAGGCGCTGGTCCAGTCCCGCGCGGTCGCCGCCGTCGTCCTCAAGGGCCACGGCGTCGAGGGCACGCTCGTCGCGCCCCGCGTGCTCCGCGAGGGCCAGCAGCCGGTGCTCCACTTCCGCACGCGGGTGCCGGAGATCGGCGACCCCGCGCTCTTGCCCGCGCTCGAGGAGGCCAAGGTCGGCGTCAGCGTTCGCGAGACCGCCGAGGGCCTGTGGAGCGCACTGCTCTACGTGCTGCCCTGGCTCCTCGTCTTCGGCTTCTGGTTCTGGATGCTGCGGCGGATGGCGGGAAACGTGCCGGGCGGCATCGGCGGCGGTGGTCTCCTCGGCAAGTTCCTGCAGCGCGGCGCGGCGAAGCGGGTCGAGAGGATCCCCGACGTTCGCTTCGCCGACGTCGCCGGCCAGGACAACGCCAAGCGCGAGGTGGCGGAGCTGATCGACTTCCTCCGCGACTCGGACATCTACAAGCGGCTCGGCGCCGAGGTGCCGCACGGCATCCTGCTGATGGGGCCACCCGGCACCGGCAAGACCCTGCTCGCCCGCGCGCTGGCCGGCGAGGCGCGGGTGCCGTTCTACTCGATCTCGGCCTCCGAGTTCGTCGAGCTGTTCGTCGGCGTCGGCGCCGCCCGGGTGCGCAGCCTGTTCGAGGACGCCAAGAAGAACGCGCCCAGCATCATCTTCATCGACGAGCTCGACAGCGTCGGCCGGGTGCGCGGCACCGGGCTCGGCGGCGGCCACGACGAGCGCGAGCAGACGCTCAATCAGATCCTCGCCGAGATGGACGGGTTTTCGGGACACGACCCGGTGGTCGTGCTCGCCGCGACCAACCGCCCCGACGTCCTCGATCCGGCCTTGCTGCGCCCCGGCCGCTTCGACCGCCACATCACCCTCGACCTTCCGGACCGCAAGGCCCGGCTCGAGATCCTCAAGGTGCATACCCGCGACGTCCCGCTCGCCGGCGACGTCGACCTCGACGAGATCGCCCGCGGCACCCCCGGCTTCTCCGGAGCCGATCTCAAGAACCTGGTCAACGAGGCGGCGATGATGGGGGCGCGCGAGCGGGCGGGGCGCGTCCACGCCAACCACTTCCACGAGATGCGCGACCGCGTCAGCATGGGCGCGGTCCGCACCATCACCATCACACCCGAGGAACGCCACCGTCTCGCCGTCCACGAGGCCGGCCATACCACCGTCGCCCACGTGCTGCCCCATGCCGATCCCCTGTTCAAGGTCAGCATCGTTCCGCGCGGGCGGGCGCTCGGCGGCACCCAGCAGCTCCCCGAGGAGGAACGCTACACGCTCGCCGAGGACTATCTCCGCGACCGGCTGGCGGTGATCATGGGCGGCCGTGCGGCCGAGAAGCTGGTGCTCGGCTCGGTCAGCTCCGGCGCCGACGACGACATCCGCCAGGCGACACGGCTGGCGCGCGCCATGGTCGGCCGCTGGGGGATGTCGGAGGAGGTGGGGCCGATGGACGTGCGCGAGAGCGAGGAGCACCCGTTCCTCGGCCGCGAGATTGCCCAGCCGCGGACGATGAGCGAGACCGTCGCGCGCGCCGTCGACGCGGGCGTCCGCCGGCTGCTCTCCGAGGCCGAGGCGCGGGCCGAGGAGGTCATTGCGAGCCATCGCGGGGCGTTCGAGGCGCTGGTCGCCGAGCTCGAGGCCCACGAGAGCCTGGGGCGCGCGGCGATCGACGCCTGCCTCGGCGCGCCGTCCGAGGCGCCGGCGAAGAAGGCCGCCGGTTAGCGCGCCGCCGGGCGAATCACCCGCCGCTTTCTCGCGCCCGGCGCCGGGCATCACCCGAAGCCGCTCCGCCGCCGCTACCGGCGCCGTCTCGAGCCCGTCTCGCCGCGCCGTCGCCGTCATCGTCCAACGTCCGGGAATCGTTGCCTTTGCGTCGGCGCGCACGGGCCCGCCCGACGGCGGCGGCGTCGCGCCCACGGCTGTGGATAGCCTTCGGTTGACGCGACCATGGAATTGTCAGAATTGCCTCCCACGGTCTCGCCCGCGCATCGGGCCGCCGGCAACGGCGGTCTGGGTGGGATCGGTTCAATCGGCGTCCCTCGGCCCGCCCGGCAGGGTGGCGGGGACATCTGGGAGAAGGAGCAAGGCGATGTTCGGCAAGAAGGTCGAGGGTCCTCAGAAGATCGGCGGCGGCGAGGCGGTGAAGGCGCCCGCCGAGGTGCAGACGCGTGAGCCCGAGCTCAGGCGGGATGTCAACCCCGGCGCGGCCGGATTGGGGCAACGCGGCAAGGACACCGTGGCGACGTCCGGCCGCTGGTCGGCCCCGACGCCGCGCAGCACGCCGGCCGAAGCGGCGCCCACGCCGTCGACGCCCGGCGAGGAGAGGAAGCTGGTGGTCGGCCGCGGCATCTGCCTCAAGGGCGAGGTGACCTCGTGCGAGGTGCTGGTCATCGAGGGGCAGGCCGAGCTGTCGACCAAGACCCGCCAGATCCGCGTCGCGCCGGGCGGGGTGTTTCTCGGCAGCGTCGAGGTCGACGAGGCCGACATCTCCGGCCGCTTCGAAGGCGAGCTCACGGCGCGCCGCAGCCTGACCGTGCGCTCCGACGGCCGGGTCGCCGGCCACAGCCGCTACGGCAGCATCGTCATCGAATCGGGCGGCCAGATCGCCGGCCAGGTGGAGGTCATCGACCCGCACGCGGAGCGGGCCGACCGGAGCGAGCGCAAGGAGCAGCCCCACGTGGCGGTCGCCTCCGCTTAGGTTCATCGTGCGACTCGTGGGCCAGGAACGGATGTGCTGCCGCTTCTGGCCCCACCCTTGTCGCCGGGCGCACTCGCCGGTCTGACCGCACGAGCGCGACGCTCTAGTCGGTCGATCCGGTGCTACCGGCCTGATCCCCGGGATCGTCTCCGCCCGGAGCGGGGTGCGTCTCGATCCCGCCCTTGGCGAGCAGGATGCGGATCACCTCGCCGAGCCCCTCGCCGGTCCTGAGATTGGTGAAGAGGAAAGGACGGGTTCCCCGCATCCGCTGGGCATCCCGGTTCATGACGCCGAGATCGGCGCCGACCAGCGGCGCGAGGTCGATCTTGTTGATCACCAGGAGGTCCGAGCGGGTGATGCCGGGCCCGCCCTTGCGGGGGATCTTGTCGCCGGCGGCGACATCGATGACGTAGACGGTGATGTCGGCGAGCTCCGGCGAGAAGGTGGCGGCGAGGTTGTCTCCGCCCGATTCGATGAACACGATCTCGAGGTCCGGGAAGCGGGCGACCATCTCCTCGACCGCGGCGAGATTGATCGAGGCGTCCTCGCGGATCGCCGTGTGCGGGCAGCCGCCGGTCTCGACGCCGAGGATGCGCAGGGGCTCGAGCGCGCCCGAGCGGGTGAGGAACTCGGCATCCTCCCTGGTGTAGATGTCATTGGTGATGACGGCGAGGCGGAACCTCGCGCGGAGGCGCTTGCAGAGGGCGTCGACCAGCGCGGTCTTGCCCGAGCCGACGGGCCCGCCGATGCCGATGCGCAGGGGCCCGCTCATGACCGGAACAGCCTCGCGTACTGGGTCTCGTGGTGCATCGAGGCCCAGTCGACGGCGACCGCCGCCGAACCGACCTCCCGCGCCTCGGCGGTCGTCGCCGCCCGGACGGTAGCCAGCACCGGCGCCTCGAGGGCGGCGATCACCCGCTGCCCGTCGGTCTGGCCGAGCGGGATCAGCCGCACCCCGGCCGAGACCAGGTTGCCGGCGCTCGCCTGGACGAAGGCGAGGAGCGCGCTCGGAAGCGGGATGCCGGTGACGGCGCACGCCAGTGCCACCGCGACCGGATAGGTCGCCGGCCGGCACTCCCTGTCGAGCCGCCTGGCCCAGCGATCGAGCCCGTGCTCGGGCCAGGCGGCGACGATGGCGGCGAGGAACGCCCGGCCCTGGGCACGGCTTTCGAGCGCCAGCTCCGCCGTCCCGCGCATCGCCTCCGACCGTTCGGCCGCCCAGGCGAAGGCGTCCTCGTCGCCGTCGACGACCGCCTGCCAGACCGCGCGGAACAGGACGGCATCGACCCACAGCCCGCCGCGGCGGACGATCGCCCCGACCCAGGCGGCGAGCGTCTCGGCGTCGCTGACCAGCCCCGCCTCGACGGCGTATTCGAGGCCGTGCGAGTAGCTGTAGCCGCCGACCGGAAAGGCCGGCGACAGCCAGGTGAGAAGCCGGTACAGCGGGCGATCAGGGAGTGTCGCCATCGTCGGCCTGCCTGCCATGTGAAGGGCCCGCCGAGGCGTAGGCGCCGCGCTCCGGGCTGAAGGGTGCGAGGTGGCGCACCATCTCGGCGCCGAGGTGCGCGAGCAGGCCGGCCAGAACGGGATCGTCGGCGAGCCTGAGCGTGCCGTCGTCCAGGACCTGGATCGGCGCGTGGCGGTTGCCGAGATGCCAGGCGAGGCGCGCGAGGTCGGCCTCTGAGCGCGAGCGCGCGTCGATCACCGGCTCGAGGGCGGCCCGCACGCGGAGCACCCCGCCCCCGTCGAGACCAAGGCCGTCGCCGTCGGCAAGCGTCGTGCTGCGCTCGAGATCGAGGAGGAAGGGCGCGCCGGCATCGTCGACCATGCGCACCCGCCGCCGCTGGCGCTCGGCAAACGGCAGGGTGACGGTGCCGACCTCCTCGCTTCCGGCCCAGCTTGCCCGGGGCAGCACGGCAACCGCTCTCCGCATGCTCAGAACAGGAAGTAGCGCTGGGCCATCGGCAGCACCTCGGCGGGCTCGCAGGTCAACAGCTCGCCGTCGGCGCGGACCTCGTAGGTCTCGGGATCGACCTCGATCCTCGGCGTCGCGTCGTTGTGGATCATGTCCCGCTTGTGCACCGACCGGGTTCCTTCCACGGCGACCAGCGGCGTCTCGAGTCCGAGAGCGGCGCCGATGCCGGCTTCGAGCGCCGCCCGCGAGACGAAGGAGAGCGATGCCGCGGCAAGCGAACGGCCGAAGGCCGCGAACATCGGGCGGTAGTGCACCGGCTGCGGGGTCGGGATCGAGGCGTTGGGGTCGCCCATCGCCGCCGCGACGATGCTGCCGGCCTTCAGCACCAGGTCGGGCTTGACGCCGAAGAACATCGGCTTCCACAGCACCAGGTCGGCGAGCTTCCCCACCTCGACCGAGCCGACATGGGCGGCGATGCCGTGGGTGATGGCCGGGTTGATCGTGTACTTGGCGATGTACCGCTTGATGCGCAGGTTGTCGTTGTCGCCGCGCTCGCCTTCGAGCCGGCCGCGCTGCTTCTTCATCTTGTCGGCGGTCTGCCACGTGCGGAGGACAACCTCGCCAACCCTGCCCATCGCCTGGCTGTCTGAGGAGATCATGCTGAACGCCCCGAGGTCGTGGAGGATGTCCTCGGCGGCGATCGTCTCGCGACGGATGCGGCTTTCGGCAAAGGCGATGTCCTCCGGGATCCGGTTGTCGAGGTGGTGGCAGACCATCAGCATGTCCAGGTGCTCATCGAGGGTGTTCACCGTGAACGGCCGGGTCGGGTTGGTCGACGACGGCAGCACGTTCTCTTCGCCGCACACCTTGATGATGTCGGGCGCGTGGCCGCCGCCGGCGCCTTCGGTATGGAAGGCATGGATCGTCCGTCCCCTGAAGGCGGCGACGGTGGTCTCGACGAAGCCGGACTCGTTGAGCGTATCGGTGTGGATCGCCACCTGCACATCCATCTCGTCGGCGACCTCGAGGCAGCAGTCGATGGCGGACGGCGTCGTCCCCCAGTCCTCGTGCAGCTTGAGGCCGCAGGCGCCGGCGGCGACCTGCTCCCTCAGCGCGTCCGGCCGCGAGGCGTTGCCCTTGCCGAAGAAGCCGATGTTCACCGGCAAGGCCTCGGCCGCCTGGAGCATGCGGCCCAAGTGCCACGGTCCCGGCGTGCAGGTCGTGGCGTTGGTGCCGTCGGCGGGTCCGGTGCCGCCGCCGAGCATGGTGGTGATGCCGGAGTAGAGCGCGTCCTCGACCAGCTGCGGACAGATCCAATGGATATGCGCATCGATGCCGCCGGCGGTGACGATGCGGCCCTCGCCGGCGATCGCCTCGGTCCCCGGCCCGATGACGATGTCGACGCCGGGCTGGATGTCGGGGTTGCCGGCCTTGCCGATGCCGGCGATGCGCCCGTCCCTGATGCCGATGTCGGCCTTGATGATCCCCCAGTGGTCGATGATCAGCGCGTTGGTGACGACGGTGTCGACGGCGCCATCGCGGCGCGCGGCCTGGGACTGGCCCATCCCGTCGCGGATCACCTTGCCGCCGCCGAACTTTACCTCCTCGCCGTAGATGGTTCGGTCTTCCTCGACCTCGAGGATGAGATCGGTGTCGGCAAGGCGAAGTCGATCCCCCGTCGTCGGGCCGAACATCGCCGCGTAGTCGCTGCGGCCGATCGCGTGCGCCATCGCCTAGCCCTCCAGCCTGCCCTGAACCTTCGCGTTGAAGCCGAAGACGGTGCGGGCACCGGCATAGGCAACGAGCGTGACGTCGCGGGCCTGCCCCGGCTCGAAGCGCACCGCGGTCCCGGCGGGAATGTCGAGGCGGAAGCCGCGTGTCCGTTCCCGATCGAAGCGGAGCGCCGAATTGGTCTCGTGGAAGTGGTAATGGGAGCCCACCTGGACCGGCCGGTCACCGGTGTTCTCGACACGCAACGTCAGCGTTTCGCGCCCCCGGTTGAGGACGATCTCGCCGTCGGCAACGAACAGCTCTCCCGGAATCATGGCGTGCCCTCTTCAGCGGATGGGGTGGTGGACGGTGACCAGCTTGGTGCCGTCGGGGAACGTCGCCTCCACCTGGATCTCGTGCACCATCTCGGCGACGCCCTCCATCACCTGATCGCGGGACAGGACCCTGCCGCCGTCCCGCATCAGCTCGGCGACGGTGCGGCCATCGCGGGCGCCCTCGACGACGAAGTCGGAGATCACCGCCACGGCCTCGGGATAGTTGAGCTTGAGCCCGCGGTCCAGCCGCCGCCGGGCGACGACCGCCGCCATGGCCACCAGGAGCTTGTCTTTTTCCCGTGGAGTCAGATACACGGCACCCTCCCCCTCCCGTCAGATCGACCACAGGCGCGGCAACATTGGCGGCAGATCGCCCGCCCGACGCCTGAACGCCGCCCAGAACGCTCCGAAGGCGTCGCGAAGGGCGAGCACGTCCTCCGCCAGCCAGCGCACCACGAGCACGCCTGCCACCACGGTCGCCCCCGACCGGACCTCGCTGGCGGCGAGGAGCGTGCGGGCCTCCGCCAACAGCTCGGCGGCGGTGCTCCCCGCGAAGACCAGCGTGGCGCAGGCACGGGCTCCGGAGAGACACGCGGGATCGCCGAGGACGGTCGCGACATTGCCCTCGATGCGGAGCGCATCGGCCCACACGAGCCGGCCCGACCGTCGCACCTCCCACGCGTCAAGGAGCGAGAGGGCGGTCAGCCGCTCGCCCCGCGCCACCCGGCCGAAGACGAGCATCTCACCGGCGAGCACGCGGCTCCCCGGTTCCAGATCCATGACCGTCAGGCGGCGGAGCCGCGCGCCGTCGAAGAGGATGGTTTCCTGGGGCAGCCACTCGAGCCAGGCGCCGCATCCGGCCTCCAATCGCACGTCGATCCGGCAGTCCGGGCCGAGCGAACGGTAGATCTTCTCCGCCGCCTGCGAGGTCGCGAGGAGCGTCGCATCGGCCTCCGCGCCGACGTCGATGGAGAGGCGGTCGCCGCCGACCAGTCCCCCCGACGTGGTGACGATCGCCGCGGTCAAGGGCTCGCCGTATGTCGGAGTGGGAAACATCACCCTGAGCGGAGCTCGCTGATAAAGATGGGCGAGGCGGCTCTCGCCGCCGCGCGCGGCGATGGTAACGGCTGCGGCACCGTCCATGGAAGGAGCATCCCCGGCGGGTCAGACGGTAAGATAGCGCCGGACATCCGTCTCGACCATGTCGCTGCGCTCCCCGCTCAGGACCACCTCGCCCCGATCCATGACCACGAAGCGCTCGGCGAGATCGCGGGCGAACTCGAAGTACTGCTCGACGAGCACGATCGCCATGTCGCCGCGCGCCGCGAGTGCCCGGATCACGCGCTCGATGTCCTTGATGATCGACGGCTGGATGCCCTCGGTCGGCTCGTCGAGGACCAGCAGCCGCGGCCGCGTGACCAGTGCGCGGGCGATGGCCAGCTGCTGCTGCTGGCCGCCGGACAGGTCTCCTCCCCGCCGGCCGAGCATGTCCTTGAGGACGGGAAACAGCTCGAAGACGTCGTCGGGAAACCGGCGGAGGCGGCGCGGCAGCGGGGCGAAGCCGGTGCGCAGGTTCTCCTCGACGGTGAGCAGGGCGAAGATGTCGCGGCCCTGGGGAACGTAGCCGATGCCGTGCGCTGCGCGCACGTGCGCCGGCGCGCCGGTGAGGTCCTTGCCATCCCAGAGGATGCGCCCTGCCGCCACCGGCTGGTGGCCGACGACGGCGCGCAGCAGGCTGGTCTTGCCGACGCCGTTGCGCCCGAGGATGCACGTCACCTGGCCCGTTTCTGCGCCGAAGCTGACGCCGCGCAGCGCCTGGCTCGCACCGTAGAAGAGATCGATGCCCTCGACGCTCAGCATCGCTCAGCGGCCCAGGTAGACCTCGATGACGCGCGGGTCGTTCTGCACCGCCTGCATCGAGCCCTCGGCGAGCACCGATCCCTCGTGGAGGACGGTCACCCGGCAGTCGAGGGAGCGGACGAAGTCCATGTCGTGCTCGACGACGACCACGGTATGGCTCCTTGTGATCTCCTTGATCAGGGCCGCGGTCTGCTCGGTCTCGATGTCGGTCATGCCGGCGACCGGCTCGTCCACGAGCAGAAGCGCCGGATCCTGGACCAGCAGCATGCCGATCTCCAGCCACTGCTTCTGGCCGTGAGCGAGCGACCCGGCCAGCCGGTCGCGCTGGCCGGCGAGGTCGGTGGTCTCCAGCACCGCCTCGATGCGTCGCCGCTGGTCGTCCGACAGGCGGAAGAACAGCGACTGCCGGATGCCGCGCTGGCCGGCCAGCGCCAGCTCCAGGTTGTCGCGGACGGTCTGTCCCTCGAACACCGTCGGCTTCTGGAACTTGCGGCCGATGCCGAGGTTGGCGATGCGTGCCTCGTCGAGCCGCCGGAGATCAATGCCGCCGTTGAACAGGACCTCGCCGGCCTCGGCGCGGGTCTTGCCGGTGATCACGTCCATCATCGTCGTCTTGCCCGCGCCATTGGGGCCGATGACCGCGCGCAGCTCGCCCGCGGCCACGTAGAGGCTGAGGCCGTTCAAGGCCTTGAAGCCGTCGAAGCTGACCGTGACGCCGTCGAGGTAGAGGAGCGTGTCGCCGACCTCGGGCCGGGCGTGGATCGTGCTCACGGAACGCCGCCCTCCGCGGCGCGCGCCGGGGAGCGGGACGACGGCCCTCGCAAGCGACCGATCCGCCATGGAAACGCCTGCAGGGTGCCCGCGATCCCCTTCGGCAGGAACAGGGTCACGGCGACGAACAGGCCGCCCAGGACGAACAACCAGACCTCGGGCAGGGCGCCGGTGAAGTAGGTCTTGCCGTAGTTGACGAGGATCGCGCCGAGGGCCGCCCCGAACAGCGTGCCGCGGCCGCCGACCGCGACCCAGATCACGATCTCGATCGAGTTGGCCGGGGCGAACTCGCCGGGATTGATGATGCCGACCTGCGGAACGTAGAGGGCGCCGGCGATGCCGGCGAGGACCGCCGAGACGACGAACACGAAGAGCTTGTAGTCCTCGACCCGATAGCCGAGGAACCGCGTCCGGCTTTCGGCGTCGCGGATGCCGATCAAGACGCGGCCGAGCCGCGACGCGATGATGAATCGGCAGACCAGGTAGCCGAGCCCGAGCGCGACCGCCGAGGCGACGAAGAGCGCGACCCGCGTCGCCGCCGACTGGATGTCGAGGCCGAGGATCTCCTTGAAATCGGTGAGGCCGTTGTTGCCGCCGAATCCCATGTCGTTGCGGAAGAAGGCGAGCATCAAGGCGAAGGTCAGCGCCTGGGTGATGATCGAGAGATAGACGCCGGTGACCCGGGAGCGAAACGCCAACCACCCGAAGACGAGGGCGAGCAGCCCGGGAACCAGCACAACCATCAGCGCCGCGAACGCAAAGGAGTCGAAGCCGTGCCAGTACCAGGGCAGCTCCGTCCAGTTGAGGAAGACCATGAAGTCGGGGAGGGTCGGGTGGCCGTAGACGCCGCGGCTGCCGATCTCGCGCATCAGATGCATGCCCATGGCATAGCCGCCGAGGGCGAAGAAGGCCCCGTGGCCGAGGCTGAGGATGCCGCAGAAGCCCCAGATCAGGTCGACGCTGAGGGCGAGAAGGGCGAAGCACAGGTACTTGCCCATGAGGCTCACCGCCCACGTCGGCACGTGCAGGGCCGAGTCGTCACCGATGGCGAGATTGAGCACCGGAACGAGCAGCGCGGCGAGGGCCAGCAGCACAAGGAACACCTGGCCGCCGCGGTCGCGGGGGAGAAACGAGGCGCGAGTGCCGGCCGGCGTCATCGCTCAGGCCTCGATCGCCCGCCCCTTCGGCGCGAACAGGCCGCGAGGGCGTCTCTGGATGAACAGGATGATGGCGACGAGCACCAGGATCTTCGCCAGCACCGCGCCGGCGAAGGGCTCCATGAACTTGTTGGCGAGGCCGAGGCTGAACGCGCCGACGAGGGTTCCCCACAGATTGCCGACGCCGCCGAAGACGACGACCATGAACGAATCGATGATGTAGGACTGACCCAGGTTGGGGCTCACGTTGTCGATCTGGCTTAAGGCGACGCCAGCCATCCCGGCGATGCCGGAGCCGAGGCCGAAGGTGAGCGCGTCGATCCGTCCGGTGGCGATGCCCATCGAGGCGGCCATCGGCCGGTTCTGGGTGACGGCCCGCATGTGCAGGCCGAAGGTCGTCCAGCGCAGGACCGCCGCCAGCAGAACCAGCACGCCGAGGCTGAAGAGGATGATCGCGAGGCGGTTGCTGGTGATGCTGAGGTGGCCCAAGGAGAAGCTGCCGGCCATCCAGGACGGCGCCGCGACTTCGCGGTTGGTGGGGCCGAAGACGGTCCGCACCAGCTGCTGCAGGATCAGGCTCAAGCCCCAGGTCGCGAGCAGGGTCTCGAGAGGGCGGCCGTAGAGATGGCGGATGACCCCGCGCTCGATGGCGATTCCGAACAGCCCGGAGACGGCGAATGCCGCCGGAACGGCGAGCAACAGCGAATACTCGACCGCGCCCGGCCAATGGCTGCGGAGGATGTCCTGGACGATGAACGTGGTATAGGCGCCGAGCATGACCATCTCGCCGTGGGCCATGTTGATGACGCCCATCACGCCGAAGGTGATGGCGAGGCCGACGGCGGCGAGCAGCAAGACCGAGCCGAGCGACAGGCCGTACCACGCGTTCTGCACCGCGTTCCACACCGCGAGCGCGCCTTCGAGGGAGCGGATGGCCTCCGCCGCTTGCTCGCTCACCCTGGCCGGGGCGTCGGCCGGCAGCGAGCGCAGGATCGCCAGCGCACCCTCGCCGCCACGGTCGGCAAGGACGGCGACGGCGGCCAGGCGATCGTCCTCGGCCGCGGCCGGATCGGCGACGACGATGGCGGCGCGCGCCTCGCCGAGGAGGCGCCGGATCCTCGGCTCCGTCTCCTCGGCGAGTGCGGCCTCGACGGCCGGCAGGGCCGCCCGCTCGCGGGAGGCGAACACCGTCTCCGCCGCCCGACGCCGGGTTTCCGGGTCGGCGGCGCGCAGCGTGAGCGCCCCGAGCGCGGCGGCGACGGCGCCGCGCACCAGGTTGTTGAGCCGCACGGCCTTCAGGTCCGGCGGCGGATCGCCGGCGAGCGGCAGCCCGGTCGCGGCCTCGACGAGGGCGCCGGCGGCGTCGGTGATGACCACCGTGCGCCGGGACTTCGAGGCCGAGAGCCGGCCGTCGCCGAGCGCGCCGATGATCGCGACCGCCCGCTCGTCGCCGCTCCGGGCCAGCAGCGTCACCGCCTCGGCGGTCGCGGTGAAGCTGCCGTCGGCAAAGCGGGCGACGGCGTCGGCGAGGTCGTCGGCGCCGGCGCGCCCGGCAACGGACGCGCCGCCGGCGACGAGGACGAGGAGGAGGACGATCAGGCGCATGGCGCTTCGGTCGGCGGCGTTGGCGGGCCGGTGCGGGCGGGAGCGGCGTCGCTCCCGCCCGGCGCCGCGACGGGCAGCAACGGGACCACTAGGTTCCCCCGCCGCCGCACTTGCCGGTCTTGACGTTGAAGTTGCCGCAGGAGAGCGGGGCGCGCCAGTCGGCGATCAGGTCCCTCGAGCCGGGGAGATAGTCGGACCATTCGTCGCCGACGACGGTGCCCCGCGTCTGCCAGACGACGTTGAACTGGCCGTTCTCCTCGATCTCGCCGATCAGCACCGGCTTGGTGACGTGGTGGTTCGGCATCATCGCCGCATGGCCGCCGGTGAGATTGGGCACGACGACGCCGATCATGGCGTCGATGACCGCATCCGCGTCGGTGGTGCCGGCCTTCTCCACCGCCTTGACCCACAGGTTGAAGCCGATGTAGTGGGCCTCCATCGGATCGTTGGTGACGCGCTTCTCGCTCTTGATGAAGGCGTGCCAGCGCTCGATGAAGGCGGCGTTGTCCGGGGTGTCGACCGACTGGAAGTAGTTCCAGGCGGCGAGATGACCGACCAGCGGCCGGGTGTCGATGCCGGCGAGCTCCTCCTCGCCGACCGAGAACGCGATCACCGGGATGTCGGTGGCCTTGACGCCCTGATTGGCGAGCTCCTTGTAGAACGGCACGTTGGCGTCGCCGTTGATGGTGGAGACCACCGCCGTCTTCTTGCCGGCCGAGCCGAAGGCCTTGATCTTCGCCACCTGCGTCTGCCAGTCGGAGAAGCCGAACGGCGTGTAGTTGATGAGGATGTCCTCGTCCTTCACCCCCTTCGCCTTGAGGTAGGCCTCGAGGATCTTGTTGGTGGTGCGCGGGTAGACGTAGTCGGTGCCCTCGAGCACCCAGCGCTCGACCGCGCCGCCCTCCTCGCTCATCAGGTAGTCGACGGCGGGGATCGCCTGCTGATTGGGCGCCGCCCCGGTGTAGAAGACGTTGCGCGAGGACTCCTCGCCCTCGTACTGCACGGGATAGAACAGGATCCCGTTCAGCTCCTCGAACACCGGCAGCACCGACTTCCTGGACACCGAGGTCCAGCAGCCGAACACCGCGGCGACCTGGTCCTTGGCCAGGAGCTCGCGCGCCTTCTCTGCGAACAGGGGCCAGTTGGAGGCGGGATCGACGACCACCGGCTCGAGCTTGCGGCCGAGCACGCCGCCCTTCCTGTTCTGCTCCTCGATCAGCATCAGCATCACGTCCTTGAGCGTCGTCTCGCTGATCGCCATCGTTCCCGACAGCGAGTGCAGGATGCCGACCTTGATCGGCTCGGCCGCCGTCGCGGGCCCGGCCGCGAACCCTGCCGTCACCATGAGCGCGGCTGCGACGAGCCGGCGTATGCACTGGGTCATGCTCGACCTCCCACCTGGGTGTTTCACTCGCGCCACCGGCACGCACGTTGCGTGCCAGCACCGGCGAAAGCGGAGGGGACGAGAGGAAAGCCCAGGGCCGCCGCCGGTCGCGGCGGGATGCGAACGGCATCGGCCGGCCGGGGCGGGGAGGCGCTCTGCCCGCCGCGCACCCAGGATGTGCCTATATCATGGGCACAATCGAAGAAATGCCCAATGCATGGGCAACCGGGTCGCGGCGGCCGCGGCCGGCGACTCGCGACGAATCGCGACATTTTGCGACAAATTGCGACATTTTGCGACAAAATGCGACAAAATGCGACATTTTGCGACGAAATGCGACGTTCTGCGACGCCCGATTCGGGTCTAATACGTTGATTTTAAACGAAACCATGACAATCGGGCGCTAATCTGTGGACATTTGTGGACATTTTTCCTCGGGAATCCCGACCATCGATCGGGGCCGGGAAAGGCTCCGGGCGCCGCTGCGCGGAG
>CAYQSU010000072.1:0-15081 GCA_964420325.1 uncultured Rhodospirillaceae bacterium | reverse complement strand
CATCCTCGCCAAACTCACCACATCGCCTGTATCTCTTGAATGAGTCAGTGCACTATGAATGGAAGGCCGAAGGCGCCGCCATCCTCGCCAAGATCCAGCGCGCCCGAACCGCGCTCGCCAACGCTCAGGGGTGAGTTATTGGTCGGCATTTGCGAGTCAGAGCACTAGGAAAAATGTCCACAATCGGCCACAAAACCGTGCGTTTCGTCCGATTCTCGTTCTGAATCAATGCGTTAGCCCAGAATCGGGTGTCGCAGAACGTCGCATTCCGTCGCGAAAGCGTCGCAAAATGTCGCATTTCGTCGCAATCCGCTGCCGGCCGCCTGCCTTGGGCCGCCCGCCTTCGGAGCCGGACCGCCGACGGCGGCAGCGGAAAACCCCGTGCTCCGGTCGACGTGGCGAAACGGGCCCGCGACGCTCACCGTCCGTGGGCGGGCACGAGAGGCGGATCCGGGGCGTCGTAGCGGGGGATCGCCCACGGCTCGGCAGTGGCCGCGGCGATGAAACGGGCGACCGGCGGGTGGGCGACGACCGCCTCCGCATAGGCATGACACAGGGCATCCAGCGCGACGCCGTAGGTCCTGAAGCGGGTGACGACGGGGGCATAGAAGGCGTCGGCAGCGCACCACGGCCCGAACAGGAACGGCCCCGCGGCGCCGAAGCCGCCGCGGCAGTCGCGCCAGATCGCGGTGACGCGCCGGATGTCCTGCTCGACGCCGTCGGCGCGACCCTGTCCCGGGCGCGACGCGCGGATGTTCATCGGCATGTGGGTTCGCAGGGCGCGAAAGCCCGAGTGCATTTCGGCGGCAACCGCGCGGGCGACGGCGCGCGCTCCCGCGTCCGCGGGCCACAGCCCGCTCTCCGGGAAGCGCTCGTGGAGATACTCGGTGATGGCGAGCGAGTCCCAGACCCGCGTTGCCCCGTGCTTCAGCACCGGCACCAGGCCCGAGGGCGAATGCCGGTCGATCTCGGGCGCCGTATCGGGCCTGTCGAGCGGAACGACGATCTCGTCGAAGGCCTGGCCCGTCTGCTCCATGACCAGCCAGCCGCGCATCGACCACGAGGAGTAGTTCTTGTTCGCCAGCACCAACGTGAACGCTGTCATCGCCTGACCTCCACCGAAGGCGGGTGTGAACGGGCCGCTTCCGCCCGAGCGGTTCGGCCGGCTAGCGCGGTCGCCCTGCCCGGCGACCGGTGGGAGAGGGTGGGCGCGCCGCCGCCCTCGCGCGGTGCCCCTCGTCGAACAGATCGGCGAGGTTCTGCATCATCGTGCCGCCCAGCTCCTCGGCATCGATCAGGGTGACGGCGCGGCGATAGTAGCGGGTGACGTCGTGGCCGATGCCGATGGCGGTGAGCTCGATCGGCGAGACGGTCTCGATCCACTCGATGACCTCGCGCAGATGCCGCTCGAGGTAGTTGCCGGGATTGGCCGACAGGGTCGCGTCGTCGACCGGCGCACCGTCGGAGATCACCATCAGAATGCGCCGCTGCTCCGGCCGCGCCAGCAACCGGCGGCTGGCCCACAGCAGCGCCTCGCCGTCGATGTTCTCCTTGAGCAGCCCTTCGCGCAGCATCAACCCCAGGCTGCGACGCGCCCGCCGCCATGGCTGCTCGGCCTCCTTGTAGATGATGTGACGGAGGTCGTTGAGCCGGCCGGGGTTCTTCGGCTTGCCGTCGGCGACCCACCGTTCCCTCGACATTCCGCCCTTCCAGGCGCGGGTGGTGAACCCGAGGATCTCGACCTTGACGCCGCAGCGCTCCAGCGTTCTCACCAGGATGTCGGCGCTCATCGCGGCGACGGTGATCGGCCGGCCGCGCATCGACCCCGAGTTGTCGATGAGCAGGGTGACGACGGTGTCGCGGAACGGCGTCTCCTTCTCGCGCTTGAAGCTCAAGGGATGCATGGGGTCGACGACGACCCGCGCAAGGCGCCCGGAATCGAGCAGGCCGTCCTCGAGGTCGAACTCCCAGGCCCGCAGCTGCTGCGCCAGCAGGCGTCGCTGCAGCCGGTTGGCGAGGCGGCTCACCACACCTTCGAGATTGGACAGCTGCTGGTCGAGCTGGTAGCGCAGCCGGGACAGCTCCTCGGCCTCGCACAGCGCACTCGCCTGCACGATCTCGTCGAACGAGGTGGTGTAGGCGCGATACGACGCCGCTTCGGTTTCCCGCCCCTCGGACCTGCGGTTGCGACGCGCCGACGGGCCGGCGGGGTTCTCGCCGCCGTCGCTCGGGAAGAACACGTCGTCGCTGCCGGCGTCCGCCGCCGAGTCCTCCTCGTCGGCCCTGGCTCCGACGCCTTCGGCCACGAGGCCGCCCTCGCTGCGGCCCTCGTCGCCCTGTGCGCGGGTGCTGTCGTCGCGCTCGCTCTCCTCGCCGCCGTCCTCGCTCTCCTCGTCCTCGTCATCATCCTGCAGGGAGGGATCGTCATCGTCGATCAGGTCTAGCGCCCGGATCATCTCGGCGGCGGCGGCGGCAAACGATCGTTGGTCATGGACGGTGTCGCACAGGCGCTTGAGTTGCGCCCCGCAGCGCTCGTTGATCAGCGGGCGCCACGGGTCGACCATGGGGGCGGCGGCCTCGGGAACCCGGGCTCCTGCCAGACGCTCGCGGAGCAGCAAGGTGACCGCATCCGTCATGAACGAGGGATCCTGGACGCTGGCTTCGGCGTAGCCCTTCGCCCGGCAGGTCTGTTCGACGAGCGCCTCCAGATTGACGGCGACGCCCGCCATCCGCCGCGTCCCCAGCGCCTGGACGCGCACCCGCTCCATGGCGTCGAAAACCTCGCGGGCGCGCCGCCCCTCCGGCGACCGACGGCGATGCAACCGCGCATCGTGGTACCGGACCAGGAGCGCCAACGCGTCGGCCGCTCCGCGCAGGCACGACAGGTCGCCGGGAGCCATGTGCATGGACGGCGACGGCAGCCGCACGCGCTCGCCGCGAAGCTCGGCGCCGCCGGGCCCGTAGCTGACGCCGATCTCGGGCCGGCCGCCGATGGCCCGAACGGCGGCGGCGGTCACCCGCTTGACGAGTGCGGCGGTGTCGTCGTCGTGCTTCAAGGGACTTCAGCGAATGGCGGCACGCATGGCGGACTCGGCGAGCTCCTCGCCCATGCACCGCTGATAGTACTCGGCGACGATCGGACGCTCGAGCTCGTCGCACTTGTTGAGAAAGGTCAGGCGGAACGCGACGCCCACGTCGCCGAAGATCTGGGCGTTCTCGGCCCAGGTGATGACGGTGCGCGGCGACATCACGGTCGATATGTCACCGTTGACGAAGCCGGCCCGCGTGAGGTCCGCGAGCTCGACCATCGCCGCCACCGTCTCGCGTCCCTCCTTGGTGGCGTAGACCGGCACCTTCGCCAGCACGATCTCCCGTTCGGCGTCGGGCTGCAGATAGTTGAGCGTCGCCACGATGTTCCACCGGTCCATCTGTCCCTGGTTGATCTGCTGCGTGCCGTGATAGAGCCCGGTGGTGTCGCCGAGGCCCACGGTGTTGGTCGTCGCGAACAGGCGGAAATAGGGGTGCGGCCGCATCACCCGGTTCTGGTCGAGCAGCGTCAGCTTGCCCTCCACCTCGAGCACCCGCTGAATGACGAACATCACGTCCGGGCGCCCGGCATCGTACTCGTCGAAGACCAGGGCGGTCGGGTGCTGCAACGCCCACGGCAGGATGCCCTCGCGAAACTCGGTGACCTGCAGGCCGTCACGGATGACGATGGCATCGCGGCCGACAAGGTCGATGCGGCTGATGTGGCTATCGAGGTTGACCCGCACGCACGGCCAGTTCAGCCGCGCCGCGACCTGCTCGATGTGGGTGGACTTGCCGGTTCCGTGATAGCCCTGGATCATCACGCGTCTGTTGTGGGCAAAACCCGCGAGGATTGCCAACGTCGTATCGTGATCGAAGCGATAGGCCTCGTCGATGTCGGGGACATGGTCCTCGGCAAGGCTGAATGCCGGTACCTCCAGATCGCTGTCGATGCCGAACGTCTGTCGGACGTGGACGGTGATGTCGGGGGCAGCCAGGGGCGCAGCCTTCGCGCCGTCTGCTGAGCCGGTCAGAGGCATGAACTTGGGTCCGTTCGTTGCCGATGTCAGAACGCTGTTTCCGAACCAATGGAACGCCGTTGCTCGCGCTGCCGGTCATTGCGTCAGCTTGCTCAACACGGTGCGGTACGCCTCGTTGATCGCCTTGAACCGTTCTTCGCAGTCCTTGTCGCCGCCGTTGGCGTCCGGGTGGTGGCGCTTCACCAGATCCTTGTACCTCGCCTTGACGATGGCGACGGTGACCGGTGGCCGAAGCTCGAGCACGAGCAGGGCGCGCTCTTCGGCGGTGACCGGTTGGTGACGCGGCCGATCGTCATCGCCGACGAAGAACCCGAAGCCGTCGCTGACGTGCGCCGCATGAACGCCCTTCACGCCCGTGGCCGGGTGTAAACGCCACGTCGGTCGCTGCCACACGGTATCGAAGCGAATGTCGGCCTCGACCTCGGCCTCGGTCATGCCGGAATAGTAGTTCCACGACGAGTTGTACGCACGGACATGTTCGAGGCAGAACCAGTAGTGGCGTCTCAGCTCCCGGCGTGACCGCGGCGCCGGGTAAATGCCGCTCTCGGCGCACCCGGGCCAATCGCAGGCCCGCGCCTCGATCGGGGCCATCTCGATGGGTTGCCGTTTTCTGCCGTGCGTGCATCGCATGGGCATACTATGGTGCTTCGCACGGATCGAGGCAACCCGGGTGCGCTGCGTGCAACGACGCCGGGTCGGCCGACGGGCGGGCTCGGCCGGCGTGGCGGTGGCCCCGAGCACGACGTGGAAAGGCAGGTTCAGTGACGGTCACGGAAAGGATCAGGCACAAGCTGCACGGGGACTTGGCACCCCTGCGCCTGACGGTCATCGACGACTCGGCACGCCACGCCGGGCATGCCGCAGCGCGACCCGAGGGCGAGACGCACTTCCGCGTCGAGATCGTCTCCGCCGCCTTCCGCGGCAGATCGCGGATCGAGCGGCATCGCATGGTCAACTCGGTGCTGCGCGAGGAACTGGCCGACCGCGTCCATGCCCTCAGCATCATCGCCATGACGCCGGAAGAGGAAGCGGACCGGCCGGCAAGCCTCGAGCGATAGCGATCGGCGGCCTACTCGTCCGGTTCATGGAAGTCCGGCCACTGGCGCCTGACCACCGGGCCGCCGCTCGCCAACGCGTGACAGCTGTCGATCAAGGGCGGTTTTCCGCCTTCCGCCGTCGGTGACGCCCGGCGTGAGCGTGACGCGGCCACCGTCTGCAGAACGGTCTGGGCCACTGGCCCGAGCAGGAGATCGGTGAGATGTGTGCATCCGCGCACACCGCCCATGCGTTCGATCACCGTTCTTCGCCAACCCCGGCCCACGCGCTCGCCGACCAGCGAGGCGAAAACGGGCGCGATGTCGCCGCAGATGGTGAAGGGCCCGGCCTCCGTCTCGGCCTCGGCGGCGTGAACGACGAGGTCGTGGTCGACCGTGATGCGGACGAGCATCCGATGGATCGGCTCGCCGCTGACGATGCCGTGCCGGTCGTGATTGTCGAACGAGTAGGCCTTGGTATCCTCGAGGCACGCCTCGACATCCCAGAGACCGTCGCCTCTCCGGTATCCACGGCAGCGGATGTCGCGGCTGTGGATGAGATCACGCGGCCGGGGTCTGGTCAGCGGCATCGTTCGTTCTCGGCGCCCTTCTCCGCCGAACATGCTGGCATCCGTGGCATCGAGGATGCGCTCCATCTCCAACGTCATCTGCCGCTGCGGCTCCGTCGCCGGAGGATCAATGCCTTCGGAGCCACCCGTCGACGATGGCGATCGCGCCGATGTCCGGATCAGCCATGCAGCGAACGGTACCGGAGATGATCTTCAGCCGCAACGCACCGGATCCTGGATCCGCGCATGTCGCCGAGGAGACGCCATTCTACATGGGTCGCGAACGCAACGAAAGCCGGCGGATCAGGCCTCCCGGCGGCGGGTCTCGGCGGCGTCCGGCGGCGGGGTGACGCGGATCGCGGTGATCTGATTGCGCAACCGCCGCAGGATCTCGAAGCGCATGCCGTAGAACTTGAAGGCCTGGCCCACCTCCGGGATGCGGCGCGTCTCATGGAGGACCAGCCCGGCGATCGTCGCCGCGTCCTCGTCCGGCAGGCCCCATTCGAACCTTCGGTTGAGGTCGCGGATCGTCACGCTGCCTTGAACGACATAGCTGCCGTCGGGCTGACGGACGACGCCGGGCGCGGCGACGTCGAGCTCGTCGGCGATATCGCCGACGATCTCCTCGAGGATGTCCTCAAGGGTGACGATGCCCTTGTAGGTTCCGTACTCGTCGACGACGACGGAGAAATGCTCGCGGCGGCGGCGGAAAGCCTGGAGCTGGTCGAACAGCGACGTCGAGTCCGGCACGAACCATGGAGCTGCGGCCAAACCCTGGACGTCCAGTCCCTCGTACGATCCGCCCCGCTCATGGACGGCACGCAACAATGCCTTGGCGTGGATGATGCCCACGATGTTCTCCGGATCGCCCCGCCATACCGGCAGGCGGGTATAGGGACTGGCCAGAACCTGGGCGAAGATGCTTGCGGGCGGGTCGTCGGCGTCGACCGTGACGACGTTCTTGCGATGGGTCATGATCTCGTCGAGCTCAACCTCGGCAAGATCGAGGATGCTGCGCAGCATCGCTCGCTCGCGGCGGACGGGGCTGCCCTCGGCGGTGTGAAGCTCGATGGCACCTCGCAGCTCCTCGGCGCTCGGCCCGATACCAGCCTGGGCATCGGGCGCCGCTCCCAGGACTCGCAGCAACCCCTGGACGATGATCTGCAGGGCGTGGGCTAACGGGGAGAAGATGAGGACGATGGCGTTCACCAGCGGCGCGACGCGGAGCGCGACGCGGTTGGCGTTTCTGAAGGCGTAAGTCTTCGGCATGATTTCGGCGAAGACGAGCACCACCAAGGTCATCGACACCGTCGCGTAGGCGACGCCCGCCTCGCCGAACGCAGCGATGAGGATGCTGGTCGCGAGTGCCGAGGCGAGGATGTTGACGAGGTTGTTGCCGAGAAGGATCGTGCCGATCAGCCGGTCCGATTGGGCGCGAAGCCGGTTGACGATGGCGGCGCGGGGGTCGCCGCTCTGCTCGAGCTGGTGCATCAGCGGGCGGGAGGCCGTGGTCAACGCCGTCTCGGCGCCGGAAAAGAACGCCGAAAGAACCAGCAACGCCAGAATCGCGCCCAACAGAATGATCATGTTCGTGTCCCGAGCAAGGTGCGAGTGGCGGTCGCCACCGCTTAAGACCATGCGCCGATGGCAGCGCGGAGCATGCTGCGAACCTCGTGAAGGGGAACGTCGCGGCTGATGAAGGCCCGGCCGATCCCGCGGACGAGGATGAAGGTGAGACGGCTATCGCGAACCTTCTTGTCTCGCCGCATGTGCTCGAGGAGCGCGTCCTCGGTCCACCCCGCGCCGGCGACGGCGCGCAGATCGGTGGGAAGGCCGATCGCTTCGAGGTGACGGCGAAGGCGGAGGCCATCCTCGACCGGACAGAGCCCCAGGCGGCTCGAAAGCTCGAAGGCCAGGACCATGCCCAAGGCGACCGCTTCGCCGTGAACCAGCGCGTCGCCGTAGCCCGTCTCCGCCTCCAGCGCGTGCGCGAAGGTGTGCCCGAGATTCAACAGAGCGCGTGTTCCCGCCTCGCGCTCGTCGGCGGCGACGATCGATGCCTTGGCGGCGCAGCTCGTCATGACCGCATGCACCCGGGCGCTTCGAGAGCCCTCGCAGATGGCGGCACCGTGAGCCTCGAGCCAGTCGAAGAACACCGGATCGCCGATGGCGGCGTACTTGACGACCTCGGCGTAACCGGCGCGGAGCTGGCGGGCGTCGAGGGTGTCGAGGGTGGCGACGTCGGCCAGCACGAGCCGCGGCTGGTGGAACAGGCCGATCAGGTTCTTGCCGTGGGGGCTGTTGATGCCGGTCTTGCCGCCGACCGAGCTGTCGACCTGGGCCAGCAGCGTTGTCGGGACCTGCACGAAGGCGAGGCCGCGCAACAACAGACCGGCCGCCAGCCCGGTGATGTCGCCGACGACGCCGCCGCCGAGCGCCACCAGAACACTGCCGCGCTCGACGCCGAACGACAGGGTCTGCTCGATCAGTCGCTGAAGATGGCCGTAGTCCTTGGTCTGTTCGCCGGGCGGCAGGACGACGGAGGCATGCGCCAAGCCGGCCGCCGACAGCGAGCGCTCCAGGCGTTCGAGGTAGAGTCCCGCCACGGTGGCATCCGTGACGACAACGATGCGCGGGGCGCTGGACAGAGTGTGGATGCGGGGGCCGGCCTCCTCCAGCAGGCCTTCGCCGATGACGATGTCATAGGACCGCTCGCCGAGGCTCACCCGACAGACGTCTCGAACGGGCGCCGGATGGCCGGCCGCCATTGTCACGTCGTTGTCTCCCTGCCGGTTTCCTCGGCGGACGCGTGCTCGGCGAGCGCCGCGGCGACACGCGCCACCGTCACGTCGGGCGCTTCGCTCGTGGTATCGACGACGATGTCGGCCTCGGCATAGACCGGATAGCGTTCCGAAACCAGCTTGGCGAGCTTGGCACGAACGTCGCCGCCCTGCAGGAGCGGCCGATCGCTGCGCCGGCCGGTGCGGCGGACAAGGGTGTCGAGATCGGCGCGCAGCCACACCGAGAGCGCGCGTTCGCGAATGCGTGCGCGCGTTCGCGGATCCATGAAGGCGCCACCACCGGTGGCGAGCACCATGGGACCGCCGTCGAGCAGCCGGGCAATCACCCTTCGTTCTCCATCGCGGAAGGCGGTCTCGCCGTAAAGGTCGAAGATATCGGCGATGGACAGGCCTGCCGCCCTCTCGATCTCGTCATCGGCATCGGTGAACGGCAGACCAAGCTGCGGCGCCAGTCGCCGGCCGACGCTGGTTTTGCCGGCGCCCATGAGCCCGACGAGCACAATCGATGGGCGGCGGATTGACGGGTGCCGGTCGGCCATCTGCGAACGCCAACGACCGCCGATGCGGGAGGGGTCGTTGAAAGGCGCCTCTTGCGCGGTTAGACTGCCGGATATTAGCCACAGTGCAACTCCAGCGTAAACCTTCGCCTGGACTCGTGGCCGCTCGATACCGGCACCAGGGCCATCGCGGCGGCCCGATGGTGGGATCGGTGCTTGACCAAGGACCTGGGGGGCCGTGCAGACTCATGAGGACGTTGATCCGCCTTGTTCTCATTCTGATCGTGCTGCTTGTCGTCGGCGGCGTGGCGTTCGTCGTCGGCTGGGACGCTCCGGCGCCGACGGCCACGATGGAGAAAACCATCCCCGATGACCGTTTCCCACGATGACCCGCGGCCGGAGCGCCGATGGCGGGCCCGACTCGGGCTGCTGCACTCGAGTGCGGTCCTTGCGGTAGCCATCGCCGCCTGGCTGGCGACGGAGCCCGCACAGGCGAGCGGGAGGACAGCCCAGGCGGCGGAGACGTCCCGTCTCGCTCCTTCGGTCGAGGTCGGCCGCCTCGGAGCCATCGATCCCGATGCCGTCGGCACCCTGACGCCGGCCACGGGCGGTTTCGCCTTCGACGTGTGGCAGGGATCCACCCTGGCCAGCATCGCCCCGCTGTTGGCCCGGGTCCCCCTCGATGCGACATCGCCGGCGATGGCGGAGATGCTGCGTCGCCTGCTTCTGTCCGCCGCGGCGCCGCCGAAGGGCGAGGCGGAGCCCGGAAGCTTCCTCGCCGCGCGCGCCCGCCTGTTGCTGGCCCGCGGGGAACTCGACGATGTGGGCGAGCTGTTGGGCGCGGCGCCGCCCGCCGCGAGAACGCCGGATGTTCTCCTCGTCGAACTCGACGCCCGCTTGCTCGCGTTCGACAACGCCGGGGCGTGTTCCCTCGCCGGCCGGCGGATCTCCGGTGAAGCATCGGTCGAGTGGCAGAAGGCCTTTGTTTTCTGCCAGGCGCTGGCCGGCCGGCACGACGAGGCCCTTCTCGGCGCGGATCTCCTGGCCGACCTGGGGGCGGACGATGCCGTCTTCGAGTCGCTTTTGGCGACCCTGGCCGGGTCGGGGGCTCGTGGCCTTGACTCGGTGCCGGACGCCTCGCCGCTGGTGCTGGCGATGGCCAGGGCCGCCGGGCTGCAGCTGCCGGCCGAGGTCTTGAATACCGCGACACCGGGTGTCTTGCGGGCGATCGCGGTCAGCCCCAACGCGCCGCTCGGGGTTCGTCTGGCGGCCGCGGAGGCGGCGCATGCAGCGGCGGCACTGCCGGTCGAGACCTTGCGCCAGCTTTACCTCACGCCGGCGATCCTCGAGACGACGACGGCAGTCGGCGAGGCCGAGAGCGATGGCGACCAGCCGGGGTTGCTGGGCGGCTACTATCGGCAGGCGCTTCAGGCGGAGAGCCCGCACCGAGTGGCCGCCGTCTTGGCGGAGGCCTTTGCGGCGGCGCGCCGCAGCAAGCGCTACCTGCAGGCCGTCGGGATCTTTCAAGACCTGGCCGCCGGGCTGCCGCCGGACATCGAACTGGCGTCGTTCGCGCCCGAGGCGGTGCGCGCGCTGCTCATCGCCGGCGCCGAGGAGTCGGTCGCGGCGTGGTTCGCCATGCTCAGAGCGAACGCCGCGACCAACTCGGCGGCGAGGGGCGCGCTCGTCGGGTTGACGCCGACCGCGTTGCTGATCGGCGCCGCTGTCGACGGTTCCGGCTCGGAGGTGCTCGACAGGTGGTGGTCGACCCTGGGGAGCGACGAGGACGCTCTCGCGCGCCGCCGCGTGGCGTCGGCACTCGTTGACGATGCGGGAATCGAGACGCCGACCGGCTGGCAGCGTCCGCAGGCCGCTGAAACCGGCTTGAGCCTGGCAGAAACGCCGGAGTTGGACCCGCGACACCGACTCGCCGAAGCGACCGAGAACGGCCGCGCCGGCGAGGCGGTGTTGGCGGTATTGGTTGTTCTCGGTCGTGAGGGTGGCGTCGGAGCCGACCCCGCGCGGCTGGCCGCGGTGCTCGATGCCCTGCGGAGGATCGGCCTTGCTGCGGAGGCGCGGATGCTGGCCATCGAGCTGGCGGCCGCGGCTGGCCTGTGAGGCGGGCGAGGGGAACGCGCGTGGATGCGGGATCCCGGGCGTTCTCACGGCACATCGAGGCGTTTCTTGAGATGCTGGTTGCCGAGCGGGGCGCGGCGCGCAACACGGTCGAGGCCTATCACCGGGACCTCATCGACTTCGCCGGGCATGCGGCGGAAGGGGGCGGGCCGCCGGAGGCGGCCGATACCGAGGCGCTGCGCCGTTATCTGGCCGCGCTGACGGCGAGGCGGGTTTCGCCGCGCACCGCGGCTCGGCGGTTGTCGGCGCTGCGGCAGTTCTTTCGGTTTCTGTACGCCGAGGGTGTCCGCCAAGACGATCCATCGACGGCGATCGACAGCCCCCGTCAGGGTTGCACCCTTCCCAAGTACCTGAGCGAGGAGGAGGTGGGGCGTCTGCTCGCGGCGTCGGCCAAACGACGGGACGCGGAGGGCCTGCGTGCGACGGCGCTGTTGGAGGTGCTGTACGCCACCGGGCTCCGGGTCTCCGAACTCGTCGGCTTGCCGCTCTCCGCGATGTCTCGGGACGGTGGCCTCGTGACCGTCCGCGGCAAAGGCGGAAAGGAGCGGCTGGTGCCGCTGACAGAGGCGGCGATGGCGGCGCTCAACGCCTATCTCGCCGTCCGCGAGCGGTTCGTTCCCGACGGACGGCCCAGCCCGTCGCCGTGGCTGTTTCCCTCCCGGTCAGGCCGCGGCCATCTCACCCGCGCGCGCTTCGGCCAGATGCTGAAGGCGCTGGCGGTCGATGCCGGGCTGGCGCCGACCCGGGTCTCTCCCCACGTGCTGCGCCATTCCTTTGCCAGCCATCTCCTCGCCCACGGCGCGGATCTCCGGAGTCTGCAGCAGATGCTGGGCCACGCCGACATCGGCACTACCCAGATCTATACCCATGTCCTCGATGATCGGCTCAGCTCGCTGGTCAATCAGGCCCACCCCCTGGCCCACCCGCAGCAGAAGAGAGAGAGCGGCAAGTCGCCGCAGGAGACCGGATCATGAGCTTCACCGTCGTCGAGCCCCGTCGGGCACGCCTCAACCGCTCCGAATTGGCCGTACCCGGCTCCAATGTCCGGTTCCTTGAGAAGGCGACGCAGAGCCCGGCCGATATCATCGTTTTCGATCTCGAGGACTCGGTTGCCCCGGACGAGAAGCCTGGGGCGCGCCGGAACGTCATCGAAGCGATCAAGAGCCTCGACTGGGGCGGCCGGACGCTGTCGGTGCGCATCAACGGCCTCGACACGGCATACATGTATCGGGACGTGATCGACGTCGTCGAGCAGGCAGGCGATCGGCTCGATCTCATCATGGTGCCGAAGGCCGGCACCGCCGCCGACGTCTATGCCGTCGACATGCTGCTGACCCAGATCGAGGCGGCGATGGGGCTGGGGAAGCGGATCGGCATCGAGATCCTGATCGAGACCGCGCTCGGCATGCGCAACATCCATGACATCGCGGCGGCCAGCCCCCGCACCGAGTCGCTGCACTTCGGCGTCGCCGACTACTCCGCCTCGACCGGAGCCAGGACGACGTCGATCGGCGGCGCCCACGCCGGATACTCTGTGCTTACCGATCCCGACGCCAGAGGCGCCCGACACAGCCACTGGAACGACCCATGGCATTACGCCCTGGCCCGCCTGGTCGTGGCCGCGCGCGCCAGCGGCTTGCGGCCGGTCGACGGCCCGTTTGGCGACTTCCGCGACGGCGAAGGATTCCGCGCCGCCGCGACGCGGTCAGCGGCCCTCGGCTGCGAAGGCAAATGGGCCATTCATCCGAGCCAGGTCGAGGTGGCCAATGAGCTCTTCAGTCCGTCCGCGGCGGAGGTGGAACGCGCCCGGCGGATCCTCGACGCCATGGCCAAGGCCCAGGCAGACGGCGCGGGAGCGGTGTCGCTGGACGGCCGGATGATCGACGTTGCCTCGATCAAGCAGGCGGAGGTGATGGTCAAGAAGGCCGAGGCGATCGCCGCCCGGGGCGGTGCCTGACGCGACGGCAAGCGACCGGCGGTAGAAGCGCATGCTGCCCGTTCTCGACTTCGAAAAGGGCGTCGCCGAACTGGAGGAGCGTCTCCGCGGCCTCAGACGGCGCGAACGGGCGGGCGATCCCGCGGTCGCCCACGACATCGGACGCCTCGAGGCGCGCCTGGAACGGATGTTGCAGCACGCCTATCGCCGTCTCGGCCCCTGGCAGAAGGTTCAGGTGGCGCGCCATCCCGGTCGACCGCACGCGCCCGACTTCATCGGCGCCCTGATCGACGACTTTCTGCCGCTGGCCGGCGACCGCATGGCCGGCGACGATCCGGCGATCGTCGGCGGGATCGGGCGGTTTCGTGGCTATTCCGCGGTCGTTCTCGGTCACGACAGGGGCGCCGACGACGTCCGCAGCCGCGACCCCGGCCGCAGCGGGCCGCGTCCCGCCGCCTACCGGAAGGCGCAGCGCCTGATGCGCCTCGCGGACGCCTTCGGCCTCGTGGTGATCACCCTCGTCGACACGCCGGGCGTCGAGCCCGAGGGAGACGCCGGCATCGGCGAAGCCGTATCCGGCACGATTTCGGCGGCGTTCTCCCTGAAGACGCCGATCGTCAGCGTCATCACCGGCGAGGGCTTCTCCGCCGCTGCGCTGGCGCTCGCCGTCGGCGACCGCCTGTTCATGCTCGAGCACGCCGTGTTCGCGGCGGTGGCGCCCGAAGCCGCGGCGCGGGCTCTGTGGCGGGACGATGCCCAGGCGCGCGCCGCCGCTGAAGCTCTCTGCATCGCCAGCCAGGATCTGAGGGAGCAGGGCATCGTCGATGCCGTCATTCCCGAACCCGTCGGTGGCGCCCACCGTCACAAGGAGGCCGCCGCCGCCGCCGTCGGCGACGCCATCGAGGGTGCCATCCGGGACCTCGTCGATGTCCCCGGAAGCGTGCTCTGCCGCCGCCGCCGCGACCGCTGGGTCGGCATCTGTGCTGGCGCCGACTGAGGAACTCGGGGTCTCCTGAACCGGGTGCGACGTCCCGACCGCCGCTGGCGCTGGTGGGGTTGCTGCGACCAGGGTTGACAACTAAGGATTGTATAATGTATTAATGCTCTCTTAATTGGAGAAAAATCTCCAGCTTCTCGCGGTGCCGTCATGAGGGAAGGGCTCTGGAGGACAAGGAGCTCATGACCGGCAATGGCCAATCGAAGGCGGGGACGACGATCCCGACAGAGGCGCGGGCCAGCGGCCAAACCGCATCGCCCGATCCGAACGGCGCGCACGTCATCGTGGTGACCGCGGAGGCCGGCGAGGCCGTCCTGCTGCCGCCTTCGTTCCGATTCCTCGAAACCGCGTTTTCCTTCTCCGGAGCGGATCTCGTGCTGGTGGCGGGAGACGGGACGACGGTCATCGTCCGCGGCTTCCTCGCAACCCTGCCGCGGCCGGACCTCGTGTTCGCCGACGGATCGGTCACACCGGGCGAGGTGGCCGTCGCGTTGGCCATGTCCTTCGAGCAGGATCCGCTGTCGACGGCCGAACCGGGTGCGGAAGACGAGGAGGTTGCCGAGGGCCTGGGGGTCGCGTCCGCCCCGGAGGAGACGGGACCGGAGTCCGAACCTGTCGTCGGGGTCCTCAACCGGGGCCTCGATCAAGAGGACGGCATTGAATCCGAACGCCTCGGAGAACATGCGCCGTCTCGGGACCGGAGCGGCGAGACCGACGATGGCGGC
The DNA here is from genome assembly GCA_964420325.1 of uncultured Rhodospirillaceae bacterium. GTDB lineage: Bacteria > Pseudomonadota > Alphaproteobacteria > Rhodospirillales > Defluviicoccaceae > CAYQSU01. The sequence continues at coordinate 319 of CAYQSU010000072.1, read as the reverse complement.
GTGGCTCTCCGCCATCACCGGGACGGCCTGCAGTTCGGAAGCGCCGGAACCGCCGGAAGCGGTTCGGGCTCGGCAGGGACAGGCCCGAACGATCCGATAAACCGGGTCGTTGGCACGCCAGGCGACGACGTCTTCGTCGGCAGTGCCGTTGACACGGTGTTCGACGGCGGCGAGGGCACCGACACCGTCGACTACTCGGGGACGTCCCAGGGCGTGCACGTGGATCTCGGCCAGGGCACGGCGACCGGTGCGGAGATCGGCACGGATACGCTGATCGACATCGAGAACGCCATCGGCGGCTCGGGCGACGACGTTCTGA
>CAYQSU010000071.1:0-16812 GCA_964420325.1 uncultured Rhodospirillaceae bacterium | reverse complement strand
GCCCCCGCGAACCCCGGCACCGTCGGCCCATCCGTCCGCAGGACCACAGACTTGCCAAGGAACATATGCCCGGACAGGTCCGATGTCAAGATGACAGTCCTATGCCGCGCTTCCCTTCGGCGGAGATCGGTTCCGCTGCCCGAGTCTTGGCGGTCGACGGCTTCGGCGGCCGCGCGGCGGACCGCGAGGCGGAAGGACCCCACATATCTCGGGTGAGCGGTGGACTGCGGTGCGAGTCCCATGGGCCAGCAAAGAGACGCCGTCGATCCCGGTGCGCCGGAGAGGATGCGCACCTCGGACCTGCTGTCGGCACTGGCCGCCGAGCGACGGGACGGCCGGGTGAGCGTCGGCGAGATCATCGTCCGGCTCGGCGAGCGGTCGTTCGGCGTGGTGATCCTCGTGCTTGCCCTGCCGGCCTGGATTCCGGTTCTGCCGCCGGGTGTGCCGTCGGTGTTCGGCGTCGCCATCGCCGCCGTCGCCCTGCAGATGCTGGTCGGCCGCGAGGTGCCGTGGGTTCCCGGCTTCGTCGGTCGACTGGGGCTCCCGGCCAACCGCTTCGCCCGTCTCGCGGCCCGCGCGATGCCGTGGCTTCGCCGCGTCGAGGCCGTGAGCCGCCAGCGCGGGGAATGGGCGTTCGAGCGACCGACGGGCAGACCACTCGTCGCCCTCTTCTGCCTCGGCCTCGCGCTCGCCATCTCGGTGCCGTTGCCGATGACAAACTCCGGGCCGGCGCTGTCGCTGGCGGTGATCGCGTTGGGCTTCATCGAGCGGGACGGCGTCGCGGTCCTCGCCGGCATCGTCCTCGGCGTCGTCTCGGTCGCCGTGATCGCGGCCTTCTGGAGCGGCGCCTTGCTGGCCCTTCGCTGGCTCGTCCTCGGATGATCGGGCGGCGGCCGGACCGCCTGCCGGGGCGTCCGGATGACCGGAGGAGGTCGCCCGGCCTTCGGTTTTCATCCGTAGGCCGGGGCCTGCCGTTCGGGGTATGATGGCCCGGCCGGCCGACGGCGAAGGGAGCGCCACGCCCGGCGCCACCGCGGACGACGATGCCGGTGACGGAACGGACGAGGGGGAGCAAACGGATGCGCCTGGCCGCCTACAACGTCGAGAACCTGTTCGCCCGAGCGCGAGCGATGAACCTCGAGACCTGGGAGGAGGGCCGGCCGGTGCTCGAGCGCTTCGCGGCGCTGAACGGCCTCCTCGGCGAGCTCGAGTACGCCCCCGCGGCGAAATCGGAGATGGTCCGGCTGATGGTCGACCTCGGCCTCGAGAGGAGCGACACCGGCCGCTTCGTCATCCTCCGCCGCAACCGCGGCGCGTTGGTGACACGTCCGCGGACGGGCGGCATCGAGATCGTCGCCGACGGCCGGGCCGACTGGGTCGGCTCCCTGGAGTTGCGCGAGGGGCCGATCAACGAGCACGCCATGCGCAACACCGCGCGCGTCATCAAGGAGCTCGGAGCCGACGTGCTGGGCGTGGTCGAGGCCGAAAGCCGTCCGGTGCTCAGCGACTTCAACCGGCTGATGCTGTCCGCCCTCGGCGGACGGCCGTTCCGCCACGTGATGCTGATCGACGGCAACGACGAGCGCGGCATCGACGTCGGCCTGCTCTCGCGCGATGGCTTTCCGATCGGCCCGATGCGGAGCCACGTCGACGACCGGCTTGCGAACGGCTCGCCGGTGTTCTCCCGCGACTGTCCCGAGTACGAGGTCGGCACGCCCTGTGGCCGCCGCCTAGTGATCATGGTCAACCACCTGAAGAGCAAGGGCTTCGGCTCCCAGGCGTCGTCGAATGCGCGGCGCGAGGTGCAGGCCCGGCGGATCAAGGAGATCTACGAGGAACGGATCGCCGCCGGCAGCGAGCTCATCGCCGTCATCGGCGACCTCAACGACACCCCGGAGAGCGCGCCGCTGGCGCCGCTCCTTGCCGGAACCGATCTCAAGGACGCGTTCCTGCACCCCCAGTTCGACGACGGCGGCTTCCCCGGCACCTTCGGGGCCTCGACCGCCGCCAGCAAGATCGACTACCTCCTCCTGTCGCCGGCGCTGTTCGACCGCGTGGTCGCCGGCGGCGTCTGCCGCAAGGGCATGTGGCCCGGCGTCAGGCCGCGGAAGTGGCCGGTGTTCGACGAGGTCCGGCGCCCGCTCGATGCCGCCTCGGACCACGCCGCGATCTGGGTCGACATCGACGTCTAGCCAGGGAGCCGGGGTCGGCGGGAAGGGGCCGCCAAGGAGTCGCGAAACCGGTCGGCAGACTGTTACCTGGTTCACAGTACGGGTTCCGCAAACGGGTTAGAGTCGGGGCTGTCGCGGGCACGGTGCGGTGACGCGGCGCGAACACCAATCGCTTCATCGGGGGAGTACGAACGATGCTCACTAAAGACGATGCCGGGACACGCGGTCGCTGCCGGGCTGGCGATCCAAGCAGCCGCCGCGTGTGGTGGCAAGGAATGCTGCTGAGGCCCCTCGCCTTCCTGCTGATGGCGCTCTTCGCCCTGCCGGCCGCAGAGCCCCGCGCAGCGAGCCAGGTCCCGGTCGAGACGGTGGCGGTGATGGCGCCCCTGTTCATGACCACTCCGGCAGAGATGCAGGCGTTCGGGGCGCTGCTCGACGAGGCCAAGGACATCGGCGTCAACGCGGTGACCGTCGACGTCTGGTGGGGCGTCGTCGAGGGCGCCGGCGATCAGCAGTTCGACTGGAGCTACTACGACCAGGTGTTCCAGACGATCCGCGGCAAGGGTCTGAAGATCGTGCCGATCCTGTCGTTCCACAGGTGCGGCGGCGGTCCCGGCGACGACTGCGACATTCCGCTGCCGGCCTGGGTTCCGACCCATTTCACCGGGTTCGGACTCGCCGCCGACGACCTCGCGTTCGAGAGCGAGACGGGCACCAAGCAGGACGACGCCATCGCCCCGTGGGCGACGGAGCATCCGGCGGTGCTGCAGCAGTACACGCAGTTCATGGCGGCCTTCGCCCAGCACTTCGCCGCAATCGCCGGGGACTTCGTCGAGCTCAACGTCAGCCTCGGCCCGACCGGCGAGCTCCGCTATCCCGCCTACAACGCGAGCGACGGCTGGAGCTACCCGGACCGCGGCAACTTCCAGGCTTACAGCGCGCTCGCCCGCCAGAGGTTCCGCGACTGGGCGCTCGCCAGCTTCGGCGGCCTCTCCGGCGTCTCCAACCGCTGGGGCATCCCGCTCGCCAGCGCCGACGAGATCCGCCCGCCCGGCGGCCACCTTCCGGGCGGAACGCGGCGGGCGCAGAGCTTCGTCGACACCCAGGCCTACCGCAACAGCCAGTACGGCCGCGACTTCATCGACTGGTACCACCAGTCGCTGGTCGGCCACGGCAAGCGTGTGCTGCTCGCCGCCGACGCGGCGTTCGGGGGCGGCCTCGCCAGCATCGACCTCGGCATCAAGCTGCCCGGCGTCCACTGGCAGATCAAGTGCACGCCGCACCCCCGCATCGCCGAGATCACCGCCGGCATGGTGCGGACCAGCCTCGACCTCGCGCCGACCGACGCCGCGAGACCGGACGCCCACGGCTACAAGAGCATCATGGAGATGATCGACCAGGTGAAGCAGGCGGCCGGCCGCAACGTCGTCCTCCACTTCACGGCGCTCGAGATGGACAACGATCCCGGCTGCGTCGGCACCTCGATGGCCGAGGCGCTGGTGTTCTGGATCTCGCACGGTGCCGCCGACCACGACATCACCCACAAGGGCGAGAACGCCCTGGCCTGCGTCGGCGGGCCCGAGCCGCCGGGAAGCCCCGACGACCGCAACTGGGACCGCATCAAGAACGCCGTCACGTTCGCGCCCTACAGCGGCTTCACCCTCCTCCGCCTGGTCGAGACCGGCTGCAACCCCTGGCAGACGGACAGAGACCACTATGCCGGCTTCATCGCGACCTTTGCCGCTGGCGGCGGCGGCCAGCCGCTGACGGTGCATCTCGCCGAGTGGCAGTTCTGCCCGGCGAACCAGGGCTGCACCTATCAAGTCCATGCGTTCGGCGGCCTCGCCGGCACGTTCCCGCTGGCCTACGAGGGCTTCATCAGCGGCCGGCACTGGTGGGTCGGGCAGATCCCGTCGGCGCCGGACACCTTCGGCTTCACCTTCAACAACACGTTCGGCTGGGAGGGCGGCCCGGGGCAGTTCGACCGCGCCTACAGCCGGCCGGCTCACGGCGGCGAGATCTTCGCACTGGGCCGCATCGACACCAGCGTGCACACGACGCGGCCCTAGGCCGCGACGGCGCGGGCCGCGGAGCCGCTCCGCCGCCGCGGCCCGAAAGCGCTTGCATTCCCGGAGGGCGGCGTTCAAGCTTGGGCTCGTCATCGGAGCCACTCAATCTGGCGGACCGGGCCCGGACGACGGTCCGGCCGCGGTTCTCCGGCTTTTGTGTCGCTGAACGGCAGAGCGGGGCGAGGGCCTTCGCCGCGCCTCGTCGACCGGAGAGCCGCCCCATGACCACCGGCACGGCCAGGCCTCGCGGCCCCGACATGGGCAACGGGGCTCCGCCACTCAGGAAAAGGAGCCCTTGCCGATGAAATTGACCGACGATCAGGTCCTGGCGGTCCGGAACGCGATCGGCGTCGAGCCGCTCGCCTACGACACGCCGGCGTTGGACCAGCTCACGAAGGTGTTCGGCGAGCACACCTTCTATCTGACCGAGGACGGCCTAGTCATCTGGGAGTACACCGAGAGCGAGGAGACCGTGGGCCAGCCGGCGATCGCCGTGATGATCGCGCGCTGGACCGACGACGAGCGGACGTCGCTCGCGATGCAGAGCCCGCAGGTGACCAACGTCATCGTCCCTCTCGACACCGGGACGGCGCCCTCGAACGCCTGACCGTGAACCGCGAGCGCCCGGCCCGCGTATCCCTGCGTGAGCTTCACCAGACAGGGGCGAGGACGCGATGCGGGCAACGGTGGCGGCGGTGGTCGGGGCGGGCCTTCTCTCCTCCTGCTCCCTGTTCGGGGTCCGCTCGGGCTACGAGGAACCGGCCTATGCGGTCGTCGAGCGGATCGGCGACGGGATCGAGATCCGGCGCTACGATGCGCGCGTCGCCGCCGAGGTCACGGTCGACGCCGCCGACAGCGAGGCGGGCCGGCGCACCGCCTTCCGCGCGCTCTTCGACTACATCTCCGGCGCCAACCGCGAACGGGCGCAGGTGGCGATGACCGCACCGGTGGCGACCGCGGACCGCGGTGCGGAGATCGAGATGACGGCGCCGGTCGCGACCGCGGCGGCGCCGGGGCGGACGACCATGCGCTTCTTCCTGCCCGAGGCGTATACCGCCGAGACGGCGCCGGAGCCGGTCGATCCCAGGATCCGCATCGTCGCGCTGCCGGCGGAGACGATGGCGGCAGCCCGCTTCACCGGCTCCCGCGACGAGGGGCGGCTTGATGCGGAGACCGCGCGCCTCTTCGCCGCCCTCGACGGCACGGGCTGGCGCCGGGCGGGGACGCGGGTCGCCTTTTTCTACGACCCGCCCTGGACGCTGCCGTTCCTCCGCCGGAACGAGATCGGGGTCGCCGTCGAGCGATGACGGGCGCAGACAGCGCGCCCGAGGCGTGAATTCGCGCCACCTTCGGCGTATACTGGTTTGGCAGCCGGGCGCCGGAGCACCCCAGGAGCGAGGAGACCGGAGACCAGGGGGCGGCAATGTCCGCATGGCCATCGCGCGAGCAGACCGAGAGCGTTCGGCAGCGATCCGCAGCCGCGGACTGCCGACGGGTGGCGATCGCCGCCGACCTCCTCAGCGTCAAGGAGTTCGACTTCTTCCGCATGGCCTACCGGCGCTGGTTCGGCCGCCAGCCGGACGACCGCAGCCTGGAGCGGGCGTTCGGCGCCTACATGCTCAGGCAGATCGTGCCGCCCTGGGTGCGCCATCTGGCGACGACCGTGCTCGAGCAGCGGCGGGCCGGCACCCTCGATGCGGAGGCGCTCGGCGCCGGCCGCTACCGGGACCGCATGCAGCGGCACCCACAGGGCCGGCTCTATTTCTCGGTGACCGTCCTCATCTGGCTGATCCTGTTCGCGATGCTGCTGGATACCCGCTACCATCCCGAGACATCGGCGCCGGTCCCGCCCTGCGCCGAGACCAGCGGCGCCTGGTTCTATGACGCCTGGGCCGGCCTGTTGACCGGCCGGCGGCTGCCGGCCTGCACCGACGACGGCGAGAGGTGAGGCCGGACCGCCGCCCGCGGCTCAGCGGGCCTTGCGCACGACCAGGGTGAAGACGCCGTCCGCCTCCCCGCTCGACATCAGCCGATGGCCGGTCGTCTCGCAGAAGGCCTCGAAATCCTTGGGCGCCGCCGGATCGGTGGCGAGGACCGCGAGCTCGTCGCCGACCGCGAGCGCCTTCAGCGCCTTGTTGGCGCGAAGCACCGGCAGCGGACAGCTGAGGCCGCGGACATCGAGGGTGGTCGTCGCCATCGTTGGTTCCCTGCATGCGGGTCTCGCCCGACTATGGCCTGTCGCCGTCCGCACCGCAACGGCACGCCAAGGCCGGCGCGGGAAGCCTGAGACCCCTCTCAACTTTCGAGTGGCACCGCGCCTGGCGCTCGATTATGGTTCTTCAACTCTCGGTGCGCCGGGGCCGGCGCTGCGGAGGACGGCGGATCTCGGGGATGAATCTGGAGGAGCTGCAGGCGAATGCCCGGCGGGCCAGCGTATTGCTCAAGACCATGGGCAATCCGCATCGCCTGATCATCCTCTGCCAGCTGGTCAAGGGCGAGAAGTCGGTCGGCGAACTGGGGCGGTTGGTCGGGCTGAGCCAGTCGGCGCTCTCCCAGCACCTTGCCCGCCTCCGGCGTGACCGCCTCGTCGCCACCAGGCGGTCGGCGCAGACGATCTATTACTCGCTGTCCGGACCCGAGGCCGAGGCGGTGATCGCCACCCTCTACGACCTCTACTGCGCGTCGGCAGCCGACGGCGAGACCCGGGAACGGACGGATGTCGAGGAGGACGCGCCGGCCCTGCGCTAGACGGGGGCCGCGCCCGCGAACGCGGTCGGGGAGGCGGTGATGCTGTTCCGCCAGCTGTTCGAAAGCGAGTCCTGCACCTACACCTACCTCCTCGCCGGCCGGCCCGGCGGCGAGGCGCTGATCATCGATCCCGTCGCCGCCAAGGTCGATCTCTACCTGCGCCGGCTCGACGAGCTGGGGCTCCGCCTGATCAAGGCCATCGACACCCATGTCCACGCCGATCACCTGAGCGGCCTCGCGGCGCTCCGCGACCAGACCCGCTGCGTCACCGTCATGGGCCGCCGCAGCAAGGTCGACGTCGTCTCGATGCGCGTCGACGACGGCGACCGGATCGAGATCGAGGGGGTCGCCCTCGACGTCCTCTACACGCCGGGGCACACCGACGACTCCTACTCCTTCGTCATGGCCGACCGCGTGTTCACCGGCGATACCCTCCTGATCCGCGGCACCGGGCGCACCGATTTCCAGAACGGGGACGCCCGCGCCGCCTATGCCTCTCTGTTCGACAAGCTGTTGACCCTGCCCGACGAGACGCTCGTCTATCCGGGTCACGACTACAAGGGCGACACCGTCAGCACCATCGGCGAGGAGCGACGCCACAACCCGCGACTGCAGGTGCGCTCGGTCGACGAGTACGTCGAGATCATGAACGGCCTCCGCCTCGAAAGCCCGAGGATGATGGACGTCGCGGTGCCGGCGAATCTCGCTCTCGGTCTCAAGCAGGCCGCGCCCGAGCTGGCGGCGCTGAGCCTCGATGCGGCCCACGCGCGGGCCGAGCTCGATGCACCCGGAGCGCTGTTCGTCGATCTGCGCGAGGACGGCGAGCGGCGGCGGGACGGCGTGATCCCAGGCTCGGTTCATGTGCCGTACGCCCGCCTCCAGGCGGCCCTGGCGGCGGGTTCGCCGTTCCGGGCGCTGGTTGCGCGGACAGGGGGGCCGGTGATCTTCTACTGTGCCTTCGGCGAGCGGTCGGCGCTTGCGCTCAAGGCCGCGCGCGATGCCGGCCTCGACACCGTCCGCCATCTCGCAGGCGGTCTCGACGCCTGGATCAAGGCCGACGGCCCATGGGACACCTCTCCAGGCTGAGCACCGGCCGCGGCCGCCGGCCCGCCCGCCGCAAATTCCGTGACCGGTTGCCGGCGCCGTGGTGTAAAAGGCGGTCGACGACAGGACAGTCCACGGCGGCCCTGGCTCCCGCACCCTCGGGGCGGCAGGGCCGTGGAGTGCGGAGACGGACCGATGGATCCCCGAACGAAAGCGCCGCTTGCCCCGAATTCGGCCGCCGCGCGCGACGTCGCCTACAGCGTGCATCCCTACACCCATCTCGGGCGCCACGCCGAGACCGGACCGATGGTGATCGTCCGCGGCGAAGGCGTGCGCGTCTTCGACGAGGACGGCAAGGGCTACATCGAGGGCCTCGCCGGGCTGTGGTGCACCTCGCTCGGCTGGTCGGAGGAGCGGCTGGTCGAGGCCGCCGCCCGCGCGTTGCGGAGCCTTCCCTTCTATCACGGCTTTGCCGGCAAGGCGCCGGCGCCGACCATCGACCTCGCCGAGAAGCTGATCGGCATCGCGCCGGTGCCGATGTCGAAGGTGTTCTTCGCCAATTCCGGCTCCGAGGCCAACGACACGGCGATCAAGCTCCTCTGGTACTACAACAACGCGCTGGGACGCCCGGAGAAGAAAAAGATCATCTCCCGCCAGCGCGCCTATCATGGGGTGACCATCGCCTCGGCGAGCCTCACCGGCCTTCCCGCCAACCACCGCGACTTCGATCTGCCGCTGCCGATGATCCGCCACGCCGACTGCCCGCACCATTATCGCGGCGCCGAGCCGGGCGAGAGCGAGGAGGACTTCGCGACGCGGCTGGCGGAGAACCTGGAGAGGCTCATCGTCGCCGAGGGGCCGGAGACGGTGGCGGCGATGTTCGCCGAGCCGGTGATGGGGGCGGGCGGCGTGATCATCCCGCCGGCGACCTATTTCGACAAGATCCAGCCGGTGCTCAAGCGGCACGACGTGCTGCTCGTCGCCGACGAGGTGATCTGCGGCTTCGGCCGGACGGGCAACCTGTGGGGCTCGCAGACCTACCGGCTCAAGCCCGACATGATCGTTTGCGCCAAGGCGCTGTCGTCCGGCTACCTGCCGATCTCGGCGCTGATGATCTCGGAGCCGATTTGGCAGGCGATGGTCGCGGAAAGCGAGAAGATCGGCGTCTTCGCCCACGGCTTCACCTATTCCGGACATCCCGTGGCGGCGGCGGTGGCGCTGGAGACGTTGAAGATCTACGAGGAGCGGGACATCGTCGCCCACGTCCGCAGCGTCGCGCCGGTGCTGCAGGACGGCCTCGGCGCCCTTGCCGACCATCCGCTGGTCGGCGACGCCCGCGGCATCGGCCTGATCGGCGCTGTCGAGATCGTGCGCGACAAGCGAACCAAGCAGTCGTTCGAGCCGGCGCAGGGCGTCGGCGCCCAGATCGCGAAGCGCGCCGAAGCCCACGGCCTGATCGTGCGCGCGCTGCCCGGCGACATCGTCGCCTTTTCGCCGCCGCTGATCATCCAGCCCAACGAGATCCACGCCATGCTGAGAAGCTTCGCGCTCGCGCTCGACGACACCCTGCGGTGGCTTCGGGCGTCGGGAACCGCCATGTCGTAGGCGTCGCCGAACCCGCCGTCGCCGCCTGGTCCGGCGCCGGACGATCGGGATCGACCGCCCGAGAGCCCAAGTCGGAAGTCCCTCTGCGCATGTTCGCCGATCAGACGCTGACGCCGAAGGAAGCCGTTCGCCTGACCGCTCTCGGCACCCTCGCCCTCGGGCCGATGACCTACAGCGCTCTGGCGATCGCGATCCGCCACTTCGTCAGCCGGGTGGTCGGACCGTCGCCGGAGATCATGGGCCATTCCATCCAGCTCCTCAGATACGAGGGACTGGTCGAGACGGCCGAGGGCGAGGGCGACGACGCCCTCCTCATGCTCACCGCCGCCGGCAGGACCGAGATGCGGACGCTGCTGACCGCCCGGCTGCGCGCCGCCGACACCGCGCTCAACAAGCTCGTCGTCGCCCTCAAGTTCCGGTTTCTTCACCTCCTCGAGTCCGAGGAGCGGTATGCCCAGGCCGACCTTCTGGTGGAGGTGTGCGAGCAGGAGCTGGCCCGCCTCGAGGACCTGCGCGCCCATCATGCCGGGGATTCCGGTTTTCTCGGGCTGTGGCTCGATCAGGACATCCGCCTCGTCGAGGAGCGCCTCGCCTGGCTCGTCCGGTTTCGTGACGGCCTTGGCCGCCCGGCCTGACTCCCCCGTGCCGGCGCCCCGGTGATACGACGATGGACGTCGTCAGCCTGTTCGCGATCGTCGTGTTCGGGGTCGGCTGGTACCTGTGGCACCGGACGCCGGACCACGAACGGGTGGTGCGGCTGTTCCTCGCCTCGCTGATGGTGATGGCGGCCCTCATCGGCGCGCTCGGCCTCCTGCTCCGCCTCGTCAACTGACGTGCGGCCCGGGCGGCCTTCAGGCGTAGCGAAAGGGCTCCGCCTGGGCATGGCAGACGATTTCGCCCTCGGGCGTGATCGAGACCCCGAGGAAGGGCGTTTGGGCACTGTCGACAGCGATCGTGGCGGTGCGGCTGCGGCTCGGCACCGCGATCTCGAGGGTGGCCCGGCCGCCCGCGAGGGCGATCGTCTCGGAGCGGGCGAAGCCGATCTGGAAGCGCGTGCGCAGGCCATCGAGCCGCAGCACCTCCCGTCCGTCCGCCGTGACCACGAGGCGGTCGTCGAAGAAGCCATCCTGCAGATCAAGGGTCAGCGTCGCCATGTGCCCCTCCGGTCGCCCGCGCACCCTCCCGCGGCGGGGGCCGGGGGCGCGAACGCCCCCGGCCTTGCCGCCCGATCCCGACGGACGCGAGCCTCTCGGTCCTTTACGGTCCGCCCGACGCCCTAGACGGCCTCGACCAGCTCCCGCGGGGCGTGCAGGCCGCTCAGAGCCTTGCGCACCGTGTCGCGGACCTTGCCCGCGGCCCGTCCGTCGCCACGCTCCTCGAGGAACAGGGCGAACTGCTCGGCGTAGTACTTGTAATCGACAAAGCCGAGAGTCTCCGCGGCCACCTCAGCCTCGGCCAGCAGCGCCGCCTCCAGACCCTTCTGAGCCGCATCGACCTTGGCCTCGCCGACCGCGAACTGGCCCTGGTTCTCGCCGGCCGGCCCGAGCGGGCGGACCTCCTCCGGCAGCACCAGACTCTTGTACTCGCGGGCCAGCGGGCATCCGAGGGCGATCCGTGCATGGACGGCGACCCTGCGGCCGGCAAACCGGTCGGCCGCCTCCATCAGCACGTCGTTGCCGGAGGTCAGCACCTGGCTGCCGTCGAAGGCGAGCACCCGGGCCACGTCAGCGCTGAGGAAGTCCTGGGCCAGATACTCCTCGTCGTAGCCGCGGGGCGGAGCGATCCGCATCGCGAACGGCGCCGAGAGCACATCCTCGCCATCCATGTGCAGGCACACCTGAACGATGTAGCGGCCGGGCTCGGCCAGGTCCCAGCCGTTCCGGCCGGTCGCGGCGAACAGGGACTGGTACAGCGTCTCGCCGGCGGCCAGAACCTTCTCCTTCGGCTCCAGGCAGTAACGGGCGAACGGCGCCCACTGGCGCGCCGGCTTGCCCTCCTTCTTGACGATCACCGTCATCTCGTCGCTGCCCGAAAGCACCTCTTCGGGAACAATCTGCGGCTTGCCGGAGATGTTGGTTAGCCGCAGCTCGAGCACCACGGGCTCCAGGAACTCGAACTCCGGCTTCCGCCGGTTGGCTCCGACCTCGAGGCGGAACGCCGGCTCGGGCGTGGTCTCCGCCTGCTCAAAGCCGTGGTGGTCGAACCAATCGGCATTGCCCATCTGGACGAACCGCGCCGGCGCATGGCGCATGAACAGGAGCTCGCTGTCGCTGAACCGGTACTCGAAGTTCGCGAAGAACGCCGTCTGTCCGCCCGGCACGTTGTACGGATAGTTCATGAAGCTGCGGGCGAGCGGCTCATTGGCGAGCGGGATCCAGGGCGTCCCCCACGACGGCGGGTGCGCCTTCTGCCACGAATGCGCCAGGTTGAAGCAGTGGCCCATCTCGTGGCACGCCGTCCAGAACCTCATCCTCTGGACCCAGGCGGCCGGGTTGGGATCGCCCGCCGGCGCGTTGGCGATGAAGGAGCCGTTGAAGACGGAGCAGCCCTGGCGGTGGTTCGGGCCGATGTCGTCGAACATGATGCCGCCGAGCGAGGTGCCCTGGTCGTGCAGGTTCGCGAACAGCACCCACATCGACCACTGCGCCTTGTTGGCGAAGCTCGACCAGTAGATCTGCATCGCGTCGTGCATCTCGGCGTCGCTCCACCGGGCGTTGGCGCCGGCGGCCGCGATCGGGACGGTGCCCGCCGGCGCGGTGCTGACGTTGAACCCGGCGCGACGGAACACGGTTTCGGCCGAGAGCGTCTCGCACGGCAGGCTCGCGGGCCGGTTCGGATGGGCACAGGTGTTGATCTGTGTCACCGCCGCGGTGCCGCTCACGGTGTCGAACTCGAACTCCACGGGATGGTAGTACGACGACTTGAAGTTGAAGGTCCGGGTCGACGACGCCGCGCCGCCGCCGCTGAAGGTCACCGTGGCCTTCTTCTGGTTGGCGAAGAAGCTGGGCGTAGCCTTGACCAGGACATGGGTATGCGGCAGGGCCGAAGCCGTGCCGTCCTTGAACCAGATGTTGCCCTGCCAGGTGTAGGCGGCGGTCTTGACCACGCTGGCAATCCAGTGCACGCGCACCGACAGGCCGTTGTAGAGGGTGCCGCTCACCGTCATCTGCGGATACCGGCCATCGACGTCCAGGCGAAGCTCCTCGCGGATGAACCAGGGCAGGAGCGCCGACGCCGCCTCCGCCGCCTCCGGTCCGGCCTCGCCTGCCGCCTCTTCGAAGGGCGACGGACGCGGCCCGGGAACGGGCCCGGGCCGGGGCGCCAGCGGCGGAATCGGAGTCGGGATCGGCTGCGGCTGAGGAACCGGCTGCAGTACCGGGAATCGCCGCTCGTAGAGGCCGCTGACCAGGAAGAAGAACGGAAAGACCGGGACCGGCTGAATGTCGAACGCCGCCTGGCGCTGAACATCCTCGAGGCCGGCGGCGATCGTCGCTTCTGCTTCGTATTCGGTGTCGCTCATTGCCTCACTCTCCCATGCTGGAGCATCGTTCTGTTGGGCAACCGTCCCTCACTTCCGGCGAGACGCGAACGGCGGCTTGGAGTGGGGGAATCGTGACGAGGGAAGCACCCTTCGCCTTGGCCGGCGTCGGCGAGCAACGAGCAGGATACGAAGGAAGAGCCGCCTCGACCGTCGCCCGCCAGCGAAAAGGGCCGGCATTCCGTTCTTTCGCCTCTCGTTGGAGGGCCCTCATTTCAGTACTCGTCCCTACCCATTTCGGGAATTATGTTTCGAATCCGGCCTCGGCGCAAGGGAAAAGGAAGGTTCGCTTCGGGTGCGGTGCGGGCGACCGCGTGCCCCGCTCGGCGTGGTCAAGCCGCGAGCCGCGGGTCAGGTCGAGCGGCGACGGAGCGGTCGGCGCGTCCTGGAGAGCCAGCCGGGCGGCGAGGGCACCAGATCCGTCAGCCAGGAGCCGAGCTTCGGGACCTGCAGGACGTCGTCGATCCGCCGCTCGAGAAAGGACCAGGTGTCGGCGAACTCGTCGGACTCGTCGTCGAGCCAGTAGAGCACCGTCGAGACGTACACCGAGGCCAGCAACGCCCGCTTGGTGTAGAAGCTGAAATCCGCGGCCGTGTCGCCGGCCGCGTACCAGATGGCGTTCACCGTCCCATAGGTCAGGCTCGCGCCGACGGTGACACGGGTCGGCAGCGCCAGAAAGGCGATGGTTCGCCTGACCGCCTCGCGGTAGGGAGAGACGACCTCGATCCTCGTGCGGACAGCGGCGATCACGCGATCGCGGAGACGCATGGCCTCGAGATTCCGCTTCCCCATCTCCTCGAGCATGCGACGGTCGGCCCAGGCGCTCCAGTGGCGCACGGCGTCGACGACGCCGGCGGGAAAGGCTCGCACCATCATGTTCGGGGCATAGCCGGCGTCGGCCGTTCCCTGCCGCAGGGACCGCTCCCCCCAGCCGTCGAAGGCGACCTGGGGCAGCGTGGCGAGCAGGATGTCGTCGCGCACCTTGGCATAGTCCATGTCGTGCACCTCCCGTCGCATCAGAGAGCGCTGCCGGGGTCGGCAGCCGGCGCCCGGCCCATCTCGTCGACGAAGCCGAGGGTGGTCAAGTCGCTCATCCGCTGCGGATAGAGAATGCCATCGAGATGATCGCATTCGTGCTGGACCACGCGGGCGTGCATCCCGCAGGCGGCGCGCTCAAGGGCGGCTCCGTTCGCATCGACCGCACGGTAGCGGATGCGGGCGTAGCGGGGAACGACGCCGGCCAGACCGGGCACCGAGAGACATGCCTCCCACGCCGCGGTACGCTCGCCGCCGAGGATCTCGATCTCCGGATTGATGAGCACCGTCGGCGGAACGGGGCCCTCGGCCGATCCCTCCGGCGCACGGGGATCGTCGGCGCGCGAAGGCGGCACGCAGAAAACCACGATCCGCCAGGGAACGTGGACCTGGGGTGCGGCGAGACCGATGCCGGGAGCGTCCCGGATCGTCTCCATCATGTCGGCGACGAGGCGCCTCACCTCCGCCGCGCTGGCATCACCGACGGGCTCGGCCCGCCGGCGGAGGATCGGGTGCCCCATGCGTGCGATCGTCAGGACGGCCATCGCTCCTCGTTTCCCGATATTAGAGATTCCGTCGCAGCGCGGCGCCGCGACAAGCCTTCCCATGATGGTCGAGGGTATGCTAAAAGCCGCGGTTCGGGGACAGTTTTCCACTCAGCAGCGAAGGACAGCGGACGCAGGTGCAAGTCATCGTTCGAGACAACAATGTCGATCAGGCCCTCAAGGCGCTGAAGAAAAAGATGCAGCGCGAGGGCATCTTCCGCGAGATGAAGCGCCGTCGCGCGTACGAGAAGCCCTCCGAGAAGAAGGCGCGCGAGAAGGCCGAAGCGATCCGGCGCGCCCGCAAGCTGGAACGCAAGCGACTCGATCGAGAAGGCTTCTGAGCCGCGCCTGGCACCGAGCTTCGGCGGCGACGGGGCAGTCGCTCCCCACAACTGGCGAGTTGCGGAGCCACCCGGCGGTGCCCTGGGCTCACTGCCGGTCGGCACGGGGCGACGTCCAGATCGGCAGATACGCGGCGAAGAACAGCCCGAACGCGGCGATCCACAGGCTCGCCGACGCCACCAGCACGGTGAACCACGCTTCGGGCCACCAGGGGGCGGCGACGCGGCTGACGGCGGCAAGAGTTACGAGCGCATAGACGCCGAGCGTTGCCGTGCCGGCGACGAGCGGCCGGCCGGTGTGGCCGAGGCTCGCCCGCGTCATCACCGCGACCAGCATGGTGCCGATCGCGCCGGCGGTGAGCGCATGCACGCCGGCGACCCGCGGCACCTCGGCGGTCAGGCCCGAGAGGCCGAGGAGGAGACTGCCGAGGGCGAGCCACAGATAGCCGAGGTGCAGAACCCAGACCAGCGGCTCGTCCAGCGTCGACACCCCCCGCCAGCGGCCGAGACGGACGAGGTGGAGTGCGCCCGCCGCCACCAGCAACAGCCCGGCGACGGCGCTGCCGGGACGCGCCGTGTCGGCCGCGGCGGCGGCGGCGGCCACCGCCAGGGTCGCCAGATCGAGCGGCCCGAACGCCGCGGGCTTGGCATCGCGGCCGACGCGCGCGAGCCAGTTGCCGGTGAACGCCGGGACGATGCGGCCGCCGATGAGCGCGATCAGGAGGATCAGCACGTGCATCGCCAGCCGCTCGCCGATCCCGGCCCACGCCTCGTCCAGCCCGAGCGTGCCGACGTGGGTGAGCGCGTTGGCAGCGACGAGCAGCGCGACCGCGGCGACGACCACGTAGTTCCGGCGGTTGCGGGCGGCGACGATCTGCGGCGCGACGAGGGCCAGCACCGCCGGCAGGAACACGAGGTCGACGAGCGCGGCGACGACGCCGAGGCCGTTGCCGAAGGTGACGGCGAGCCGGCCTGCGAGCCACAAGAGGGCGAGAGCCAGCAACGGCCATCCCTCCGCCGGCCTCTGCCCGGTCCAGCTCGGAACGGCGGTCAACAGAAAACCGGCAAGGCCCGCGCCGGCGAACCCGAAGAGCATCTCGTGGACGTGCCAAGCCACCGGCGGCAACAGGAGGTTCGGCTCCGTCCATCCGACGAGAAGCGCCAGCCACAGCGCCATGGCGACGACGGCGTAGGCCGCGGACAGCATGAAGAACGGCCGAAAGCCGTAGGACAGGAAGGGGGAGTCGGCGAGCCCGGCCGACCGCCTCCCGGATCCTGGCTCCTCGACCCCGATGGCCATGACCGCACCGCCTGCCGAACACCCAGAAGCACAGCGCCGCGAGGTGAGGCTCGCCGCTCCGTCGACGGCTGTCCTTGACGCCGGTCAGCCGAGCGCCTGGACGATCTCCTCGGTCATCTTCTTGGCGTCGCCGAACAGCATCATCGTCTTGTCGGCGAAGAACAGGGGATTGTCGACGCCGGCGTAGCCGGATGCCATCGACCGCTTGACGAACAGCGTCGTGCTCGCCTTGTCGACGTCGAGGATCGGCATGCCGTAGATGTCGCAGCCGGGGTCGGTCTTCGCCAACGGGTTGGTGATGTCGTTGGCGCCGATGACGTAGGCGACGTCGGCGGTCGAGAATTCGTGGTTGATCTCCTCGAGCTCGAAGACCTCGTCGTAGGGCACGTTGGCCTCGGCGAGCAGCACGTTCATGT
>CAYQSU010000070.1:0-17200 GCA_964420325.1 uncultured Rhodospirillaceae bacterium | reverse complement strand
TCACCACGTCGGCCACATCGGCATCCTCGGCGTCGACAAGAAGGGGGAGGAGTTCTACCAGATCACCCTCGGCGGCGACGCCACCGAGACCGCCGCCCTCGGCACCCTCGTGGGCCCCGCCTTCGCGTACGACGAGGTGGTCGATGCCGTCGACACCCTGGTCAACACCTTCGTCGAGCACCGCCGGGACGGCGAGCGCTTCCTCGACACCTATCGCCGCATCGGCCTGCAGCCGTTCAAGGAGAAGCTCTATGCCGCTCATTAAGGAGGGACGGCTCGTCGACGACCCCTGGGTCTGGGTCGCCGACGACGCCCCGCTGCCGGCCTCGGGCCCGGTCGTCGTCTCGCTCGCGCGCTGGCGGGCCGAGCGCGAGGCGCTGCTCGCGCGGGACGGCGGCCTCGGCCTCCGGCTTCGCAGCGCCGAGCTGGCACCCGAGATCGGCGAAGACGCGGTGCACTTCCACCTGATCGCCCTCGAGTTCCCCACCTTCCGCGACGGCCGCGCCTATTCGACGGCCCGGCTGTTGCGTGAGCGCTACGGCTTCACGGGCGAGCTGCGCGCCGTCGGCAACGTGCTGCGCGACCAGTTCCTGTTCATGCATCGCTGCGGCTTCGATGCCTTCGAGGTTGAAAAACCAGGAGATGCCGCGGCTTGGGAGACAGCGATCTCGGAGATCGACGTGGTCTACCAGGCGGCCGCCGACCGCCGCAAGCCGGCGCCGGCGCTGCGCCACCTCGGGCGGGCCGCGGAATGACGGGGCAGGCGACCGCGCTCCGCCGGTCCGTGCCGGAGGCGCCGGCAGCCCGCGACGCCCAGGCGCTCGCCGAGCGCTTCCGGGGCGCCGACGCGCCCGCCCTCATCCAGGCGATGGTCCGCGAGGTCTTCCCCGGGCGGATCGCGCTGATCTCCTCGTTCGGCGCCGAGGCGGCGGTGCTGCTGCACATGGCCGCCGGCATCGATCGCGCGCTGCCGGTGATCTTCCTCGACACCGGTAAGCTGTTCGGCGAGACGCTCCGCTACCGCGACGCGCTGATCGAAGCGCTCGGCCTCACCGACGTGCGCAGCGTCCGGCCCGATCGGAGGCGCCTCGACGACCTCGATGCCGACGGCGTGCTGTGGTACGGCAACCCCGACATGTGCTGCTACATCCGCAAGGTGGAGCCGCTGCAGCGGGCGCTCGACGGCTTCGCCGCCGCGATCACCGGCCGCAAGCGCTTCCAGGGCGGCGAGCGGGCGCAGCTCGCCCGCATCGAGGCCCACGACGACGGCCGGCTCCGGATCAATCCGCTGGCCGACTGGACGAGGGCCGACGTCGACGCCTACTTCCGCCGGCACGACCTGCCCCGGCACCCGCTCGAGGCCGACGGGTTCCTCTCCATCGGCTGCATGCCGTGCACCGACCGGGTGCGACCCGGCGAGGATGCGCGCGCCGGGCGCTGGCGCGACCGCGACAAGACCGAGTGCGGCATCCACCTCCCGGCCGGCCGCTGGCAGCCCTTCGACAGCGGCATCTGAGGGCGCCGCAAAGGGTCTGCGCGCCGCCGCCCGTCCGCTCGACGAACCGGCCGCCCCCGTGCTGAGGTCACGTCCCTTGGAGTGGCGGAGGTGCTGCCGGCGACCCGCCTGCCGGAGCGACCATCCCGGGTCCGGCGCCGACGGGCTTCCCGATCCAGTCGCCCTGCGTCTCGATGGTCAACCGGCAGAGCGCTGCCGGTGCAGGGTCTAAGGTGTTTCGGTTCCGATCGCGGGCGCGTCCTCGTCCGGAAGCTTCAGCCGTTCCAGCGTGTCCTTCAATCGCGGAGTGACGAAGTCGACGAAAGCCCGCAGCTTGGGCGCGATCAGCCGGTTCTGCGGATAGACCAGATGAACCGGCACGGGCGGCGGCGTGACGTGATCGAGCACGGTTACCAGGCGGCCCACCCGGACGTGGTCGGCGACCATGTAGGACAGCGCGACGGTGATCCCGTCCCCCGTTTCGGCGGCCGCGATCGCGGCGACGGCATCGTTGATCTCGAGCCGCGGCATGAAGGAGACGCCGTTGCCGGTTCTCCCGTCGCGGAAACGCCATTCCCGATTGGGCATCAGCCCGGTGAAGGCGATCATCGAATGCAGGCGCAGATCGGCTGGCGATGAGGGCGTGCCGCGGCGAGCGAGATAGCCAGGACTGGCGACCAAGACGCGGCGAACGGTCCCGATCCGTTTGGCAACCAGGCTGGACTCCGGCAGAGGCCCGATGCGAACGGCGAGATCGATGCCCTCCTCGACCAAGTTGGCGATCCGGTCGAGGAGCAGCACCGAGACCGAGACGCGCGGATGCTGAGCAAGGAAGCTGCAGACGATGGGTGCCAGCGCCGATCGACCGAAGGTGACGGACGCCGTCACCGTGAGGTGCCCCTGGGGCACACCGGTTTCCCCGACCGCCTCCTTTTCGGCGCCGTCGAGATCGATCAGGACGCGCCTCGCGCTCTCCAGAAACCGTTGCCCGACATCGGTGATGGTGAGGCTGCGCGTGGTCCGGTTGAAGACCCGTGCGCCCAATCGATCCTCGAGCGCCGAGACGGCTCGCGTGACGGCGGGCGGCGAGAGCCTGAGACGGGCGCCGGCCTTCGCGAAGCTGCCGGCATCGGCGACCGCGATAAAGACCTCGATCGCGTGCAGACGATCCATATTATTCCTCCAAAAGGAATAATGAATTGCATACGTCGCATATTCTTTCAAGGAAAGTGATGGGCCACAGTGATAGCGAGCGATGCAGAGCGCTCGCCCGACCAATCAGATGAGGATTCATGCCATGGCTCGTGTTGCCGTTATCGACCCCCGAACCGCCACCGGCGAGGCCAAACAGCTCCTGGATGCCGTCCAAAGCGGCCTCGGCACGGTTCCCAACTTCATCCGCGTGCTGGCGAATTCGCCGGCTGCCCTGGGCGCCTTCCTCGGCCTCCACGCCATAGCCGGTGCGGGCGCTCTCGACCCGAAGACGCGCGAGCGCATCGCGCTGACGGTCGCCGAGCAGAATGCCTGCCAATACTGCGTGTCGGCCCATACCGCCATTGGCCGCAAGGTCGGTCTCGACAACCAGGAGATGCTCGCCAACCGGATCGGGCGCTCCTCGGACGCCAAGGCGGAGGCGGCGCTGGCCTTCGCCCGCGCGCTCGTCGAGCACACAGGCCAGGTGAGCAAGGCTGAGTTCGATGCGGTGCGTGCCGCCGGTCACTCGGACGCGGACATCATCGAGATCATCACCCACGTGGCGATGAACATCTTCACCAACGTCCTCGGCAAGGCGACACAGGTCGAGATCGACTTCCCCAAGATCGATCTGAACAAGGCCGCCTGATCGACGACCCGCGACCGGACAACGCGGCTCTGACCGCGCCGTCGACCGCGTCGGTGCAGGGAGAGATGAGATGATCGACCCGACGACATCGGCGGCGCGGCCGCCATCGCCACCCTTCACGCGAGAGACCGCGATCCAGAAGGTGCGGATGGCGGAAGATGCGTGGAACACGCGCGACCCGGTCCGCGTCTCGCTCGCCTATACGCAAGACAGCCTCTGGCGCAACCGCGCCGAGTTCCCAGTCGGGCGGCCGGAGATCGTCGCTTTCCTGCGGCGCAAATGGGCGCGTGAGCTTGATTACCGTTTGATCAAGGAACTCTGGGCCTTTGCCGACAACCGGATCGCGGTGCGTTTCGCCTACGAATGGCACGACGACACCGGCAACTGGTTCCGGTCCCACGGCAACGAGAACTGGGAGTTCGACGAGCGCGGGCTCATGCGGCTGCGTTTCGCCAGCATCAACGATCAACCGGTTCGCGAGGGCGACCGGAGGCTTTTCTGGCCGCAAGGGCCTCGGCCCGCGGATCACCCGGGTCTGTCGGATCTGGGGCTGTGACGCCGAGGCGGATCCCCGAAGGAGGAACTCATGTCGCATCGTTTCGCGGACATTGCCTTCACGCCGAGGGTGAAGACGGTCCAGGAGGAAATGGGAAGCCGAAAGGCCTATGCCCGCATGGAGAGCGTGCCGGAGGCGACGAACCACAGGCTGACGGAGGCGGAGGCCGGCTTCCTTGCGGCACGCGATTCGTTCTACATGGCGACCGTCAGCGAGACGGGCTGGCCCTATGTCCAGCATCGCGGCGGGCCGACCGGCTTCGTGCGGGTTCTGGACGAGGGCACGCTCGGCTTCGCCGATTTTCGCGGCAACCGGCAGTATGTCAGCATCGGCAATCTCACCACCGACGACCGGGTGTCGCTGTTCTTCATGGACTACCCGAACAAGAAGCGCCTGAAGCTGTTCGGCCGGGCGAAGATCATTGGCCTCGAGGACCAGGAGTCGCTGTCGCGCCTCGAAATGCCCGATTATCGGGCGCGGGTCGAACGGGGCATCATCATCGAGGTCGAGGGCTTCGACTGGAACTGCCCGCAGCACATCACCGAGCGATACACCCTGGACGAGGTGCGTGCGTTGACCACGCCGCTCACCGCGCGGATCGCCGAGCTCGAGGCCGAACTCCTGCAGCATGCCCGACGCATGCAGACCGAGTGAGCGCGTTCAGGTGCGGCGCCGAGATGCTGAGGTCACCTCCCCTGGAGTGGTGGAGGCGCTGTGGGCAACCCGCCTGCCGGAGCGACCGTCCCGGGTCCGGCGCAGGCGGGCGGCCATGGCGTCGGTTCGTGCGAGTGAGCCGGCGGGCCACGCGCGACGATTATGAGAACTATTCCTTCGCGATTGCACTATGACCTTGATCGGCGAATATCGGACGGACGGCGGCGAAGTGCGTTCGCACTTATGTTCCAAGGTGGCGGAGGGAGTGGGATTCGAACCCACGACACGGTTCCCCGTGAACACGCTCTCCAGGCGTGCGCCTTAAACCGCTCGGCCATCCCTCCCGGGGCCCTCGGGAGCCCGCATGCGCGGCCAGAAGCCTAATCCACCGCCCGGCCGGCGGCAACCGCCCGTTCGCCGCGACCGGCGCTTCCCCAATGCGGTCCGGGATGTTATGAAGGGGGCCAAAGGGGAGATGTCACATGGCAGTGGACGCCCAAGCCGTCATCGACGCGATGATCCGGGCCCTCGAGGAGCCGCCGCAGAAGGCGAGGCGGCTGCGCAAGCCGGTCATCACGATCTCTCGCACCACCGCCAGCCGCGGCGACGAGATCGCGCACGCGGTTGCCGACAAGCTCGGCCTCGACTGCTATGACCGCGAAATCCTCGATGGCATCGCCGCCGAGGCCAACGTCAGCAAGAAGCTGATCGAGAGCCTGACCGAGAGGCTCGATGCCGTCGATTCCTGGATCTACTCGGCGGTGTTCGGCAAGCACGTCTCCCGGGACGAGTACCTGCGCTTCCTCACCACCATCATCCGCGGCCTCTACCACACCGGCGGCGTCGTCTGCGGGCGCGGCGCCCACGTCATCCTCGCCGGGCGCGACGTGCTCCGGATCCGCATCGTCGGCTCGCTGGAGGCCTGCGCGTCCAGGCTCGCCGAGCACAAGAGCATCAGCTACACCGACGCCAAGCGCGAGGTGCAGTCGGCCAACAAGCGCCGCGAGAAGTTCATCTGGGAGCTGTTCCATTCCCGCTACGACGACCCGACCAACTTCGACCTGGTCGTCAACACCGACAACTTCCGGCGCGACGAGGACGTCGTCGAAATCGTACTCGCCGCGGTGCGCGCCCGCGGCTTCGACCGGGGCCGGGTGCAGGTGGCGGCGTCCACGCCCTGAAGCCGGGGCCGGCCCCTGGGCCGGCTTCAGCTCTCGTCGACCCGGAGCGCCGAGATGAAGGCGGACTGCGGGATCTCCACCTTGCCGAACTGGCGCATCCGCTTCTTCCCCGCCTTCTGCTTTTCGAGGAGCTTGCGCTTGCGGGTCACGTCGCCGCCGTAGCACTTGGCCGTGACGTCCTTGCGCAGGGCCGAGATGGTCTCGCGGGCGATGACGGCGCCGCCGACCGACGCCTGCAGGGGGATCTTGAACAGCTGGCGCGGGATCAGGTCCTTGAGCCGCTGGCAGATCGCCCGGCCGCGCACCTCCGCCCGGTCGCGATGGCAGATGAACGACAGCGCGTCGACCGGCTCGCCGTTGACGAGGATGCCGACCTTGACCAAGTTGGCCGCGGCAAAGCCGTCGAGCTCGTAGTCGAAGCTGGCGTAGCCGCGGGAGACCGACTTCAGCCGGTCGTAGAAGTCGATGACGACCTCGTTCAGCGGCAGCCGGTAGACGGCCATCGCCCGGTTGCCGACGTAGGTCAGCGAGACCTGATTGCCCCGACGGTCGGTGCACAGCTTCAGGACGCTGCCGAGGTATTCGTTCGGCACCAGGATCGTCGCCTTGATCCACGGCTCCTCGATGCTGACGATGCGCGTCGCCTCGGGCATGTCCGCCGGGTTGTGGAGCTCTGTCACGGTGCCGTCGGTGAGATGGACCCGGTAGACGACGCTGGGCGCGGTGGCGATGAGGTCGAGGCCGAACTCGCGCTCGAGCCGCTCGAGGACGACCTCCAGGTGGAGGAGCCCGAGGAAGCCGCAGCGGAAGCCGGAGCCGAGGGCGGCCGAGGTCTCCGGCTCGTAGTGGAAGCTGTAGTCGTTGAGCCGCAGGCGGGCGAGGGATTCGCGCAAGCTCTCGAAGTCGGCGCTGTCCAACGGATAGAGGCCGCAGAACACCACCGGCACCGACGGCTTGAAGCCGGGAAGCGCGACCAGTGCCGGCCGCCGGTCCGCGGTGATGGTGTCGCCGATGCTGGTGTCGGCCACCGTCTTGATGCCGCCGGTGAGGAAGCCGATCTCGCCGGGACCAAGGGCATCGATCTCGGTCGCCTTCGGGGTGAAGGTGCCGACCTGGTCGACCTGGTGGACCGAGCCGGTGGCCATCATCCGGATGCGGAGGCCGCGCCGGAGGACGCCCTCCTTGACGCGGACCAGGATCATCACGCCGAGGTAGGGGTCGTACCAGCTGTCGAAGAGGAGCGCCTTGAGCGGCGCGTTCGGGTCGCCACGGGGCATCGGAATGCGCCTGACCACCGCCTCCAGCACCGAATTCACGCCCTCGCCCGTCTTCGCCGAGACGGAGAGCGCGGCCGAGGCGTCGAGGCCGACGACCTCCTCGATCTGGCGGCGGACGCGCTCGACGTCGGCGGCGGGAAGATCGATCTTGTTGAGGACCGGAATGATCTCGTGGTTGCCCTCGATGGCGAGATAGGCGTTGGCGAGCGTCTGCGCCTCGACGCCCTGGGTTGCGTCGACGACGAGGAGCGACCCCTCGCAGGCGGCGAGGCTGCGGCTCACCTCGTAGGAAAAGTCGACGTGGCCCGGGGTGTCGACGAGATTGAGGACGTAGGGGCGGCCGTCGGCGGCGACGTAGGTGAGGCGCACCGTCTGGGCCTTGATGGTGATGCCGCGCTCCCGCTCGATCTCCAGGGTGTCGAGCACCTGGTCGCGCATCTCACGCTCGGAGAGCGCGCCGCACGACTGGATCAGGCGGTCGGCAAGGGTCGACTTGCCGTGGTCGATGTGGGCGATGATGGCGAAGTTGCGGATCCGCGCGAGATCGGTCATCGGCGCGTGCCTGCGGCTCGCCGGATCGCGGCCGCCCGGGCGGCCGACGGCGTCTCTCCGGCGATGCCGGGGGCGAGCGGGACGCCCGTCATCTCAGAGATCGGGGGCATCGAGGCGGTGCTGACGGCAGGCCGCGAGCAGGGTGTTGCGCAACAGGCAGGCGACGGTCATCGGCCCGACACCTCCCGGCACCGGACTGATCGCCCCTGCCACCCCGACCGCCGCCGCGAAGTCGACGTCGCCGACCAGCCTCGATCTGCCGTCCGCGGTGGTGATGCGGTTGATGCCGACGTCGATGACGGTGGCTCCCGGCTTGATCCAGTCGCCCCGGACGAGGCCCGGCCGGCCGATGGCGGCGACCAGCACGTCCGCCTGCCGGCACTCGGCCGCCAGGTCGCGGGTCCTCGAGTGGGTGACGGTGACGGTGCAGTTCTCGGCAAGGAGGAGCTGGGCCATCGGCTTGCCGACGATGTTGGAGCGGCCGACGACGACCGCCTTCAAGCCGACGAGATCAGGGGTCCGGCTCTTGATCATGATCAGGCAGCCGGCCGGCGTGCACGGCACCATGGCGCCGGCGGCGCCGATGGCGAGACGGCCGATGTTGACGATGTGGAAGCCGTCGACGTCCTTCGCCGGGTCGATCGCTTCCAGGACCGCGGGCCCTTGGATGTGCGGCGGCAGCGGCAGCTGGACGAGGATGCCGTGGACGTCGGGGTGCTCGTTGAGGCCGTGGATCAGGGTCAACAGATCGTCTTCGCGGATGTCGGCGGGCAGCCGGTGGACGAACGACCTCATGCCGGCGTCCTCGCACTGCTCGCTCTTGCTCTTGATGTAGATCTGGCTCGCCGGGTTGTCGCCGACGAGAACGACGGCGAGCCCCGGGGTGAGGTGACGGGTCGATCGCAGCGTCGCCACGGCATCCCGCACCTTCCGGCGCACCTCCGAGGCCAGCGCCTTGCCGTCGATGATGGCGGCGCGCGCCATGCCTCAGGTTCCGGTCGCCGAACGGTGGTCGGCGGCCCAGCCGGCGAGACGGGCGGCCAGCGCGGCGGGTTCTCCGGAGACGCGGAGGATCTTGCGGCGATCGCCCTTTCCCGAGGCGATGTCGAGGCTCGTCTTGGGCATGTGCCAGGCCCTCGCCAGCATGGCGATCACGGCGGCATTCGCCTTGCCGCCTTCCGCAGGCGCGGTCACCGCAACCTTGAGCACCGTTGCGCCGTCCGCGTCCGAGCGCAGGCCGAGGATGCGGCTCGACGACGCCCGCGGCGTGACGTGCAGCCGGATGCGTAGACCGCCGGCCTCGACATCACCAAGGGTGCCGCGAGCGCATCGGTCAGGAGCACGCGCCAGGGACATATCCACAGAGCAGATTTCGCGCGAAGACGAGGACCAGGATGAGGACCATCGGCGAGATGTCGATGCCGCCGAGGTTGGGCAGGACGTTGCGGATCGGGCGCAGCGCCGGCTCGGTGAGGCGGTGGGTGAAATCGCCGACCATATAGACGAAGCGGTTCCGGGAGTTGACGACGTTGAAGGCGACCAGCCAGCTCAAGACCACGCCGACGATCAGGACGAAGATGTAGATGGAGGCCAGCTGGTCGACCAGCCAGACGACGTTGTGCACGAGAACGCTATCCATGTGAAAGCCGTCTTCGCGGGAGGGTCAAGCGGCCGGTACCGTAGCCATGGGCAAAACCCGGCGCAAGCGAAAGCGGCAGCCCCGACCTTGACTCCGCCGAGCGGGCGGCGCCATTATCGCGCCGCCGCCCGGCACGCGCGGAACCGGGCGGGTCCGGACGGGGCCGTAGCTCAGCTGGGAGAGCGTCGCGTTCGCAATGCGAAGGTCAGGGGTTCGATTCCCCTCGGCTCCACCAAGACCGCGGCCGCCAGCGGTGCCGCCTCAGCGCAGCAAGAGGATCGAGCATCCGGTGCCGTCGAGAAGGCGCCGCAGGCCGTCGCCTTCCAGGAGGGCATGACCTCCGGCAAGGACCATCGCCGCGGCCGCCCTCTGACGAGCCCAGCTGCAGAGGTCCTCGACCGAGGCTTTCGGCATCTGGACGCAGCTCAAGCGCAGGCCCGTGCCGCCGAACGCGGTGCGAATCTCCTGTTCCCAGGCGACCGTCTCATGGAGCCTGCCGGTGAGCAGCGCCACCTCGATCCCGGCGCCGTTGCGATCGGCCAGATCGGTCGCGGCGGCGAGCGCCTCGCGTGCGGCGTCGGTGCCGTCGTAGACGACGAGGACGGGTCCGCCCGGCGGAGCGCCGGGACGCACCAGGAGCACCGGCAGAGGTGCGGTCTCCAGGAACCTCCGAGCGGCTTCGCGAGTCGGCGTCGCGAACCGCGAGACCACGGAGCGGCGTTCGGACCAGCTCACCACCACAAGGTCGACGTCGCCGGCGGCGGCCAGGATCTCGGCCGAGAGCCGGCCCTGCCGGACCTCGAAGGTGGCCTTCATCCGCTGCCGCATGGCCGCCTGCTCGATGGCCTGGCGGCTGCGCACCAGCTGCATCCTGAGCGCACGCTTGAGATGGTCCGGGGAAAGCGGCTGGTGGGTGGCTAACACGGTGCTGAACGTGCTCACGTCAGGATGCTCGGCCAGGCGCACCACATCGATGTCTTCGACGAACAGGCTGGACAACTCGGCTTGCAGCCGGGCGGCGAGGGCGAAAACGAAATCCACCGCCGAGAAATCCTCGGCCGCGGAGTCGAGGGCGAAAAGGATCCGCCGAAAGCGGGGCGGCGCGTCGGTCGGCGACCGCGGCATCGGGGTCACCCCGGAGCGCCCCGTTGCGAGGCGTCGGGGCCCTTCGGCTTCTGCTCCTCGGCCTTCGCGGCAAACTTGAGGGCCTTGCGCGAGAAGGCGGCGAGGCGGGCGGCCACGGCCCGGTTGACCGTGCCGATCGGAAAGTCGCCGGCCTCGTCGGCGTCGCCCGCCGGCACGCCGGTGAGGATCGCGATCCCCTGGTCGACGGTTTCCACGGCGTAGACATGGAAGCGGCCGTTTCGGCATGCCTCGACGACGTCCTCCCGAAGCATCAGATGCTTGACGTTCGCCCGAGGGATCAGGACGCCCTCTTCGCCGGTGAGGCCGCGGGCGGCGCACACGTCGAAGAACCCCTCGATCTTCTCGTTGACGCCGCCGATCGCCTGGATGCAGCCGTGCTGGTCGACCGATCCGGTGACCGCAAGCGACTGGCGGATGGGCAGATCGGCCAAGGCCGAGATCAGCGCATAGAGCTCGGCCGAAGACGCGCTGTCGCCCTCGACACCGCCGTAGGACTGCTCGAACACCAGGTTGGCGGCGAGCGACAGCGGCTGCTCCGCGGCGAAGCGGGTGCCGAGAAAGGAGGAAAGGATGAGCACGCCCTTCGAGTGCAAAGGGCCGCCCAGCGCGACCTCGCGCTCGATGTCGACCACCTCGCCCTTGCCCATCCGCACCCGGCAGGTGATCCGGTTGGGCTTGCCGAAGGCGAAATCGTCGAGCTGGATCACGGCGAGGCCGTTGATCTGCCCGATCCGGGCGCCGTCCGTCTGGATCACCAGCGTCCCCCGCCGGATCTCCTCCTGGATGCGTTCGCGCAGCCGGTCGGAGCGGTAGGTCTTGGCGTCGATCGCCCGCGTGACGTGCGGGGCGCCGACCGCTTGCGCCCGGTCCTCGCGCGCCCAGAAGTCCGCCTCCCTGACCAGGTCCTCGAGGGAGCCGAGGTGGGTCGAGAGCTTCTCCGCATCGCCGGCGAGACGGGAGCCGTGCTCGATGACGCGCGCCACCGCCGACCGGTCGAAGGGAAGCAGGCGGTTGTCCGCGATCAAGGTGGCGATCAGCCTCGCATAGGTCAGCGCGCTCTCGCCGTTCCGGTCCATGCGCGTTTCGAAATCGGCGGCGACCCGGAACAGCTCCTTGAACTCGGGATCGAAGTAGGTGAGCAGGTAGTAGAGCATCGGCTCGCCAAGCAGGACGACCTTGAGCCGGAGCGGGATCGGCGCCGGCTCGAGGGTCGTCGTCGTCGACCAGCCCAGGGACTCCGCGGGAGACTCGATGCGGATCCGGCTCGATCTCAGCGCCCGCTTGAGCGTCTCCCAGGCGAACGGCTGCGTCAGGACCTTGCGGGCATCGAGGACCAGGCAGCCGCCGTTGGCGCGATGCAGGGCGCCGGCCTTGACCAGCATGAAATCGGTGACGAGCGTGCCGAACTGGGCGATGTGCTCGACCCGTCCGACCAGGGCGGGCTGCGTCGGATGATCCTCGTACACCACCGGCGCACCTCCGGCCCCGCTCGTTCCGGCGTCGGCCGCGTCGCGCCGGGTCTGGTCGACGAGGACGTTGACCTGGTAGCGCCGGAACGCCTGGGATGCGGGCTGCGCCGGGCGGGGCCCGAAGCCGAAGACGATCTGGGGGCCCGCCGGCTCCTGGGGCAGGAAGTCATCGGCATTGTCGATGACGTCCGAGCGCACCGCCTCCAGGTGATCGAGGACGGCCCGATGATCGCACCACCGCTCCTTGAGGTCCTCGATCAGATGCCCGACCGCATACATGGTGATCTCGCGGTTGAGCTCGCGCACCTGCTGCCGCTGTTCCTTCTCCCAAGCCGGAATCTGGTGGAGGAGGGTCTCGAGTTCCGCCTGGAGCTCTTCTGATGCAACCTGCCGGCGCCGCTTGTCCTCGGGCGGCAGCTCCTCGAACTCCTTGGGGCTCAAGACCTCGCCGTCCTTGATCGGCGCCAGCGCCAGGCCGAGCGGGGTGCGGATGAGCGCGATTTCGTGCTCCTTCGCGCGCTCCTGGAGCGCCTTGAACGCCTCCTCCTGGCGCTCCTTGAAGTGCTCCTGAATGACGGTCTTGCGGTTGCGGTATTCGTCGCTTTCGAACGCCGCCGGGATGGCCTGGCGCAGCTCCTCGACGAGGTGCTCCATGTCATCGTGGAACGGCCGGCCCTTGCCGGCCGGAAGGTTCAGCGCCCGCGGCCGGTGCGGCTCGGCGAAGTTGTTGACATAGCACCAGTCGTCGGGAACCGGCCAGGTCGCGGCGGCCTTCTCGACCGCCACCCGAACGAAGCGGTACTTGCCGGTCCCCGTCGGGCCGAGGGCGAACAGATTGTAGCCGCCGTGGCTCATGCCGGTGGCAAGGCGCACGGCCTGGGCGGCACGCCCCTGGCCGACGAGATCCTCCTGCGGCTCGAGCTCCGCCGTCGTCGCGAAGGGAAGGTCGGAGACCGGGCACAGTCTCCGGAGCGCGTCGGCCGGTAGCGGCTCGAGGGACCTCCGGGGACGATCGTTCATTCGAGGGACTCGATCCGGTCCATGTCCTCGTCGCTGAAGCCGAAATGGTGGCCGATCTCGTGGATCAGCACGTTGCGAACGATGCGGTAGAGATCCTCGCCCGTTTCGCACCAGTAATCGAGGATCGGCCGGCGATAGAGAAAGATCATGTCGAGGTCCGAGGGGGCGTCGGCAACGCTCTTGCGGTCGAGAGAGACGCCGCGGTAGAGGCCGAGAAGGTCGAAAGGGCTCTCCAGACCCATGTCGCGCTCGGTTTCCTCGTCGACGAAGTCCTCGATGCGGATGACGATGTCCTTGGCTTTTTCGCTCAGTGGTTGAGGAATCGTCGTCAGCGCGGCGCTGGCCAGCCGTTCGATGTCGTCAAGCGTCGGAGCGTCGCGGAAGGATCGCGTCATTTCCTGACGGTATCACCTGCGCCACGCCGTTCCAATGGCAGGACGATGGGGTTTGGATCCTGCCGAACGAGGGAGGCCGCCGGTTAAGCGGTGGCCTCCCGCCATCCCCGGAGCGTCGCCGGACGGCCTACGGCATGAACTGGCCGCCGTTGACCGAGAGCGTCGTGCCGGTGATCCAGCCGGCCTCGTCGGAGACCAGGAACGAGACCGCGTAGGCGATGTCCTCCGGCTGGCCGATCCGCGCCATGGGGATCTTCTGCACCTCGCCGTCGAGGATCTCCTTGGGCATCACCGCCGTCATCTCGGTGAGGATGAAGCCCGGAGAGATGACGTTGACGGTGACGCCGCCACGGGCCAGCTCGAGGGCGACCGAGCGGCTGAAGCCGATGATGCCGGCCTTGCTCGCCGAGTAGTTGGTCTGGCCGAACTGGCCTCTCTGGCCGTTCATCGAGCTGATGTTGACGATGCGCCCCCAGCCGCGCTCGGTCATGCCGGGTGCGGCGACGTTGCAGGTGTTGAAGCAGCCGGTGAGGTTGACGGCGATGACCGGGTCCCAGTTCTTCTCGGGTGTCATCCGGACCATCCGGCCGTCGCGGGTGATGCCGGCGTTGTTGACGAGAATGTCGATGGGACCGACCTCGTCCGCGATCTTCTTGAACCCGGCCACGACCGACCCGTGGTCGGCGACGTTGATGTTGTAAGCGGGAATTCCGGTCGAATCCCGGAACGCCTTGAGCTGGTCGTCGACGACGTCGCACACCACCGCGGTGTGACCGTCCGCCTTGAGCCGCTTCGATATGGCCGCCCCGATGCCGCGGGTGCCGCCCGTCACCAATGCCACGCGTGCCATGTTGTCCTCCTCCTCGTCATGGTGTTCTTCCTCAGGGTAGCGTCCACCGTGAAGCTTGCTTTGCTGCCAAGCGCCGTTGTCGCCGGATGCGTCCTCGCTTGTCCTGTTGTTGGGGTGCGCACGGGCTGAGAACCACCCCTGCCCGCGTCGGAGCCACGCCGGCTCGTTTAAGGAGGGTGTCATCCTTTGTCAAGGTAACGGGGTCAGCCTTCGGCGAGGCCGCCGCGGGATTCGGCCGGCGCCCGCGGCGCGGCTCGGGCCTCGCGGTGGGCGATGTAGACCGATGCGGCGACGACGATCGAGGCGCCGACCCAGGTCCAGACCGCCGGCACCTCGTCGAACAGGGCGACGCCGATCAGCGAGACGAAAACCAGCTTCGAGAAGTCGAAGGGCAGGACGGCGGAGGCCTCGGCAGACGCGAAGGCGCGAACGAGCAGGATCTGGCCGAGGGTGGCGGCGGCGCCGAGCAGGGCGAGCCAGAGCCAGGTGGCGGCGTCGGGCGTGGTCCAGACGAACAGCGCCGGGATCAGCGACAGCGGTGTCACCAGGAGCCCGAAGTAGAACACGATCGGCTCCGGATTCTCCGTTCGCGACAGCGACTTGATGCACAACATGGCCGATGCCATGAACAGCGAGGCGGCGAGCGCGGCGAGCGCTCCCGGGGCGATCGCGGCGGCACCGGGCCGCAAGATGATCAGGGTGCCGATGAAGCCGATGACGACGGCCGTCCAGCGCCGGATGCGGACGGTCTCGCCGAGGAGAAGGGCGGCGCCCGCGGTGGCGAAGATCGGCGCGGTGAAGGTCAGCGCGGTGACCTCCGCCAGCGGCATCAGGC
The DNA here is from genome assembly GCA_964420325.1 of uncultured Rhodospirillaceae bacterium. Classification (GTDB taxonomy): domain Bacteria; phylum Pseudomonadota; class Alphaproteobacteria; order Rhodospirillales; family Defluviicoccaceae; genus CAYQSU01. The sequence goes on along the minus strand of CAYQSU010000070.1, from coordinate 2,288 downwards.
TGATCGCCGTGAACAGGCAGAGCATGGCCGAAAGGCCGCTCGCCGCGCGCAGGAGATGGAAGCCGATGCGGCGGGTCTCGAGGCTGTGAAGGCCGACCCGCCACAGCCACGGCAGCATGACGATCAGTCCGAACAGGTTGCGGAAGAAGGCGGCCTCGAACGGGTGGACCGAGCGGGTGACGTGGCGGACGAGCGTGAACGTCACCGCGAAGGCGGCGGCCGAGGCGACCATGTAGGCGGCGCCGCGAAGGACTTCGGAGCGGACGGCGGGACGAGGGCCGAGGCCCGAAACCTCCGGCATCGGGCTACCGCCTGCGGATGCGGGCGGGACTGCCTGGCTCTCCCTGCGGCCGCCGAGTTGCAGCGACGACGGCGGGCCCGCATACTGCGAGGCGCGCCGAGGACCGGAAGAGCGCAGGGAGGAACACCGTGGGCGAGCCCCTTTGGAGACCGTCGCCGGAGCGCATCCGGCACTCGAACCTGACACGGTTCATCGCGGACGCGAACGCCGGCCAGGCCGCCACCATCGCCGACTTCGCCGGGCTTTACCAGTTCTCCCTTCGCGACAAGGAACGGTTCTGGTGGGCCCTCAAGGAGTTCGCCGGCCTCGTCGCCGAGACCTGGGGCGAGACCGTGCTCGACAACGGCGACAGGATGCCGGGGGCGCGGTGGTTTCCGGAGGCCCGACTGAACTTCGCCGAGAACCTGTTGCGCCGGCGCGATCAGAACGACGCGCTGGTCTTCCGCGGCGAGGATCGCGTCACGAGGCGTTTCTCCCATCGCGAGCTCCATGCCGAGGTCTCACGGCTCCAGCAAGCGATGCGGGACCTCGGCATCACCGCCGGCGACCGCGTCTGCGGCTATCTCCCCAACATGCCGGAGGCGGTGATCGCCATGCTCGCCGCGGCCAGCATCGGCGCGGTGTGGTCGTCGTGCTCGCCGGACTTCGGCGTGCAGGGGGTGCTCGACCGCTTCGGCCAGATCGAGCCCAAGCTCCTGTTCGCCGCCGACGGGTATTTCTACAACGGCAGGACGCTGGACGGTCTCGCCAGGCTTGCCGACATCGTCCGCGGGCTCTCCACGCTCGAAGCGACCGTGGTCGTGCCCTATACCCGCCCCGATCCGCCCCTGGACAGCATCGCGGGCGCGAGCCTCTGGGCCGACGTCGTGGCGACGTACCGACCCGCGGACATCGTCTTCGAGCGGCTGCCGTTCGATCATCCGCTCTACGTTCTCTATTCCTCGGGGACCACAGGCGTGCCGAAATGCATCGTCCACAGCGCCGGCGGCACGCTGCTCAAGCACGTGGGCGAGCACCAGCTCCACTGCGACATCAAGCCGGGCGACCGCGTCTTCTACTTCACCACCTGCGGCTGGATGATGTGGAACTGGCTGGCCTCGGCGCTGGCGTCCGAGGCGACCCTCCTGCTCTACGATGGCTCGCCCTTCTATCCGGACGGCACCGTCCTGTTCGATCTCGCCGACGCCGAAGGAATGACCCTGTTCGGCACCTCGGCCAAGTTCATCGACGCCGTCGCCAAGGCCGGGCTCGGGCCGCGGCGGAGCCACGATCTGGGAACGCTGCGGACGATGACCTCGACCGGATCACCGCTGGCGCCGGAGTCGTTCGATTTCGTCTACCGGGACATCAAGCGCGATCTTCACCTCGCCTCGATCTCCGGCGGCACCGACATCATCGGCTGCTTCGTGCTCGGCAACCCGACGGCGCCGGTGTGGCGGGGCGAGATCCAGACGCCCGCGCTCGGCATGGCCGTCGACGTGTTCGGCGACGACGGCTGGCCGGTCTGCGGCGAGAAGGGCGAGCTCGTCTGCACCGAGCCGTTTCCGTCGATGCCGCTCGGCTTCTGGAACGATGCCGATGGCTCGCGTTACCGCGCCGCCTACTTCGAGCGGTTCCCCGGCGTCTGGCACCATGGCGACTTCGTCCAATGGACCGAGCACGGCGGCATGATCATCTTCGGACGCTCGGACGCCACCCTCAATCCGGGCGGCGTGCGGATCGGCACCGCCGAAATCTATCGCCAGGTCGAGCGCCTGGACGAGGTCGTCGAGTCGCTGGTGGTCGGCCAGGAGTGGGACAGCGACGTGCGCACCGTGCTGTTCGTCGTGCTGCGCCCGGGCGCGGTGCTCGACGACGCGCTCCGGTCCAGGATCAGGGAGCGGATCCGCGCCGGCTGCAGCCCCAGGCACGTGCCGGCCAGGATCATCGCCGTCGCCGACATCCCGCGCACCAAGAGCGGCAAGATCACCGAGCTCGCGGTGCGCGA
>CAYQSU010000069.1:0-17298 GCA_964420325.1 uncultured Rhodospirillaceae bacterium | reverse complement strand
GAATCGGGCGTCGCAGAACGTCGCATTTCGTCGCGAAAGCGTCGCAAAATGTCGCATTTTGTCGCATTTTGTCGCAAAATGTCGCATTTTGTCGCAATCCGCTGCCCTGTTCCGCGCGGTCGGCTCAGGCGGCGGCCAGCGCGAGTGTGACCAGCGGGCCCTCCGTCACCTCGATGGCCGGTGCCATCGCCTCGCGGGCGGCGATGAGCCGCCCATCGCGGGCCAGCACACGGTCGGCGAGGGCGACCAGGCGGCGGTTGGGCTGGGCGTGGGGCGCCGCCTGCGAGAGCCTCCGGATCAGCTCCGGCTCGCTCGCGGGCGTCTTGACGGCGAGCGCGATCAGCGCCGCCGCCGTCGACCGGCTGATGCCGGCGACGCAGTGGACGAGCAGCGGCGCCGCGCCGCTCCAGCCCTCGACAAAGCGGACGAGGGCGTCGACGTCGTGCCGTTCGGGCACCAGGTAGCCGGGGAGCGGTGCGCTGAGATCGTGGACCTGGATGCGGAGGTGCAGGCCGGCGGCGACCCCGGGCGGGGTCGGCGGCTGCCGCGCCGGCTCGACCAGCGACACCAGGTGGCTCGGGCGCAGGGTCTCGACGTGCCGGGGCATGTCCTCGAGGTTGCTGATGTAGATCATGGCTCGGTTCTCCGTGTCGGCCGGCGGTACGGCGGCGCCGGTGCCGCTACCCTATACATACGCGCGTTCTGTGACGCGGTGATGACCGCGGAGGCTGAGGTACGCGGCCCGCCATGGCAGTCGCGATCCGCAACTGTGACGAGCATCACAGCCTTCTCCGGCACGCCGTGCTATACAGCCCGGCGTCGGGGACTTCTCCCCCCACCCCCGACATCCCTAGGAAAGCCGGGCCGCAATGGCCCGGCTTCGCCGTTCCGGGGGGACGTCCCTCGCACGGGCCGCAGACCGCCCTTAGAGGTACGGCGACAAGAGCCAGGCCGCGCCGTCGCGGAGCCTGGTGCCGAGGCTGCGGCCGTCGAGGTCGTCGCGGGTGAGCGGGCGGGCAGCCGCCTTCTGCCCGTCGATCAGGCGGTCGAGGGTGGTGGCGAGCGTCTCGTCGTAGCACTCGACGTCGAGCTCGAAGTTGAGGCGGAGGCTGCGCTCGTCCCAGTTGGCCGAGCCGATCAGCGACCACAGCCCGTCGACGGTCATGATCTTGCTGTGGTCGAACGGCGGCGGCGTCTCGAAGATGCGGACGCCGGCGGCGACGAGGTCTGCGAGCCCGGCCTTCGACGCCCACTGCACCAGGCGGAGGTTGTTGCGCACCGGCAGCAGCACCTCGACCGCGACGCCGCGCATGGCGGCCATCACCAGCGCCGTCGTGAGCAGCCGGTCGGGGAGGAAGTAGGGCGTGACCACGCGCACCCGGGTTGTCGCGTGGTGGAGCGCGCTCAAGATCGCCCAGCGGATGCGCTCGATGTCCTCGTCGGGCCCGGAGGCTAGGCCGCGGGCCAGGGCGTCGCCCGCCGCCTGGAGCGGAGGGAACCACGCCTCGCCGTCGAGGGTCTCGCCGGTGGCGAACGTCCAGTCGTCGGCGAAGATCGCCCCGAGGTGGCCGACCACCGGGCCCTCGAGGCGGAAGTGGATGTCGTGGATGGCACAGCCGGGGTCGGTGCCGTTGAGGTAGGCTTGGCGCACGTTGAGGCCGCCGGTGAAGCCGGTGCGACCGTCGACGACGAGGATCTTCCGGTGGTTCCTGAGATTGGCGTAGGCGAGGTGCAGCGGCACGAAGGTCGGCAAGAACAGCGCGACGGGGATGCCCCGCCGGCGCAGCATCCCGGTCACCGGCGGATGCGAATAGCGGGCGCCGACGCCGTCGATCAGCACCCGCACGGCGACGCCGCGGCCGGCGGCAGCGGCCAGCGCGTCGGCGAACAAATGGCCGGCGGCGTCGTTGTCGAAGATGTAGGACCCCATGCCGATGGTCCGGCGGGCGTGGCCGATCGCCTCCAGCATCGCGGTGAACGCCGCCTCGCCGCCGACCAGCGGCCGGACGGCGTTACCCGACGTCAGCGGCGTCGGCGTGATGGCGTCGATCAGCCGGGCGACGGCGGCGAGGTGGCGGGCCCGGTCGGTGGGCCTCTCCGCCGGCGCCGTTCGGTCGAAGGCGGCGGTGTCGGGCGGCGCCATCGCCGGCGGCCGGTGCGGCCGGAGCTCGGTCGCCCGGCGGTGGATGCGGTTGATGCCGAGGAGGCCGTAGAGCAGGGCGCCGACGAACGGCACCATCCAGATCAGGCCGACCCAGCCGATGGCGGCGCGCACGTCGCGCTTGCTGAGCGTCGCGTGCGCCGAGGCGATCGCCGCCGTGACCAGGGCGAGGAGGGCGAGGACGAGGGTCGCGAGCGTGTCCAGCATGTCGGCAAGCCTAAGCCCGGCGATCGGGCGGCGGCCCATAGAAGCGGCTTTGGTCGCCCGCTGGCAAGGCGCTCGGAGAGGGGCCGACCCGCGGGACGCGCGAGCGTCTTCCAAAACCGGGAGAAAGCCGGTAGGCTCTTGCCGCGGCAGCGGAATGCGAGGCGGAGAGCGAGTCGGGGCATGGCCGACGCCATCATCTACAGGCCGAGCAAGACGGCGATGCAGTCGGGGCGCGGACGGGTGGGGACGTGGGTGCTTGAGTTCGAGCCGGGATCGCCCAAGGTGCCCGATCCGCTGATGGGGTGGACGGGATCCGCCGACACCAGGCGGCAGGTGCGCCTCTGCTTCGCGAGCCGCGAGGCGGCGGCCGCCTATGCCGAACGCAGCGGCCTCTCCTTTCGCATCCAGGAACCGCACGCCCGCGTCCTGCAGCGCAGGAGTTACGCCGAGAACTTCGCGTTCACCCGCGTGTGGTGACCCGTGCCAGGCGAGGCGCCCGTAGCTCAACCGGACAGAGCACGAGACTTCTAATCTCGGGGTTGCAGGTTCGAGTCCTGCCGGGCGCGCCAGCGCCGCGATGGGCCCGGTGCGCACTCACCTAATCTGCATTGGCGTACCAGAATGCACTTTACCCGCCTTCGCCTTTGCCCGTACACTCGGTGGCGTTAAGCGAACAACAACCGAGCAACGGGGGCGAAACGATGGGAGAGACGTCTTATGCGCGGCGCGTGCGCGGACTGATCAGCCGCCGGCGATTCGTCGCCGGCGCGGCGGCCGGTGCCACGGTCTTGGCGGCGGGTGTGCCGTGGCGGCGGGCGACGGCGGCGACGCCGCTGAGGGTCGGCGTTCTGTTGCCGCGCTCGGGTCACCTGGCACTGATCGGCCAGGCGTGCCAGCGCGGTGCCGATCTCGCGGTGCCTCTGCTCGCCGACATGGGGTTCCAGGTCGAGCTGGTTCCGGCCGACACCGAGTCGAGCCCGGATGTCGGCCGCACCCAGGCCGAGAAGCTGATCCGGGAGGGCGTCCACGTACTCACCGGCTGCTTCGATTCGGGCACCACCGCCGCGGTGGCGCAGGTGGCCGAGCAGAAGGGCATGCCCTTCGTCATCAACATCGCCGCCGATCCCAAGATCACCAAGCAGGGTTACAAGTACGTGTTCCGCAACTTCCCGACGGGCGGCATGCTGGTCACCGGCGGACTCGCGATGATGAACAGGCTGTTCGAGGCGACCGGCACGACGCCGGCGACGGCGGTGATGCTGCACGTCAACGACACCTTCGGCACCGCCATGCTGAACGGCGTCCAGGCGCTCGCGCCGAAGATCGGCATTCCCTACGAGATCAAGGAGTTCATCGCCTACGATCCAAAGGCCAAGGACCTCTCCGTCGAGATCGCCCGGGCGAAGGCGGCGAGGCCGGACCTGCTGATGGTGGTGAGCCGCCTCAACGACGCCATTCTGATGGTCCGCGAGATGGTCAAGCAACGCTTCGAGCCGATGGGCATCATCAGCCCCGGCAGTCCCGGCATGTACGAGCGCCAGTTCTTCAACACGCTCGGCAAGTACGCCGAGTACAGCATCACCAACGTGCCCTGGTTCGATCCGAGCCAGGCGATGACCGAGGAGCTCCGCTCCCGCTTCGTCAAGGCCCATCCGGACGAGACGTTCGAACTCAACATCGGCTTCACCGTCGAGGCCATCCTCGTCGCCGCCGACGCCCACAAGCGGGCCGGCAGCACGGCGCCGGAGGCCCTCGTCGCCGCGCTCCGCGAGACCGACATCAAGGAGCACGTGATGACCGGCGGCCCGATCCGCTTCGACGCCGAAGGCCAGAACGTCGACATCGTCTCGGCGGCGGTGCAGAACCGGAACGGCGGCCCGGAGGTGGTTCTTCCCGCCGACATTGCCACCCTGCAGCCGGTGTTTCCGATGCCCGGATGGCAGACCCGGGGCTGAGCCCCGCGAGACGCCGGCGCTGGGCTGACGCGGAGAGGAGGGGCTCATGCCGCTCGAGGTCTACCTCAACGTTATCGTCGGCGGCATCCTCACCGGGTCGGTCTACGGGCTCATGGCCCTTGGCCTCTCCCTGATTTTCGGGGTGATGCAGATTGTCAACTTCGCCCATGGCGAGATGATGGTTACGGGCATGTACGTGGCGTTCGTTGTCCACGTGTCGACCGGCCTCGATGTCCTCGCCGCTCTGCCGTTGGTCGCCGCGGCGATGTTCTTTCTCGGCTACGCCTTGCAGCGAGGGCTGATCAACCGCTTCATCGCGCTGCCGCAGCACCAGCAGTTCCTGCTTCTGGTCGGCATCGCCATCGTGCTGACCAACGGTCTGCTGGTGATCTTCGGACCCGACGCGCGAGCAACCCAGCTCGCCTACGCGTTCGAGACGTTCGAGGTCGGGCCGCTGCTCATCGACAAGGTGCGTCTCTATGCCGCGGTGGTCGCCGTCGGTCTGATCGTTCTCCTCTACCTGTTCCTGCACTTCACGCCGACCGGCAAGTCGCTGCGGGCGTGCGCCGACAACCACCTTGGCGCCCTGGTCGTCGGCCTCAACGTACGCAGGCTCTACGCGATCACCTTCGGCATCGGCGCGGCCTGCGTCGGCACCGCCGGTACGCTGATGCTGCTCCTCGTCGATGTCCACCCTCACCTTGCCGTCGACTACACCTTGCTGGCCTTCGTCATCGTCATCGTCGGCGGCCTCGGCAGCATCGGGGGCGCGCTGCTCGGCGGCATCCTCATCGGTCTTTCCGAGGCACTTGCCGGATTCCTCGTCGTGCCGTCGATGAAGAGCATGTTCAGCTTCGGCCTTTTGATCCTGGTCCTTCTCCTGCGGCCGCAGGGGCTGTTCGGGAGATCGGCGTGATGTGGGCGCTGTGTGCGGACGTGCCGGCACGCGCCCTTGCCCTCCTCGCCCTGTTCGGCGCCGGTCTCGCGGTCGCGCCCTTCGTCGTCGGCGACCACCTTCTGTCGGTGTTGATCCTGTGCCTCTATTTCGCGTTCCTCGGGCAGGCATGGAACATCATGATGGGGTTTGCCGGCCAGCTTTCCCTTGGCCATGCCCTCTATGTCGGCCTCGGGGCCTACACCAGCGCTGCGCTCTTCGTCGAGTTCCGGGTGCCGCCGCTGGTCGGAATGGCGGTCGGCATGACCATCGCCGGAGCGGTCGGCGGCGTCATCGCCGCGCTCGGTTTCCGGTTCGGCATTCGCGGCGTCTACTTCGCGCTGTTGACCATCGCGTTTGCCGAGTTCACCCGCATCCTCTTCGACCATCTGGACTGGGTCGGAGGGTCCGGCGGCCTGTTCCTGCCGGTCGAATACCGCGATCACGACGACGTCTGGGCGCTGCGCGGCTCTCCCGCCATGTTCTACTACGTGATCCTGGCGCTGGCGGCCGGCGCCTTCTTGGTGTCGCGGGCGGTGCTCGTCAGCCGGATCGGCTACTACTGGCAGGCCATTCGCGAAGACCAGGAGGCCGCCCAGGCCCTCGGCATCAACATCTTCCGGTACAAGTTGCTGGCCGTCGTGCTGTCGGCGGCTCTGACTTCGATGGCGGGCACCTTCTACGTCTTCTACTACAACACGATCTATCCCGAGACCATCTTCAGCATGCACAAGTCCATCGAGCTGGTGCTTGGCGCCATCATCGGCGGACTCGGCACGCTGTTCGGTCCGATTCTCGGCGCCTTCCTCCTCACCATTCTCGGCGAGGCGATGACCACCGTTGCCGAAGGCATCGACGTCGACGGCATCAAGCAGCTGTTCTTCGGGTTCTGTCTTCTTCTGATCATCGTCTTTCGTCCCGATGGGCTATGGCCCACGCTGGCCAGGGCCCTCGGCCTCGGATCGCGCAAGGATGCTTAGGGTCACCGCCATCTCCAAGCGTTTCCGCGGGCTGATGGCCGTTCACAAGGTCAGCTTCGAGGTGCCGGAGGCCAGCATCGTCGCGCTGATCGGACCCAACGGCGCCGGCAAGACGACGATCTTCAATCTGGTCAACGGCATGCTGCGACCGGATGAGGGTCGCGTCGAGCTCGACGGCCGGGAGATCACCGGCCTGCGCCCCGACCAGGTCTGCCACGCCGGAGTAGGCCGCACGTTCCAGATCGCGAGGCCACTCGCCGGACTTTCGGTCCTGGACAACACCGTCGTCGGCGCGCTTCGCATCACGAAGCGCGTGTCCGAGGCGCGCACCGCCGCCCTTGGCGTGCTCGAACTCCTCGGCCTCGCCGACAAGCGGAACACGCCCGCGGGAAGCCTCACGCTCCCCGAACGCAAGCGCCTGGAGGTCGCCCGTGCCCTGGCGACGGGGCCGAAGCTGCTGCTCCTCGACGAGGTCATGGCCGGCCTCCGCCCGGCCGAGACGGACGCGCTGGTCGACACCTTTCGCCAGCTGAACCGGGCGACGGGCCTCACCATCCTGCTCATCGAGCACGTGATGCGGGCGGTGATGGCGCTGTCCGAGCGCGTGATCGTGCTCAATCACGGCGCACTGATCGCCGAGGGCAGACCCGTGGACGTGGTCCGCGATCCAGGCGTGCTCGAATGCTACCTCGGCGAGGAGGCCGTCTGATGCTGACGGTCGAGGACCTCGATCTGCGATACGGCGCCGCCGTCGCCTTGAGCGCGGTCTCGTTGACGGTGGAGGAGGGCGAGATCGTGGCGATCGTCGGCGCCAACGGCGCCGGGAAGACCTCGCTGATCCAGACGATTGCCGGCATCCACCGCCCCGCGAGCGGGCGGATCGCGTTCGGTGATGCCGACATCACCGGCTGGCCGAGCTACAGGGTCTGCAACCTCGGGATCGGCCAGGTCGCCGAGGGCCGGCAGATCTTTCCATCGATGACGGTGCGCGAAAACCTGGACATGGGCGCAATGATCCCGCGGGCGAGATCGGCAGCCGAACGCGCCTACGAGTGCGTCCTCGCCATCTTTCCGCGGCTGGCCGAGCGCCGAGACCAGCTCGCCGGCACGCTCTCGGGGGGAGAGCAGCAGATGCTGGCGATCGGCCGCTGCCTGATGGGACAGCCGAGGCTGGTGATGTTCGACGAGCCGTCACTCGGGTTGGCGCCGACCATCGTTCAGGAGGTGTTTCGCGTCGTCGGCGAGCTCAACCGCGACGGCATGACCATTGTCCTGGTCGAGCAGAACGTCGCCGCCTCGCTGAGGCTCGCCGATCGCGCATACGTGCTGGAGAACGGCCACATCGTGATGGAGGGCACGGGCAAGGCGCTGCTCAGGGACGATCGCGTCCGTCAGGCCTATCTCGGCCTGTGACCGGCGATGACAACGAACCGGGAGGTCGACGTGTCTAGCGCACCCCTTGTCGAGCTGGAGTTCGCGCCGCCGCGGGTGGAGATGATGCCGTTGCCGGACGGCGGCATGGTGCTCCGGTCGCCGCTGCCGCTGGGAACGTACCCGAAGAGCCTCGGTGCTCATCTCCGCTTCTGGGCGCAGCAGGCGCCGGACCGGGTGTTTCTGGCCGAGCGCCGGGCGGAAGGCGGCTGGCGGCAGCTGACCTATCGTGAAGCCAGCGCCTCAGTCGAGAGCTTGGCCGAGAGCCTTCTCAACAGGAAGATCGAAGCCGATCATCCGGTGATGATCCTCTCGGACAACGGCATCGACCATGCGCTCCTGGCGCTGGCGGCGATGCATTTGGGGATCCCCGCGGCCCCGATTTCGCCCGCGTATTCGCTGATGTCGCAGGATCATGCCCGGCTCAAGCACATCTTCGCCAGGATCGAGCCGAGGCTCGTCTATGCCAAGAGCGGCCGCACCTTCGCGAGGGCGCTCAATGCCCTCGATCTTCGCGGGGTCGAGATCGTCGTCAGCGCCGAGCCCGTCGACGGCCTGGCATCGACGCCGTTCTCCGAGCTCGCGGCGGCGACGCCCTCGCCCGCCGTCGACGAGGCGTTCCGGCGGGTGGGGCCGGACACGGTCGGCAAGATCCTGTTCACCTCCGGCTCGACGGGCATGCCGAAGGGCGTCGTCAACACCCAGCGGATGATGTGCTCGAACCAGCAAGCGATCGCGCAGGTTTGGCCTTTTCTCGAGTCCAGACCGCCCTTGATCGTCGACTGGCTGCCGTGGAGCCATACGTTCGGCGGCAATCACAACTTCAACATGGTGCTGCGCAACGGCGGCACCCTCGTCATCGACGAGGGAAAGCCGGTTCCCGGGCTGGTCGAGAAGACGGCGGCCAACCTGCGGGAGATCTCGCCGACCCTCTACTTCAACGTTCCGCGCGGCTTCGACGTCCTGCTGCCATACCTTGAACGGGACCGCACCCTCTGCCAGCGCTTCTTCGCCGATCTCGACCTGATCTTCTATGCCGGGGCGGCGCTGCCCCAGCCCTTGTGGGAGTGGCTCGAACGACTCTCGATCGAGGCCAAGGGCCGGCGCGTGCGCATGGTGTCGGCTTGGGGGGCCACCGAGACGTCACCGCTGGTGACCAGCGTTCACTTCGCCATCGATCGCGCCGGCATCATCGGGCTCCCGGCACCCGGCTCCGAGCTCAAGCTTGTGCCGAACGCCGGCAAGCTGGAGATGCGCGTTCGCGGCCCCAACGTGACGCCGGGCTACTGGAAGGACGAGGCACTGACCCGCGCCGCCTTCGACGAGGACGGGTTCTACCGGATCGGCGATGCCGGCCGGCTCGCCGATCCCGACCATCCCCAAAAGGGCATCGTGTTCGACGGTCGGATCGCCGAGGACTTCAAGCTGATGTCCGGGACCTGGGTGCACGTGGGCCTGCTGCGTCTCGCCGCCATCGCCGCGGCGGCACCTGCGATCCAGGACGCCGTGGTCACCGGCCACGATCGCGAGGAGGTGGGGCTCCTGGCGTTCGCGAGCCCGAGCGGCTGCGCAAGTCTCGTCGAGGGCGCGTCCGCCGACTGTCCTCTCGGCGAGTTGATCGGTCGCGACGAGGTGCGCCGTCATGTGCTCGAGGGACTGCGACGCCACAACCTCGCCAATCCCGGCAGCAGCACCCGGATCGGCTGCGTGCTGCTGACGGCGACACCGCCTTCGATCGACGCCAACGAGATCACCGACAAGGGCTACATCAACCAGCGCGCGGTCATCGAGCGCCGCGCGCATCTGGTCGAGACGCTGTACCGCGGCGGACCCGAGGTCCTGCGGATCGATTGAGGAGGACCGCCCGCTTGAACGCGACGACCGACCTGCCCGGTCTGGGAACGACCTACGGGGACGTCTTCCTCTACGACGGCGTCCGCACCGGCTTCGGCGAGCTCAGCGGCACGCTGCGCGACAACTCAGCCACCGATCTCGGCATCGCGGTGAGCAAGCGTCTGTTCGAGCATTCGGGGGTCCGGCCGGACGATGTCGATGTCGTGATCGGGGCGAGCCTCGCCCACACCGATTTTGACGCCTATTATTTTCCCCGCCACATCGGTCTCTACGCCGGCGTCGCCAAGCAGATCCCGGCCATCTTCGTCCACCGGCTGTGCGGCTCCGGCTTCGAGGTCATGGCGCAGGGCGCAGACACCATAACGCTCGGAAAGGCGCGGGTGGCGCTCTGCGTCGGCGCCGAATCGATGTCACGCAACCCGGTGGCCTCGTTCACGATGCGCAGCGGCTTCCGCATGGGGCAGGCGGACTTCCGCGACTTTCTGTGGGAGGCGCTGGTCGATCCGGCCCCCGGCATCGGCATGGCCAACACCGCGGAGAATCTCGCCCAGCGCTACGGCATCACGCGCGACGAGGTGGACGTCTATGCCGAACGCAGCTTCTCGTCGGTGCAGACGGCGCTGGCCGACGGCTTCTTCGACGACGAGATCAGGCCGATCGCAAGCGAGGTTTTCGAGCTCGACGGCTACCGCCGCCGGCAGCTGCGGCTTCCCCGCGGCGTCGACGTCTTTGCCCGGGACGAGCACCCGCGGCCGACCTCTCTCGTGGAGCTGAAGCGTCTGCCTCCGGTGTTCGGGGGCGTCCAGACCGCCGGCAACAGCTCCGGCATCGTCGACGGCGCGGCGGCGGCGATCGTCGCCGGCGGCGAGTTCGTCAAGGCACAGGGGCGGCCGCCGATCGCCCGCATCCTCGCGTCTGCCGCCGTCGGCGTGCCGCCCGAGATCATGGGCATCGGCCCGGCACCGGCGATCCGCAAGTTGTTGGACCTGGCCGGCCTCGATCTCGACCGGATCGACCGCTTCGAGATCAACGAGGCCTTCGGCGCCCAGTATCTCGCGGTGGAGCGGGAACTCGGCCTCGATCGCGGCAGGGTCAACGTCAACGGCGGCGCGATCGCCATCGGCCATCCGCTCGCCGCAACGGGCCTGCGCTGCACGATCACGCTGGCTCGTGAGCTCAGGCGGCGGGGACTGCGTTACGGCGTCGCCTCGGCCTGCTGCGGCGGCGGTCAGGGCGCGGCGCTCCTGATCGAGAACCCGGAGGCCGGGTAGGGACGGGCCGGTGATCGACTACCGCGCTCCCGCTGACGACATCCTGTTCGCCCTCCGCTCGGGCGCCGAGGCCGCGCGTCTGCCGAATTGGGACGACGACCTCGCCGCGGCGGTGGTCAGTGAGGCGGGACGCTTCGTCGAGAGCGAGGTCGCACCCCTCGATCCCGTCGCCGACCGCACCCCGGCGATCCTGATGGACGGCCGCGTGCGGGTACCCCTGGCCTTCGTTCGCGCCTACCGCCGCTTCTGTGCGGCTGGCTGGCCCGGGATCGCCGCCGACACCGCCTTCGGCGGCCAGGGCCTGCCGCATGCTCTGGGCGCCGCGGTGTCGGAGATGCTCGCCGGCGCCTGCATCGCCTTCCAGATGATCCTGTCCCTGGGCCAGGGCTCGATGCGCACCATTGCCGCCCACGCCACCGAGGACCAGAAGCGGCGCTTCCTGCCGAGGCTCGCGTCTGGCGAGTGGCTGGCGACGATGTGCATCACCGAGCCCGAGGCCGGCTCGGACCTCGCGCTCATTCGTACCACGGCCGCGTCGGCGCCGGACGGCGGCTGGCGGCTCAGCGGCGGCAAGATCTTCATCTCCGGCGGCGACCACGATCTGACCGACAACATCCTTCACCTGGTGCTGGCGCGCACCGCCGAGGCCGGCGTGGGCCTGAAGGGCCTCGGCCTGTTCGTCTGTCCCGCGGTGCGGCCGGACGGCACGCGCAACGCCGTATCCGTGCTGCGCCTCGAAGACAAGCTCGGCATGCACGCCTCGCCGACCTGCCAGATGGCCTTCGAAGCCGCCGAGGCGGAAATCCTGGGACGGCCGGGAGAGGGTCTCCAGCGGATGTTCACCATGATGAACGCCGAGCGCCTCGACGTCGCCGTCGAGGGTGTCGGCCTCATCGAGATGGCGAGGCAGCGGGCGCTCTACTACGCGGGCGAGCGGCGGCAGGGGCGGGCACGCGGCTCCGATCGGCCCGTCGATCCGATCAATCGGCACGGCGACGTCAGGCGGATGCTGCTGACGCTGATGGCGCTCGCCGAGGGCTGCCGGGTGATGGTCTTGCGCACCGCCGTGGGACTCGGCCTCGATGCCGAGAGCGCGAGCGCCGCGTTCATGACGCCGGTGTGCAAAGCATTCTGCACCGACGCCGCGGTCGAGGCGGCGAACCTCGCGATCCAGATCCACGGCGGCTACGGATACTGCCGCGACTACCGGGTCGAGCAGCTGCTGCGGGACGCCCGCATCACGCCGATTTACGAGGGGACCAACGGCATCCAGGCGATGACGCTCGCGGGGCGCCTCCTGCATGCCGAGGGCGATGCGCCGGCGCAGGCGTTCGCAGCCGAGATCGCGGCGGCGGGCGCCGGCGCCCTGCCGGCGTTCGGCCGCGCGCTCTCCGCCGGCCTCGAGGTGTGGCGGCAAGCGACGGCAGCCGTGCGTGCCGTGGACGATCCCGGCCCGGTGGCGGCAGCCTATCTCCGCCTTACCGGGCTGCTCGCGTTCGCCGCGGGCTGGAGCCGGCTCGAGGCGGGAGCGGATGCGAGCCCCGCGCCGATGCGCACCCGCGCCAGTGCGGCGTTCGTCCGCTCATGGATGCTGGCGGAGGCGGACCTGCTGGGCCGGCGCGTCGCCCATCCGCCGCCGCCCTGCGGCGACGAGATCTTCGCCTATCCGTGAGCGGTGCCGTCACCGCACGACGCCCGCCACCCACCGCGGGGTGGGCGGTTAAGGCTTTCGGCTGAAGTCGGCGTCCTCCTTGTCGAGAAAGGCACGTAGCCCCTTCCTCGCGTCCTCGCTGGTCTGGGTCAGCGCCGTCGCCAGCGACTCCGTGAACAGGCCGTCGCTCATCGACATGTCGTGGATGCGAGCGATGGCGTTCAGCATCATGTAATTGGACAGCGGCGCGTTGCGGACGACGCTCTGGGCGATCTCGACGGCCTTCGCCAGTGCCGCCCCTGGAGAGACCAGGTAGTGGGAGAAACCGAGCCGTTGTCCGTCGTCGGCGTCGTAGCGGCGCCCGGTGAGCATCATCTCGCACATCCTGTCGGCGCCGATGATGCGGGCGACGCGAACGGAGCCGCCGCCGCCGACGAAGATGCCGCGGCGGCCTTCGGGAAGCGCGTAGAAGGTGCTGGTCTCGGCGACGCGGACGTGGGCCGTCAGCGCGAGCTCGAGGCCGCCGCCGATGACGCCGCCGTGGAGGGCCGCGACCACCGGCACGCCGCCGAACTGGATGCGCTCGAAGGCACGGTGCCAGCGCTGCGAGTGGAGCATCGTCTGGTGGGCAGTCCGCTCCTTGTGCTCGGCGAGATCGAGGCCGGCGCAGAAATGGTCGCCGGCGCCGCGGATCACCACCGCCTCGGTGCCCGCAGGCAGATGGCCGAAGAACAGCTCGAGGTCGGACAGGAGCGCATCGCAGATCGCGTTCCGCTTCTCCGGACGGTTGAGGCAGAGCACGGCGACGGCGCCCCGCGCCTCGCAGACGGTGTGGGCGAGGCCGGACAGCGGCGCCCCGGCGGCCCGGGCGTCCGTCACGGCGACCGCCTCGGCTGCCGGGCGGGCGAGACCGCGGAGAGAGAGACGCTCGAGCCGGACGCAGGGTGCCGTCGCCGTCGCACCCTCGGACCCTCGATCAGTGCCGTCATGCTTCGGAAGCCTCCTTATTTACGAATGGTTTATTGTTGTTTGTTAGAACCATGGTGAACATCCGCGGCCGCCCACCCGTCCGAGAGGACCGTTGCCGCGCGAAGCGGATCGAGAGCGGCGGGTGGCGGACCCGCAGATGACGGAGACTTTGATCTGTATGGATATTTGCGCGCCGGGTGATTAGGCTATGTTGGACGAAGAACACGCCTCCGTTGCCGCTCAGGCGGTGGCGATCCCCAACCGGGGCGTGGCCGCGCGAGGTCGAGAGCCGACGGTGAACCGCAAGCCCCTTCCCGCCGTGGACCGGCGCCGGCACGAACGGCTGACGACGCCGCGCCTCACCGTCGCCTTCGACGGTCGGACCTACGAGACCGACAGCTGGAGCCTCGGCGGCTTCATGATCGAGGGCTACGACGGCCGCCTGACTCCGGGCGCCCTGTTCATCATCGACGGCATCGGCGCGGGCGCGGCCGGCCTGTCGCCGGTCAGCGTCCGCTCCAGGGTGGTTCGCGCGGAACCGGAGCACCGACGCCTGATGGTCGCCTTCCTCGACGTCGACCATCGCGCCTACGGCCTGCTCAAGCATTTCATGAGCGAGCGGACCCGGGCGCTCAAGGACGGGCCCGCGGTGTGACGCCCCGCAACGGGCTGACCTGATCATGCCGTCCCCGCGCTGAACCGGGCCAGCCCCGCCTCCAGATCGGCGATCAGATCGTCGGCGTCCTCGAGGCCGCAGTGCAGGCGCAGGCACGGGCCGGGGTAGGGCCACGCCGTCGCTGACCGGCTCTTTCTCGCATCGAACGGGACCACCAGGCTCTCGTACCCGCCCCAGCTGTAGCCGAGCGCGAACAGGCGAAGGCCGTCGAGCATGGCGGCAAGCGCGCTCCCGGGCGCCTCCCGCAGCACCACCGAGACGAGGCCGTTGGCGCCGGTGAAGTCCCGCTTCCAGATGGCATGGCCGGGATGCGAGGCGAGCGCCGGGTGCAGCACCCGCACCACCTCCGGGCGCCGCTCGAGCCAGTGCGCGACCTCGAGCGCCGTCGCCTGGTGGCGGGCGAGCCGCACCGCAAGCGTGCGGAGCCCGCGCAGCGCCAGATAGCAGTCGTCGGGACCGACCGAGGTGCCGAGGAACGCCGCCGCCCGCCGGACACGGAGGAACGTCTCCTCGTCGGCGGCGGTAACGATGCCCAGCATGACGTCGGAATGGCCGACGATGTACTTGGTCGCCGCCTGGATCGAGACGTCGACGCCGTGGGCGAAGGGGCGGAAGTGGAGGCCGGCGCTCCAGGTGTTGTCGAGCACCGAGACGGCCCCGGCTGCGCGCGCCGCCTCGGCGGTCCTGCCGACATCCTCGACCTCGAAGGTGAGCGAGCCCGGGGATTCCATGAACACGACGCGGGTCTCGGGACGGATCCGCGGGCGGACGTCGGCAGAGGGATCATAGTAGTCGACCGCGATGCCGAGGCCCGTCAGCACGCGGTCGCAGAAGCGGCGGGTCGGGTTGTAGACGGTGTCGGCGACGAGCAGATGATCGCCGCTCATGAGGAAGGCCAACAGCGTGGTGGTGATCGCCGAAAGCCCCGAAGGCACGGCGACGGCGCGGTGGCCGCCTTCCAGCGCCGCCACCGCGTCTTCGAGGGCGAAGGTGGTCGGCGTGCCGCGGCGGCCGTAGCGGGTGCCCTCGAAGGGGGTGCGGTCGGCGTCCTCGAGCGCCGCCAGGGTGGGGAAGACGATGGTCGAGGCGTGGTAGACGGGCGGGTTGACCACGCCGTGGTTGGCGAACGGGTCGCGGCCGACGCCGGCAAGCAGCGTGTCGGTGTTCATCGGCCCGCGCTTACTCGACCGGCGCATCGTCGCGGTTGCCCCATTCCGCCCAGGAGCCGTCGTAGACGGCGACGTCGTCGCGGCCGAGGAGGGCGGCGGCGAGCGCCGTGGTGCAGGCGGTGACGCCGGAGCCGCAGGTAGCGACGATCGGCCGCCGGAGGTCGACGCCGGCGGCATCGAAGAGGGCGCGGATCTCCTCCGGCCGGCGCCACACGCCGCCGCGGCGGGCGTCGAAGAAGTCGGCGAACGGGATGTTGACGCTGCCCGGGATGTGCCCCCGGCGGCGCACCGGCCGGGGCTCGGGATCCGCCCCGGAGAAGCGGCCGGCCGGCCGGTTGTCGACGACCTGGAGGCGCCGCGTCTCGAGGTCGGCGAGGAGCGCGTCGGCGGCGCACACCCGCGCCCGCTTTCGGTGCGGGGCGAACTGTGCCCGCCTGGGTGGCGGGGCGCGGTCGCTGACCGGGCGGCCCTCCGCCCGCCACTTGGCGAGGCCGCCGTCGAGCACGGCGACGGCTGGATGGCCGAACACCCGGAACGTCCACCACGCCCGCGCCGCCGCCGCCGATCCCGGCGCGTCGTAGGCGACGATCAGGCTGTCGTTGGCGATGCCGAGCAGCCCCGCCATGGCGGCGAAAGCGTCGGCATCGGGGAGCATGTGGGGCAGCGGCGAGCGCCGGTCGGAGATCTCGTCGACGTCGAAGAAGGCGGCGCCGGGGATGTGGCAGGCGCGGAACTCGGCCCGCGCGTCGCGCCCCGATGCAGGCAGATGGAAGCTCGCATCGAGAACGCGGAGCCGGTCGTCGCCGAGGTGGTCGGCGAGCCAGGCGGTGTCGACCAGGGGAGCGAGCGTCGCCGCGGCCACGGCGCCTACTCCAGCCAGCCCGGCACCGGCAGGCCCTTCGCCCGCAGGAACGCCGGGTTGAACAGCTTGCTCTGGTAGCGGGTGCCGTAGTCGCAGAGGATGGTGACGATGACGTGGCCCGGCCCGAGATCCCGGGCGAGGCGGATGGCGCCGGCGACGTTGATGCCGCTGGAGCCGCCGAGGCAGAGCCCTTCGTGCTGCAGGAGGTCGAAGACGATCGGCAGCGCCTCGGCGTCGGGGATCTGATAGGCGCGGTCGACCGGGGCACCCTCGAGGTTGGCGGTGATCCGGCCCTGGCCGATGCCCTCGGTGATCGACTCGCCGTCCGCCTTCAGCTCGCCATCGGTGTAGTAATGATAGAGCGCGGCGCCCATCGGGTCGGCGAGGCCGATGACGACGCCGGGATTCTGCTCCTTGAGGTGCACGCCGACGCCGGCGAGCGTGCCGCCGGTGCCAACGGCGCAGATGAAGGCGTCGACGCGGCCCTGCGTCTGCCGCCAGATCTCCGGGCCGGTGGTCTCGTAATGGCCGCGGCGGTTGGCGACGTTGTCGAACTGGTTGGCCCAGATGGCGCCAAAGGGCTCGCTGCGGGCGAGCTCCTCGGCCAGTCGCCCGGAGACCTTGACGTAGTTGTTGGGGTCGCGATAGGGCACCGCCGGCACCGGGCGGACCTCGGCGCCGCAGAGCCTGAGCATGTCGATCTTCTCCTGGCTCTGGGTGTCGGGGATGACGATGACCGTACGGTAGCCGCGGGCGTTGCCGACGAGGGCGAGGCCGATGCCGGTGTTGCCGGCGGTGCCCTCGACGATGACGCCGCCCGGCCGGAGGAGGCCGCGCTCCTCGGCGTCGCGGACGATGTAGAGGGCGGCGCGGTCCTTGACCGAGCTTCCGGGATTGAGGAACTCGGCCTTGCCAAGAATCTCGCAGCCGGTCTCCTCGGATGCCCGCCGCAGCCGGATCAGGGGCGTGTTGCCGATGGTCTCGAGAAAGCCGTCGCGCACGTCCATGAGCGAAACCTCGCAGCCGCGGAGCGGGCGCCGACTGTAGAGAGCGCGCCGGATGCGATCAAGTCGCAGAGCACCCGCCCGGACCGGCGCCGTCGGGGACCGCCGACCGCCGGCGAATTGCGACAAAATGCGACATTTTGCGACAAAATGCGACAAAATGCGACATTTTGC
>CAYQSU010000068.1:0-17629 GCA_964420325.1 uncultured Rhodospirillaceae bacterium | reverse complement strand
TCGCCGACATCCCGCGCACCAAGAGCGGCAAGATCACCGAGCTCGCGGTGCGCGACGTCATTCATGGCCGACCGGTGAAGAACCGCGAGGCGTTGGCCAACCCGGAGGCCCTCGACCAGTTCCGCGATCTCGCCGAGCTGAGGACGTGAGCGGCTGCCGCCCCTTCCGTTCCGCCCCCGGGGTGACCATATGACGGCGGGCGCGTCCTTCGGGCGATACCGGCGATCGCGGGGCGGGCCTGTGCACGGGCGATCAGGAGGGTGCGGTCGGCGATGAACCGGAAGGCGCTGGTGGCCCTCCTCTGCGGGGCGCTCATCCTGTCGGTGGCGATGGGCATCCGCCAGACGTTCGGCCTGTTTCTGGCGCCGATGAGCGTCGATCTCGGCATCGGCCGGGAGGCGTTCGCACTCGCGCTCGCGGTGCAGAACCTGTTGTGGGGAGCGGCGCAGCCGGTCGCCGGTGCCGTCGCCGACCGGTTCGGCGCCATCCGGGTGCTGGTGGTGGGCACAGCCGCCTACGCCGTCGGTCTCCTGGTCATGTCGGGGGCGGCGAGCACCGCCGACCTGCATCTCGGCGCCGGCCTCCTCGTCGGCCTGGCGATGAGCTGCACCAGCTTCGCCGTCGTCCTCGGAGCCATCGGCCGCTCGGTTCCGGCGCACAAACGCAGCATGGCGCTCGGCGTTGCCAGCGCCGGCGGCTCGTTCGGCCAGTTCGCCATGGCGCCGGTGGGCCAGGCGCTGATCAGCGCCCAAGGCTGGCCGGGAGCGCTCGCCACCATGGCCGTGATTGCGCTGGTGATGGCGCCGCTGGCACTGGCCCTCGCGCCGCCGCGGCGCGGGGCGCCTGCGGTGTCGGCTGTGCAGCAATCCCTTGGCGCCGCCCTCGCCGAGGCGGGGAGCCATGCGGGATACTGGTATCTCACCGTCGCCTTCTTCGTCTGCGGCTTTCAGGTGGTGTTCATCGGCGTCCATCTGCCGGCGTACCTCGGCGACCTGGGCATGAGCCCCGGGCTCGGCGCCACCGCGCTCGCGCTGATCGGCTTCTTCAACATCGTCGGCAGCTGGCTCGCTGGCGCGCTCGGCGGCCGGTACTCGAAGAAGTATCTTCTGTCGGCGCTCTATGGCCTGCGCTCGCTCGCCATCGCCGCCTTTCTCGCGGCGCCGAAGACCGAGGCGACGGTTCTGGTGTTCGCCGCCGCCATGGGGCTCCTCTGGCTCGGCACGGTGCCGCTGACGAGCGGGCTCGTCGCCCAGATCTTCGGCGTGCGCTACATGTCGACCTTGTTCGGGATCGTCTTCTTCAGCCACCAGCTCGGAAGCTTCCTCGGCGTCTGGCTGGGCGGCGTGGTGTTCGACGCCACCGGCTCCTATGACGCCATCTGGCTCGCCTCGATCCTGCTGGGCGTCGCCGCCGCCGTCCTGCATCTGCCGATCGCCGACCGTCCCCTCCGCCCCGCCGAAGCCTGAACAGGGCCGCCGATGCGGAAACGCGCGTGGGGGCGGGCGAAGGGCCCGCCCCGTTGCGGCCGGAGCGATGCCGTCAGGCGACGGCGGTCGTGGCGGTCTTGCCGGCCTCCGGCTGATCGCCGCTGACCTCGCGGAAGGCGAGCATGTCGAGGACGCGCGCCGAGGCGCCCGGATAGAACCCGGTCTGGAGCTCGTACCCGTGCGGATTGCGGAAGGTGCCGAACAGCATGTCGATGACCGGCAGATCGGCGTAGTTGCAGGCGTGCACGCCGCGGCCGTGGTGCACGGTGTGGCTTTCCGGCCGCTGGATCACGTAGCCGAGCCAGCGCGGCGTCTGGATGTTGGTGTGCTGGAAGATCGCCAGGAAGGTGACCGTGAGCAGCACAACGGTGGCGGCCTCCGGCGTGATGCCGACGATCAGCACCAGCGCGAAGCTGCCGACGAAGGTCCAGCCGACCATGTCGGCGGGGCTGAAGTAGAAGGCGCCGAGAGTGTCGAGCCGCTCGGCGCTGTGGTGCATCTGGTGGAACACCCGCCACAGCGCACCGGATGCGTGCATGCTGCGATGCCAGGTGTACGCCGAGATCTCGTAGACGAGGAGACCGACGACGGCGCCGCCGATCGTCCCGAGCCCGGTGAGATCGAACACTTGATAGGCGGCGAGATGGCCGTCCCACAGCAACGGGAGGTACGAGGACAGGAAAAAGTAGACGACGAACGTCGAGAGGCCCCTGACGCGCCAGCCCCTGACCTCGGGGAGCACGCGTCCGGGGGCGATCCGCTCCCAGATCATCAGCCCGGCGTAGAGGCCGAGCACGGCGATCGAAACGGGGTTCATGAGGATGTCCAACGGTGTCGGCATGATCTCTTCCTCCGTGATGATCTTCGGCGGAAGAGCATCGCCGTCGCCGGTTTCAGCCGGATGTCCGCGGGCGCCGAAAAACGTTTCGTTTGTTTCCGGATGGAAGAGGGGCCGCGCGGCCGCGTAGAGTGCCGGGATGCGGCTCCCGCTGGTGGTCCAGGTCCTCGTTCTCGTGCTCGTCGCCAATGGAACGCCGGTGATCGCGAAGGCGCTGCTGGGTCGCCGCTTCGCCCATCCCCTCGACGGCGGCCGCATGTGGTGCGACGGAAAGCCCCTGCTCGGCGGGTCGAAAACGATCCGCGGGGTGGTGCTGGCGATTCTCGCGACCTCGGCCTCTGCGCCGATCGTCGGTCTCGACTGGATCGTCGGCGCCGCGATCGGCGGCGCGGCGATGGCCGGCGACCTCGTCTCGAGCTTCGTCAAGCGCCGCCTGGGGCTCGCGCCGAGCAGCCGGGCGACCGGTCTCGATCAGATCCCCGAGTCGCTGCTGCCGCTCCTCGCCTGCCGTCCGTTGCTGGCGCTGACGGCGGCCGACATCGTTATCGGCGTGGCGCTGTTCTTCGCCGGTGAGATCGTGCTCTCGCGGCTACTGTACCGGCTCGGCATCCGCAGCCGCCCGTACTGACGGCGGGCGCACGCTCAAGCGCACCACAAGCGGTGCAGGGTGATCTCGGGCGGGCAGTTGAGCCGCACCGGCACGATCACCGATCCGGCGCCGACCGAGGTGTAGCCGACCATGTCGTGGTGCTTCCAGGCCCCGGCGCCCATGTGCCGCGGCAGCACGGCCTCCAGGGTGATCGGGATCGAGCCGGGGAGGCAGATCTGGCCGCCGTGGGTGTGGCCGCTGAGCATCAGGTTGAACCCGGCGTGGGCGGCCTGGCGGAAGACCTCCGGTGTATGGGAGAGCAGGATCGAGAACTCGTCGTGAAGGAAGCCGGACGCCGCCTTCTCGATGTTGTCGACGCGGTAGTAGTGGGCGTCGTCGATGCCAGCGAGGTGGATGCGGTCGTCGCCGCGGACGATGGTCTCGGCCTCGTTGAGCAGCATGCGGATGCCCATCGCCTCCATGCCGGGAACCATGCACACCGTGTCGTGGTTGCCGAGCACGCCATAGGCGGGGCCCTGAAGGTGCGCCCGCACCCGCGCCAGGCCCTGGAGGCATGCATCGAACGGTCCGAAGGTCTTGCCCCTGAAGTCGCCGGTCAGCACGGAGATGTCGTAGTCGAGGCCGGGAAGGAGTTCGACCAGGCGCTGCATGGCGCCCGAACTGATGTCGGCGTGCAGGTCGCTGAGGTGGAGGATGGTGAAGCCGTCAAACGACGCCGGAAGCTCCGGCAGCCGCACGTGATGGTGGCGGACCCGGATTCGGTCGGCATTCCGGCGGCCGCGCCAATAGAGGCCCGTGAGCTTGAGCGCGATCCGGATCACGGCATGGAACGACACCCAGTTCTCGAGATGGAAGGAGCTGGTGCCGCGGTGGAAGATGTGGGCCTCGTAATCCCTCTCGATGCCGAGCCGCTGCCGCGCATGAATCCGCCCGAGGCGCTGCTCGAGCCGGGCCACGAGGTCCTCCGTCACCTCCGGCGGCGGCCATATATCCTTCTTCATCATGGCCGGGCCGGCCCCGCCGCGTCCTACCACCGTCCGCCGGGGAGGGGGAGGGCGGTGCGGGTGAGCTCCTCGGTGATGAAGTCGAAGGCGTCGTCGAGGGAGTCCGTCTTGTGGAACAGCGCGAGGTCGGCCGCGTCGATGGTGCCGAACCGCACCATCGCCTCGAAGTTGAGGACCGCGTCCCAGAACTCCCGGCCGTAGAGCACGATCGGCATCTTCTTCCGCAGCTTGCCGGTCTGCACCAGGGTCATCAGCTCGAAGAACTCGTCGAGGGTGCCGAAACCGCCGGGAAAGGCGACCAGCGCCTTGGCCAGGTAGACGAACCAGTACTTGCGCATGAAGAAGTAATGGAAGTCGAACTCGAGCTGGCGGGTAATGTAGCTGTTGCCCCGCTGCTCGTGCGGCAGGGAGATGGTGAGCCCGATGTTGATGCCCTTGGCCTCCGAGGCGCCGCGGTTGGCGGCCTCCATGATCCCCGGCCCGCCGCCGGTGCAGATGACGAAGCGGCGGCGCTTCTCCTCGAGCCCCTTGGACCATTCGGTGAGCCTGCGGGCGAGAGCGCGGCAGTCCTCGTAGTAGCGGGACATGTGAACCAGCCGTTCCGCCGCCGCGACATCGCCCTGGCCCGCGTGCGCCGCGGTGAGCCTCGCCTCGGCGTCTTCGCGCGAGATCGTGCGTGCCGAGCCCCAGAAGACGATGGTGTCGGAGATGCGCAACGATTCGAAGCGCGCCGCCGGCTGCAGGTACTCGGCGAGGATGCGCAACGGCCGGGCGTCGCGACTGTCCAGGAACTCGCGGCTCCTGTAGGCCTTCTCGCTCCGTCTTTCGTCAATGGCCAAGATCTGATCCTTGCGCCGAGGCGTTCCACCCGCAGCGGTTCATACCAACAGCCCGCTGAGATCGGAAACGATCTTCGTGTCTGCGGGGAACGGATTCTCGTCGCCCGCCGCGACGCGGCCGACGAAGGGAAGGCCGGTCGCCGCCGCCGCCCTGTAGTCGGTCATCGAATCGCCGACGAACAGGACCTCCTCCGGCTTCAGCCGGTGGTCCTCGAGCAGCGCGCGGATGATCGGAACCTTGCTGGGCGGCGAGCCGCGGACGGCGACGAAGTAGGCGCCCATGGCGCGGCGGCCGACGATGCGCCGCAGTTCCGGCTCGGGCGTGCCGGAGACCACGAACAGCGGTACCAGACCGTGATGGGCCTCGAGGAAGGTGCGGGCGCCGGGCACCCAGTCGGCGGCGACCACCGCGTCCTCGACGAGGAGCGAGAAGCGCTGCGCCAGCGCCTCGAGCTCGTCCTCGGAGAGGCGCATGCCGAGGATGATCTTGTGGCAGTAGCGGATCTTCTTCCGCCGCGAGACCCCGGCATGCGCCTTGTGGTGGGCGATCACGGCATCGACGACGTCGGGGCCGTAGGGACGGTACATCTCGGCGAAGGCCCGCGTCTTGATGTCGGCCGACTCGGCCAGCACGCCGTCGAAGTCGAGGAACACGGCATCATATCCCGGCACGGCGCGTGCACCCCTGGTCCGCGTCACACAAGAACGGCGACGGCCGCCCCGGCCTCGCGCTGCGCGTAATGCTCCCGGCACTCGGCCTCGCGTCCGCGCACCACCCGCCGCCCCGACAGCGGCCCGCGGCTCTCGGTGACGACGGTGTGCTGGCTCTCGCGATGGTCGCCGTCGTAGACGTAGATCACCACCCAGTCGCGGGTGCGCCCGAGCTCGTGCGCCCGCGCGGTGTTGGAGAACAAGGCCGTGACGTGCCAGCCTTGGCGTTCGCCATGCAAGATCGGCAGCCAAGCCTTGCCCTCGGGATTGAAGCGGCGAGGGGCGATGGTCGGCAGCCGACCGGCCTCCGCCTGCTCGCGGTACTGGCGATCGACGTCGAGGAGGAGCGCGACCGGCACCTCGGCCCGCGTCGGGCCCTCGGCGCAAGGGCGGCGGGCGCCGATCCGCCCGAGGATCGCCTGCAGCGAGGCGCGGAGCGCGGCGATGCGCCTGGGCCCGAAGCCGGGGATGGCGGCGAGGCGGCCGTCGTGGGCCGCCGTCTCCAGGGCCTCCAGGGTGTCGACGTCGAGCTCCTCGTGGACGCGCCGGGCGAGCTCCGGCCCGATCCCCGGGACCGTGCACAGGAGGGCCTCCGGCTCGGAGGCGCCGCGCAGGCGCTCGAGCAGGCTCCAGCGGCCGCTGCACGCCATCTCGTTCATCGCCGCGGCGATCGAGGGCCCGATCCCCGGCAGCGCCATCAGGCCCTCGGGTCCGGCCCGCTTGAGGATGGCACCGGCGTCCTCCTCGAGATCGGCGACGACGCCGGCGGCACGGCGGTAGGCGCCGGCGCGGAACGGCGACGCGCCCTGCTGTTCGAGGAGCGCCGCCGCCTCGGCGAGGCGCTCGGCGATGCGGAGATTGAGGGCGGACGACATGGGCGAGGACGAGCCGGGGCAGGCGCCGCGCTACTCGGCGGCGCGCTCTCTCGGCGGGCGTTGCCAGCGCGCCGCGGCTTCGGCGTCGCTCGCCTGCGCCTCGACCCAGCGCTCGCCCTCGGGTGTCTCTTCGCGTTTCCAGAACGGCGCCTCGGTCTTCAGCCAGTCGATGAGGTACCGGCAGGCCTCGAACGCGGCATCGCGGTGGGCGGAGGCGGTGCCGACGAAGACGATCGGATCGCCCGGGCCAATCCGGCCGTAGCGGTGGATGATGACGGTGTCCGAAAGCGGCCAGCGGCGTCGTGCCTCGGCCTCGATGCGGGCGAGCTCCTTCTCGGTCATGCCGGCATAGTGCTCGAGCGTCATCGCCGCGACCTCGGTGCCGCCGCTGATGTCGCGCACCAGGCCGACGAACGCGCAGACGCCGCCGACGCCCGTCTGGCCGCGGGTCAGACGGTCGATCTCGCCACCGATGTCGAACGCTTCCCGCTGGACGCGCACCATCGCCTCAGCCCCCCGTGACCGGCGGAAAGAAAGCGACCTCGTCGCCGCCGCCGACGGGGTGATCGAGCCCGACGTGCTCCTGATTGACGGCGACGCGCACCGCCCGCAGATCGGCAAGCGCAGCCGCCGGGCCGCCGCCGCGGGCGCGCAGCCAGTCGATCAGGCCGGCGACGTCGGCGACGCTCGCCGGCGGCGCCAGGTTCTCCTCGCCGACGCCGGCCCGCTCGCGCAGGGATGCGAAGTAGAGCACCTTCACCATGTCACCTTCGAAGCATGGTCGCTTGCCGATCCGAAGCTGCCGGCCGGGCGCACCGCCCGCTCACCGGGTGTCGCCCGCGGCGTCGGCGCCCTTCAAGGGCTGGGCCCGGCGGATCCGGCTGCCGGCACCGAGGTGGGCGAGGCCGGCGCGCAGGTAGTCGTAGCCGGTGGCGAAGGTCAGCATCGTCGCCAGCCACAATCCCCAGATGCCGAGATCGGTGGTCGTCGAGGTGCCGAAGTCGGGGCCGTGCGGTCCGACCACGAGGAAGCCGACGGCGGTCATCTGCAGTGTCGTCTTCCACTTGGAGAGCCGCGTCACCGGCATCCCGACGTTGAGCCCGGCAAGGTACTCGCGCAGTCCCGAGACCATGATCTCCCGCCACAGGATGACGGCCGCCGGCAGGATGTTCAGGCCCTGCAGGCGGTCGATGCCGACCAGCATCAGCAGCACCAGCCCGACCAACAGCTTGTCGGCGATGGGGTCGAGAAAACGGCCGAAACTCGACTGCTGGCGCCAGATGCGGGCGATGTAGCCGTCGAGGAAGTCGGTGACACAGGCGAAGATGTAGACCGTAAGCGCAACCCACGCGGTATACGCCGTCTCGTAGAAGAGCAGGATGCAGACGACGGGCGTGGCCAGGATGCGGGAAACCGTCAGCGAGTTCGGCAGGTTGGCTTGCATCATTCACCCGTTCTATCAACAGGACAGGCGCGGCGGCCAATATTCTATCCCTCGGCACGGAACCATTCATAGACTTTATTCGCCATCGACCGGCTGATGCCTTCGACCGCCTCGAGATCGCTCTTGCCGGCGCGGGCGACGGCGGCGGCCGAGCCGAAGTGATGCAGCAACGCCCTCTTCCGCCGCGCCCCGATGCCCGGAATGTCATCCAAAGGAGAGCGCCTCAGCCCCTTCGAGCGCTTGCCACGGTGGCCGCCGACGGCGAAACGGTGCGCCTCGTCCCTGAGCCTTTGCACGAAGTGGAGGACGGGGTCGTCGGGCTCGAGGACGAGGGGCGCCTCGTTGCCGACCAGATGGATGCGTTCGCGGCCGGCGGTGCGATCCGGCCCCTTGGCAACCGCCGCCAGGCACACGTCGTCGATGCCGAGATCCTCGAACACGCGAACGGCGACGCCGAGGTGCCCCGGTCCGCCGTCGATCAGCACGAGCTGGGGCCACTGGCCGCGGGCGCGGTCGGGATCCTCCTTCTGCGCGCGCGAGAAGCGTCGCGTCAGCACTTCGCGCATCATCGCGTAGTCGTCGCCCGGCGCGAAATCGCCACCGCCGCGGATCGTCCACTTGCGATAGGCGGACTTCTCGAAGCCCTCGGGGCCGGCGACGATCATCGCGCCGAGGGCGCCGGAGCCGGCGATGTGGCTGTTGTCGTAGACCTCGATGCGCTCCGGTGCGGTCTCCAGCCGGAAGATCCGGGAGAGCGCGTCGATCAGCCGAAGCTGGGTCGCGCTCTCGGCAAGCCGTCGGCCGAGCGCCTCGCGGGCGTTGTCGAGCGCGTGCGTGACGAGAGCGAGCTTGTCGCCCCGCTGCGGGAACGCGAGCCGGATGCGCCGGGAGGCGTGCACCGAGAGCGCCTCCGACAACAGCGACTGGTGGGGGAGGCGGTGGCTGACCAGAACCAGCGGCGGCGGTGGCCGGTCGGCATAGAACTGGCCGAGGAACGCCTCGAGCACCGCCTCCGTCGTCACCTCGGCGGCATGGGCGGGAAAATAGGCGCGGTTGCCGTTGTTGCGGCCGGCGCGGAAGAAGAACACCTGGATGCACGACTGCGCGCCGGCGCGATGGGCGGCGACGACGTCGGCCTCGCCGAGTGCGGCGATGTTGATGTCCTGGTGCGACTGCACCGCCGTCAGTGCGCGGATGCGGTCGCGATAGCCGGCGGCGTCCTCGAAGCGGAAATCCCGACTCGCCTCCTCCATGCGGCGCGACAGCTCGCGCTGGATCCGCTGGCTGTCGCCGCGAAGGAAGGCGCGCGCCTGATCGACGAGCTCGGCGTACTCCTGTTCGCCGATGCGGCCGACGCAGGGCGCCGAGCACCGCTTGATCTGATAGAGGAGGCAGGGCCGGGTGCGCAGCGCGAACACCGCATCCGAACAGCTCCGAAGGAGGAACGCCCGCTGCAGGACGGTGAGCGTCTGGTTGACCGCCCAGGCCGAGGCGAACGGGCCGAAATAGTCGCCGGCGCGGCTGCGCGGACCGCGGTGCTTGAGAACCTGCGGGAAGGCGTGATCCGTGGTGACGAGGATCAGCGGGAACGACTTGTCGTCGCGGAGGAGGATGTTGTAGCGGGGCTTGAGGCGCTTGATCAGATTGGCCTCGAGCAGCAGCGCCTCCGCTTCGGTGTGGGTGGTGACGATCTCCATCGCCGCCGTCTCACCGACCATGCGGCGCAGGCGGATGCCGAGCCGCTGCAGATGGGTGTAGGTGGTGACGCGCTTCTTCAGATTGCGCGCCTTGCCGACGTACAGGGCGTCGCCGGCGGCATTGATCATGCGGTAGACGCCCGGCGCCGGGGGCAGCGTCCGCACGCAGGATGCGATCACGGCGACGCCGGAGGGCGCCGCCTCGACAGCGTCCGGTGGCACCTCGGAGACCATACCGCTTATGTGATCCGCGCCTCGGGGCGGGTCAACGATCCGTCGCGAAACGCTCGATCTCGACGCCGACGCTGGCGGCGTCGGGAAAGATGTCGAGCTTCTCGACCCTCACCCGGACCGAGCGCACCCGCGCGTCCGCGAGCGCCATCGCGGCGATCTCCTCGGCCAGCGTCTCGACGAGCTTGATGTGACGGCTGGCGACGATGGCGCGCACGCCCTCCGCGATCGCCTCGTAGCAGACGACGTTGTCGAGCTCGTCGTCGAGGTTGGCGCCTTCGTCGCGAACGGCGAGATCGAGGTTGATCCGCACCCGCTGCGGGCGCACGCGCTCGTGGCGGTGCACGCCGATCGATCCCTCGAGAACGAGATCGCGGATGAAGACGTGGCGCAGTCGGTTGCGGGCATCGGCGATCGGGATCGGATGGATGACGGGCGCCGGGGCGCTGTCGGCGGTCATCGCCGGCACGTCGGTCGGTGCTGGTGCATCGGGCTCATTCCTCCGCCCCCCGGCTCGCCCGCAGGCGGTCCCAGCCCAGATGCTGGCCGCCGTCGATGGCGATCATCTGGCCCGTCATCGAGGGGGCGTCAAGGATGAACCGCACCGCATCGCAGATCTCCTGCGGCTCGACCTGCCGCGCCAGCGGCAGCGACGACCACTGGCGGCGGAACTGCTCCGCCGTCTGGCGCGAGCTCGGCAGCGTCGGCCCCGGCCCGACGGCATTCACCCGGATACGCGGAGCGAGCGCCATCGCCAGCGTCTGCGTCAGCGCCCACAGCGCGGCCTTGCTGACCGTATACGAGGTGAAGAACGGCGTCAGGTTCCAGACCCGTTGGTCGAGGATGTTGACGACGTTGCCCCGCTGGTCCGCCGGCAGGTGGCGGACGAAGCCCTGGGTGAGGGCGAACGGCGCCCTGAGGTTGACCTGCATATGCAGATCCCATGACTCCCGGGTGACGGTCTCGGGCCGGTCGCTTTCGAACACCGAGGCGTTGTTGACGAGGCAGGTGACGGGACCGAACACGTCGACCACGCGGTCGACAAGGGTTGCCGCCTCGTCCTCGCGGCCGAGGTCCGCGGCCGCCGCCATCGCCCGGCCGCCTCCGCTCTCGATCTCGCGGATCAGGCTCTCGGCGTCGGCGGCCGAGGTGTTGTAATGCACGGCGACCGCCCAACCGTTGCCGGCAAGGTCGCGGGCGATGGCGCGACCGATGCGGCGCGCGGCGCCGGTCACCAGCGCGGTCTTGAGCGTGCCGTCGTCCATGGCCACAAGCTGGCCGAAGGGCGCTTGCGTTTCAAGGCCTCAGGCCTGGCCGCTGTCATAAGAGGCGGTCAGATGGGCGAACTCGCGAACGATCTCCTCGTAGAGACGGCGCTTGAACCACACGGCGAGGGTCGGCAGCTCGGCGAGCTCGATCCAGCGCCAGGCGTCGAACTCCGGGTCGTCGCCCTGGCGGACGTCGATGTCGGCGTCGCGGCCGGTGAACCGCACGGCGAACCACCGCTGCTCCTGCCCGCGATAACGGCCGCCCCAGACGGTGGCGGCGAGCTCCTCCGGCAGATCGTAGCGGAGCCACCGGGACGATCGCGCGACGATCTCGAAGCGGTCGGTGCCCAGCTCCTCGGCGAGCTCGCGTCGGATCGCCCGGCTGGGCTTCTCTCCCGCCTTGGTGCCACCCTGCGGAAGCTGCCAAGCGCCCGGTGTGTCGGTCCGGCGTGCCACCAGAACCCGGCCGGCGGCATCGAACACGACCGCGCCGACGCCCTTGCGATAGGGGCGCTCCCGCCCCGAGCTCGCCATCACGGGCCGAGCTGGCGGCCGGCGGCGGCGGACACCGGCGCCAGAACCAGGTTGCGCCTTTCGACCTCTCCCGCCCAGGCGGCCAGGCGTTTGATGCTGACCGGATACGGCCGGGCGAGGCCGACGGCGACGGCGCGCTCGCTGGCGATGGTTTCGAGGCGGGCGAGGGCGAGGTCGATCGCCGCGCCGGTCGGCTCCTCGTCGATGACGAGATTGACGACAACCTGCGGCAGGCCGAGCTCCGCGGCGATGGTCGCAACGACGTCGACCTCCAGGCGGTGGCCGTCGACATACATCAGCCCGCGCTGGCGGATCTCCTCCAGAATCGGACGGATGCCGTCGGCATCCGCCTCGAGCGGGGTTTCTGAGGCGCTGATGACGCCGACGTACCCGCTCGTCCGGCCAAGGACTCCCCGCAGCCGGCCGACGTTGTCCTCGGGCGGGAGCGAGGCGAGCAGCGCCGCCGGACCCGGATCGCGGTAGGGGAACGCTCCGCTCTCCATGGGCAACGCGAGCAGGATCTCATGCCCTCGCTCCCTGGCCTGGCGCGCCCAACCGTCGATGTCGGCGGCATAGGGGCTGAACGCCAGTGTCATCGCGCCGGGAAGGGCGGCGATCGCCGTCCTCGTCGCCTTGGCGCCGAGGCCGAGATCGGTGACGATCACCGCCACCCGCGGCCGATCGTCACGCCCGTCGAACGGCCTGGCATAGGTCTGCCACGGCCGACTCCCATCGTCTGCGACCTTCGGCAGCGGTCCCGTCGAACCCTTCTCGGTGAGCGCCGGATCGGTCACCGGCAGGCGCTCCCCGGGCGGGGGGTCCGCTGTCCCGGTGGCGGCCGGCATCGCGGGCGGAGCGCTTTCGGGGGGCCCGTCGGCGTCGTCGCCGACGGCAGCCCCGCTCGTCTCTTCCGCGGCGCCGCGCTCGGGGACCTCGACGACGGCGATCGGGGCGTCCCGACCGGCCGCCTCGTCCTCGTCGACCGACGAGATCACCGCCACCGCCAGGACGGCGACGGCGCCGGCGCCGAGCACGGCGGCCAGCGCCCAGGGCGCGCGCCCGGCCAAGGGTCGCTCCGCCCCGTCGGGCCGCCCTTGATCGGCGGGGTCGATGCCGCTTCGGCGCGATGTCATGTCGCGATCAGGCGCCGCCGAGGCCGCGTCCGGCGGTGTCGCGGACCGGGGCCTGACGACCTGGCATCGACGCCCGAGGGCAGGGGCGGGGGCGCCGCCGCTGCGCCCTGCATCTACCGGCCGCTGGCCGGCATGTGCTCGGCGTAAAGCGAGATCCCGCGGATCAGATCGAGCGCGCGCACGAGCTGGTAGTCCTCGCGTGCAGACGGCGGCGGCGCTGGGCCGTCGGTGCCTTCCGGCTCGGTTCTGCCGTCGCGGTCCGGCTCCGGCTCGATCGCCTTGCCGCCGTTCTTGTCACGGTCCAAAGCGCCGCGGAGGTCCGACTCGCGGCGTGCCTCGGTCTGACCGACCGACTCGATGCGGGCCTGCTCGACGGCGATGTCCGGCTCGATGCCGACGGCCTGGATCGACCGGCCGGAAGGCGTGTAGTAGCGGGCCGTCGTCAGCCGAATGGCGCCGTAGCCGGAAAGCGGAATGATCGTCTGCACCGACCCCTTGCCGAAGGACTTGGTGCCGAGAACGATGGCACGCCGGTGATCCTGGAGCGCGCCGGCGACGATCTCCGACGCGGAGGCCGAGCCGGTGTTGATGAGGACCACGATCGGCAGGCCGTTGGCCAGATCGCCGGGCCGGGCATTGAACCGCTGCACGTCCTCGGGCTTGCGCGCGCTGGTCGAGACGATCTCGCCCCGTTCGAGAAACGCATCGGCGACCGCGACGGCTTGGGAAAGGAGGCCGCCCGGGTTGTTGCGGAGGTCGAGCACGATGCCTTGCAGCTGCCCGCCGGCCTGATCCTGAAGCTTGGTGACCGCCTCGGCGACACCCTGGTCGGCCTGCTCGTTGAAGGAGCTGATCCGGATGTAGCCGACCTTTTCCTCGAGGCGGGAGCGGACCGAGCGGATCTTGATCACCGCCCGGGTGATGGCGACCTCGAAGGGCTCGCGGCCTTCGCGGCGGACGGTCAGGCGGATGGCCGAGCCGACGCGCCCGCGCATCTTCTCGACGGCCTCCGCCAGCGTCAGGCCGATGACCGGCTCGCCGTCGAGGTGGCTGATGAGATCGCCCGGCTCGAGGCCCGCGCGGTATGCCGGCGTGTCGTCGATCGGCGACACCACCTTGACGAAGCCGTCCTCCATGGTCACCTCGATGCCGAGGCCGCCGAACTCGCCCTTGGTCTGCACCTGCATCTCGCGGTAGCTGTCGGAGTTGAGGTAACCGGAATGAGGATCTAGGGACGTCAGCATGCCGCTGATGGCCGCCTCGATCAGCTTCTTGTCGGTGGTCTGTTCCACATAGTCCGCCCGCACCCGCTCGAACACGTCTCCGAACAGGTTGAGCAGCCGATAGGTATCGGCGCCGCCTTCGCCCTTCTCCGCCGCGCTGAGAGGCTGGAACGCGAGGAGCGCGACAGCCAGACC
Source organism: uncultured Rhodospirillaceae bacterium (assembly GCA_964420325.1). GTDB lineage: Bacteria > Pseudomonadota > Alphaproteobacteria > Rhodospirillales > Defluviicoccaceae > CAYQSU01. The sequence goes on along the minus strand of CAYQSU010000068.1, from coordinate 3,540 downwards.
AACACCCAGTATCCGAAGGTTCATCCGCTTACCTTTCCGTTGCCTGCCGCCAGCCAGGGCAGGGGATCGATGGGTCGACCGTTGTGGCGAAGTTCGAGGTAAAGGCCCGGCCTGCCATCCGCGGGGCGATCCGTCACGCCGATCGGCTCGCCAGTGACGATCCACTGTCCGATGACCGGATCGATGCGGGCAAGTCCTGTCATCAAGCTATGATATCCGTGGCCGTGTTCCACGATCAAGAGCAGCCCGTAGCCGCGGAAGGGACCGGCGAAGGCGACGCGCCCCGTTGCCGGCGCGACCACGGGCGAGCCCGCGGCCGTCTCGATGGTGATGCCCTTACTGGTCGAGCCGCCGTCCATGAGCTCGCCGTAGCGGGCGACGATCCGGCCCCCGGCCGGCAGGGCCGCAACGCCGCCCTGGCGTGCGGCCGCAACCGGAGCCTTCGCCGTTGCCGCTGCGGGGGGAGGCGGAAGGGACGGCGCCAGAACCCGCTCGCGCTCCAGACCGCTCAGCAGCTGTTTCAGGTCAAGCGCCTCCTGCGCCAGGCGCTGGGCGCGGCGGGCGGCCATTCGGCCCTCCTCGGCGACCGCCGTCTCGAGCTCGCCGCTCTCGGCGAGCAGGCGCTCGAGGCGGCTGCGTTCGGCGCCCAGTCGCGCCGTGGCCTGGGCCAGCTCGGCGCGGTGCTCGCCAATTCTCCGCCGCACGTCCGCCAGGTTGGTCAGCTCGATCCACAGCAGCTCCGACTGCTGGCGCAGATGCTCGAGGACGCGGCCGAGCACGCGGCCGGCACGAACGGTGTCCACGGGCTGGCCCGGCTGCACGAGGATGGCCGAAGGCGGCACGCGGGACAGCCTCTGCATCGCCGCCAGCACGCTCGCCGTCCGGCTACGCTTCTCGGCGAAGCGAGCGGCCAGCGATCGCTCGGTCGCCGCCAGCACGTGCAGCTGGCCCTCGAGATCGGCGATCTGTTGCTCCTGCCGAGCCATCGCCTCGGAAACCGAAGTGATTTCGGCGCGCACGCTGCCGACCTGGTGGGCAAGCCCGCGAGCGTCCCGAGCCAGCTCCAGGCTGCGCGACCGTTCCGCCGCCGCCTCGCGCTCGAGGCGCTCGAGGCGGCCTCTGGCGCCGGGCGTCTCGCCGGTGTCGGCGGCGTCGCATGGCGGCGCCGATCCGATCTCCAGCAAGAGGAGCGCACCGACGACGCCGGCGGTCGCCCAAGGGCTCGACCGCACGCTCAGCGTCCCGCACGAAGGAAGCGGCGAGGACCCCTCTTGGGCCGCCCGGGGCGCGCGACCGGTGGCCGCACCCGTTCCGTCTCGCCGCAAGGGACCGACGGGGCATGCACCGCCAGCTTGGCCACCGAGGTGCGGGCGACGTCGATCTTCAAGCGTTGGCCCACCACGATCAGGCCGCCGGCCGGAGCCGGGCGCCGCAAACACTGCCCGGCGAGTCTAGCGGGTTCTCGCTCGGGCTTCAAACGGGGCGAACCGGCTCGCCCGGTCTCTCGCGGCCGCGGGCACGGTCCAAGGCTAGGCGAACTCGAGCATGCTCGGGTCCCAGAGATCGGGCGGTTCGAAGCCGAGCAGGTTGACGATGGATGCCGCGACGTTGCTGAGGCCATAGTCGTTGCCGCGGATGAGGCCGACCGAGCCGTTGGTCTGGTTGTCGTAGAAGAAGAACGGAACCGGGTTGAGCGTGTGCGCGGTCTTGGCCTTGTACGAGCCGTCCGGGTTGCGCTGCGGCCGGCCCGTCTTCTTGTCGATCTCGTACATCTCGTCGGCGTTGCCGTGGTCGGCGGTGATCAGCGCCACGCCGCCGAGCGCGTCGACGACCGGCAACAGACGCGCGAGCGCGAGATCGACGCATTCGACGGCGACGATCGCCGCGGCGAAGTTGCCGGTGTGGCCGACCATGTCGCCGTTGGCGAAATTGACCCGCGCGAAGCGGTACTGGCCGGTCTTGAGCTGGCGAATCATCTCGTCGGTGATTTCCGCCGATTTCATCCACGGCCTCTGTTCGAACGGCACCTGGTCGGAGGGGATCTCGACGTAGGTCTCGAGCTCGGCACTGAACTTGCCGCTGCGGTTGCCGTTCCAGAAATAGGTGACGTGGCCGTACTTCTGGGTCTCGGAGATGGCGAGCTGGCGAACGCCTTCGCCGACCAGATACTCGCCGATGGTGTTCCGGATCGACGGCGGCGGGACGAGATAGCGCTTGGGGATGTGCAGGTCGCCGTCGTACTCGAGCATGCCGGCGTAGACGATCCGGGGACGGCGGATGCGGTCGAACTTGTCGAGGCTCTCGTCCTCGAACGCCCGGGAGATCTCGATCGCCCGGTCGCCGCGGAAATTGAAGAAGATCACGCTGTCGCTGTCGTGGATCGGGCCGACCGGCTCGCCATGCTCGGCGATGACGAACGGTGGCAGGTCCTGGTCGATGACGCCCGGATGCTGCTGGCGGAGCGCCTTGACCGCCTCCGCCGCCGAGCGGAACTGCGGCCCTTCGGCGAGGACATGGATGTGCCAGCCCTTTTCAACCATGCCCCAGTTGGCTTCGTAGCGGTCCATGGTGATGTTCATGCGGCCGCCGCCGCTGGCGATGCGGGCGTCGAAGTCGTCGCCGCGGATGTCGTTGAGGAAGGCCTCGAACGGCTCGACGTAGTCGAGCGCCGAGGTCTCGGGAACATCCCGGCCGTCGAGGAGGATGTGGACGCGGACCCGCTTCTGCCCTTCCTCCTTCGCGCGGACGATCATCGCCTTCAGGTGATCGATGTGGGAATGGACGTTGCCGTCGGAGAACAGGCCGATGAAATGCAGCGTCGATGCGTGGTTCTTGACGTTGTCGATCAGCTCCCGCCAGGTCTGCTGCCGAAACATCTCGCCGCCGGCGATGGCGTCGTTGACGAGAGAGGCGCCCTGGTTGTAGACGCGGCCGGCGCCGAGCGCGTTGTGGCCGACCTCCGAATTGCCCATGTCGTCGTCGCTCGGCATCCCGACCGCCCGCCCATGCGCCTTGAGAAGGATGTTCGGGTAATCTTTGAACAGCCGGTCAAGGACCGGCGTGTTCGCGCGGGCGATGGCGTTGCCCTCGGCATTCGGGCTGAAACCGACGCCGTCCATGACCACCAGCACGACGGGGCCTTTCAGGCCGCCGAATTTCGCATGCTTGTTCAACATTGTCCGCCTCCGGTTGACTGTCGGTCACGCGTTCGGCTGCCGTCTTGGACGTGTCGATCCATGATCCCGCTTGAGTGTCCCTCGGGAGATAGGCGGCCGATCGTGCCGTGCCGGTCCCGCCGGACGTCGAGCGCCGACGGGGCGGCGCCGCGGCCCGGTCCGTTCGCGCGCCATACTAGCCGCTCTCTCAGGCCGCGCCTAGTCGGAGGACGCTCCCCTCCGGCGAAAAGTCGAAGATCGGCCGAAACCCGGCGAAGGCCGGGCGCGAAGCCTCGGTCCCGCCCGTCACGAGGTGGTAACCGTTTAGTCAGGGGACTGGATCTACTGCATGCTGATAGGATAGTGGCTGTGCGGCCGCGGTCGT
>CAYQSU010000067.1:0-18448 GCA_964420325.1 uncultured Rhodospirillaceae bacterium | reverse complement strand
GCCGCCAGAATCGCACGTTCTGCCGGCCTTGTGAATCTCTTGTTTGTGTCAATGCGTTAGCGACATAAGGGAACGCCTCCTGTCGAACGGCAGGATACGAACACGTGAGCGGCGATACCAACAATTATACCAACAGGTTTTCTCGGTGCACGAGCTACGCCCCCGTGCTCTGACCTGCGCTCTGGCGCGATGAACTGCAAAAACAATGTTCAGTTTTCGCGGGTTAAAGATACCACAGCGAACGACGGCGCAGTAGGGGATGTGTCGGGACGGGGGAAGGTGGTGCCCAGGGGCGGAATCGAACCACCGACACCATGATTTTCAGTCATGTGCTCTACCAACTGAGCTACCTGGGCATCTCCGGCCGCGGCCGTGCGCGGCTCCGGCGTCCGGCGCAGCGGCTTCGCTTATATGAGGAATCCCGGAGCCTGTCCAGCGACCGAGGCCCCGCGCGCGGCGTCCCGGCCGGCGGTCGGTGGCGCGCCCGGCAGGACTCGAACCTGCGACCCCAGGATTAGGAATCCTGTGCTCTATCCGACTGAGCTACGGGCGCGCGCTCCGAGCCGACCCTCCGCCTTATAGCACGGCGCCGCGGCCCTACGGCAACGCCCGCGTCTTCATCGCCTCGGTGGCCCGCACCAGCGCCGCGCGGATCCCCGGCTCCAGCGCCGAATGGCCGGCGTCCGGCACGATCACGTACTCGGCCCCCGGCCAGGCGCGGGCGAGCCGGTCGGCGGTGACGATCGGGCACACCATGTCGTAGCGCCCCTGGATGATCACCGCCGGAACGCCGGCCAGCCGGTCGACGGCGCCGAGCAGGACGTCGTCGCCGAGAAAGGCGTCGTTGACGAAGTAGTGCGCCTCGATGCGTGCCAGCGCCAGCGCCGAGCCGTCCGCGGCCAGGGCCGGCCCCTCCGGGCGCGGCATCAGGTTGGAGCAGGTGCTTTCGTAGCGGCTCCAGGCGGCGGCTGCTGGACCGTGGACGCGCGGGCTCGAATCGGTCAGCCGGCGGTGGTACCCGGCGAGCAGATCGCCCTGCTCGGCCGCCGGCAGGAACTCGCGAAAGGCGCGGTGGGCCTCGGGGAAGACGGTCTCCATGCCGTAAAGGAACCAGTCGATCTCCCGGCGCGTGCCGAGGAAGACGCCGCGGAGCACGAAGCCGGCGCAGCGGTCGGACCGGCTTCGGGCATACGCCAGCGCCAGCGTCGATCCCCACGAGCCGCCGAACAGGATCCACCGGTCGACCCCGAGATGCCGGCGCAGCCGCTCCATGTCCGCGACCAGATGGTCGGTGGTGTTGTCGCGCACCTCGGCGAACGGCCGCGAGCGGCCGCACCCGCGCTGGTCGAAGACGATGATGCGGTAGTGGCGCGGATCGAAGAACCGCCGGTGCGCCGGCGAGGCTCCGGCGCCGGGGCCGCCGTGGATGAACAGGACGGGGTCGCCGGCCGGGTTGCCCGACTGCTCCCAGTACATCGTGTGGCGGCCGTCGAGGACCAGCATGCCGCTCTCGTAGGGCTCGATCTCGGGAAACAGGTCGTCGCGCTGAAGCCGGGCGTCCATCACGGGTCTCGGACTGCTGATCGGCGGGCATTATAGGCATCGGACGCCGGCAGGAAATAGCTTGCGGCGGGCCGACCGCGGCCCGGCCACGCGATGTTTGCGACCGCCCGGCGATTGCGCCATGCTCGCCGCCGATGGCACGGATGCTTGCAGCCCTGGCCGTGGCGCTGGCGATCTCGGTACATGCCGCGGCCGGCGCCTCCGACCGGCCCCGCGAGGAACAGGCCGCCGTTGTCGATGTCCTCAGCGGCGATACGCTGGTCCTCGATCGTCCGCTGTTCGGCACCACGGCCGTGCGCCTGGTCGGCGTACAGGCGCCGCGGCCGGCGTCAAGCCGGACCGGCGCCGACGCTTGGCCGCTCGCCGAGAACGCACGGCGAACGCTCGCCGAGCTGACGGCGGGCCGACGCATCCGGCTCTTGCACCGCGGAGGAGCGACGGACCGCCACCGGCGCCTCGTCGCCCACGTGGTCCGCGACGACGGTCTCTGGCTGCAAGGCGAGATGCTGAGGCGGGGCATGGTGCGGGTGGTCGGCGACGCCGCCCACCGGGCCCGCCTCGCCGAGATGCTGGCCATCGAAGGAGAGGCGCGGCGGGCACGCCGCGGCCTCTGGCACCACCCGTTCTATGCCGTCCGCAAGGCGGAGGACGCGCAAGCCTATTTCGACAGCTACCAGCTAGTCGAAGGCGTCGTCGTCGCTGCCGCGCGGGTCCGCGATCGCGTCTACCTCAACTTCGGCGAGGACTGGCGAACCGATTTCACCGTGTCCATTGCGAAGGCGAGCCTGCCCTTGTTCGAGGAGGCCGGCCTCGACCTCCTCGGCTTGCAGGGCCGGCCGGTGCGGGTCCGCGGATGGATCGTCCGGCGCAACGGCCCCCTGATCGAGGCCACACATCCCGAGCAGATCGAGCTGCCTGCCGCCGACTAGGCCCTCATTCCCCCTGCTGCAGGAGAAGGCCGCGGCGGCGGGCGAGGTGGAACATGTAGAGGAAGAAGGCGATCGCGGCCGCCAGGTAGAGAGCGTTGAGGCCGACGGCGCCGGCCAACAGGTCGAGGCGGAACTCCTGCTCGAACAGCACCGCGCGCATGCCTTCGAATACGTGCGAGGACGGCAGCGCCCAGGCGACCGGCTGCAGCCATGCCGGCAGCGTGTCGATCGGGTAGTAGATGCAGCTGAGCGGTGCCACGGCGAAGATGGCGACCCACGCCAGGTTCTCGGCGCCGAGACCGAGGCGGAGGACGGCCGCCGACACCATCAGCCCGATGCTCCAGCCGAACAGCATCAGGTTGGCGAAGAAGGCGGCGAGCGGGAGGCCTAACGAGAACACCCAGACATCGAACAGCGGCAGCGCCAGGAAGGCGGCCGGCGTCACCGAGATGACCGTGCGGACCAGGCTCAACAGGGTCATCGCAACCGCCATCTCGATCGGCCGGAGCGGGCTCACGAACAGCTGGCCGAAGTTGCGCGCCCACATCTCCTCGAGGAACGTCAGCGCGACGCCGAGGTTGGAGCGGAAGAACACGTCCCACAGCAGCACGGCGCTGATCAGGACACCGGCGGCCTCGGCCACCCACGAGCTGTGCCCGAGGAAGAACTTGGTCACGAACCCCCAGAGGATCATCTGCACGGTCGGCCAGTAGGCGAGATCGAGCACCCGGGGCCAGGAGTGCCGGAGGATATAGAGGTGGCGCAGCATCACCGCCTTGACCCGCCGCCACGAGAACGATCGTTCGCGCCGGTCGGGGGCGTCGGCCCCCCTCATCGCCTTGCCGCCCGCCGCTGCCCGGCCGCGCCCGCCCGCCGGTCGCGCGCGATGTCCAGGAACACCTCCTCCATCGTTTCGCGGCCGTAGCGCAGGGCCAGCTCGCCGGGCGATCCGCGGTCGACGATGGCGCCGGCCTTGAGCATGATCACGTGGTCGCAGAGCCGCTCGACCTCCCTCATGTTGTGGGAGGCGAGGAGAATGGTCGCGCCGGAGTGCCGCCGGTAGGTCTCCAGGTAGCCGCGAACCCAGTCGGCGGTATCCGGGTCCAGGGACGCCGTCGGCTCGTCGAGGAGGAGGAGTTCCGGCTCGTTGAGCAGCGCCTTCGCCAGCGCCACGCGGGTCCGCTGGCCCGACGACAGCTCGCCGCTCGCCCGGTCGAGGAACGGCTCGATCTCGAGGTCGCGGGCCAGAGCGCGGATGCGCGCCTGCACAGAGCGGATGCCGTAAAGATGGGCGTACACCGTGAGGTTCTCGGCAACCGAGAGCCGGCGCGGCAGGTCGACATAGGGCGAGGAGAAGTTCATCCGTCCGAGCGCGCCGTGACGGCCGCGGACCATGTCGCAGCCGAGCACGGTGACGTTGCCCGATGTCGGCAGGAGGAGGCCGAGGAGGATCGCCAGCGTCGTCGTCTTGCCGGCGCCGTTGCCGCCGAGGAGCGCCGTCGTCGAGGCGCGGGTGATGGAGAAGCTCACGTCGTCGAGGGCCACGACCGGACCGAACCGCTTGGTCAGGCCGCGGACGTCGACGAGGTCTTCCCGGGTTCCGTCGCTCATCGAGGCCTTTTCGGATCGGATGCCCGCCTTCGGGCGCGACCCCTTATGTGCCGTCGTTGGCGGGGCGTTTCAACCGCAACAGCTGACGACGCCGCCGGTCCTCCGAGACCAGCCTCTCGACGTACCTCCCCTGGAACAGGCCGATTCCGAGGGAGCGGCCGAACTCGACGCCTTCGGCCGCATCGATGCGACAGAGCACGGCCTGGCACCGGCCCATGCGGCGGAGGACGGCGGCGAGACGGGCGTGGACCTCGGCCTTCCTGGCGAGGACGGCCTGATCCCAGATCACCTTGACGAAGTCGACGCCGAGGCGGACCGGATCGTAGAGCTGGAGGTCCGTCGGCGTCAGGCCGTCGAGGCACAGACGATAGCCCTTGTCCTTGAGCAGGTCGCGAGCGACCATGTAGCGGCCGGGATCGGAGAAGACGTCGACGGGCTGCAGCTCGACGATCAGGGAGCCGACCCGCGCAGCGGGCAGGCTGCGGTCGAACCTGTGGAAATCCTCGGACAGGATGGTCGAGAGGTTGAGGTTGAGGCTCAGGTCCTCACCTCCGATCGCGCGCTCGGGCTTGGCGAGGAGGTTGAGCACCCTGCGGTCTAGCGTTTCGGTCAGGTGCTGGAACAGCCAGCGATTGGCCGCGAGGTTGACGTTGGGCAGCACCGTCTCGCGAAGCGCGGCGATGGAGACGAAGATCTCGCTGAAGTGGGTGATGGGAACACGGTGCGAGGCAAGCGAGCACACCGATTGCCGGCGCACCAGGTTGGACAGATCCGTCTGCCGCAGGGCCTGTTCGACCTTGCCAAGCAGGTCGGGGGTGAGCGCGTCGCCTTCGCGCTGCTTCTCCTTGAGGCGCGCCCGCGTGTTCGACGAGGAACCGCCCGGCACAGGCTCCTCCTCTTGGCCCGACAGGAGTGCGCGGACGAGCTTGAGGAAGCGGTCGTAGTCGCGTTCGATGTCGTACCAGACGGCAAGCCGGCCATGCTTCGGTTCCTCGGCGACCAGAGGATCGTCGCTGAACAGGTAGCAGACCTTCCTCACCTCCCTCTCGACCCAGGGCTGCAGCTCCGCCTTGTAGACGAAGATGAGGTCGGCGTTGGCGAGCTGGAACAGCTGCCCCGCCTCGGAGCCGGCCATCGGCTCGAGGCCTTCGGTGGCGGCCAGGATGTGGTGCTCACGCCGGTTGAACGGCCGCAGGCGCGAGAGCTGGAGGTGTACCGCCCGCCGGCCCGCCTTGCGCGGGGCGAGGAGCCGCAGGTAGTCGAGCAGCAGGTGGGTGCGACCGGGGCCGGTTCCGCTCGTCGCCACAATGGCTTCGGCCGCCTGGTGCCGCATCGCCGTACTCAGGCCCTCGCCCGGCCGGTCATCGCCTCGACCAGCCGGTCGATGAAGCGGCCCTGGAACCGCTGGATGCCGAGATCGAGCGCCCACTTGACCGCCTCTTCCGAGTCGGCGCGGGCGAGAACGACGCTGTCCTTGCCGCAACGCTCGACCATGTCCCTGAGCGCCGCGACGCTCTCCGGCGATACGCGAGGTGCCGTCCCCCGCCCCCACCAGATCTTGACAAGATCCGGCCGAAGCGCCGCAACGCTGAGGAACTGCGGGCTCCATGGGCTGATACCGTCGATCAGAACGGGGTAGCCCCTGTCGCTGAGGGCGGCCCGCGCCCTGGCGAAGGCTCGCGCATCCGCCAGCGCGTCGGTGAGCAGGATCTCGACGATGATGTGGCCCGGGCGGGCGCCATGGGTCTCGCTGAAGCGGGCGAACTCCCGGGTCGCGACGGTGCCGACGTTGAGATTGATGCTGATCGGCACGGCCTCCCTGGCGAGGCTCTGGCGCGCCAGGTGAACCATGAGGCGGCGGTCGAGGAACTGGGTGAGATACTGGAAGAGCCACGGACTGGCGAAGAGGTCCGCCCCCGGCGCGACGCGCGCCCCGAGCTCGGTCATCGAGACGTAGGTCTCGAGGAACAAGGGTCTGGCACGGCCTCCCTGCAGGACCTCGAGCGCCGTCTGCTGCCGCACGAAGTCGGCGATGCGCACCTCCTGCAGCCTGCGCAGGACGCCCGACAGCTCGGCCGGCGCGAGCGGGCGGCCGGCGCTCGCCGCCGGGGCGCACGTCTCGGCGGAACCGACGCCGGGCGCGTCATCGGCGGCCACGCTCCGGGCGAACGCCAGGAGCAGCTCATAGTCCTCCTTCTGCGACAGGTCGTACCAGCTGACGAAGGCTTCGTCGTCGATGGCGCAAGCCCCGGTCATCGCCTCGTCGCCGACCAGCGCTCGCAGCCTGTAGAGGGCGACGTCGACCTCCTCGACCGGCACGTCGCGGCAGAGAAGGACGAGGTCGCCCCCGGCAACGCTGAACACCTGCGCTTCATGGAGGGCGACCAGCGCCTCGAAGGGACGGATGGCCGTGCGCAGGCTCTGCGGCCGCAGCCGCGCCGCCGGTAGGGTGGACAGATGCACGTGAACGGCGAACCATCGCGACCGGCTTGCGGCGAGGCGCCGCAGGGCGTCGTACAGGCGGCGCTCGGCCGTGCTCGCCGGCGCTGCCGGTGTCGGCGAAACAGCGATCGGTCCGGACAGCGACACCCGAAATCCCCTGCAACCGCGTGATCGGAGCGCACGCTAGGGGCGAAGATGTTAAGAACCTCCTTATGCCGGAACGGCGACGCTTCGCCGGGATGTCGACTCGGGCGCCCGCTCGTTGGCCGGACGTGGTATGGTTGCGTCATGTTCAGATTCGGACCCCTCCTGGAGGCCCTGCCCCGTTTCAATGGCGATGCGACGTCCTCGCGGGTGCCCGAAGGCAGCCGCGTCTACGTCATCGGCGACATTCACGGCCGCAGCGATCTCCTGCGTCAACTGCACGAGCGCATCCTTGCCGATGCCGGGGCTGCTCCGGGCAAGCGGAGGTCGCTCGTCTACCTCGGCGACTACGTCGATCGCGGGCCGGGCTCGTTCGAGGTCCTGGAGATACTCATTCACGAACCTCTCGAGGGGTTCGCGCGCGTCCACCTGAAGGGCAACCACGAGGACATGATGCTTCGCTTCCTGACCGAGCGGGCGGACGCCAACTGGCTGTTCAACGGCGGCGACGCGACACTGGCGAGCTATGGGATTCCGGTCGGCTGGATGCTCTTCGGCACCGACACCCTTGAAACCCTGCGCCAGCGCCTCGGCGAGGCTCTGCCGCCCGATCACCTCGCCTTCCTGCGAGGCCTCGGGCTCTACCACGTCGAAGGCGACTACTTGTTCGTCCATGCCGGAATGCGGCCCGGCGTCGCGCCGGAGGATCAGCGGCCGCGCGATCTGATGTGGATCCGCGAGACGTTTCTCGACTCGAGCGACGACTTCGGCAAGCGCGTGGTCCACGGCCACTCCATCGTGCCCAGGCCGGACATCCGCAGGAACCGCATCGGCATCGACACCGGCGCCTTCTATACGGGTCGCCTGACCTGCCTCGTCCTCGAGGACGGCGACATCCGGTTCCTCTCGACGTAGGCACAGGGAAACCGCGGCCCGCTCGGTTTTTTTTGCGATGGACAGCGTTCGATCGGCGTGATCAATAAGACCGGCGGCGACGCCGCGACGGACGCGCACCCCTTGAGCCGGCACGAGATGGATATCGACGCGTTCTTCGACCGTGAGCTCGACGAGCATGCGGCCGTGCTTGCCGGGACCCGCGCCGCCGTGCGCGAGCCGTTCCGGCGGCTGGTCGCGGCCTCCGCCGAGGCGGTGAGGGCGGGCGGCAAGCTGGTGTTCTTCGGCAACGGCGGCAGCGCCGCCGACGCCCAGCACCTGGCCACCGAGCTCGCCGTCCGATATGCCCGCGATCGCGAACCGGTCGCGGCGCTGGCGCTGACCACCGACACCTCGGCGCTGACCGCGATCGGCAACGACCTCGGCTTCGATCGCCTGTTCGAGCGCCAGGTCCGCGCGCTGTGCCGGCCGGACGACGTCTGCATCGGCATTTCGACATCGGGAAAGAGCGAGAACGTCGTCCGCGGTCTCGAGGCGGCCCGCGAGCTTGGCTGCGTCGCGGCCGCCCTCACCGGCGGCAGCGGCGGACGGCTGGTCGGCCTCGCCGAGCCCTTGCTGATCGTGCCCTCGACGACGACGGCGCGCATTCAGGAGATGCACATCACGCTCGGCCAGATGCTGTGCGCCACCCTCGAGATCGAGCTGGGGCTCGTATGAGCGCCCGCTCCCGGCTGGGTCCTCTCGTCGACGCGCTTTCGGGAGCGCGGGTGCTGTGTGTCGGCGATGTCATGCTCGACCGCTACGTGTTCGGCAGCGTCGACCGCATCTCGCCGGAGGCGCCGATCCCGGTGCTCCGCATCGAGCGCGAGATCGCCATGCTGGGCGGCGCCGGCAACGTCGTCCGCAATCTCGCGGCGCTGGGGGCGGCGGCGCGCCTGGTCGCGGTCGCCGGCAGAGACGCCGCCGCCGGCGAGATCCGCCAACTGCTGGCTGAGCACCCTGGCGCCGGCGAGGGGCTGATCGTGGACGCCGATCGCGAGACCTCGATCAAGACCCGCTATCTCGCTGCGAGCCAGCAAATCGTCCGCGCCGACCGCGAATGCGTGCGACCGCTGCCGCCGGCGGTCCGGCTGAAAGTGGCTGAGACCTTCCAGCGGTTTCTGCAGGACTGCGGCGCGGTGGTGCTCTCGGATTACGGCAAGGGCGTGCTCGCCGACGGCCTCGCCGCCGAGCTGATCGCCATCGCCCGCGGACTGGGCCGTCCTGTCATCGTCGATCCGAAGGGGCGCGACTACGGCCGCTACCGTGGCGCCGACGTGGTCACGCCCAATCGCGCCGAGCTCGCCGAGGCGTCGGGCCGGCCGGTGGCCACGCCTGAGGACGCGGCGGCGGCGGCCAGGGACCTCATCGCCGCCTGCGGCGTCGGGGCGGTGGTGGTGACCCTCGGCAAGGACGGCATGACCCTGGTCACCGCCGACGGCGATCCGACCCACCTGGCCGCCGAACGCTTGGAGGTGTTCGACGTCTCGGGCGCCGGCGACACCGTCGTCGCCACGCTCGCGGCGGGGCTGGCGGTCGGAGCGGGGCTCGAGGATGCGGCGGCGCTCGCCAACGTCGCCGCCGGCATCGTCGTCGGCAAGGTCGGCACCGCCGTTGCCTATGCGGCGGAACTCGCCGACGCGCTGCGCCACCAGGACCTGAGTCGCGCCGAGGCCAAGGTGGTGACCCTCGGCCCGGCCAGGGACCGCGTCGAGGTGTGGCGGCGCCAGGATCTCAGGATCGGCTTCACCAACGGCTGCTTCGATCTTCTCCATCCCGGCCACGTCTCGCTGCTCGCCCAGGCCAGGGCGGCGTGCAACCGCCTGGTGGTCGGCCTCAACAGCGACGCCTCGGTGGCTCGGCTCAAGGGTCCCGAACGGCCGGTCCAGTCCGAGGCGGCGCGGGCGACTGTGCTGGCGTCGCTGGCCAGCGTCGACCTGGTTGTGGTCTTCGGCGAGGACACGCCGATCCGGCTGATCGAGGCCCTGCGCCCGGACGTCCTGGTCAAGGGCGCCGACTACCGGCTCGAGGAGGTGGTCGGCGCCGACCTGGTACGGCGCTACGGCGGCCGGGTGGTGCTGGCCCGCATCGAGCCCGGCTACAGCACGTCGGCCACCATCGCCCGCATCGCCGAGTGACGGCCGGGGCGGAGTCCCCGGCCCGGCGTTCTACTGCTCCTCGGTGGCGAACACGTCCTTCAGCCGCTCGAAGAAGTCCCGCCTCGGCGGCGGCTGCGCCGGCGGCGTCGAGGCAGGCGGCGGCGCCGGTCGCGGCGCCATGCCCGGCAGCGGCCGGACCTGCAGCCCCTCGTGGGCATCGGCCATGAACGCCTGCCACAGCCGCGCCGGTAGGCCGCCGCCGGTGACGCCGCGGCTTGGCCGGTCGTCGTCGTTGCCCATCCAGACGCCGGAGACGTAGTCGGCGGTGAAGCCGACGAACCAGGCGTCGCGGAAGTTCTGGCTGGTGCCGGTCTTGCCGGCGGCGGGCCGCGTCAATCGCGCTGCGCGGCCGGTGCCCGACCGCACGGCAGCCTCCAGCATCCACGTCATCGCCGCGGCATCCTCGGCCGACGCCATGCGCCCTGGGCCGCTGCCGGCACGCCGGTAAAGGAGCCGGCCGTCGGCATCGTGGATGGTCTCGACGGCATACGCGAGCACGCCGAGGCCGCCGCGGGCGAACACGGCATAACCCGTGGTCAGCCCAAGCAGGCTCACCTCCTCGGTGCCGAGGGCGAGGCTCGGCGACGGGCTCATCTCCGCGGCCACGCCGAGGCGCCGGGCAACGTCGACGACCCGCCGCCGCCCGGCCCGCTCGCTGACCTGGACGGCGACGGTGTTGATCGACTGAGCGAGAGCGTCGGCGAGCGTGACCTCGCCAGCGTAGGCGCCCGAGAAGTTCCGCGGCTGCCAGCCGTTGACCGAAAGCGGGCCGTCGATCACTCGCGTCTCGGGCGACATCCCCGCCTCCAGGCCGGCGAGGAAGACGAACGGCTTGAACGCCGAGCCCGGCTGGCGTCGCGCCTGCACCGCCCTGTTGTACTGGCTCTCGCCATAGTCGCGACCGCCGACCATCGCGCGGACGGCGCCGCCGGGCGTCATCGCTACGAGCGCCGCCTGGCCGATGCCGGCCTTGGCGCCCGGCCCGGCGAGAACCTCGCGCAGCCGGTGCTCGGCCAGCCGCTGCAGGCGCGGATCGAGCGTCGTGGTGACGACGATGTCCTTGTCCTGGGCCGAGACGAAGTCCGGCACCAGCTCCAGCACCCAGTCGACGAAGTAGCGTCCGCTGCCGCCACCTCGGCCTGCCAGCACGGCGCCCTTGTAAGCGAGCGCCGTCTCCGCCTCGCGCGCACTGAGGAATCCGGCATCGACCATGCTGGCCAGAACCTGGCGTGCCCGGCGGTCGGCGAGGCCGGGGTCGGCCCGCGGGTTGTAGCGCGAAGGCGCCCGCAACAGGCCGGCGAGCATCGCCGCCTGGTATGTGGAAACGCGCGCCGCCGGCACCGCGAAGTACTTGCGGGCGGCGGCGTCGACCCCGTAGGTGCCGGCCCCGAAGTAGGCGCGGTTGAGATAGATGGCGAGAATCTGGTCCTTCTTGAAGCGCCGTTCGAGCCACAGCGCCAGCATCAGCTCCTGGACCTTGCGCTTGAGCGTGCGCTCGGGCGACAGAAACAGGTTCTTCGCCGCCTGCTGCGTGATCGTGCTGCCGCCCTGGACGATCGCACCGGCGCGGACGTTGACCACGAGCGCGCGCGCGAGGCCGATGACGTCGATGCCGAAGTGGCCGTAGAACCGCCGGTCCTCGATGGCGAGCACGGCTGTCGGCAGCGCCGGCGGCAGGTCCCGCACCTCGACCGGCAGGCCGTAGAGATCGCCCGCGGTCGCCAACTCCGAGCCGTCGGCGGCGAGCACGGTGACCGCAGGACGGCGCGTCGCGGCGATCGCCTGGTCGAGGTCGGGAAGGTCGGTGGCGTACCAGGCCAGCAACAGCCCGACCGCCACCGTCGACCAGACGGCAGCCACCGCGAGCCAGCGCAGCGCCGCCGGCACGAGCCGGCGCCGCGGCGCCGGTGCGGGCCGCTTGCCGTTCGCACTCGTCCTACCGTCCGCTCGCTTGCTCTTCGCCATCGCCGCCCTGTCCCCGCGCCGCTGCGTCGTGGCCGTGGATAGCGCCAGAGCGCCCGCCGCACAACGGCAGACGAATGCGGCGGAACTGCGGGCGGAAAGCGCCCGGCCCCGGCGGGTCGGCGGCCCGCCCGTCCCGTCGCTGCTGCCGCCGCCGACGCCCCCTCTTGCGCCGGCCGGGCGAATCGCGGGCACGCCAGCCGTGACCGAAGGCCGCCTTCCGCCAATAGACACGGTTTAGTTGCAAATATGCTCGATTCTCGTTAAACTTGTCGGAAAGGGCAAGACCGCTGGAGGCCCAGATGTTCTCGGTCCGCGCTGTTGCCGTGTTGCTGCTCGCCGTCCTTGCCGGCTGCATGAGTGCCCAGGACCATCGCGCTGCGGTCCAGGCCCAGGATGGTGACAGACTCACTCTCGGCACCGTGCAGCGTGAGATCCGGGTCGGCATGAGCGGAGGCGAGGTCGCACAGGTCCTCGGCTCGCCGAATATCGTCTCCACCGACGAGCAGAGCCGCGAGGTCTGGATCTACGACAGGATCACCACCGAGCGCGTCTACTCCCACAGCAGCGGCGGCGTATCAGCACTGGTCCTCGGCGGCGCCCTCGTCGGCGCCGGCTTGGTCGGCGGTGCCGGCGCGCCCTACTACGGCTCGGCGGCGGGGGCGAGTTCCACAAGCCAGCGGACGCTTACCGTCATCATCAAGTTCGACAAGGACCGGACGGTGCGCGATTTCGCTTATCACACCTCGCGCTTCTGAGCCGAGCCACGGCACATGTGCGCGTTCAGGGTTTCAGCCCGGGCACTGGCCGCTGGAATGCTCGTCGGTCTCTTGCTGGCTGCGTGCCAGCAGACAGTGCCGCCGCAAGCCCTCCGGCTCGGCCACGAGAGCCTCGAAAAGCGACAGCTGCAAACCCGAAGGTTGGACAGCGGCAACGAGGCGATGCTTCTGTCGGCTTCCGCGGCGGTCCTGCAGGATCTCGGTTACACGCTCGATGAGAGCGAAACCGAGCTCGGCCTGATCGTCGCCTCCAAGGATCGCGACGCGACCGAGGCTGGACAGGTCGTCGGCGCCTTGCTGTTCGCGGTGCTCACCGGAGCGGTCGTTCCCATTGACCAGAACCAGAGGATCCGTGTCTCCCTGGTCACCCGACCCTACGGGGAACAAGGAACCAGCACCGTCGTCAGGGTGACCTTCCAACGCATCGTGTGGAACACTCACAACGAAATCACCAAGCTGGAGCAACTCGACGATCCGGGGCTCTACCAGGAATTCTTCGAGAAGCTGTCCAAGTCGGTGTTCCTGGAGGCGCACGAGATATGAGACCGTCGAAGAGCCATCTGCTGTCTGCGGCGGTCGTCGCCGTCACCCTCGCCGCTACGGGCTGCCAGACGGATTCGCGCCAACAGGCACTGGCGACCGCTGCCAGCCAGGTTCAGCTCCGCAGCTTCCAGACCCGTGCCTTCGACACGACGGACAGGACCAAGACGCTGCGGACGGTGATGGCGACGATGCAGGATCTCGGCTTCGTGCTCGACAAGGCCGACGCCACGCTGGGGTCGGTGAGCGGCACCAAGTTCGGCCGCTCCGAGGTCGGCAGCCCGTACCAGCTCCGCATGACGGTCACGGTTCGCCCGCGCGGAGAATCGCAGACCCTGGTCCGTGCCAACGCACAGTACCAGCTCGAGGCGATCGAAGACGCGGGTCCATATCAAGACTTCTTCGTCGCCCTGGAGAAGGCGATGTTTCTCACCGCCCATCAGGCGGACTAGCGCCTCTGCGCTCGCTGGACGACGCTCCTGCCAAGATGCTCAGCCGCGGGCCTGGCCGGCGGCGGGGCGCCGGCGGCGCTTCAAGGCACTGCCGCGGCCGGACAGGCTCGGATTGGTCATGAAATAGGTGTGGGCGGAGAAGCCGCCGTCGCCGCCGGCGATGCGGCGGTAGCCGCCGTCGGCGGCGAGCTCCCAGCTCTGCAGGCTGTCCTTGAGCGAGCGGACCATGATCTCGTCGAGGAGCTGGCGGTGGACGGTCGCGTTCTCGATCGGCACCAGCGTCTCCACCCGCCGGTCCATGTTGCGGCCCATCCAGTCGGCGGACGAAATGAACACCTTGGCGGCGTCCGACGGCAGCGGCTCGCCGGCGCCGAAGACGACGATGCGCGAGTGCTCGAGAAAGCGGCCGACGATGCTCCTGATGCGGATGGTCTCGGACAGGCCCGGAACGCCCGGGCGGAGCCCGCAGATGCCGCGGATGATCCCCTCGATGCGCACGCCCGCCTGGGACGCGCGGTAGAGGGCATCGATCAGGCGGGCGTCGATCAGCGCGTTGCATTTGAGCCAGATCGTCCCCGGCCGACCGGCCCGCACGTGCTCGATCTCGTCCTCGATCAGCCGCATCAACGCCTGGCGGAGGCTGTTCGGCGCCAGCGCCAGACGCTTCAGCTTGCGCGGCGGATCATAGCCGGTCATGTAATTGAAGGCCGAGGCCGCGTCCTCGCACAACGCCTCGTCGCAGGTGAAGAACGACAGGTCGGTATAAATGCGGGCGGTGACCGGATGGTAGTTGCCGGTGCCGAAATGGGCGTAGGAGCGGAGCCGGCCGCCCTCGCGGCGGACGACGAGGTTGACCTTGGCGTGGATCTTCTTGTCGACGAAGCCGTAGACGACGTTGGCGCCGGCGCTCTCGAGTTCGCGCGCCCAGCGGATGTTTGCCTCCTCGTCGAACCGCGCCTTGAGCTCGACCACCGCTGTCACCTGCTTGCCGGCCTCCGCCGCCTCGATCAGCGCGGCGACGATCGGCGAGTTGCTAGAGGTGCGGTAGAGGGTCTGCTTGATGGCGACCACCGCCGGATCGCGGGCAGCCTGGGCGACGAACTGGACGACGACGTCGAAGCTCTCGTAAGGGTGGTGGACGACGAAGTCCTTGGCGCGGATGGCGGCGAAGATGTCGCCGCCGAAGTCGCGAACGCGTTCCGGGAAGCGCGGCTCGAACGGCTTGAACACCAGATCGGGGCGGTCGTCGACGATCAGCTGGCGGAGATCGGCAAGGCCGACGAGTCCCTCGCGGAGAAACACGTCCTCCTCGTCGACGTCGAGCTCGTCGACGATGCGCGCCTTGAGCTCGGTGTCGATGTCGGCGTTGATCGAAAGCCGGATCACCGAGCCACGGCGGCGCGCCTTCAGTGCCGTCTCGAAGGTGCGCACCAGATCCTCGGCGCGCTCGTCGATCTCCATGACGCTGTCGCGGATCACCCTGAGGCAGCCGCTGCGCACGACCTTGAAGCTGGGATAGAGGCGGTCGATGAACAGCCAGATGATCTCCTCGAGCGGAATGAAGCGGATGTTGTCGCCGGGCAGACGGACGAAGCGCTCCACCTGGCGGGGGATCGGGATCAGCGAATGCATCCCCTGCCCGCCCGGCCGCTCGAGCTCGAGGAACAGGCAGAAGCCGAGGTTGGGGATGAACGGAAAGGCCGCGGCCGGATCGACGGCGATCGGCGTCAGCACCGGAAACACCTGCTCGAGGAACCGCCGCTCGAGCCAGCGCTTGTCCTTCGCCGACAGCTCCTTGCTGTCGACGACGACGATCCCCTCGCGGCGCAGCTCCTGGCGCAGCTCCTGCCAGCACGCCTGCTGCGCCTCGCGAAGCCGGTTGCTGCGCTCGAGGATCTCGGCGAGCTGCTGCGCCGGCGTCCGGCCGTCCTGGCTCGGCTCACTGATGCCGGCCTCGACCTGGCCTTTGAGGCCGGCGACTCGCACCATGTAGAACTCGTCCCAGTTCGACGCCGAGATCGACAGGAAGCGGACGCGCTCAAGCAGCGGGTGGCGGAGGTTGCGGGCCTCCTCCAGCACGCGTTCGTTGAAGGCGAGCCAGGACAGCTCGCGGTTGATGAAGCGGTCCGGCGAGGAGAGCGTGAACGCCTGCTCCGCCGGCTTCGCCGCCAAAGCCTCATCCATGGCCGCGATCCCGTACCGGCGGCGCCCCTCGCATCCGTTCCCGACTCACGCCACCAGCCATTCGCGGACGACTCTGATTTGGCCCTGGTCCATCAGCATCGGCGCGTGACCGACGTCGGCGAACTCGACGAGCTCGGCCGCCGGCTTGCGCGTCATCATCTCCTCCGCCGTCTCCTTCAACAGCACGTCCGACCGCTCGCCCCTGAGCACCAGCACCGGGCACGGCACGGCGTCCCACAGGGGCCACAGATCGACCGGCTCGGAAAACCCCTCCTTGAACGGCTCGGCGATGCGGGGATCGTAGTGCAGGCACCATTTCCCGGTCTTCGGGTCGCGGCGGGAGCCGTATCGTGCGAGGTGCGCCCACTCGGCGTCGGTGAGCGGGCCGTAGGGCGCCCCGACCTGGCGGAGGTGCAGCTCCAGCCCCTTGAGGTCGTCGAATTCGGGATCGGAGCCGACGAAGGAGGCGATGCGCTCGAGCGCCGGCTTGTCGATGTAGCCGCCGATGTCGACGCAGACGAGCTTGCGGATGGGCGAGTTGGGCTGGCTGGCCAGCATCATGCCGAGAAGCCCGCCGAGCGAGGTGCCGACCCAGTCGACCGTCTCGACACCGAGGCGGGCGATCAGGGCGGCCATGTCCTGGAGATAGGTCGTCGGCTGATAGTCGGCGGCGACGGGAAGCCAGTGGCTGTCGCCGCGACCCGGCAGGTCGACGGTGACCACGCGGTAGCGGTCCTCCAGGTCTCGGGCAAGGGCATCGAAGTCGCGGCCGCGCCGGGTGAGCCCGTGCACGCAGACCAGAACGTCGTCGTTGCCGGGATCACCCCATTCGAAATAGGCGACCCTGTGGAAACCGTGCGGCCCGAGACTGAGATAGCTTCTTTCGGTCATCGGCATGGCGTCCTCCCCCTTGATGCTGGCCCGATCATCGGCGAGAAGCGACGTTCGATCAAGCGCGGCTGGCGCCCTCTGCGCAGGAAACCGCCCGCTCGCGGACATGGACAGCCCCCGTGCTCTGGCGCTACAGAGGCACGGCGCGTCCGGGAGCGAGCGATGCCGTTCGTCGACGTCAACGACCTCCGCCTACACTATGTCGAGCACGGCTCCGGCGACACCGTGGTGCTGTTCATCCACGGCAACCTCGCCTGCGCCGACTGGTTCGAGCTCGCCTGGGCAGGGCTGCCCGCGGGCGTGCGCACCGTCGCCGTCGACTGGCGCGGCTGCGGCCTCTCCGACAAGCCGCCGCCGGCCTCGGACTACGGGAACTATTCCATCCCCACCCACGCCCAGGACATGCTGGCGGTGTTGCGCGCCCTCGGCATCGCCCGCTGCCATCTCGCCACCCATTCGACCGGCGGCCTGATCGGCGCCTACATGCTGCTCGCCGAGCCCGAGCGGTTCGGCAAGGTGCTGGCGCTCGATCCGGTGCCGCCGAAGGGGCTTCGCTTCGAGCCCGACGGCCTCGCCCTGTTCGAGATCATGAAGGCGTCGCGCCGCAACACGCGGAAGGCCCTCGCCCTGGTGGCACCGACCCTGTTCCGCGCCGACGGCCTCGAGTCCGGCCGCGAGCCCGAGTTCGCCGAGGGCACGACCGGCGAGCAGCGGGCGCTGTTCGAGCGGCTCGTCGACCGGACCTTCGGCGTCTCCGACGGGATCTGGTTCGGCACGCCCCACCATCTGAACCGCGAATGGCAGTCGGGCGGCCTTCACGCCCGGATCAGGGACCTCCGCCACGAGCATCTCGTGCTGTGGGGCGATCTCGACCCGTTCATCCCGAGGGCCGATCTCGAGGAGATGGCGCGGCTGATGCCCTCCTGCCGGTTCGCGGCCGTCGCCGGCGTTGGGCATTCGATGAACATCGAGCGCCCCGACCTCTACGCCCGGTTCCTCGTCGACGTCCTCGCGCACTGAGACGCCGCTACGGCAGCGGATCCTCGACCCCCGGATAGCAGAGGACGCCGTCCTTCCGGCGCACCGCAGCCGGCGTCATCCGCGCCGGTTCGATCCGGCCGGGGCCGAGGATGTGCTTCATGGGCACGCCTTCGGCGAGGAGATAGTCGGTGACGATGCGCCGGTGACAGCGCCACCACGGCGCTTCCGCGCACATGATCGCGCACGCGTGCCGGCGCCCAAGGGCGAGCAGTTCATCGAGACCTTCGCGGAATGCCGGTGCCATCGCATAGTCGGCGTAGTTGCGGAAGCCGCCGACGCGCCAGTACGCGTTCGGCGACGGGCCCTCCAGGCGCTGGCGTCCCCTCAAGCCGCCGAGCGCGGCAAGGTGGCGGTAGCCGATCCCCGCCGCCGCCAGCGCCGCCGGTAGCGCGTCGGCGTTGAACTGGGGGTTGGTGCGCGACCGCGGCACCGTTCGGATGTCGACCAGGAGATCGACACGTGCGCCCTTCAGAAGGCCGATCAGCTCGTCGGCCGAGCGCGTCGAATGGCCGATGGTATGGATCGGCGTCGGCGGGCGGTTCTTCTCGCCCGGCGTGCTTCCGCCATCACTCATCGTCGTCGCGGCGCCAGGGGAATCGGGTGAAGGAATCATGCGGCGATGAGGGTGGCGAGGAAGTCGTCGTCCCAGGCGGCGACCTTGCGTCGGAGGCGGATGGAGTCTTTGCTTTTGGCG
Source organism: uncultured Rhodospirillaceae bacterium (assembly GCA_964420325.1). Lineage (GTDB taxonomy): Bacteria > Pseudomonadota > Alphaproteobacteria > Rhodospirillales > Defluviicoccaceae > CAYQSU01. The sequence continues at coordinate 124 of CAYQSU010000067.1, read as the reverse complement.
GTTCGCAGGAGGTTGAGGGCGATGTGCTTGATGGTGGTGAAGTTGGCGGGCGCGTGATCGGTTCGCACCCGGCATTCGTCGTCGCGAAAGACCATGTCCATGACCCAGTGCAGGCTGTTCTCGA
>CAYQSU010000066.1:0-19006 GCA_964420325.1 uncultured Rhodospirillaceae bacterium | reverse complement strand
GGCGGCAAGGTCGCCCGCGGCGGCATCCGCTGGTCGGACCGCCGCGAGGACTTCCGGACCGAGATCCTCGGTCTGATGAAGGCGCAGATGGTCAAGAACGTGGTGATCGTGCCGGTGGGCTCCAAGGGCGGGTTCATCGTCAAGCGCCCGCCGGAACGGGGGGACAGGGAAGCGGTCCTGGTCGAGGGCATCGAGTGCTACAAGACGCTCATCCGCGGCGTCCTCGACCTCACCGACAATCTCGCCCGCGGCGGGCTCGCGCCGCCGACGCGAACCCTGCGACGGGACGACGACGACCCTTACCTCGTCGTCGCCGCGGACAAGGGGACGGCCACCTTCTCCGACATCGCCAACGCCGTCTCCCGTGACTACGGATTCTGGCTCGGCGACGCCTTCGCCTCCGGCGGCAGCCACGGCTACGACCACAAGAGAATGGGCATCACCGCCCGCGGCGCCTGGGAATGCGTGAAGCGGCACTTCCGGGAGCTCGGCCGGAACATCCAGGGAGAGCCCTTCACCTGCGTCGGCGTCGGCGACATGTCGGGCGACGTGTTCGGCAACGGCATGCTGCTGTCGCCGTTCACCAAGCTGGTGGCCGCCTTCAACCACCTGCACATCTTCGTCGACCCCGACCCGGACCCGGCCGCCAGCTTCGCCGAACGCAAGCGGCTGTTCGATCTGCCGCGCTCGGCCTGGACCGACTACGACCGGGGAGTCATGTCCAAGGGCGGCGACGTGTTCGACCGGCGCGCCAAGACGCTCAGGCTGTCGCCGCAGATTCGCGAGCGGTTCGGCATCGCCGCCGAGCGCGTGACGCCGGTCGAGCTCATCCGCACGCTGCTCAGGGCCGACGTCGACCTGTTGTGGCTCGGCGGCATCGGCACCTACGTCAAGGCCAGCCACGAATCCCACGCCGACGCCGGCGACCGCTCCAACGATGCCGTCCGCGTCGACGGCAAGGAGCTGAGATGCAAGGTCGTCGGCGAGGGCGCCAACCTCGGCTTCACCCAGCTCGGGCGCATCGAGTACGCGCGCAAGGGCGGGCGCATCAACACCGACTTCATCGACAACTCCGCCGGCGTCGACTGCTCCGACCACGAGGTCAACATCAAGATCCTGCTCGACGCCGTGGTCGCCGACGGCGACCTGACGGTGAAGCAGCGCAACCGGCTCCTGGTCGACATGACCGACGAGGTCGCCGACCTGGTGCTCCGCGACAACGACCTGCAGTCCCAGGCCATCACGCTGATCGAGGCCGACGGCGTGAATGCCCTCGACAACCAGGCCCGGCTGATGCGGATGCTCGAGCGCCAGGGGCGTCTCAACCGCGCCGTCGAGTTTCTTCCCGATGAGGACGAGCTCAGCGAGCGCCTGGCGGCGCGCGAGGGGCTGTCGAGGCCGGAGATCGCGGTGCTGCTCTCGTACTGCAAGATCTGGATGTACGACGAGGTGCTGGCGTCCGACCTGCCCGACGACCGCCACCTGGCCGACGACGTCGTCCGCTACTTCCCGTCGCAGATTCAGAGGAAATTCAGAAGCCGCATCCCCCAGCATCGGCTGCGCCGGGAGCTGATCGCGACGTCGCTCACCAACAGCCTGATCAACAGGGTCGGCGGCACCTTCGTCACCGAGATCGCCGAGAAGGCGGGGGTGCCGCCGGTCGACATCGCCCGCGCCTACATCATCTCCCGCGACGTCTACGCGGTGCGCGAGGCATGGGATGAGATCGAGGCGCTCGACAACAAGGTCCCGACCGCGCTCCAGACCACCCTGCACAGGGAGGTTCAGCGCCTGATCGAGCGCGGCACCATGTGGTTTCTGAGGAACGGCGGCAGCCCCATCGACATCACCGTCAATGTTGCCGCCTACAGGGACCCGGTGGCGACGCTGGCCGCCTCGATCGAGACGGTCCTGCCCGAGGAGATGAACGGACGCATCCTGTTCCGGGCCGAGCGCTACAGGGAGGACGGCGTGCCGGAGGCCCCGGCCCGCCGCATCGCCTATCTCATCGCCATGCCGTCGGCCTGCGACATCGTCCGCATCGCCGCCGCGCGCGGTGTCGCCGTGGAGGAGATCGCCCGCCTCTACTTCAGCCTCGGCGAGCTGCTCGGCTTCGGCTGGCTCCGCTATCAGGCGGAGAAGGTCTCGGCGGCGAGCCACTGGCAGAAGCTGGCGGTCTCGGCGATCGTCGAGGAGCTGTACGCCCATCAGCACCGGCTCACGCAGCGGGTGCTGGACACCACCGGCAAGGCCACCGACGGCGCGATCGAGGCCTGGACGGAGACCTGCGGGCCGAGCGTCGACCGCGTGCGGGCGCTCCTCGGCGAACTCGAAGCCGCGAAGCCCGTGGATCTCTCGATGCTGACGGTGGCGAGCCGCCAGCTCGGCACGCTGACGGCAAGCTGATCGCGGCCCGGCTGTGATGGACCGACCGGTCGGCGGCGAGCCCAAGGCCCAGGCGGCGCATGCGTCCCCCCTCGGCCTGGTCGCCTGGTGCCTCTACGACTGGGCCAATTCCGCGTTTCCGACCGTGATCGCCACCTTCGTCTTCGCCGCCTACTACGCCAAGGCGGTGGCCGTCGACGAGATCGCGGGCACGAGTGAGTGGGCCTATGCGATGAGCGCGTCGGCGCTGGCGATCGCCGTCGTCAGCCCGATCCTCGGCGCCGCCGCCGACCAGGGCGGCCGGCGCAAGCCGTGGGTGGCGGCGTTTTCGCTCATCTGCATCGTGGCGACGGCGCTCTTGTGGTTCGTCGAGCCCGATCCCAGCCATGTGCTGTTGGCGCTCGTGCTGGCGGCCCTCGCCAACTTCGCCTTCGAGACGGCCACGGTGTTCTACAATGCCATGCTGCCCGATCTCGTGCCCGAGGAGCGCATCGGTCGGCTCTCAGGATGGGGCTGGGGGCTCGGCTACGCGGGCGGCCTTGTCTGCCTCGTCATCGCTCTCGTCGTCCTCGTCCAGCCCGATCCGCCGCCGTTCGGGCTCGACCGCGACGCGGCCGAGCACGTGCGCGCCTCCAACCTCCTGGTCGCCCTCTGGTTCCTCGTCTTCTTCATCCCCTTCCTGATCTGGACGCCGGATACGCCGACGTCCGGGCTGGGCCTTCGCCGGGCACTGCGGCTCGGCTTCGCCACCCTGGTCGCGACGCTCCGCAATGTCCGCCACTACGGCCAGATCGTCCTCTATCTCACGGCGCGGATGATCTACAACAACGGCCTCAACACCCTGTTCGGCGTCGGCGGCATCTACGCCGCGGTCACCTTCGGCATGGAGATCGACGAGATCCTGATGTTCGGGATCGCCCTCAACGTCACCGCCGGCATCGGCGCGTTCGCCTTCGGCTGGATCGACGACTGGATCGGGCCGAAGCGGACGATCCTGATCTCGGTCGGATCGCTGACGCTCCTGGGCGCGCTGCTGCTGGTCATCGAGGAGAAGATCTGGTTCTGGGCGCTGGCGCTGCCGCTCGGCCTGTTCTTCGGGCCGGCCCAGTCGGCAAGCCGCTCGCTGATGGCCCGCATCGTCCCCCCCGGACTCAAGACCGAGATGTTCGGGTTCTACGCGCTGACCGGCAAGATGTCGGCGCCGCTGGGCCTCGCCGCCTTCGGCTGGGTGACGGACTTGGCGGCGAGCCAGCGCGCCGGCATGGCGACCATCCTCGCGTTCTTCATCGCCGGCATGCTGCTCATGCTGCCGGTCCGCGACCCCCGCAGACGCTGAGGCGGACGGGGGGCACAGGGAGAGCGGCGCAAGCGAACCGAGCCAACCGGATGGTCGACCCAAGCCCTCCCTCTGACCGGACCAGGACGCCCGATCGCCGCGCTGCCGACGAGGCCGCGGTCCGCCGGCTGTACGAAGGCCAACCCTACCCGGACCTTGGCGCCGCCCTCAAGGACGCGCGCGCCCAGCTGGAACCGCTGCTGAGGCATCTCGGCCGGCGCCACGGTCTCACCTATCTGGAGGCCGGCTGTGGCACCGGTCACCTGCTCGTCGGCGTCGCCAAGGCCTATCCCGACTGGCGCTGCCACGGCATCGACCTGTCGGCGGCGTCGCTCGACGTCGCCGGCCGGCTCGCTGCCCGCCATGGCGTCGAGGTGACGCTGGCGCGGGGCAGCTACCTCGACCCGCTGCCGTTCGAGATCGAGGCCTTCGACATCATCAGCGCCCAGGGCACCATCCACCATACCGCCGACCCCGCGGCGGCGCTCTCGGCGCTCGGCCGGGCGCTGGCCGGGGACGGGCGCCTCAGCCTGCACCTCTATGGACTTCGTCTCGACCGGCGGAAGTTCGACATCAAGGAGATGCTGTCGATCCTCGAGCCCGACCTCTCCAGCCATGTCCGCAGGTTCGAGCTGTACCGCCAGCTGACCGACTTCGAGCGCCGCTGGACGCTGCGCCGGCTGGCCTCGATCTCGCCGCTCGACGCCTATGTGGCGGTCAAGCGAGCCTGGACCGACCGGCGGCGCAGGCGGCGGGGCGTGAGCTGGTCGCCGCCGTGGACCGCCGACTACCGGGAGATCGACGCGCCCTGGGTCGATCACTTCTGCCATCCCTGCGAGCGCGCCTACGAGGTCCCGGACGTCCGGGAGCTCTTGGAAGCGGCCGGCTTCGTGGTGGAGGAGATGCAGGGCCAGGGCCGGCACGACGCCCGCTGGCTGCCGCCGGCCTGGCGGGACGCCTACGACCGGCTCGATGCGTGGCACCGCTACCGGCTGATGGAACTCCTCAACCCCTACCCGCTGTCCTTCTCGATGATCCTGAGGAAGGCGCCCGCGGCCTGACCGCGCTCAGTGGCGGAAGTGGCGGAGGCCGGTGAAGACCATGGCGACGTTGTTGTCGTCGGCGGCCCGGATGACCTCCTCGTCGCGCACCGAGCCGCCCGGCTGGATGACGGCGGTGGCGCCGGCCTCGACGCAGGCGAGCAGGCCGTCGGCGAACGGGAAGAAGGCGTCGGAGGCGACCACCGAGCGCTCCGTCCGCGGCAGCGCCTCGCCGGCGGCGCGGCGGGCGTCCTCGGCCTTCCAGGCGGCGATGCGCGCCGAATCGACGCGGCTCATCTGGCCGGCGCCGACGCCGACGGTGGCGCCGTCCCTGCAGAAGACGATGGCGTTGGACTTGACGTGCTTGCACACCCGGAAGGCGAAGTCGAGGTCCGCCATCTCGGCATTCGAGGGCGCCCGCCTGGTGACCACCTCGAGTTCGCCCGCGGTGACCGCGTTGTCCCGGCTCTGCACCAGATAGCCGCCGGCGAGGGCACGGACCGTCATCCCGGCCTCGGCCGGATCGGGCAGGCCGCCCGCTGCCAGCACCCTCAGGTTCTTCTTGGCACCGAGGATCGTCCGCGCCTCGGCATCGACCCCGGGCGCGATGATGACCTCGACGAACAGCCTGGCGATCTCCTCGGCGGCCGGGCCGTCGAGCGGCCGGTTGACCGCGATGATGCCGCCGAAGGCGCTGACCGGATCGCAGGCGAGCGCCCGGCGGTAGGCGTCCACGATCGTCTCGGCGACGGCGACGCCGCAAGGGTTGGCGTGCTTGATGATGGCGCAGGCCGGGGCGGCGAACTCGGCGACCAGCTCGTAGGCGGCGTCGGTGTCGTTGAGGTTGTTGAAGCTGAGCTCCTTGCCCTGGATCTGCTCCGCTGTCGCCACACCCGGCCGCGCCTCGCCGGAGGCGTAGAACGCCGCCCGCTGGTGCGGGTTCTCGCCATAGCGCAGCATCTGCACGCGCTTGCCGGCGAGCACCAGGCGCTCGGGCAAGGGATCGTCGAGGACCCGGTCGAACCAGGCCGCGATGGCGGCGTCGTAGGCGCCCGTGCGCGCATAGGCCTTGGCCGCGAGCCGCCGCCGCAGTGCTTCCGTGGTGGCGCCGTCATGGGCGTCCATCTCGGCCATCACCGTGTCGTAGTCGGCGGGGTCGACGACGACGGTGACGAAGGCGTGGTTCTTGGCGGCGGCGCGGATCAGGGCCGGACCGCCGATGTCGATGGTCTCGATGCAGTCGGCGAACGGCGCCGACCGGGCCGCCGTCGCCTCGAACGGATAGAGGTTGACGATGAGTAGGTCGATCGGCTGGATTCCGTGACGCGCCATCGCCTGCTCGTGGTCGGGGTCGCCGCGGACGGCGAGAAGGCCGCCGTGGACCTTCGGCTGCAGGGTCTTCACCCGGCCGTCCATGATCTCCGGGAAGCCGGTGTAGTCGGAGACCTCGACGACCGGGACGCCGGTGGCGCGGAGCGCCTTCGCGGAGCCGCCGGTCGACAGCATCTCGACGCCGCGCCCGGCGAGGAAGGAGCCGAGCCGGTCGAGCCCGGCCTTGTCGGAGACGGAAATCAGGGCACGGCGGATCGGCGACGACATGGCTCTCCTCCCTCGGCGCTGTGAGACCGGGGTATAGCAGGGGAGGGAGTCCGGCCGCACGCCCTTTGCTGGGCCTCGGGGCTCAGGCCGAGGCGGCCCTGGCTCTCGGCTCGCCCGGGCTCCGGTATTCGGGCACCAGCTTCCGGATCAGGCCCTTCAGGCGGGCGTGATCGGCGTCCGCGCAGGCCCCGGCGAGCGCATCGAGCGCCGGGCGCAGCTCGTCCAGCGCAGCCGGCGCCGGCGCGGCGAGAAGGATGCCGTCGCACGCCGTCGGCACCAGCGCCTCGTCGCCCTGGAACAGCTCCTCGGCCAGCTTCTCGCCCGGACGCACGCCGATGAAGTCGATCCTGACGTCGACGTCCGGGGTGCGCCCGGCGAGGCGGATCATCTGCCGGGCGAGGTCGAGGATGCGCACCGGCTCGCCCATCTCGAGGACGAAGATCTTGCCCTCGGTGTCGCTGCCGAGGCCGAGGGCCGAGGCCTGCAGCACCAGCTCGACGGCCTCGCGGGTGGTCATGAAGTAGCGCTTCATGTCGGGATGGGTGACGGTCAGGGGACCGCCGGCGGCGAGCTGTCTCTCGAACAGCGGCACCACCGAGCCCGTCGAGCCGAGGACGTTGCCGAAGCGGACGGCGACGAACCGCGTCTCCTCGGCGCCTCTTCGCCGGCAGAGGTCCAACGCCTGGCAGTAGCGCTCGGCGATGCGCTTGGTCGCGCCCATGACGCTGGTCGGATTGACCGCCTTGTCGGTCGAGATCAGCACCATGGCGGCGGCGCCGATCTCGACGCAGGCATCGGCGACGGCGATCGTGCCGAAGACGTTGGTCTTGACACCCTCGAAGGGATTGGCCTCGACCAGCGGTACGTGCTTGAGGGCGGCGGCGTGGAACACCAGCTCCGGCCGGCAGCGGCGGAACAGCCGGCGCACGGCCGTGGCGTCGCGGACATCGGCGAGAACCGCCGGCGAGCGAAGGCCGCCGTGACGATCCGCGACCTCGGCCTCGATCGCATAGAGGTTGAACTCGGACTGCTCGATGAGGGTCAGCTCGGCGGGCGCGAAATCGGAGATCTGGCGGACCAGCTCGCTGCCGATGCTGCCGCCGGCACCGGTGACCGCGACCCGCCGGCCGGCGATCATCGCCCGCATCGAATCGCGGTCCAGAGGCGTCTGCGGGCGGCCGAGGAGATCCTCGACGGCGACGGGTCTCAGCTCGATGCGATCGACGACGCCGCTCTTGAACTCGGTCAGGCGCGGCAGCCGCGACAGCGTCATGCCGAGCGCCGCGCTTTCGTCGAGCAGGGAGCGGATCTTCGCTCCCTCGAGGCCGTCACCGGCGAGGATCAGCCGCTCGGGACGACGGCCACCGGTGCGCAAGGCAGCGGTCACGGCGGCGAGATCATTCGCCGTTCCCAATACCGGAACGCCGTGGATGTGTTGGCCGACGCGTTTCCGCTTCTCGGCGAGGATGCCGAGCATCTCGTAGATCCGCTGCGGCTCGCTGCGAAGAGCACGGATGAACAGCTCCGCCTCGTGGCCGGCGCCGACAACAAGGACGGGGATCTTTCGTCCGGCCCCCGCTTCCAGACGCAGGTCCATGCGCCGATCCTTGGCCGCCCGGTAAAGGAACCGCGGGCCGCCGAGCAGCGCCATCAGCACCAGCCAGTTGATGAACGGCACCGACCGCGGCATCGGCTCGAGCCGGGTCCACACGAACAGGACGACGAGGAAGGCGACGACAGTGAGCGTCGCCGCACGTGCGATCGCCTGCAGATCGGCCAGCGAGGCGTAGCGCCAGACACCGCGATAGAGGTCGGTGAGCAGGAACATCAGGGCCGCGATCAGGGTGAACACGACCGTGGCAAGAACAAGGGTGGCCGGCGGGAAGTGGAGCGGCCAGTCGCTGCCGACGCGGAGGTAGAGAGAGACGACGAAGGAGAGCGCGGCCATCACCACGTCATGGCCGAAGACGACCCAACCGCGCTGGGGTATCTGCAGGCGCGAAAGAAGGACCTGGCGAACGTTCACGGCCGCTCGATGGTCGAGGTGAACCACTCCGTTGTCCCGTTGAGTCCTTGTACCACGCTGAACGGCGGGGTCCAGCCCAGTTCGCGGCGGATCTTGCCGTCGTCGATGCGAAAGGAGCCGGTGAGCCGTCGCACCGTCTCCTGCTTTCGCGCGAGCTCCGCCGCGATCCGCAACAGCGCGCGCGGGACCGGCACCTGGCGAACCCGCCGTCCCATGGCGGTCGCGATCAGGCGGACGAGCTCGGGCGTCGACACGTCCTCCGCGTCGCGAACGAGATAGCGCTGGCCGGCGGCCTCGGGCGCCTCGAGGCAGCGGATCACCGCGTCGGCGAGGTTGCCGACATAGATCAGGCTGCGGCGGTTGCGGACGCGGCCGAACGGCACCGTCGGCGCCCGGAGGCACAATCGCATCAGCGAGAGGAAATTGCCCTTGACGCCGGGACCGTACACCAAGGGTGGCCTCACGACGACCAGCTCCAGCCGGCTGGCGGCCGCAACCTCGGCCAGCGCCTGCTCGGCGTCCCACTTCGACTGGGCGTAGGCGCCCACGGGACGGGCGGGCGACAGCTCGGTCAGCGCGGTCGCGTCCGGCGTCTCCTCGCCGTGGACCTTGGCGGTGCTGAGATAGACGAAGCGGCGCACGCCCGCCTGGGCGGCGTCCCTGGCCAGCTTGACGGCACCCTCGACGTTGACGCGTCGGTACTCCTTGAGAACGTCCGGCGTCTCGTCCTCGTCCGGATCCGGCAGCCGCGCCGCGAGGTGGATGACGTCCGTGACGTCGCGCAGGACACCGCTCCAGTCGACCCCGGGGCCGATCCCGGGAATCGGCCGCACGTCGACGTGGGGGATCGTCTCAGCCACCCGCGGATTGCGCGTGGCCGCCGACAGCGGCAACCCGTGCCGGCGCAGAACAGGGCAGAGCGCCCGCCCGATGAATCCGGTCGCGCCCGTGACCAGGATCCGGGTCACGACCGCACCCCGCTGCGGGCCGGTCCGACGACGCAGGCATGCGCAACCCGCCAGGATTTCGGGTCAGCGATCCGATGCGGCCCGATCACGGTCGCAATCACCATTGGCTGCAGAACCACAAGGGCGTAACGGAAGCGGGTCAGGCCTGGGGCCGGAGGCCGGTCGGCGAGGCGAGGAACATAAGCAGTATGCCCACGACGAGGCAAGCGCCCGCTAAGGCCGCAGCCTCGCGCCCGACCGCTGCCAGGGCCGCCAGCCCGATCAGCATCACATCGGCGGCCAAGACATGGCGAACGACGGCGGCGTGGCCCATGCCGCTCGCCGTCGCCAGCTGATAGAAGTGGTGCCTGTGCGCCTGCCACGGCCGCTCGCCGCGAATCACCCGCCGCCCGAGGGTGATCGTGGCGTCGGCGAGGTAGTAGAGGGGCAGGATCAGCGCCGCCTCCGGCTGGCCGCGTGCCGCGACCTCGAGCAGAAGCCAGCCGAGCATGAAGCCCAGCGGCACGCTGCCGACGTCACCTAGAAAGATCTTCGCCGGCGCCCAGTTCCAGAGCAGGAACCCCAGCGCCGCGGCGGCCACCGCGAGGCCGGCGAAGGCCACATCCTGTCCTAGGCCGGCCATCAATGCGACGAGCCAGACGCCGCCTCCGATCGCCGCCGTCTCGGTGCCAGCCATGCCGTCGATGCCGTCCATGAAGTTGTACAGGTTGACAAACCACAACCACAGGCAGCCGGCGGCAACGACGTCGACGACGGGCGGCAACAGCCCGCCGAAGTAAGGTGCGTCGGCCGGAAACGCCGCCAGCAGTCCGGCCACCGCCAGCATCTGGGCGGCGAGACGGACGGCGATCGGCAGCCCCCGAAGATCGTCGAACCAGAACAGGATGGCCAGCGCCGCGGCCGGCGCCGCCACGGAGAGCAGAGCGCGGTCGGCGCCGGCGACGGACAAGGCGATCGCCACCCAAGCGGCCGCAGTCACCGGCACGACGGCGAGGCCGCCGCCCCGCGGCGTCGGCCGGGTATGGCTGCTGCGCAGATTGGGGTGATCGAGTACGGCGAACCGGCGCAGCAGGCGGAGGACGACGCCCGTCGCAAGCGCCGACATCAGCGCGATGAACAGGCCGGCGGTCAGGGAAACGAGGACGGTCATCGCGGCGTTATCGCACGCCTTGGGGGACGGGCGGAAGCCGGCGACCATCCTCGGTCGCGCCCCGGCGTCGAACCGTGCTCAGAGCAGCCTGAGCTCCGGCAGCGGCACAAGGATGCGTCCCCCCGCCGCGCGGAACGCGGTCAACCGCTCGATAATCGCCTCGGCGAAATCCCAGGCCAAGATCACCAGCCAGTCGGGACGGCGCTCGGAAACGGCGCGCGGATGGAGGATGGGCACGTGCAGGCCCGGCGTGAAGAGCCCCTGCTTCCAGGCGTTGTCGTCGACGACGAAGTCGAGCACCCGGCGATCGAGGTCGAGCTCGTGCATCAGCGTCGTCGCCCTCGCCGGCGCACCGTAGCCGGCGATGGTCCGGCCGTCGCGCTTCAGCGCTTCAAGACCGCCGGCGATCTCCGCCTTCAATGCCTGGATCCGGTCACGCAGCGCCCTCACCGCCGCAGGTTGGCCAAAGCCCAGTCGGCGCTCCTCCGCCATCATCCGCTGGACCGATCCGTCGGGCGCGTGTGGTCCCCCGAGATGCTGGACGACCCCCCTCAGCCGCCCCCTGGGACCACCCGTGCGCTCGACCGCGAACAGCTCCAGATCGCAGGAGAGAAACAGCCGTCGCAGGGGCGCGACGGCCCAGAGGTGCGGGCACTCGTGGCGGACCACGTCGAAGATGCCGTGCCCGATCAGGTCACCGAGATAGTCCACCTCGAAGGTGAAGATGCCGTCACGCGCCAGCAACAGAGAGACCGCCTCCAGGAACGCGACGAGGTCGTCCGCGTGGGTAAGGACGTTGGGTGCGATGATGATCGCCGCGCGTCCGGCCTCGTCCTCGATCCGCGACGCCACGCCCGGACTGAAGAACCCCGGAAACGTGCGGATGCCGTCAGCGATCGCCGCCCGCGCCAGGTCTACGGCGGGCTCGACGCCGTAGGACGCGAGCCTGGCGCGCTGGAAGACCTTGAGGATGGTTCCGTCGTTGGAGCCGACACCTACCACCAGCCGCCCCACAGCGGGGCGGTATCGCTCGAGGGTTCTCTCGGCATAGCTCTCGAAGTGCTCGCTCAGCGCCGCCAGGCCGCCGATCGCGGATCTCTGCCGTTGAAACAGCTCGAAGGGATCCATGACGTCGAGAAGCTGCACGTGACCGCAGCCTTGGCAGAGGTACAGCTCGAGCGGGTAGGTGGCCTGGGGCTGATCGCACGAGTCCCGGCCGACGAAGGCGTTGGCCGGCGGCGTCGGAGCGAGCGCGAGGACCGGCTCGAGGCTCCGACCGCCGCAGACCCGGCACGAGGTTCGCCGATGAAGCAGCGGCCTCACGCGGCGCCCTCGCGGCGGATCGCCCACTTCACGCGGGCGCCCGGCTCCTTCGGGGAGGCCGAGACGACGATCTGCAGGCTGCGGCGCGGCAGGTCGGTGGGGCCGAGATAGACGCTTTCGTCCAGAGCGATCACGCCGCCCGCGGCCAGAAACCGCCAGCCCGCACCGCCCGCAGTCCTCAGCAGCACCGCCGTCCCGTCCTGGACCATCGAGGCCTGGACGTCGGGGTGAAGGTGGAAGCGAACCTTGAACGCGCGCGCGCGTTCCCCTTCGAGGGAGTCCTCGCCCCGGACTTCGTCTCCGGAGCCGTTGACGTAGAGGCGCCGACGGTGGCCGACGCCGAATCGCCGACGGTAGCCGTCGTGACTGGCGTCGAGCCAGGTCGCGCCCTCGGACTCCCGTCGCACCGCCGTCACGTCCGAAGGCCGCCGCCGAAGGCGCCCGCTGGGCCGGCTCTCCGAGGAGCTCGCGCCCTCGACGATCAGTGTGGAGTGCGCATCGGAAGACTGCATGGCGCGGCGCCAACGCCCATCGTCGCCCCAGAAAGAACCGCAGTTGACGATCAGCCGCTCCCGTCCCACGCTGATCTCGACGGCGAGCGTTCCGGCATGCGCGAAAAGGCCAGGGTCGGCCGGCGGCCGGCCGGTGTCGATGACGATCACGGTTCGTCCGGCGGCGATGCGCTGAAAGCCGACGTGCGGTGCATTATCGAGAGGTTTGCCCTTGACGCCTGCGCGCGCCAGAACCGCGTCAATGAGCCTGCGGTCGCCCTCCTTGCTGCCGTTGAACAGCGCAAGCCCACCGTCGCCGTGACGAAACGCACGGAGCATCGGCGCCATGCGGTCGACGGCACCGAGCAGCGCCAGCGGAACCTCGCGGTCACCGGCCTGGAGCGCCGCACGCAGGTCGAGAAGATCCCGCAGCACCGCGAGTTGCGAGGTGGGACTGCGCTGGACGTGTCCGCCGTCGGGCAGCACCTGGAGCTCGATCTCGCGACAGAGCTGGCGGATCGCCCCTTCGACACTGCCGACGCCCAGCGAGAGCGCGGCCAGCAGCCGGCCCTTGGCCGCCGCGATCGCCGTTGCCGTACCGCTGAGGCGGCCGGCGACGCGCGCGAGATGGCGGGCCTGCATGGTCGCCGAGGCAAGAAACCGCCGCTGGAAGTCGTCGTCATCGGCGAGCAGGAAGTCGGCCGCCGACAACCATGCCGCCAGGCGTCGGCCGAGAACGTCCGGACGCCAAGCAGGGCTCGTCCAGCGCCGGTTGAGCGAGATCCAGTCATCCACGAGTGTCCGCGCACGCTGCATGGCCGCCCGCGTGCCGACGGCCCGCAGGTCCATCAGCCACTCGAACCCGTGCAGATGGGCCGCCACCGCCGTGTCCGACTGCAGGGCCGACCACGGCGCCCGGCCCATGGGACGGCGTCGGCCGGCAAAGAGGATGCTTTCGTCGAGAATCGCCTCGGCCTGCTCCCGATCCTCGGGCCAGGAATAGGGAAGGGCGACGCGGATCCGGTCGGGCGTCCGCCCGCGCAGCGTCAGCCTGTAAAGAGCCGACCCGAAGAGGCTCCGTCCGATCGCATCGCAGCCGTGCGCCACCAACCGGCCGTGAGGCAGATCAGCGAGGGTCGGCGCTGCCAAGGTCATGCCGGACGAAGAACATGGGAACCGCCCCGCCGTTGCCGTCGCGCGGCCTCGGGACGTGGTAGCAGCTTCGCACCATGGCCGCAAGCCGGCGCCGACAGCCGCAGGCCGCCTAACGGCACCTGAGCCGCGCCGCGTAGAAGCCGTCGATGCCCCCGGCGGGCGCAAGGTGGAACGGAAGCGTCCGCAGGTCTCCCTCGGCCGTGATCAGCTCCCGCACGCCGCCGATCTCCCCGGCGACGATCGCCTCTCGCATGACCGGTGCCCCTGACGCGAGCAGAGCCGCGATCTGACCGGGGCCTTCCTCCGGCTGCAACGAGCAGGCGCAGTAGACGACGACACCGCCCGGGCCCACCATGTCCAGGGCCGCGAAAAGCAGCCGCCGTTGCACCCGGGCCAGCGCGGCGACGTCGCCCGCGGTCTTGATGTGCGGGATGTCGGGATGCCGGCGGATGGTGCCGGTGGCCGTGCACGGCACGTCGACGAGAACCGCGTCCGCCGGGCGGGACGGCCGCCACTCGCTGGCGTCGGCGATGACGATCTCGGCCTCGAGGCCGAGACGCCGCAGATTGTCCTCCAGCCGCAGCACCCGCTCCCCGGCCTTGTCGACGGCGGTGACGCGGGCGCCGCTCGCGGCGAGCTGGGCGGTCTTGCCGCCGGGCGCGGCGCACAGGTCGATCACCCGCCGGCCGCGGACGTCGCCCAGAAGCCGGGCCGGCAACGCGGCGGCGGCGTCCTGGACCCACCACTCGCCGGCCGCGAAGCCGGCCAGCGCCGATACCGGCCCATGGTGGCGGAGCCGCAGCGTTCCCGTCGGCAGGATCTCGGCATGGAGACGATCGGCGAGCGCCCGGGGGTCCTTTTTGGCGGTGAGATCGAGCGGCGGCTCGTCGAGATGGGCCTCGGCGATCAAGCGGCAGACCTCCGGGCCGTAAGCCCGCGCCCACGACCTCCAAAGCCAGTCCGGCGTGTCGAGGCGTGCCGCGTCCTGCTGCCGCCCGAGCGCATCAGCCTCGGCCGCGAGCCGCCGAAGGACGGCGTTGACGAGGGCAAGGTGATGGGCCTGGCGGCGCCAGCGCGCCAAGGCGACGGTCGTATCGACCGCCGCGTGCGGCGGCGTCTTCAAGAAGGCGAGCTGGCAGACGCCGAGCCTGAGGAGGTCGCGGACCACATGGTCACGCGGCCTCAGGGGACGCGCGAGGCAGTGGCCGACGAGGGCATCGATCTGGCCCAGCCGGCGAAACGTGGACGCCGCCAACGCATGGACGAAGGCGCGGTCGCGGTCGTCCAGACGCGAGAGATCGGGGTGGGCCTCGAAGACTTCGTCGAATGGCCGGCGCCGACGGAGAACGGCGTCGATCAGGTCGAGGGCGGCCGCGCGCGAACGAAGGGGGACCGGCAGAGCCCCTCGGGCCTTCGGCGATCGGGACGGAGCGGCCGGTGCCGGCGGATGCTTGACCTCCGGCCCCAGGGGTCCCGGCACTCCCTCAACCCCACGGCCCCGACTGGCCCATGCCCGCCGCCACCTCGCGCAGCTTGGCGACCCTGTTCTGCATGTTGGGATGGGTCGAGAACAGGCTGTCGACCGAGCGCGCATGCAGGGGGTTGACGATGAAAAGGTGTGCCGTCGCCGGGTTCTGCTCGGCCTGAGGGTTGTCGATGCGGTGGGCCGCCACCTCGAGCTTCTGCAAGGCGGAGGCGAGCCAGAGCGGACGCCCGCAGATCTCGGCGCCGACCCTGTCGGCCTCGTACTCGCGGGTCCGCGAGATCGCCATCTGCACCAGCATGGCGGCAAGCGGCGCCAGGATCATCACCAGGATCGTGCCGACCAGGCCCAAGGGATTGTTGCGGCTGTTGCCGCCGCCGAAGAACAGCGCGAAGTTGGCGAGCATGCCGAGCGCGCCGGCGATGGTCGCAGTCACGGTCATGATCAGGGTGTCGCGGTTCTTGACGTGCGCAAGCTCGTGGGCCATGACGCCCGCGATCTCGTCGTGGCTCAGCATCTTGAGCAGGCCGGTGGTGGCCGCGACCGCGGCGTTCTGGGGGTTGCGTCCGGTCGCGAAGGCGTTCGGCTGGGGGTTTTCGATGACGTAGACGCGAGGCATCGGCAGCCCCGCACGGTGCGCAAGCTGCTCGACGATGCCATAGAGAGCGGGCGCCGAGCGGGCGTCGACCTCGCGGGCGCCGTACATGCGCAGCACGATCTTGTCCGAGTTCCAGTAGGCGAAGACGTTCATCCCGACGGCGAGGACGAGAGCGATCATCATCCCCCCCTCGCCGCCGAGGAGGAACCCGGCCGCGAGAAAGAGGGCCGTCAGCGCGGCGAGAAGAAGACCGGTCCGGAACGTACTCATGGCTGTCGCGAGCAACTCCCGATAAAAGGTGTGTTTCCGAGGAACCTGAGAGTCTAGTAGTCTTGCCGGCCACACCCCGCAAGGGGTCCTGCGAGAGAGATAGTGATGACGAAGAGAGAAAGCGATGCGGACGACGGCAGTCCGCCGGAACGGCCCGCCGCGGGCGGTGGCTCGAACCAGGCCGACCCGAACCGTTCCGCGACCGGGGGACAGCCGCACGAGTCCGGCGGGCCGAGCGGTCCGGAGCCGACACGGTTCGGCGACTGGGAGCGCAAGGGCCGATGCATCGATTTCTGAGGATCGGCGCAGCCGACGGCTCGGATTTCGAGCGTCGCCCCGGCTGGCGTCTCGCGAACGACGGTTGTCGCTGCTTCCGCTGCCGGTGGCGGGAGCCTATAGTGCTTTGATCCAACGGGGGGTACACCCGACATGGCGCTGGGGACGGAACGACTGAGAACGTTTTTTCGCAAGCCGGCCGACGTGGCCAAGCTGCTCGGCGAGAAAGTCGAGTTCAAGGTGATGGTGGCGAACCTCGCCGGGGACGACGAGCTCGACTCCCACACCCAGCATGTCTTCCGCGCCCTCTCCGGCCGCCCCAACGTCAGGGTCGAGCGGGTTTCCAAGGTGCTGACGGACGAGCAGGGGGGCGACGCCGCCGAGGACCTGGCCGCTGCGCTGCGCACCGGGCGAGCGTGGGTGCGCGAGGCCCGCGCCGATGCGCTGATCTGGGGTCGCTACGCCGCCGATACCGGATTCCTGCACCTGCGAACGCTGTCCGCCGCCTGGGCGCCGCGCGGCGAGGTCAGGTCCTACCGCTTCGTGGGCGACGCTCTGATCCTGCCGGAAGGGTTCGGCGAGGAGCTGGCGGGGGTGTTGCGTGCCATCGCCTTGGCGGCCATCGACCCGACGACGGAGGAACAGGTCGCCAATCTAGTCGCCGTTCTGGCTCCGGCGCTGGAGGAGATCGAAGACGTCGTCGAGCAACCTCCGGGCGTCCTCCCCGTGGACGTCAGGCTCCGCATGCGCTCGGCCTACGGCGTTGCCGTCGCCGCCGCCGGACAGCTGGCCCGCGACGCCGGCTTGATGGAGAGCGGCGCGGCCATCCTGCGTCAGGCCCTCGGCGAGATGGACCGGCACCGGACGCCGGAGATGTGGGCGATGGGCCAGAATGCGCTGGGGCGCCTGCTCCGGGCGCTCGGCCAGCTCTCCCAACAGGCGTCCCATCTCGGCGAGGCGCTGACGGCACACCGGGCGGCACAGGAGGTGTACGGACGGGCGCGAATGCCTGTGCACTGGGCCTATGCGGAGAGCAACTGCGGCGCGGTGCTGTGGTCGCTCGGCGAACGCGGCGAGGGAACGCAGTATCTCGCGGAAGCGATCGCCGCCTTCCGCGCGGCTCTCGAGGTGATCACGCGACCGAGGCTGCCGGTGTCCTGGGCGATGACCCAGAACAACCTCGCGGTCGCACTCCGGACCCTCGGGGAACGCGAGCGCGGCAGCGACCGCCTCAACGAGGCCATCTCCGCCCACCGGGCAGCGCTGGAGGTCCTGACCCGGGACCGGCTGCCGGTGCATTGGGCGTTCACCCAGGTGAACCTGGGCACCACCATGCGCGTGCTCGGCGAGCGCAGCGGATCGAAGGCCCGGCTCGAGGAGGCGTTGGCCGCCTATCGCGCGGCGCTGGAGGTGTATCCCCGCGAGCATCTGCCGGTGGAATGGGCGCTCACCCAGGACCGCCTGGGTCTGGTGCTGGCGGCGCTCGGCCAGGGCGTCGGCGGGCTCGGCCATCTGCAGGAAGCCGTCCGCGCCTACCGCTCGGCGCTCTCGATCCTCACCCGCGAGCGGTTTCCGCTGGTCTGGGCGAGAACCGAGATCCACCTCGGAGATGCCTTGCAGGCGCTGGCCGAACGGCAAGAGGGAACGGCCTCGCTGGAGGATGCCGTCGCCGCCTACCGGGCGGCTCTCGACGTGATCACGCGGAGCGGCCGGCCGCTCGACTGGGCGGCGATCCAGAACCGCCTCGGCGCCGCCCTATCGACCCTCGGCGGCCGGGAGGAGGGAACGTCGCGTCTCGAAGCGTCGGTCGCCGCTTATCGCGCGGCGCTGGAGGTCTACTCCTGGGACGAGTTCCCTTTCCGCTGGGCGACGACGCAGCAGAACCTCGGCACCGCGCTGTGGACCCTGGCCAAGCGCGAAGAGGACGTCGGCCAGCTCCGCAGGGCCTTGGCAGCATTGCAGGCGGCACTGCGTGTCTATACCCGCGATCGGCTGCCGCTCGACTGGGCGGCGACCCAGTACAGCCTCGGCAATGCCCTGTGCACCCTCGGCGAACGGGAGAAGGCGGGCTCCCGCCACTTCGAGGAGGCGGTCGCCGCGTTCGAGGCGGCGCTGAGCGTGCGCTCGCGCGACCGCTTCCCCCTCGCCTGGGCGATGACGCAGGACGCCCTCGGCAATGCGCTGCAGGCCTGGGGTGAACGGGACGCCGATGCGGAGAAGCTCAAGCGAGCCGTCGACACCTATCGTCTGGCGCTGCAGATCCGGGCGCGGGAGCGCCTGCCGCTGCACTGGGCGCTCACCCAGGTCAACCTGGCGAAGGCACTTTGGTCGCTCGGCGAACGCGAGCAGGCGCCGTCAAGACTGGGGGAGGCGGTCCGGGCCTACCGGAATGCGCTCGAGGCCTTCCAGCGTGCCGGAGCCGACCATCAGGCCCGCGTCACCCGGCGCAGCCTGCGGCGGCTCGAGGCGCTCGTTGCAGGCAACCCTCCGGCCTGACCGGCGACGCGGCGAGACGTCCCCTTCGGGCGAGGCTCCGCGGGGCACTTGGCCCCGCGGGACTCGGCCGGCGAGCGGCGACGGCGGTCACTCGGCGGCGGCGCGGTGCTCGATCAGGTTCTGCACCACCGTCGGGTCGGCCAGCGTCGAGGTGTCGCCGAGGCTCGACAGATCGTTCTCGGCGATCTTCCGGAGGATGCGCCGCATGATCTTGCCGGAGCGCGTTTTCGGCAGACCGGGAGCCCACTGGATGACATCGGGCGTGGCGATCGGGCCGATTTCACGGCGCACCCACTGTACCAGCTCCTTGCGCAGCTCCTCGCTCGGCTCGACGCCGACGTTGAGGGTGACATAGGCGTAGATGCCCTGGCCCTTGATGTCGTGCGGGAAGCCGACGACGGCCGCTTCCG
>CAYQSU010000065.1:0-19566 GCA_964420325.1 uncultured Rhodospirillaceae bacterium | reverse complement strand
TCCGGCGACGTGCCGATCCCCGACAGCCTACCACGGGGAAATCGGTAGGGAAGCCACGGCGCATTCGGCCAATTCGGGGCCCTTGCAAGGGCCCCGAATTGGCCGAGCGCTTCGCGCGCTCACCATGGTTGTGTATCCAAGAAGCTCCTCAGCTTCCGGCCACGCGATGCGCCTTCGGCGCACGCGGTCCGGGAATTCGCACTTGATTTTAGAGGAACGACCCCTCACCCGGCCCTGCGGGCCGACCTCTCCCCAATGGGGAGAGGTGAAGCGACCTAATTATCCAAAAAGCTCCGCAGCTTCCGCGACCGGCTCGGATGCTTCAGCTTGCGCAGCGCCTTCGCCTCGATCTGGCGGATGCGCTCGCGGGTGACGCTGAACTGCTGGCCGACCTCCTCCAGCGTGTGGTCGGTGTTCATGCCGATGCCGAAGCGCATCCTGAGCACCCGCTCCTCGCGCGGCGTCAGTGACGCCAGCACCCGCGTCGTCGTCTCCTTCAGGTTCTCCTGGATCGCGCTGTCGAGCGGCAGGACGGCGTTCTTGTCCTCGATGAAGTCGCCGAGCTGGCTGTCCTCCTCGTCGCCGATCGGGGTTTCCAGGCTGATCGGCTCCTTGGCGATCTTCAGCACCTTGCGCACCTTCTCGAGCGGCATCGACAGCTTCTCGGCGAGCTCCTCGGGCGTCGGCTCGCGGCCGATCTCGTGGAGCATCTGGCGCGAGGTGCGGACCAGCTTGTTGATGGTCTCGATCATGTGCACGGGGATGCGGATGGTCCGCGCCTGGTCGGCGATCGACCGCGTGATCGCCTGGCGGATCCACCACGTCGCATACGTCGAGAACTTGTAGCCGCGGCGGTACTCGAACTTGTCGACGGCCTTCATCAGGCCGATGTTGCCTTCCTGGATGAGGTCGAGGAACTGCAGGCCGCGGTTGGTGTACTTCTTGGCGATCGAGATCACCAGCCGCAGATTGGCCTCGATCATCTCCTTCTTGGCCCGTCCGGCCTCGCGCTCGCCCTTCTGCACGGTGGCGACGACGCGGCGGAACTCGGGCAGCGGCAGACCCGCCGCGCGGCAGACCTCGGTGATCGACCGGCGGACGGTTTCGACGTCACAGCCATGCTTCTCGACGAAGGTCTTCCAGCCGCGGCCGGAGAGCGACGCCACGCGCTCGAGCCAGCCGGGACCGAGCTCCTCGCCGTGGTAGGCGCGAAGGAAGTCCTCGCGCCGGATGCCCGAGTCGAGCGCCAGGCGCAGGAGCCGTCCCTCGAGGCCGATGAGCCTGCGGTTCAGCCCGTACAGCTGGTCGACCAGCTGCTCGATGCGGGCGTTGTTGAGGTGGACGTCCTGCATCAGCTCGACCAGATCGTGCCGCAGGCGGACGTACCGCTTCTCCACCGCCGGCTTGACCTCGTCCCCGCGCTCGAGGGCCTGAAACCGCTGCATCTGGACCTTGTGCAGCTTGCCGTACGTGGCGGCGATCTGCTCGAACGTCTCGATGACGCCCGGCTTCAACGCCGCCTCCATGGCCGACAACGAGAGGGCCTGGCCTTCGAGGTCCTCTTCCTCCTCGAAGCCGGGCTCCTGGTCCTCCTTTCCGTCCTCCTTTCCGTCCGCCTCGCCTTCCTGTTCGTGCCCTTCGCCGCCGTGATCCTCGACCACTGCGTCCTCGCCGCCGGCGGCCGGCCCGTCCGTTGCCGGCGAGTCCTCGCCGTCGCCCTTGGCCGGCTCGACCCCTTCGCCGCCGTCCGCCGCCTCGGTCAGCGACACGCCGCCGTAGGTGGCCTCGAGGTCGATGATGTCCCGGAGGAGCATCTGCCCCTCGACGAGGGCATCGTGCCACTGGATGATCGCGCGAATGGTCAGCGGGCTCTCGCAGATGCCGCCGATCATCATCTCCCGCCCGGCCTCGATGCGCTTGGCGATGGCAATCTCGCCCTCGCGCGACAAGAGCTCGACGCTGCCCATCTCGCGCAGGTACATGCGCACCGGATCGTCGGTCCGGCCGATGTCGCTTTCATCGATGTTGCCGACGCGGACGTCGGCTTCCACCACCTCCTGCGTCGCCTGTGCCTCTTCCGATTCCTCGGAATCGACGACGTTGATGCCGAGTTCCGAGAGGAGCGCCATGGTGTCTTCGATCTGCTCGCTGGAGACCTGGTCGGGCGGCAGGGCCTCGTTGAGCTCGTCGTAGGTGACGAACCCGCGGTCCCGGCCGCGGGCGACCATGCGCTTGATCCCTGCTCCGAGGCTGTCGAGGAGCGGGCTGTCGGTGGTCTCTTCCTGGGTGTTGGTGATCTCAGCGCTGGTCGCCTTGTCGGACATCTACCACCTGCTCCTCGGGGAAATCGTTGCGATCGGGCCCCCTCTTTCGGCCTGGTTTCCCGCCTGTAGCGTCCGCGGACCGGCTTGCCTAGTCGTCAAGGCCGCCGTCCATGGCGTCGCCGGCACCCGCCGCCGACTGCTCCTGCGCCTTGAGCGCGCGAAAATAGGCGAAGCCCTCCGGCGACAGATGCTGCGCAAGCCGCTGCGCGCAGTCTCCCAGTTCCGAACGCACATGCTGGCGGACATGAAGCGCGTAGGTTTCTTCCCACCCCTTGAGCGCCGCGTCGACGGCAACGCCCGGCCGGACAAAGAACGCATGCTCGACGACGTGCGGACCCAGCACCGAGCCCAACACGTTCGAGTGACCGCAACGACTGAGGTGGCTTTGCAAGCCTGCCGAGTCAAGATCCGGGACCGAAGAGAGCGTCTTTAGAACCTCTTGGCGAAGATTGTCAAGGTCTGGGTCCGAGAACTCGAGCGCGCCCAGCCGCTCGCCGATCGTCTCCACGCTTTCGGGATGGGCGATGACGACGGCGAGCAGGATCGCCTGCCGCCGCCATTCCACGGTCACCTCGGCATGCCCGGGGGAAGCCGGGACCGGCGCTGCCTGCGGGCGAGAGCGTCGGCCGGGGCGCTCCGTACCCTCTCTCCGCGTGTCCTGCCGGAGCCTCTCCCGGAACTGGGAGATGAGATGGGTGCGGAGGCCGGCATCCCCGACTTCCATGACGCGGCGGCGCAGCCGGGCCTCGAGCCCCGCGCGATCCTCGGCGGTGCGCACGGACCCGCGCGACGCCTCCACCCAGAACAGCAGATCCGAGAGCGACATGGCGTTGGCCAGGGCCTCGCGGATGAACTGCGCGGGATACCGTCGGGCGATGCCGTCCGGATCGTCGCCGGTATCGGTCCGGATGAAGGCGAACCGCAGGCCCAGGCCGGACCTGATGATCGGCAGCGCGCGCTCGGCCGCACGAACGGCCGCCCGCTGTCCGGCCTCGTCGGGATCGAAGAAGACGATCGGCTCGGGCACCAGCCGCCACAGCTCCTGCAGCTGCTCGGCCGTCAGCGCCGTGCCCAGGGGAGCGACCGCATGCTCGAAGCCGGCCTGCGAGAGCGAGATCACATCCATGTAGCCTTCGGCGACGATGATCGTTCCGGCGTCGCGCGCCGCCTTCGCCGCGAGGTGAACCCCGTACAGGAGCTGTCCCTTGTGGAACAGCGGCGTCTCCGGTGAGTTCAGATACTTGGGCTCGCGATCGCCGAGTGTCCGGCCGCCGAAGCCGACGATCCGTCCCTGGCGATCGGCGATCGGGAACATGACCCGCCCGCGGAAGCGATCGTAAGCCGGCCGGTTGTCGTCCTCGGGGCTGACCAGCAGTCCCGCCTCGACCAACGAGTCCTCGGCGAAACCCTCGCGGACGAGCGCCGCCTTGAGCCCGCCGCGCCCGTCCGGCGCATAGCCCAGGCGGTACCGCTTCTGGTGGTCCTCGCCGACGCCGCGACGGGCGAGGTAGTCCAGGGCCGCCCGCCCCTCCGGAAGCCGCAGCGCCTTCTCGTAGTGGCGCGTGGCGGCTTCGAGAACGTCATGGAGCGTGCGTCGTCGCTCGGAGCGGCGCCGTTCGTCGGGCGTGTCGGCGGGCAGCGCCATGCCGAGCTCGGCCGCCAGCCGTTCGACGGCCTCGCGGAACTCCAGGCCCTCGCTCTGCATGACGAAGTCGAACGCGCTGCCGTGGGCGCCGCACCCGAAGCAGTGGTAGTGGTCGGCAAAGACCGTGAACGACGGGCTCTTCTCGTTGTGAAAGGGGCAGAGGCCGACGTGATCCCGCCCTCGCCGGACGAGCCGGACCCGCCGGCCGACCACCTCGGCGAGACTGAGCCTGGCCCGCACGTCTTCGAGGAACTGGGGCGGAAACCCCATCGGCACCCCCTGTCAGGCCGCGTGCGCCGCCGATCCGCCGCCGCCGGCCGCGCGTCCGGCCCTCACACCAGCCGCTTTCTAACCAAGAGACTGGCTTTCGCAAAGTCCATCCGCCCTTCGTAGTGCTGCTTGAGGGTCGCCATCACCCGGCCCATGTCCTTGAGGCCATGGGCCCCGACCGCCTCGATGACCTGGGAGACGGCCGCCTCCGTCTCCTCGTCGCCCAACTGCGCCGGCAGAAACCCCTCGATGATGCGGATCTCATCGG
Source organism: uncultured Rhodospirillaceae bacterium (assembly GCA_964420325.1). Lineage (GTDB taxonomy): Bacteria > Pseudomonadota > Alphaproteobacteria > Rhodospirillales > Defluviicoccaceae > CAYQSU01. The sequence goes on along the minus strand of CAYQSU010000065.1, from coordinate 15,059 downwards.
CTTCCCGACGGGCGAGATCCTCGCGTCCTCCCTGCCTGAAGAGCTCGATGCTCTCCCGCCGCTGCTTGATCATCGCCTGCAGCAGCGAGGCGATCTGCTCGTCGCCGATGCCGGTCGTGTTGCGCTTGGCGCGCTCGGCGATGTCCCGGTCCTTGAGCGCGGCGAGAACGAGCCGGATCGTCGAAACCGCGATCTCGTCCTTCGCCAGCATAGCCTGCTTCAACGACTCGGTCAGTCGAGTCCTCGGCATCTGGACCTCGATCGAAGGGCTGGGCGGCGACCGTGCCGATCGCCAATTAACATCGATTCGCAAGTGTGTCACGGGCCGACCGCGATCTCAAGGCCCGCCGTGGTTGGCCTTGCGCCGCGCCGCGGAACGTCCCGTGTTGACGCCGATACCCGGTTTGCTTATGAACCTGTTCCCGGGACCGATCCCGCTTCCCGGCCCGCTGGTTCGTCGTGTGACGTCGGCGCGTGGGACCAGCGCGGTGCACGGATACGCTCCTCATGCCCGAATCGAACGACCTCGCGTCGATGGCACTAGCGGACGCAGGCGCGAGACCCTCCGCACGACCCCCGCACACCAATGCGGCGCTGGTCCTCGCCGACGGCACCGTGTTCTGGGGCCGCGGCGCCGGTGCCGTCGGCGTCGCGATCGGCGAGGTGTGCTTCAACACGTCGATGACCGGCTACCAGGAGATCATCACCGATCCCTCCTATGCCGGCCAGATCATCACCTTCACGTTTCCGCACGTCGGCAACGTCGGGACCAATCCCGAGGACATCGAAACCGCGACACCGGCCGCGCGCGGCTGCGTGTTCCGTTCGCCGATCACCGAGCCTTCCAACTGGCGGGCGAACCGGCACCTCGACGACTGGCTCAGAACCCACGACCTCGTCGCGATGACCGGGATCGATACGCGCCGGCTGACCCGTCGCATCCGCGACGGTGGTGCGCCGAACGGCGCCTTGATCCACGCCCCCGGCGAGGAGATCGACGTCCAGGCGCTGCGCTTCATGGCCGAAGGCTGGCCCGGCCTCGAAGGCATGGACCTCGCCAAGGAGGTCATGTGCCGGCAGACCTACGAGTGGATGGAAACGCGCTGGCAGATCGACGGCGGCTACGGGCGACTGGCGGAGCCGCGGTATCACGTCGTCGCCGTGGACTATGGCGCCAAGCGCAACATCCTGAGGTGCCTCTCGGACCTCGGCTGTCGCGTGACCGTCGTGCCCGCAACGGCGACCACCGAGGACATCCTGAAGCACCACCCCGACGGCGTGTTCCTGTCGAACGGTCCCGGCGACCCGGCCGCCACCGGCCGCTATGCCGTGCCCACCGTCCGCGGCCTCCTCGAGCGGGGCGTTCCGCTGTTCGGCATCTGCCTCGGTCACCAGATCCTGGCGCTGGCGCTGGGAGCCAGGACCTACAAGCTGCACGCCGGACATCGCGGCGCCAACCACCCGGTCAAGGACCTCGAGACCGGCCGGGTCGAGATCACCAGCCAGAACCACGGCTTCGCGGTCGAACGCAAGAGCCTGCCCGCGCACGCCATCGAAACCCACGTCTCGCTGTTCGACGGCACCAACGAGGGCATCCGCCTGGACGGGCTGCCGGTGTTCTCCGTGCAGTACCATCCCGAGGCATCGCCCGGGCCTCAGGACAGCCACTACCTGTTCCGTCGCTTTGTCGACCTGTTGGGCGCGTCCAAGGGCTAGGAAAGCCTCGCGGTGGTGCGCCGGCGCAAGCGGGCGGCCGGCCACCGGCTTCAGGAGGTTAAGGAAAGAAAGACGTCGTGGACCTGGAGGCACTCATCGCGAGCCGCGGCGGCGAGGCGTTCGATCTGTTCGATCGTCACCTCAACTCCCAACTCGTCCGGGTTCTGAGAACGATCGGCTACGACGTCCGTTTCGTCCACGGCGAGGGCGCTTGCCTCTTCGATGCGGAGGGCCGGCGCTACCTCGACCTCCTCGGCGGCTACGGCGTCTTTGCGCTCGGCCGCAACCATCCCGCCGTCGTCTCGGCGCTGCACCAGGTCCTGGATGGACGGCTGGCCGGGATGGTCCAGCTCGGTGCTCCGCTGCTCGCCGGGCTGCTCGCCGAGCGGCTCATCGGGCGCCTGCCGTGGCTGGACAAGGTCTTCTTCTGCAACTCGGGTGCCGAGGCGGTCGAGGCCGCCATCAAGTTCAGCCGGGCGGCGACGCGGCGATCGAAGATCGTCTCCTGCGACCATGCCTTCCACGGGCTCACCTACGGCGCGCTCTCGCTGGTCGGCGACGACGTGTTTCGGAAGGGCTTCGAGCCCCTCGTCGGAGACTGCGCGCGCATCCCGTTCAACGACCTCCAGGCGCTCGAACGCGTGCTGGGCAAGGGCGATGTCGCCGCGTTCGTGGTCGAGCCCATCCAGGGCAAGGGCGTCAATGTTCCCTCCGCGTCCTTTCTAGGCGAGGCGCAGAGGCTCTGCCGCCGGCATGGAACGCTCCTGGTCGCCGACGAGATCCAGACCGGGCTCGGCCGCACCGGGCGCTTCGTCGCCTGTGAGCACTGGGGCGTCGAGCCGGACATCGTCCTTCTCGCCAAGGCGTTGTCGGGCGGCTTCGTTCCAGTCGGGGCTGTGGTCACCCGCCGGTGGATCTTCGACAAGGTCTTCGACCGGATGGATCGAGCCGTCGTCCACGGCTCCACCTTCGCCAAGAACGACCTCGCCATGGCGGCCGGGCTCGCCACCCTCGAGGTGCTCGAAGACGAGCGCCTCGTCGACCATGCCGCGAGGCTCGGCGAACGGCTGATCTCGGATCTGCGTCAGCGCCTCTCGGAGTTCGAGTTCGTCAAGGACGTTCGCGGCAAGGGCATGATGATCGGGATCGAGTTCGGGCCGCCGAGCGGTCTCAAGCTGAAGACTGCCTATGCGCTCCTGGAGACGGCGAGCCGCGGGCTGTTCTGCCAGCTGATCCTGATCCCGCTGTTCCAGCGCCACCGCATCATGGCCCAGGTCGCCGGCCACGACCTGCCGGTGATCAAGCTCCTGCCGCCCTTCGTCCTCGGCGACGACGACGCCCGGGGGATCGTCGATGCCTTCGCCGACGTCGCGCGCGAGGCCCAGGGGCTCGGCGCGATCTGGGAGCTTGGCCGCACTCTGGCCGAGAACGCGCGGAAGGCGCGCGCCGCGTGCGTGAGCTGAGCCCCGCGCTGCCGCCGACGGCTGCCTTGCCAACACCGGGACCATCGCATGCATCGCACTCGTAAGGTCATCGCCGTCGTCGTTGCCGCACTCCTGACGCTGGTCACGGCGGAGGGTGCCGCGGCCGCGGATCCCAGGGTGGTGGCTCCCGCCGGCCCGGTGTTGGCCGGCGGGGAGAATGCGGCAGAGCTTCCGGATCCGCTCACGCGCGAAGCGGTCCGCGAGCTGGTCTCCCGCCTCTCGGACCAAGAGGTGCGCGCGTTGCTGGTCCGACAGCTGGACAGGGTGGCGACCCCGACCGAGGGCGCCGGAGCCGTCGACGGCGGCTTCGCCGGCACCATGGGCAGCGCCCTTCACTCCACCCGCGAGCGGCTCATGCTGATGGTTTCGGCAGCCGCGCGCACGGGTCCGATCATGGACACCGTCGTTGCCCGCCTCACCGCAGGCAAGGGCACCGCCCACCTCTGGAGCATCCTCCTTTTCCTCGCGGTCGTTCTGGCCGGTGGGGCCGCCGCCGAGTGGGTGTTCAGGCGACTGGCCTTGGGGGTCACGCCGCCGTCCGCGGCAGACCGGGAAGCGAGCGTCGTCGACCGGCTCTGCCTGCTGGCGATGCGCCTGCTGGCCGACGCCTTCGCCATCGCCGTCTTCGGCCTTGCCGCGGTGGCCCTCTTCTTCATTTTCTATCAGGGCCACCAGCCGACCCGCGAGGCCATCGCCGCGGTCTTCTGGAGCATCATCGTGATCCGCAGCGGGGCCGCGCTCGCCCGCTTCGCGCTGGCCCCCGATGCGTCCCGGCTTCGCCTCCCGCCACTCTCGGACGAACACGCGCGGCTCATCTACCGGCGGTTCAACCTGACCGTCGGCGCCATCGCCCTCGCCTATTTCCTCGGCAGACTGTTCGCGAGCCTGGCGGCCGACGAGGGCGCGGTTCTGCTCACCGGCACCGTGCTCACCCTCCTCGTCCTCGGACTCATCGTTGTCATCGTCTGGATCGACCGCAGGCGGATCACCGGGTTGATGATGGAGGCCGCCGAGGTCGAGGGGCGCACGCCGGGACGCGTGCGCCAGCTCGTTGGCGAGAAGTGGCCGGTCTTCCTCACCTGCCTCCTGGTCGGGCTGTGGATCATGAGCACGGTCAGGCGGCTCTTGACCGGGGAGGGAGTGGCCCAGCCGATCATCATTTCACTGGTCGTCCTGCTTGGCCTTCCGGTTCTGGACTGGATCATGCGGGAGGCCGTGGGCGCGCTCTTGCGCGTTCCCAGAACGCCGCCGATGCCCCGATCCTCGACCCTTGTCGAAGCTGAAGGCGACGAGACCGCGGAGGCTGGGCGAACACGCGACGACGTGAAGCGCGCCTACCACGCCAAGCTCGAGTATCGGGACGTCGTGGTCCGCAATCTGCGCATCGTTCTGGGGGTTGTCGCCGTCGTCGTGCTTGCGCGCCTGTGGAACATCGACGTGAAGGACATGGCGGCAACCGGCGTCGGCGCGACTGTCGCCGAGGCGCTGTTCCATATCGTCGTGACCGTGGTGCTCGCGTCGGCCGCGTGGGGCGTCATCAGGACGGCGATCAACCAAGCGATTCGGGGAAGCGTCGGGCACGAGGGCCTCCCGGAAGGCGAGGGCGGCGGCAAGGGGGGCAGCCGCCTCCAGACCCTGGTGCCGCTCCTCGGCAAATTCCTGCTGATCGCCCTGGTTGCCATCGCGGCGATGGTCGTCCTCTCCCAGCTCGGCGTCGACATCGGCCCCTTGATCGCCGGTGCCGGCGTCGTCGGCCTCGCCATCGGCTTCGGCGCCCAGACCCTCGTCAAGGACATCATCAGCGGCGTCTTCTTTCTGGCCGACGACGCCTTTCGCGTCGGCGAGTATGTCTCGATCGGGAGCACCCGCGGCTCGGTCGAGCACATCTCGATCCGCTCGCTTCGGCTCCGCCATCACAACGGTCCCTTGCACACCGTGCCTTTCGGCGAGATCCGCAACCTCACCAACTTTAGCCGCGACTGGGCGATCATGAAGCTCGAGCTGCGCATCCCGTTCGACGCCGACCTCGAGAAGGTCCGCAAGATCATCAAGAAGGTCGGTCAAGAGCTGATGGAGGATCCCGAGCACGGCCCCCACTTCCTGCAGCCGCTCAAGTCCCAGGGCGTGAACCGCATGGACGATTCCGCGTTCATCATCCGCGTCAAGTTCATGGCCAGGCCGGGTGAGCAGTTCACCCTGCGCCGCGAGGTCTTCCGGCGCATTCAGGAGGCGTTCACCGAGCAGGGGATCCACTTCGCGCCGCGCCGCGTCATCGTCGACACCGGCGGACAACCGCTGGCGCCGGCGGCCGCGGCTGCGGCGGCCCTGGATGCGGCCGGCACCGACGCCGCCGCGGGCCAGGAATCAGGCGATCAGAGCGCGGGGCGGTGAGAATCGACTTCCCGACTGCGTCCGCAACGCCCAGTTCTAAGGTGCGTTAGCATCGAACGGATCGAGCGGAAGAGGTCGCGCCACCCTTGGATCGCATCCCGTCATGGCTGTCCGTTGCCCTGGCCTTCGCCCTTGCCGCGGGCACTCCCGGCATCGCTGCCTCGGCAGACGGCGAGCCGGTCCGCCTGGCTCTGCGGCAAAGCCTGGCGGCGAACGCATCGGTTCCCGTGGTCGCGAGCGGTTACCTCCGCGCGGGCGATCTGCGGAACTTCTATGCCGAGCGGGAATTCGAGCCCCTGTGGCTCGAAGGGTCGGGACTCAACGGTCGCGCGAGAACTCTCCAGGACATCCTCGCCAACGCGGCTTCCGAGGGCCTCGAGCCCGCCGACTATCGATTGCCACCCGCTGAGGCCGATACGGACGGAGCCGAACGCCTTGCCACGATGGAACTCCTCCTCAGCGGCAGCCTGATCCGCTACGCGACAGACCTGAGCGATGGCCGGAGGTCGGCACGGAAATCGGACCCGGACCACTTCATCGAGCGCCCGGGAATCGATGCCGCCGGTATTCTCGAGGCGGCGGCCGTGTCTCCGGACCTGGCCGCCTATGTCGAGGGGCTCGCCCCGGCGCACCCCGGCTATCGGCGTCTCAGCCGTGCGTTGAGGACGTATCGCCGCCTGGACGTCGCCGATGGCTGGACACCCATCCCGGATGGCCCCTCGCTGAAACCGGGCATGCGCGACGATCGAATTCCGCAGGTTCGCCGGCGCCTCCTGCAGCTGGGCGATCTCGCCCGCGACAGCGGCGAGCCCGATCTCTTCGATCCGGGACTGGAAGATGCCGTGCTGGCGTTTCAGCGGCGGCATGGGCTTGAGCCGGACGGCGTCGTCGGCAGGCACACGCGGGCGGCGCTCAACGTGCTGGTCGACGACAGGATCCGCCAGATCATCGTCAACATGGAGCGCTGGCGGTGGATGCCGTCCGACCTCGGCGAGACCCACATTCTTATCAACATGGCCGGCTTCGAGCTCGAACTGGTCGAGAACGGCAGCACCACCCTCTCCATGCGGATCGTCGTCGGCCAGCCCTATCGGCAGACGCCGGTGTTCAGCAGCCAGGTGCGGTACCTGGAGTTCAATCCGTTCTGGAACGTGCCGAGGTCCATCGCGGTCAAGGACATCCTCCCGAAGGTGAAGAAGGACCCGGCGTACCTGGTCGACGAGGGCTTCCGGGTTCTCGACGGATGGGGACCCGAGATGGCCGAGATCGATGCGCTGTCGATCGACTGGTCGGCCTTGGGCCAAGACCGCCTCCCCTACCGCCTGCGACAGGATCCCGGACCGAGGAACGCCCTCGGTCGGGTCAAGTTCATGTTCCCCAATCGCTTCGACGTCTACATGCACGACACCCCCTCGCGGTCCCTGTTCGAGCGAACCGTCCGCACCTTCAGCTCCGGCTGCATCCGCATCGAGAAGCCCCTCGAGCTTGCGGAACGGCTCCTCGCCGACGGCAACGGATGGTCGGCCGAGCGCATCAACGCCCTCGCCGACAGCGGCGTGACCAAGGCGATTCGCCTGCCCCGGCCGGTTCCGGTGCACCTCACCTATCTCACCGCCTGGGCCGATGAGGATGGCACCATCCACCTCCGCGACGACATCTACGGCCGCGATGAACGGCTCGCCAACGCCTTGTTCGGCAAGCAACATTAACGGTTTCTTTGCCAAGCCGGAATATAGATCGAAATGGCATTGGTTCTTGACGGGCGGGTGGCCAGCATGTCAATAACTCTCTTCAGCGTGCCTGCCGACGACTCTGGTGCGATGAGTGGAACAGGAGAACGCGATCGTGGAGGAGGGTGATCAACATTGTCAGATTACGCGTCGCTGCTTTGTTCTCGGGGGGGTCATCGGCCTTGTTGGTCTGACGCCTGCCGGCGCATGGGCGGCTAGAAGTTCGGCCTACGAGCGGAGCGTGTCGTTCCGCCACCTGCACACGGGCGAGTCCCTGTCGACCGTCTACTGGGAACGGGGTCGTTACGTTCCCGACGCCCTTGCAAAGATCAACCACGTGATGAGGGATTTCCGCACCGACGAGGTCGCGTCGATCAACGTCCGGCTGGTGGACCTTCTTTACGCCATGCGGCGGCGGCTGGAGACGAACCGGCCGATCGAACTCGTTTCCGCCTATCGCTCGCCGGCGACGAACGCGATGCTGCGGAGCCAGGGTGGGCGCGTTGCCAAGAACAGCCTGCACATGCAGGGCATGGCCGTCGATTTCAAGGTTCAGGGCTACAACACGCGCACGCTCGTCGGGCTGGCGCGGCGCCTGCAGGCCGGCGGCGTCGGCTACTACCCGCGCGCCAGCTTCGTCCACGTCGACGTCGGCAAGGTCCGTTTCTGGCGGGGCTGAGGCGGGCCCTGGCTTTCCACCCGCGGCCGGACCGGTGATCCCACGCCGGTTCGCCATCCGCGCGCAGCGGTGCAAGGATGGATACCGCACCACCGACGGAGGGAGCGCGCCATGTCCATCGTCACGTTTCCGATGAGAGGTCTCAACCGCATGACGCCCGCCGCGGCCGACAAGCGGAGACCCGCCTTCGCCCGGGGCGAGACCGGCGCCGAGCCGCGAGGCGTGGACGCGCCAGATGCGGACGACGACCTTGTCGTCGTCGCTTCGCTCGAGAGCAAGCGCGGGACCGAGGACGCCTAGCCGGCGCCGACGTCGTCCGCATCGGCTCTCAGGTAGAGCTTGCCGAGGCCGTTGAGGGCCGCGAACAGGGCCGTGAACGCCCGGCGGAAGGCCGGCCAGTCGACCCCGGGCCGGTCCCCGGCGATCTCGGCGTGGATCTCCTCGAGGCGGCGCCGGCCGTCGATGCGGCCGAGGATCTCGCCCGCCAGCGGCGGCAACGATCTGCGGAAGGTGATGCCGTCGATGCGCGCCGTGACCGACGGCTCCGCGGGCATGGCCGCGGCCAGCGCCTTGCCGTCGAGATCGCGCAAGACCGGCACCGCGCGGGGGTCGCCCGGATCCGGCGGCACCACCGGGGAGCCTTGTCTGACGACGTAGAAGACGTGCTTGCGCAGGTTGCCGGCAAGGAGTTCGGCCAGCGACCAGCGCGCCTCGGCCGGGAGCGCGAGCGCACGCTCCCGCAGCCGGCCGTCGTCGAGATAGGACAGGGGGTCGTAGAACGCGGGCTCGATGAACGAGACGATGCGGAGCCCCGCGCCCGCCGCCAGGCGGACGACCTCCGGTACCCGATAGGCGCGGTCGCGGGCGTGCAGAAGGAGGTCGAACAGCCCGGCGTCGCCCTGGCGCAGGTGATCGTTGACGAACGGGTTGCGTCGCAGCCAGTTGGTCCCCGGCAACCCGCGGACGAGGCGTCCCGCGAGATCAAGGCGCACCGGCGCCGGGTCGCCCGCGGCCAACAGGCGCAGCATCTCCTGGGCGTGGTAGACGCCGATCCGCCCGAGCGCGCCGTAGACCATGAGGCCCATGCCGCCCCCGTTGGCGAGCACGGCGGCAAGCGCGGCGAGGCCGGCCTCCGGGTCCTCCAGATGATGCAGCACGCCGCAGCAGTCGACGTAGTCGAACGGTCCCGGATCGGCCCCAGGCAGGTCGAGGAGGGAGAGGCGCTCGAAGCGGATGTTGGCGAGCCCGCGCACCCGCGCCCGCTCGAGGGCGATCCGCCGCGACGCCTCGGAGAGGTCGATGTAGAGGATGTCCGCAGGCGCGCCCGCGTCGGCGAGCTGCTGCGCCAGCATGATCGCCGCGTCGCCGGTGCCGCCGCCGGCGACGAGGACGCGGATCGGCCTGCGGAGGTCGCGCCGGCCGCCGAACACATAGTGGTTGAGCTCGTCAAGGTGGCTGGGCGAGCCGGTGATCAGGCGCGTCCGTTCGTCGGCGGGATCGCGCGGTGGATAGGGGTAGCCTTCGTACTGGTCGCGGACGGGATCGTCGGTCATCGGCGCGGTGTCCCCTGACGCGGCCGAGGATACACCAAACGCCCTCTCCGCCCATCGGCGCGAGGGCCGCGGGCAGGGGCAGGCGACACGAAAAAATCGCAATGCGGCCGGCGGGCAGCTGTGGTAGCTTCTTGTGCGCTGCAGCATCCGGCTCAGGACCACCGGCGGCGGAAGGGCACCAGCGACGATGACCACCATCCTCGAGAACAGGACGTTCGACGAGATCCGCGTCGGCGACAGCGCCAGCCTGACCCGGGCGCTGCGGCACGAGGATGTCGAGACCTGGGCGGCGGTGACCGGCAACATGTACCTCGTCCACGCCTTCGCCGCGGCGGCGCGCGAGGGTCTGGTCGAGAGCGGCGGCAGCCACGGCGTCTGGGGCACCGCGCTGTTCGCCACCATCGTCGGCACCCAGCTTCCCGGTCCGGGAACGATGATCCACGCCGCCTCGGTGCGGTTCGTGCGGCCGCTCACCGTCGGGCTCCGCGTCACCGCCACGGTCACCGTCACCGCGAAGGATCCCGCAGACGGATCGGTCGTGCTCGCCTGCCGGTGCGTCGACGACCGCGGCCTCGACTGCATCGAGGGCGAGATCGAGGTCGTGGCGCCCGGGCGCAAGATCAGGCAGGAGGTGGCCGAGACGCCGACGGTCCAGCTCCGGCGCGAGGACCGCTACCTCGAGCTGATCCGGATGTGCGAGGGACTCGAGCCGATGCCGACCGCCGTCGTCCATCCGTGCAGTCCGGACGCGCTGGAAGGCGCCCTGCAGGCGGCCGAACGCCAGCTGATCATCCCCTATCTCGTCGGACCGGAGGCGAAGATCCGCTCGGTCGCCCGGGAGGCGGCCCTCGACATCGACGGCCTGCGGATCGTCGCGGCCGAGCACAGCCATCATGCCGCCGAGCTCGCCGTCGAGATGGTCCGCGCCGGCGAGGCGATGACCCTGATGAAGGGCAGCCTGCACACCGACGAGCTCCTGCACGCCGTGCTGAGGAAGGAGGCCGGGCTTAGGACCGAGCGCCGCCTGAGCCATGTCTTCCTTCTCGCCGTGCCCACCCGCGCCCGGCCGTTCATCCTCACCGACGCCGCCATCAACATCGCCCCCGACCTGATGACCAAGCGCGACATCTGCCAGAACGCCATCGAGGTCGCCCATGCCATGGGCATGGGCGAGCCCCGGGTCGCGCTGCTTGCCGCCGTCGAGACGGTCAATCCCGGGATGCCGGCGACCATCGATGCCGCGGCGCTCTGCAAGATGGCCGACCGCGGGCAGATCCGCGGCGGCCTGCTCGACGGCCCGCTCGCCTTCGACAACGCCATCGACGAGGAGGCGGCCAGGATCAAGGGCATCGTCTCGCCGGTCGCCGGCCGCGCCGACATCCTCGTCGTTCCCGATCTCGAGGCCGGCAACATGCTGGCCAAGCAGCTCACCTTCATGGCCGACGCCGAGGCGGCGGGCATCGTCGTCGGCGCCCGCGTGCCGGTCGTGCTGACGAGCCGCGCCGACAGCGCCCGCACCCGCCTCGCCTCGTGCGCCCTCGCCGTGCTGATGGCCGACCACCAGCGGCGCGGTTTCGCCATGCTCAAGGCCGCGGAGTAGGGGCCGTGCCGGACGCCATCCTGGTCATCAACGCCGGCTCCTCCAGCATCAAGTTCGCGGGCTACGCCGAGGGCGAGGACGGCCTCGAGCTCCTTGGCAAGGGGCAGGTCGACCGCCTCCGCGGCGAGCCGCGCTTCGTCTGCAAGGCCGCCGACGGCCGGACGCTCGCCACCCACGCGTGGCCGGAGCCGATCGAGCACGCCGCGGCGCTCGCCTTCATCATCGACTGGATCGAGACCAACGCCCCCCACGTCAAGGTGGTCGCGGCCGGCCATCGCGTCGTCTTCGGGGGCGCCCGCTATGCGCGCCCGACGCTGATCGACGACGGCGTGCTCGCCGAGGTCGAGGCGCTGGTGCCGTTCTTCCCGCTGCACCTGCCGCACAACGTCGCGGCGATCCGCGCGCTCGCCCGGGAGCATGGCGCGCTGCGCCAGGTCGCCTGCTTCGACAACGCCTTCCACCGCACCCAGCCCGGGGTTGCGCAGCGGTTCGCCCTGCCCCGCCGCCTCCATGACGAGGGCGTCCGCCGCTACGGCTTCCACGGCCTCTCCTACGAGTACATCGCGCTCAGGCTCGCCGAGATCGCGCCGGACGCACGGCGGGCGGTGGTGGCCCATCTCGGCAGCGGCGCCAGCCTGTGCGCGATCCGGGACGGCGAGAGCGTTGAGAGCACGCTCGGCTTCAGCGGTCTCGACGGCCTGCCGATGGGCACGCGCCCCGGCAGCCTCGACCCCGGCGTCCTCCTCTATCTGATGCAGGCCAAGGGCATGGACGCCAAGGCGATCGAGACCCTGCTCTACACCGAGTCGGGGCTCCTCGGCGTCTCCGGCGTCAGCAACGACATGCGCGACCTCCTGGCCAGCACCGATGCCCGCGCGGCGGAGGCGATCGAGCTCTTCGTCTATCACATCGTCAAGAACCTGGGGGCGCTGGCCGCCGTGCTGGAGGGCCTCGATGCGCTGGTGTTCACCGCCGGCATCGGCGAGCGGTCGCCGGAGATCCGCGCCCGGGTGTGCCGGAAGGCCGCCTGGCTCGGCCTACGCCTCGACGAGGCCGCCAACGCCGGAGGTGGCCCCCGCATCAGCGACGGCACGGGCGCCGTCTCGGCGTGGGTGATCCCGACCGACGAGGAGCGGATGATCGCCACCCACACCGCAAGCCTGCTCTCCACGCCCGCCGCCTGAGGGCAGCGGCGGCCGGCGCGGCGTACTGCCCGCACCAATCGGGAGCCGGCCTTCGCTGCCTTTGCCCCGGTCGCCATCGAAACCGCTCCCGGGCGAGCCGCCCGAGCACAGGCCCGCGGCTCGAGCTCAGAAGCCGAGATCCTCGGGGAGGGTGCGATCGGGCGGGCTGTGGCCATCGACGAAGGTCTTGACGTTGATCATCACGCACGCGCCGATGGCGATCCGCCCTCCGACGGCCGCCGACGCCAAGTGCGAAAGGAGCGGCCTCGGCGATGATCTCGCCGCAGCAGACACCGGCACGTCCCGCTCTCACTCCGTCGCAGATGTCGGCGCCAAATCCGTTGGGCGGTCGCGGAGACGCCACTGGAGAAGCCCGCACGTCTCTCAATCGAGCCCGGTCGGCTTCTTGAGCCAAACCATCCTGTCCATGATCCGCCGCCTCGCGGCGCGTCCGCGGGCTATATTCCACACCTCGCCATGATAAGGATTATCGGGCAAAGGGTTTCTGCCGACCTTGTGGCCCAATGCCCGCATCTCTCCAGCGACCAGTCGGACGGCGCCGAAGTCCGGACCGGGAAGCCTGCCGAGAGGGTTCAGTCCGTCCTCGACGATCAGGCGTTCGAGGTCGACGGACATGCCGCCCCTTGGCCCGCTCGACTCGGAGAACAGGCCCGTCGATAGCCTCCTGCAGCCGAGATTCTCGTCGAAAACAACATGATGTTCGGGGTGAACGTGGCGGATCAGACCGTCGTCTTGTCTGATGTCGGGATCGTCGTATGGAACGACATTTCCGTCCGCGTCCCGAGGAGGCTCGGCCATGGACGGCCTCACCCGGGCATCAACGACGGCAACCCGCCGCAAGACGCCTCATGATCTGCGACACTTCCCGATAGTCCGTCGACATCTCCTTCTCGAGCTGCTCGCCCGTGCTGTGATCCTCGAAACTCACGAAGATCCGATTGGCGGCCTCGACCTCGATCTCCAGGTCGATCCCGTTCTCGTGCCATTCGAGCTGGAGACCGCCGTAGCTGAGAGGCACCAGTTGCGGCGCCGGGCCAAGAGGATCCAGGGTCTCCCGAAGGAGCCGCAGCGCGAACCGGGCGACGTCGATCTTGACCGGTTTTCCGTCGTGCCCGTCCCAACCCTCTGGCAGTCCGACAAGCTGCCTGATCCGCTCCTGGACGGTCGGAAGCCAGGCCGGATCGCCACTGATTGCAAACGCCGCGGTGCTTGGCACGCCGCTTGACCACGGGCCTTGGCGGCCAGAACCCCTCTCATGCGGCCTCGAATATGAGAACACGTCACTTGCGTCGATGAACTCATGAAGGCCCGTCATTCCTTTCTCCCCCAGAGCTCGTGCATCTTCCTGGTCGTCAGCTCGGTGAAGCCGCGGACGATTTTCTCGCGCCCCCGATCCATGAATTGCGAGACTGCGGCGAGCGTCGGAGCAGAAGGGCTGCCCCGGGCGGTGAGAGCCAGCACGATCATCGGCTTTCCTTCGCCCGAAACGGCGGGCTGCGCAGAAACGAGCAACCGGCCGATCGCGCGGTTGTCTTCCGAGTGAAGGACAAACCGAAGCAGAAAGCCGGCATCTTCAAAAGTGCCGAGCGTATCCGTGGCAAACTCACCGGCGACAAAACGGAAGATGCTTTCCGGTTCTGAGCACGGATTTTGGCCGTCGGCCGTAACGATATGGTTGATGTAGCTGATCTCACACTGGTTCGGCCGAAGATCACCGAGGTTCTGCTCGTTGAGAAATGCCTGTACCTTATTGATCTCGTCCCCGAAACGCCCCTTGATCTGTTCGTATCTCGGGTAGACGTCTTCGACCTGCACCTTTCGCCAGTTATGGATGAACCTGTCGGGCTGGAACTGGATCAATTCGGTTCGGCCCTCGTTGAGAAACCAAAGGCGAGGGAATGGCAGCGGTCCCGAGATCAGTTCGAGTCCGACACTGTCGCCGCTCGGTCTCGTACCAAAGGTCTCGAAGCTGGGGTTTAGCGGCGGCTGCTCATCGACATTGGGAAAGTCCCTGCGAAACGCGTCCCAAAGATAACCCGCATGGACGGTCTGGAACCCCCCGATCCGCGCGAACTGAACTCCGAGCACAACCTCGATGACAGGCGGCCTTTCGAAATCAGGCAGAGCCGAAGGTCGACCGCTCATGAGGCTCCTGATGGGCGCCGGGATCGCGCTGCATCATGAATCACCCTTGACTCCCGTGTAAAGAGCCTTGGTCAACCGCGCCGGTCGCGGGCGGAGGCGTCCGCGGCGCCTGTCACCGGCGGCTCAGCCGCCTTGGCGGCCGGGGCGCGCCGCGAGCGCCCGGTCGATCGCCTGCAGAAGGCCCGCGAACTCGGAGCGGCGGTGCTCCTGGCCCGCCTGCATGACCACCGCGAAGGCGCCGGCCACGGCCTCCCGCGCCGCCGCGAGATGCGCGCGCTCCCCGGTCCGCTCGCCCAGTATCAAGAGCGCGACCCCGAGGTTGGTCTGGGTCGCAGCCGCCGCGTCCCGGCGTGGACGACCGGGACACCTGCCCGGTCGGGACGGCCAGGGGGCACGCCGCCGGTCCCGGCATCGACCGCCCCTCCGGCCCACGCCCCTTCCCGTCATCACCGGGCCCCGTCCCCCCACGCGTCATCACCGGGCCCCGTTCCCCCCTTTCGCCATCACCGGGCCCCGTCCCGGTGATCCACGCCGGCGCCCGCGCCGCGCCTGGGGC
>CAYQSU010000064.1:0-20520 GCA_964420325.1 uncultured Rhodospirillaceae bacterium | reverse complement strand
GTCGAGGGCGATGAGGTGGGAGACGGGGCGTCCATTCGTCAGGCCCGGATCGCCCGCGTCGCGCAGCGCGTCAACGAGAGACGAAGGGGAGCGGCCGGTCGAGCCCGGGGTCGCCGGCCAGCCCGGCCTCGACGCCGAGGTCGAACAGCGCGCGCCGGTATGCTGGGTCGACGGGCTCCACCGGCTCGGCGTCGAAGTCCGGCGGGATCGAGATCGGTTTCAGGCGCACGCCGTCGCGCCCGGCCAGCGCGAGGCTGTTCTGGTCGTCGCCGCAGCCCGAGCCGCCGATCGGGCTGCCGGCCGCCCGCGCGGCGATGGGCAGAACGCACGGCGCAACTGGTCGCCCGTCTGCACAGACGTCTGCAGGCGCGGCGCTGGCGCTTGCACGCGCGTTCCAGGCCGTGTCCCGATCCGCGTGAGCAGCGGTGGGCCGTCCGGCAAGCCATCGTTGGCCGGACAGCTTCGCGAGGCCCGGGCCGCCGCAGCGGCGCGAAGGGCGGGCGGCCGAAGACGAAGGCTCGTGCGCCAGACGCCCTCAGCGCTCCCTGCGCCGGCGACAGGGGCACCAAGCGCCCCAGAGTCCAGAGGGCGCTCGGGACCGGCCTCCGGAAACCGAGTGCTTCAGCCCGCCGGCGAGGGCTTCGCCTTTGGGCCGGCCTGTCAGTCCATCGCCTTCACGATGTCCTCAGTCACCTTCTTGGCGTCGCCCAGCAGCATCATGGTCTGGTCCATGAAGAAAAGCGGGTTCTCGACCCCGGCGTAGCCCGCGCCCATCGATCGCTTGATGAACAGGACCGTCTTGGCCTTCTCGACATCGAGGATGGGCATGCCGGCGATGGGCGACTTGGGGTCGGTCTTGGCCGAGGGGTTGGTCACGTCGTTGGCCCCGATCACGAAGGCCACGTCGGCGCGGCTGAACTCGGAGTTGACGTCCTCCAGCTCGAAGACCTCGTCGTAGGGCACGTTGGCCTCGGCGAGCAGCACGTTCATGTGGCCCGGCATCCGCCCTGCCACAGGGTGGATCGCGTACTTGACCTCGACGCCTTCGGCCTTGAGCTTGTCGGCCATCTCGCGCACCGCGTGCTGGGCCTGGGCCACCGCCATGCCGTAGCCGGGAACGACGATCACCTTGGACGCGTTCTTCATGATGAAGGCCGCATCCTCGGCGCTGCCGGCCTTGACCGATCGGTCGCCGACGGCGCCGGCCGCCGCCGCCACGCCCTCGCCGCCGAAGCCGCCCAGGAGCACGTTGAAGATCGACCGGTTCATGCCCTTGCACATGATGTAGCTGAGGATGGCGCCGGACGATCCGACGAGCGCGCCGGTGATGACGAGCGCGGGGTTCTGCAAGGTGAAGCCGATGCCGCAGGCCGCCCATCCCGAGTACGAGTTCAGCATCGAGACCACCACCGGCATGTCGGCGCCGCCGATCGGGATGATGAGCAGGAAGCCGATGGCGAAGGCGAGGAGGACCAGGAGCCAGTAGGCGGTGTAGGACTCGGCCGAGGAGAACCAGACGATCAGCACGAAGATGGCGATGCCGATCGCCGCGTTGAGCGGGTGCTGCATGGGGAAGACGATCGGGTTGCCGCTCATCAGTCCCTGCAGCTTCAGGAAGGCGATCACCGACCCCGAGAAGGTGATGGCGCCGATCGCCGTCCCCAGCGCCATCTCGATCAGGCTGGCGCCATGGATGTTGCCGGCCGTGCCGATGCCGTAGGCCTCCGGATGGTAGAGCGCCGCCGTCGCCACCAGCACGGCGGCCATGCCGACCAGGCTGTGGAAAGCGGCGACCAGCTGCGGCAGGGCGGTCATCTGGATGCGCAGCGCGATCACGGTGCCGATGCTGCCGCCGATCAGGATGCCCGGAATGATGATGCCGTAGGAGACGACGTCCGGATGCAGCAACGTCGTGATGACCGCGATCGCCATGCCGGCGATGCCGAAGATGTTGCCTTGACGGGCCATCTCCGGATTGCTGAGCCCTCGCAGCGCCAGGATGAACAGCACCGCGGCGATCAGGTAGGCGAAACCAACCCAGTCAGCCATCGTCCGACCTCCCTACTTCTTCTTCTTCTTGAACATCGCCAGCATCCGCTGCGTGACGATGAAGCCGCCGAAGATGTTCACCGATGCGAGCGTCACCGCGAGGAAGCCCATCACGCTCGAGAAGTCCACCTGCGCCGGGCCCGCCGCGATGAGGCCGCCGACGATGATCACCGAGGAGATGGCGTTGGTGACGCTCATCAACGGCGAGTGCAGGGCCGGCGTCACGCTCCACACCACGTAGAAGCCGACGAACACCGCCAGCGCGAATATGGTGAACAGCGCCAGGAAGTCGCCGCCGACGGCGGCCTCGGCCGCCATCACCAGCTGCGTCGTCTCGGTGGCGAAGCGGTCGGCGTGGTCGGCCAGCGCGCGCGCCTGATCGGCGAGCTGGCCAGCCTTTTCAACGAGGGTTGCCGGGTCCATGGGTCACTTCCCCTCCCCTGTCAAGAGCGGGTTCACCACCTTGCCGTCGCGGGTCAGCAGCGTCCCCTTGATGGTTTCGTCCTCCCATTTGAACTTGAAGGCTTTGTTCTCTTTGTCGACGTGGGGACTCAAGAAGTTGAGAAGGTTCCTTGCGAACAGCGAACTCGCGTCGCGCGCCAGCCGGCCCGGATAGTTGGTATGGCCGACCAGCTTGACGCCGTGCTTGACGACGACCTTGCCGGGCTCGGACAACGGGCAGTTGCCGCCGGCCTCGACCGCGAGATCGACGATCACCGAGCCGGGCTTCATCGTCTTGACCATGTCCTCGGTGATCAGCACCGGTGCCGGCCTGCCCGGGATCAGCGCCGTGGTGATGACGATGTCCTGCTTCTTGATGTGCTCGGCGACCAGCGCCGCCTGCTTCTTCTTGAAGTCCTCGGACATCTCCTTGGCGTAGCCGCCGGTGGTCTCGGCCTCCTTCATCGCCTGCTCGTCGACCATCACGAACTTGCCGCCGAGGCTCTCTACCTGCTCCTTGGTGGCGGAACGGACGTCCGTGGCCGTGACCACCGCGCCCAGCCGCTTCGCCGTGGCGATGGCCTGGAGCCCGGCGACGCCGACGCCCATCACGAACACCTTGGCCGGCGGCACCGTTCCGCCGGCCGTCATCATCATCGGCATGGCGCTGTGGAACTCGGCGGCCGCGTCGATCACCGCCTTGTAGCCGGCGAGGTTGCTCTGGCTCGACAGGATATCCATCGACTGCGCCCGCGAGATCCGCGGCATCAGCTCCATCGCGAACGCCACGAGCCCGGCCTTGGCGTAAGCCTCGACGTCCTCGCGGTGGGTGAGCGCGGTGAGGTGTCCGACGAGGACCGCTCCCGGCTTCATCAGGGCGAGCTCGCTGTGCTTGCCGTCGAGGATCGGCCGCTGGATCTTGAAGACGGCGTCGGCGTCCTTCAGCGCCTCCGCCTCGTCGCCGGCAATGGCTGCACCGGCGTCGCGGAAGTCGGCATCGGTCATCGCGGCGGCGGCCCCGGCCCCCTTTTCGACGACGACGTCGAAGCCGAAGCCGACGAACTTCTTGACCATGTCCGGCGAACCGGCAACCCGGGTCTCGCCCGGCATGCGCTCCTTGGGTATCGCGATCTTCATGATTGCCGTCCCCCGACCTCTCCCTTGGGTGAGTTCGGCGCGTTTATGCACGGTCCGGCCCGGATGCACAAGGGGGCCATCCTCAAAAAAGGCGCCTGCCGGCCGACGCGATTTGCTTTGACCTGGGGCCGGCGTTGCTTCGAGAATTCGGCCCGGAGAAAAAGCAAACGAGGGAGGGACAAGCCGTGCAGGCCAGCTATTACGCTCCGGTTGCCGAAGGCGAGATCGCGTTCACCGTGAGCCCCCAGGCGATCAAGTTCGGCGAGGGCTGCCTCGGTGAGCTCGGCGAGGACGCGCAGAGCCTCGGCATGCGCCGCGTCGCCCTGTTCATCGACGCCAAGGTGGCCGAGACGGAGCCGGCATCGGTGGCGAAACAGTCGCTCGCCGCCGCCGGCATCGACGCCGTCGCCTATGACGGCACCCGCATCGAGCCGACCGACCGGTCGTTCTCGGAGGCGGCGGTGTTCGCCCGCGATGGCAACTTCGATGGCTTCATCTCTCTGGGCGGCGGCTCGGTGATAGACACCGCGAAGATCGCCAACCTCCTGTCCACCTACCCGGACGACCTCGTCGCCTATGTGAACGCGCCGCTCGGCCGGGCCAAGCCGGTCCCCGGTCCTTTGAAGCCGCACATCGCCTGCCCGACGACGTCCGGCACCGGCAGCGAGACCACCCCCGTCGCCGCCTTCGACTTCGCCCAGTCCCACGTCAAGACCGCCATCTCCTCGAAGTGGATCAAGCCGTCGCTGGCGGTCGTCGACCCGACGACGACCCACACCCTGCCCGCCGGCGTGGTCGCGGCCACCGGCTTCGACGTCTTCACCCACGCCATCGAGTCCTATACGGCGCGGCCCTACACCAGCCGCCCGCGGCCGCCGTCGCCTGCCGCCCGGCCGCCCTATCAGGGCGCCAACCCGTACAGCGACATCGGCAGCATGCAGGCGATCCGGCTCGGCGGCCGCTACCTCGTGCGGGCGGTGCGGAATGCCGACGACCACGAGGCGCGGCACGCGATGATGTTCGCCGCGACCCTCGCCGGCCTCGCCTTCGGCAACGCCGGTGTCCACATCCCGCACGCCATGTCGTATGCCGTCGCCGGCCTCAACCACAGCTTCCGCGCCAGGGGCTACGAGAGCGAGGAGCCGATGGTGCCGCACGGGCTCGCCGTCGTCATCAACGCTCCCGCCGCGTTCCGCTTCACCGCCGACGCCTGTCCGGCGCGCCACCTCGAGGTGGCCGAGGCGCTCGGCGCCGATGTCGCGGGGGCCGGCCCGGAGGACGCCGGCGCCCTCCTCGCCGGGCGGCTGGCGGCGATGATGCGGGAGACCGAGCTGCCCAACGGGCTCGCCGAGATCGGCTACGGCGAACGGGACATCCCGGCCCTGGTTGACGGTGCGTATGCCCAGCAGCGGCTCCTGGTGATGGCCCCGAAGACGGTCGGCCGGGACGACCTGGCCGCGATCTTCCGGAACGCCATGCGCTACTGGTAGCCGGCGGCAGGACCGGCGAAGGCGGCGTCGCCCCTCCCGTCGCGGAGAGTGAAGGCGTTCACAGACTGGCTCCGGTGCCGGCGCTAACGTGCGAGGAAGAATCAGTCGCATGCGAGGCCGGCGTCGCCGGCGGCGCCTGCGCTCCGCACCGGAGGAGCTGGATCAATGACCCACCGCACCCTCAACCGCCGCCACGCCGGACGGCTGGCGTTCACCGCCGCCCTGCTCGCCGTCGTCCTCGCCGCCGGCACGGCCGCGCCCGTCTCCGCCCAGGTCGCCCAGCTGCATCCGGACCTGATGCCGCCGCCGGATCCCTGCGTCTCGACCGTGTTCCTGCCGCCGCCCATCCTCACGTACGATCTGGATCCGCCGAGCGGCACCGAGGATTTCTCCGCGGGGATCCGCATCCACGTCGAGCAGACGTGGTCGAGGCAGCAGCGCCCGGTCGCCCTCATCGTCAACGGCAACGGGTTCAGCATGGCCCATTACACGGACTTCGCCGAATACCTGGCACGCCAGGGCTTCGTCGCCGCCGTCGCCAGGCGGCCCTCCGGCGTCGTCTATGACGTCGACACCTTCGTTCTCGACTCGCTGGCTGCCGTCCTCGACCACCAGGGCCTGCCGCCGACGACACCGGCGGCGCTCATCGGCCACAGCGTCGGCGGCCGCTTCGTCCTCGATGCCGCGGCCCGCATTGGCCGAGACCGACATTCGCTCACAGTTTCTATCTAAGAGTGTTGGGGGTTGTCGAACGCCTGCCGACCAAGGCAAAGCGCCGCAACCACTCCTGGTTCCAAAAGAGTGGCTAACTGGCTATCATTGGCGTTGAATTTGCGAGCTATCTGGGAATGTCGTCGATAGGGTCCGCATGAAGAAACAGGATATTGCTGTCTCAGAGGTCGCCGCATCCCTTGGCAAGAACAAGCAGCACATCTTCAAAGTAATAGACCGGCTTGGGATAGAGAAGCGTCTGGAGAAAAGCGCGGGAGCCAGGGGGCAGAAGATCGCCTACATCTCCGCAGATGACTTTGATCGCGTGAGAGAGCACGTCCAGTCTATTGGAGCTGAGAACGCAACAGCCTTCATCGACTCTGCATCAAGCGGAGTCTTCTATTTGATCCAGTTGGAACCGGAACACGACCCAGCCCGCTTCAAGCTGGGCTTTGCATCAAACCTTGACGAGAGGCTCAGATCACACAAGACAGCGGCTCCGTATTCCAAGGTCATCAAGACGTGGCCTTGTAAGTTGCTCTGGGAGAAGACTGCTATCGAGAGCATTGCAAGAGGCTGTGAGCGGGTACACACAGAGGTTTTTCGGGGAGAGACTATCGAGGTCATCCTGGATCGCTGTGAGCAGTTCTTTGCTTTAATGCCTTCTCTGGAAGGCGGCGCTGAGAATTGACGGCGAATTGGGCAAGGGAACAACGGCCACAGTCGATTTCTTCTTCGACGAACAAGGACTCCAATATAATCGGGGGCGATTTCCACTTAGGGTCAAATCTCCCGCTCTAACCCCTTCCAATCCACGTCCATTGCTGAGGGTACAGAAGAAGCAATTGACGAGAAATCCGGCATTGGGGCTCGGACTTCGGGTGTCGAGGGTATTCCTGTGTGACCGGCACGGACTCAGGACAGCCAGGTATAGGCAAGGGGCTGAACCGCTCTCGCGGTTTTTTTGGCGGTGATGGGTGGCACAGTCGGTGCGGTAACGAGCAGGGTTTGTCCTGTGTTGAGGTTTGGGGGGTTCGAAGCTCCGAAACCATCATCGACGTTGCAATGAAACCAATGAGAACATGCGCGCAACGTCCAGACGCTTACGAAGAAGCGAGGAAGAAATTGAGGGCAAGATAAAAGGGCCGGCACCATGGGGTGCTAAGCGCCTGGCTGGACATCTTTTTCTTGGTGCCATCCAAAAATGCCATGGCGCCATCATTTCCTGCAACGCTTTGTGTTTACTACGTTTTCCCGGTGCCATCGGTCCAAGACCGCCGAATCTGACCAAAGCCACGTTGCTACAGCGGCGCAGGGCGGCGCTGGATGGCCCTTAGTGCTTGCCGGCAAGCGGGCCGGGCCGCGTCGGGCTGTCAAGGGTCTGCGACCGCCGGAGGCGGCGGCCTCCGGCCGCCCTTGACAGCCAGCCTCGTGCGGCCCGGCGTAAGCTCGCCAAGCACCAAAGGACAATCGGGAAGCAGAATGCTTCCCCTCTTGACCCACGAAGCCCTTGAGGTTATGCCGGATCAAGCATATATTGAGCGGAGGTTCAGGCACGTGGCGCAGCGTCCTAGCGACGACCAGCCCAAGCCGGTGCGCTGGGTCGGCAGCAGCAAGGAGGACTTGAGGAAGTTCCCCGAGGAGGTCCGGTGGCGCGTCGGCGGTGCCTTGTGGGAGGCCCAGCTTGGCCGCAAGGCGCCATACGTCAAGCCATTGAGGGGCTTCGGCGGGGCGAGCGTGCTGGAGATCGTGGACGACTTCGACGGCGACACCTTCCGCGCCGTCTACACCGTGCGCTTCGCCGGAGCCGTCTACGTGCTGCACGCGTTCCAAAAGAAATCCCGGCGCGGTATCGCCACGCCGAAAGCGGAGCTGGACCTGATCGAGCAGCGGCTCAAGCGAGCCAAGGAGGACTACGAGAGATGGTCAAGAAGCGAGAAGCCGAAATCCCGGTGACGCCCGGCAGCGGCAACGTGTTCGCCGATCTGGGCTTTGCCGAGCCCGAGGAGGAGCTGACCAAGGCGCAGCTTGCGAGCCATATCCGGCAGATCATCAAGCGCCGTCGCCTGACCCAGGTGGCCGCCGCGAAGCTCATGGGCATCGACCAGCCCAAGGTTTCGGCCCTTCTCAATGGGCGGCTCGCCAACTTCTCCAGCGACCGCCTGATGCGCCTGCTCACCGCCCTCGGCCAGGACGTGGAGATCACGGTCAAGGCGAAGCCCCGCAACCGCGCCCATGGACGCATTCGGGTCATCGACGCGGCGCATGCATGAATCGGGAAGCCAAAAAATTTCAGTTGGACACAGTATCCCCGAGTGTCCTGGACTTTCCCCGAGCCGTCTTTCGTTTGCTGTACTATGATCTAAGTTCTTGATATAAAATGTTTTTCTGGTTGACGCGTCACTTTGTCCCGGCCAATTCTGGCCCTCTACCGAGATGTTCTTGGGAAGGGGCCGGTTATGGCCGAGGATCGGAATCGTCCGGTCGGACACAGGCGCACCGTCGCGGCGAACGACAACGGGCCGGCGGGGTCGAAGATCGACGCGGCAGTACTGCGGATCGCCCGCCTGCTCGGCCGGCAGATCGCGCGCGAAGAATTCGAGCGGCGTAGCGCCGCGAACGACAACCGGCCTACGCCGGAGGCCGACGAGGAATAAGAGGCCAAGGGGCCATGATGGAAGTTATCACTCAGCATTCGATAAACCGCGCGGCCGACGAAGCGGTAAGGCTCTGGGCGCTGGCAAGTGCGCAGTACCCGAGACAACATGGATTAATTCTCGACGTAGCGACGGCCGCGATCATTGAAGTAGCGAGTTCATTCGCGCTCAACGCTCGGCGCGCCCTGGAGGTTTTACCCCCAAGCAGCAAGTTTCAACTCAGCCAGCCACGTTGGCAGTGGAAACCGTCGAAAGACGGCGAAGTGGTGCGTGATCTTCGGGACGCCCTAAACCGAATTATTCATGCCCGAAAACTCCAAGTTGGCCTTGAGAGATTGCCCCAGAACTTGGAAGTCATCGCCGGAGGTGCGTGTGTCGTGCCGTACATACAGGCTGAAACCGACCGAAAGAAATTGGCGTTCATCGACCCTTTCGCACTGGCTCATGCCTTCCTGTACGATGTCTATCCCGAACTTGCCGATTTTGAGCAGAGCGTTCCACCCGCGATCATCCATTGATGCCCATCACGATCTGACCATGGAGACGACATCATGACTAAGGTCGCGCTCTACGCCCGCTATTCATCCGACAGCCAGAGCGCGGCCTCGATCGAGGATCAGTTCCGCCTCTGCCGCGAGCGGGCCGAGCGGGAGGGATGGAAGATCGTCGGCACCTACCACGATGCCGCCATATCGGGCGCCAGCGTTGTCCTGCGGCCCGGGGTGCAGGCGCTGTTGCAGGGCGCCCAGCGCGGCGTGTTCGACCTGGTGCTGGCCGAGGCTCTGGACCGCGTGAGCCGCGACCAGGCGGATGTGGCGACTCTGTTCAAGCACCTGCGCTTCGCCGGCGTCGAGATCGTCACGCTTGCCGAGGGCGAGATCAGCGAGCTGCATGTCGGCCTCAAGGGCACCATGAACGCTCTGTTCCTGAAAGACCTGGCCGCCAAGACCCATCGCGGCATCCGGGGCCGCATCGAGAAGGGCAAGTCCGGCGGCGGGCTCTGCTACGGCTATCACGTGGTGAGGCGCACCGACCGCGCGGGCGAGCCGGTCCGGGGCGAGCGGACGATCAACGCGGCCGAGGCTGAGATCGTGCGCCGCATCTTCCGCGAGTTCGCCGCCGGCAAGAGCCCGCGTGCGATTGCCCGCCGCCTCAACAACGAGGGTATTCCCGGCCCGGCCGGCGCCCTGTGGGCCGACACCACGTTGCGCGGCCACGCCAAGCGCGGGACCGGCATCATCAACAACGAGCTTTATGTCGGCAGGCTGGTCTGGAACCGGCTGC
Organism: uncultured Rhodospirillaceae bacterium; assembly: GCA_964420325.1. GTDB lineage: Bacteria > Pseudomonadota > Alphaproteobacteria > Rhodospirillales > Defluviicoccaceae > CAYQSU01. The sequence continues at coordinate 10,751 of CAYQSU010000064.1, read as the reverse complement.
GCTACCTCAAGGATCCCTCGACGGGCAAGCGCGTCTCGCGGATCAATCCGCCCGAGGACCGAATCGCGGTCGATGTGCCCGAGCTGCGCATCGTCGATGATGCGTTATGGCAGGCCGTGAAGACCCGGCAAGCGGAGCTGGCGATCAAGTATGCCGATGTCATCGCGGCCACCCGCGCTGCCCACGCGAACCGCCTGAACGGCACGCACCGGCCCCGCTCGCTGCTCTCCGGCCTGCTGATCTGCGGCCGCTGCGGCGGGCCTTACGCCTTGCGCGGGCAGGACCGCTACGCCTGCTCCAAACATGTCATGAACGCCAGTTGCGCCAACAGCCGCACGATCAGACGCGAGGCACTGGAAGAGCGCGTCCTGGCCGGACTCAGGGACCGGCTCATGACGCCGCAGATCGCGGCCGAGGCGATGCGCGCATATGTCGAGGAGACCAACCGCCTCAACCGCGAGCGCCGCGCGTCCGGCGAGGCCGACCGCAAGGCGCTGGCCGAGACCCGGAAGAAGATCAAGGAGCTTGTAACGCTCATCGAGGACGGCGGCGGCACCCGCGCCATGGTGGCCCGGCTCCGCGAGCTGGAAGCGCTCGAGGACGAGCTGACGGAGCGCCTATCCCGCGCGCCAGCCGACATCCCGGACATTCACCCGAAGGTCGCCGGCATCTATCGGCGCAAGGTGGAGCGCCTCGCGGAAGCGCTCCGGCGCCCGCAGGAGCGCGATGAGGCGGCCGAGGCGATCCGTGGTGTCATCGAGCGCATCACGCTCACGCCCGGCCCCAGGCGCGGCCAGATCGATGCCACGCTGCATGGTGAGCTCGGCACGATCCTGGAATGGACGGTACACGCCGGCCGGAAGAACAAAACCGACACTCCCGCGCCGGGAGTGTCGGTCTCGGTGGTTGCGGGGGCCCGCAACACGGACGAGGCGGCGGGGTTCGACATCCGCGCCGTCGTCGGCCTCGCTCCCGCGATCACCGACGCCACCGCCGACGTCGCCGGCGGGGACACCAGGGGCCTGATGCTGATCTACGGCTCCCAGGACAACGACGTCGAGGGACTGGGCAGCGCCGCAAGCGATGCGTTCGCCGCCTACGACCGGGCCGGCACCGAGGCCAGCACCACCTGCCATGCGCCCTTCTGCCTGTTCACGCCGCAGCTGGACAAGCGCATGCTGTTCATCCATGGCGCCGACCACGCGGGCCTCGTCAACCGGTCGCCAACCTGCGGCGTTGGCTGCTGCGGGTTCCCGTTCAACGCCTATCTCTCCTCCCAGGACCAGTTCTGCATCGCCAAGGGCTACACCAACGCCTTCCTTCGCTATCACCTGAAGGGCGAGACGATCTACAAGCGGATGCTCGAGGACCGCTACCGGCCACCCTCGATCGCCGCCATCACCTCGACCGAGGCCGACGCCCAGGGCAACCCGCCTGGCACGCCGCTGCGCATGATGCTGCAGCAGAGCCCGCCGGCGCGGAGCGTCATCGAGAACTTCGAGGACGGGGCCTGGTCGATCAGCCATCAGACGCCGATGGTCGAGGTCGAACTGGTGACGCCCGAGGCGCTGATCGGCCCGCCGGAGAACGTGCGCCACGTCACCCACCTGGCGACGGTGAGCTGGCCGCAGCACGGCACCTGGCAGCTGGTCGGCTTCGATGCGCCCGCGGGGCGCCGCGACGTGCGCGCCTTCTCGCACGTGGCGCTGCGCATCGGCCAGCTGTGGACGGGGCAGAGCACCGGCACGGAGAACCCGGCCGGCGCGTCGCAGTCGGTGCTCATCGGCCTCTGGGACGGCAGCAAGACGAGCTGGCGGTGGTCGCACCAGTGGGGCGACATCCCGGCCAACGACTTCCGTCCCGGCGGCACCTACACGCACAGCGTGATGAACACCATCGCCGTGCCGCTGACGGCGTTCTCCGGCGTCAACAAGGGCAACATCCGGGCGGTGCTGCTGGCCTTCCCGGCCGGCAGCCAGGGCACACTGATGCTCGACAGCCTGGAGTGGTTCAGGAACTGAGAGGCTCCGGAACCTCGGCCCGGCTCCCCGCCGCCCGCCGGCGGCCGGCCCGATGCCCGGTCCGGACATCCGCATCGCGTTTCCGCCGTTCGCGGAGGCACGCCCCGGCGCGTTCAGGCACCGACCGGTTCTTGCTGCCAGCGACGCAGCATCTGGCGCAGGTCCTCGACGAAGCGCTTCAGGGATCTGTCTGCGCCCGCCGCGCGATCGATGTCCATACGCTCCACGATGTCTCGGGCATGCTCGATGCCACCGAGGCTCGGCGTGATGCCGGTATCGTATATGGCTCGGATCAGGCGCTCCTTGTAGCGATCGCGGTTGCATTTCAGATCGGGAGCATCGCAGCCTTGGCCGAACACCGCCTTGAAGGCGGCACCGTCCAACAGCAGCCAGCGCTCGATATGGGGGTCGGGAACGGCAAGGATGAGTGGCGCCTGCAGGTCCGGACGGGAGAGCTCTTTCGCCCGGTCGTTGAACCCCTTGCAGTTGGCATCGGTGGCGACGATGACCAGGTCGGGGGGGCGCCCTCCCTGGTGATCGAGATCCCTGACGTACTCACCGAGTTCATGGACCACCCTGCCGTGGCCGTGTCGGGCACTGCGCCAGTCGAGGCTTACCTCGATCCCCTCCTCGCGAGCGAGTCGGAGCACCAGAGCGCCAACGACCTCCTGATGGGCGTAGTCCTCAACGAACAGCGCGATCTCACGCATCGAAGTCGCCACGCATCAGGCGCTCGGAAACCGGCAGCCGACCCCGTGGAGCCTCGTCGAGTGCGTGTTCGATGGCTGGTTTGCGCCCCAGCGGTCCAAAGGTGGAAAACCTCGAGATACGGGTCTTGCCACTGGTCCGGCCCACCACCAACAAGGCATCGTCGGGGAGCAGGTCTGCAAGAACCGGCGAGTGCGTCGTGACGATGTACTGGGTCTGACCGAGGGTTGCCCGCGTCTTCAAGAGATCCGCAACCAACTGAATTCGTCTCGGGTGAACGCCGTTCTCCGGTTCCTCGAAGCCAACCAAGGCGGGAGGGTCCTTGACACCGGCGAGCGCCAGGAGACCGAGAAGCCGCAAGGTGCCCTCGGACAGCACCCGCGCCGGAATCGCGATCCCCCTTTCCTTCAGCCGAAGCTCGACCTCGCCGAGGTCGCTCACTTCGACCTCGATGTGCTCGATGTCCGGGATCATCACATGCAGCGCCTTCTCGACAGCCTCGAACTGGCGGCGGTCGAGCGCCTTGAGGGTGTTGAGGAAGGCGGGCAGCTCCTCGCCCATGAGGCCGATGTGCCGCACCTCCTTGACCGGATTGGCGGCCCGCATGTGCTCGCGCGGCTCGAAGTAGAAAAACAGCCAGTTCTCCAGCTCCCGTCTTGCCGCTACAAGATGTGGGTAGTGAGGTGGATAGTGTGGCATTGAAAGAATGGTATGGTCGAGGTAACGATCATAGTATGTCGGGTGGGCCTGGCCTTCGAGCCGTAAGCGTATCCTGTCACCATGTCGCTCGATAAACGGCTTTCTCCTTCCAGTCTGTTCGCCCTTTGCGTTCAGCGCAGCCAGGTATTCATCAGAAACCCTGAGGATACCCGATTTCGGTAGCATCTCGACTTCGATGCGGTAGCGCAGATCGCGTTCGTGGACCTGGGCGGGCGTCTTGCCGCCCCCGTTGCCGGTGCCGTCGCTGCTGGGCCGCCGCATTTCGCGAACGTGTCGATTCACCGCATCGATGAGACCGTCGGACAAATGGAGGTCCGCCTCGAGCGAAAACCCGAGACGTTCCTCGTCCAGCAGCCCTTTGATGCCTTTCTCTCCAAAACTGAAGGACTCAAGCGGCTTGCCTCGATAAGGGGCAGCAAACGCGTCCTTCAAGGTCTTGCTCGTCCCCAGCTTGGAGAGAAGCAGCAAGGCGTCCAGGAGGTTGCTCTTGCCGGCCGCGTTCGGCCCCATCAGCACCGCCAGCCGTGGCAGCTCGACCTCAACGTCGTTGAGCGACTTGTAGCCCTTGATGCGAATCCGCTTCAGCATGTGGCCCCCTCAGTGGCGGCAGCGAGAGATGCGTGTCGCCGAACCAGTCCGTATTGCGCCGGCACCCGTCCCTCTGCCTTGCATTGCAATCGCGCGGAAAGCGCGGTGTCGAGCGGGTCGGACCGGTGGCATCAGCTGGCCGTGGCGGGCGCCCCGACCAGATCATCATCGCCGAGTGCCGGCGTCCTTTCCAGCCTCAAGACGCAGGGTCGTTCGGTCCCCCCGGTGAGGATGAGGCAAGGCGCCCGGGTCGCGGTGCGTTGCGAAGCGTTCGACGGGGCGGACGCCGCGGCCTCGGAGCTTACACGATCACGCTTGGGCCCAGTTACGAGGGGCCTTGCGAAGGGCGGCGAGGGCGTGTGCGGCGCAAGGCGAGTCGGTGCGCCCGGCCGCCTCTCCGCAGGTCACACAGCAAGACGCCGGTTCTTTTCCACGCGTTCAACCGGAATGGCCTCCGGTGACAGCCGACGCCCGGCCGGCCCGATGCCCGGGCATCGCGCTCCTTTCGCCCTCGACCCGGGGGGATGGTTGAGACTAAGCTCGGCGCACTCCCGCCAACCCACTCAGAGGCTGCGATGGCGATCGAGGCCGGGAACACGCGCCTGCGGGCGGCGAGGGACATCTTCGAGCATCTCGCCCGCCGGCTCGACATGCCGTTCACGCTGCGCCTCTGGGACGGCTCGACGGTGCCGCTCGGCGAGCACGCCGACCCGCGGTACATCGTCAGCATCGCCGGGCCGGGAACGATCGGATCGCTGCTCCGCCGGCCGACGCTCGACAACCTCGCCCGCCACTATGCCGCCGGCAACCTCGACCTCGAAGGGGCCGATCTCCTTTCATTGTTCGAACTCGCACGCCGCAGACGGGTCAGGCTCCGGCTCGGGGATCTCGACAAGGGGCTGCTCCTCCGCCGCGCCCTGCCGCTCCTGCTTGCGCCCGCCGACCGGGCCGAAATCTCCCACCGCTACTCCGGAGAGGAGACCGGGCGCAACCGCGCGCGGCGCGACGAGGCGGGGTTCGTCCAGTTCCACTACGACCTCGGCAACGAGTTCTACGGCCTGTTCCTCGATCCCGAGATGCAGTACTCGTGCGCCTACTTCACCGACTGGGGCAACTCGCTGGAGCAGGCCCAGCGCGACAAGCTCGACATGATCTGCCGCAAGCTCCGCCTCGAGCCGGGCGACCGCCTTCTCGACATCGGCTGCGGGTGGGGCGGTCTCCTCTGCCATGCCGCCCGGGTCTACGGCGTGCGCGCGCACGGCGTGACCCTGTCCAAGGCCCAGCACGCGTTCGCGCTGGCCAGGATCGACCGCCTCGGGCTCGCCGGACAGGTGACGATCGCCCTCGGAGACTACCGGGCGGTCGAGGGGGAGTTCGACAAGATCGCCTCGATCGGGATGTACGAGCACGTCGGCATCGCCAACTACCCCGGCTATTTCCGCAAGCTCAACAGCCTGCTCCGGGACCGCGGCATCCTCCTCAATCACGGGATCACGCGGCGGGCCAAGGCGAGCAAGCGCAGGTTCCGGCGCGTCCGGCCCGAGAGTCGGCTAATCCGCCGCTACGTGTTCCCCGGCTCCGAGCTCGATCACATCGGACACACCCTCGAATCGATGGAGGCGCAGGGCTTCGAGGTCCACGACGTGGAAGGCTGGCGCGAGCACTATGCCTCGACCTGCCGGCATTGGCATCGGCGACTCGTCGCCAACGAGGAGGCGGCGACCTTGCTGGTCGGCCGGGAGAGGTACCGGATGTGGGCCGCCTATCTCGCCGCGGTCTCGCTCGCCTTCCAGGACGGATCTCTCAGGATCTTCCAGGTCGTCGCCAGCAAGCACAAGGCCAAGGGGGCCTCCGGCTTCCCCCCGACCCGTGCAGACCTCTACCGCTGACGCGTCTCCCCGGCGGTGCCGGCCCGTCAGGACGGCGGCGGCAGGCCGACGGCGGCGAGCGCGTCGCTCTGCCGGCGGGCGACCTCGCCCTCGTCGAAGTCCTGGATCAGGCCGTGGAACATCCGGTGCCAGTTGATCTCCGCCTTGAGGCGCGTGAACACGCTGCCGAGGCCGATTGCGGCACGATCCATCAGCACGAACTCCCGGGGCGGGGTGACGCCGCCCACCCGCCGCAGCTCCTCGTGCACCTTGCCGGCGACCCTGGCGCCGTACATCGCGCCGCCGTCCTCCTGGATCCGCTGCACCCGGTCCTCCATCAGCGGACGGTAGAGGAACCGCGCCCACTGGTTGAGGATGTCGATCATCTCCCGCTTCAGATTGCGGAAGCCCCAGGTCTCGTAGGCGCCGACGGCGAGGTCCTCGTCGCCCCGGCTGAGCGCCCAGTAGAGATCGATCACCGCCCGCACGAACGCCGCCTTGAAGATGCGGACGCAACCGAAGTCGAGGAGGTTGACCGACCCGTCGGGCCTCACCGTGTAGTTGCCGAGGTGGGGATCGCCGTGGATCACGCCATAGCCGTAGAGCGGCACATACCACGCCCTGAACATGTTTTCGGCGACGGCATTGCGCAGCTCGATGTGACTGTCGACGAAGTTGAGGATCGGCTCGCCTTCCAGCCAGGTCATCGTCAGGAGCCGGCGGGTCGAGAGCTCGAGCACCGGCCGGGGAACGCAGACGCCCGCCTCGTCGGCCAGCATCCGGGCGTAGAGTAAGAGGTGCCGGGCCTCGCGATCGTAGTCCAGCTCCTCGCGCAGGCGCTCCGACAGCTCGGCATGGATCTGCGAGGGATCGAGCGCGCGGTCGTAGCGGCGGTAGATCGAGAACACCAGCTTCAGCTGGCGGAGGTCGGCCTCGACCGCGGACGCCATGTCCGGATATTGCAGCTTGCAGGCAAGCCGGGTGCCGTCCAGTGCCACCGCCCGATGCACCTGGCCGAGAGAGGCGGCGGCGGCGGCCGACCGCTCGAAGCTCGCGAACTTCGACTTCCAGTCCGGCCCCAGCTCCGACGTCATCCGGCGCTTGACGAACGCCCAGCCCATCGAAGGCGCGTTGGTCTGAAGCTGCGCCAGCTCGGCGACATACTCGTCGGGGAGCATGTCGGGGACGGTGGCCATGATCTGGGCCACCTTCATCAGCGGCCCCTTTAGGCCGCCCAGTGCCGCCTTGAGATCCGCGGCATGCTCGATGGTGTCCAGGGGCAGGCCGAGGAAGCGGCCACCGGCGAAGCGGGCGGCCGCCGTGCCGACCGCGGTTCCGACCCGGGCGTAGCGCATCATGCGTCCGCCGAACGAGCTCTCTTCGTCCCTCTGGTCGGACCGTGTCGCATCAGTCATCGGCATCGGTAACCCGCACCTCGCTTCGTCCTTGCCTCCCTCTACGAAAGGCGGCGACGATCGGATGGCCTCATGGATATGGGCGGGGCACCTCCGGACGCCAACCCTCGCCGATCAGCCGAGGGCCTCGAGGTCGTCGATCAGTCCGCTGATCACGTCGAGCCCGCCGCGCCAGAATTCGGGATCGCCGGCATCCAGCGCGAACGGTTTCAACAGCTCGCGATGGCGCAGCGATCCGCCGGCCCGCAGCATCGCGATGTACTTGTCCTGGAAGTTCTCGTGCCCCTGCCGGTAGACCTGGAACAACGAGTTGACCAGACAGTCGCCGAAGGCATAGGCGTAAACGTAGAACGGCGAGTGGACGAAGTGGGGGATGTAGGCCCAGTAGTGGCGATACTCCTCGTGGAAACGGATCGCAGGCCCGAGGCTCGCGCGCTGGACGTCGAACCAGATCTCGCCGAGCCGCCGGGCGGACAGCTCGCTCCGCCGCCGCTCCTCGTGCACGCGGCTCTCGAACTCGTGGAAGGCGATCTGGCGGACGACGGTGTTGAGCATGTCCTCGACCTTGCCGGCGAGCAGCCGGCGCCTGGCGTCCGGGTCGGTCTCGGCGTCGAGCATGGCGCGGAACACCAGCATCTCGCCGAAGACGGACGCCGTCTCGGCGAGGGTCAGGGGCGTGTCCGCCATCAGGAGCCCCTGGCCCGCCGCCAGGACCTGATGGATGCCGTGCCCGAGCTCGTGGGCGAGCGTGGTGACATCCCGGGGGCGGCCGTAGAAGTTCAGGAGGATGTAGGGGTGAACGGACGGCACCGTCGGATGCGAGAAGGCACCGGGGTCCTTGCCCGGACGGGGCTCGGCATCGATCCATCCTTCGCTGAAGAACGGCCGGGCCAGCTCGGCCAGTCGCGGATCGAAGGCCGCGAACGCGGTGAGAACGATCTCCTGCGCCTCGCCCCACGAGTAGCGGCGGGCCTCCCGGCCCGGCAAGGGCGCGTTGCGGTCCCAGTAGTCGATGGCGTCCCAGCCGAACCAGCGGGCCTTAAGCCGATAGTAGCGGTGCGCCAGCTCGCCATAGGCGGAGCGGATGGCACCCACCAGGGCGTCCACGATCTCGTCCTCGATGCGGTTGGCGAGATTGCGGAACGACACCGGCGTCGGATACTTGCGCCAGCGGTCCTCGATCTCCTTGTCCTTGGCGAGCGTGTTGATGATCAGGGTGAAGAGATCGATGCGCTCGCCGAGGGTCCGCCCCAGCACCGTCGCGGCCGTCCGCCGCACCTCGCCGTCGCCGTCCGAAAGGCGGCTGAGCACGTCGGCCATCGTCAGCCGTTCGCCGTCGACCGGAAACCGCATCTCGGCGACGTTCTGCTCGAACAGGCGGACCCAGGCCGCCCGTCCCGTCGTGGACTTCTCGTGCAGGAGCGCTTCCAGGTCGTCGCCGAGCTGGTGGGGCCGGAACACGCGGTGATCGTGGACCCAGGCGGCGTAGCGGCCGGCGTGCGGGTCTTCGAGCTGGCGGACGAGCGTGCGGTCGTCGATGCGGTTGAGCTCGAGGGAGAAGAACAGCGTCTCCAGCGAGATCGAGACGGTCCGCTCCTGGATGTTCTGCAGGAACTGCCCCCGCTCGGGATCGCTCATGTCGCCGGCGAACAGGAGCTGGGCATAGCTCTCCGCCCGCTGCAGCCGCTCGATGATCGCCTCGTATTCGGCGAAGCAGCGGCCGAGCTCCTCGCCGCTCAAGGCGGCGAGGCGGCCGGCATTGGCGGCGTGCAACGCCTCGGCCCGGGTTCGCGCCCAGTCGAGGTCGGCCTCCAGCTCCGGGGCCGCGGGTCCCGCGTAGAGGTGGCTCAGATCCCAGACCGGCAGCTTCGTTCCGGCGTCGGGTACGTGCACGCGGGCCGACGACGTGCAAACCATGCGGTTCCTCGCATCCATCCCTGCCCGTATATTGGGGACCCGGGTCGGCATCGGCAAGGATGCCGGATGGTGGCAGACGGACGGAGGGGCAGACGATGACGGGGGGCGACTGGCGGAACCTGGTGAGCCTGTTCTTCGATCAGGCCGATCGCTTCGGGGAACGGCCGTTCCTGTTCGCGAAGCGCGAGGGGCGTTATCATCCCTTGAGCTGGCGGGACGTCGCCGCCAGGGTCAGTGCCCTCGCCCGCGGACTCGAGGGTCTCGGTTTGCGGCGCGGAGATCGCGTCGTCATCGTCTCCGAGAACCGCCCGGAATGGCTGATCGCCGATCTCGCCATCATGGCCGCCGGCGGCATCAGCGTGCCGGCCTACACCACCAACACCGAGCACGACCACGCCCACATCCTCCGAGACAGCGGCGCCGTCGGCGCCGTCGTCTCGACGGCGCGGCTGGCGGAACGCGTGTTCCCCGCCATGCGCCAGAGCTCCGACTGGAGATTCCTGATCGGGATCGACGATCTCGTCCCCGGCCGGCGATCGGGCATCGACGTCGCTTCCTGGACCGACCTCATCGCCCGCGGCCAGGAGCTCCACTCGAACGTGGTCGAGACCGCAAGCCGGCTCCGCCCGGAGGATACCGCCTGCATCATCTACACCTCAGGGACCGGCGGCACGCCGAAGGGGGTGATGCTGTCGCACGCCGCCATTCTCCACAACTGCGCCGGTGCCGCCGACGCGCTCGAGGCCCTGGGCCTCGGCGACGAGGTCTACCTCTCGTTCCTGCCGCTCTCGCATTCGTACGAGCACACCGTCGGCGGGTTCTTCCCCATCTGGATCGGCGCCCAGGTCTATTTCGCCGAACGCGTCGAGACGCTGGCGGCCAACATGCTGGAGGCGCGGCCGACGATCATGACGGCGGTGCCCCGCCTCTACGAGACCCTTCATCTCAAGATCACGCGGGCGGTCCGTCAGGCCGGCGGCCTCAAGGAGGCGATGTTCCTCCGCGCGCTCGAGCTCGGCAAGCGCCGCTACCGGCACCGGGACGGACTGGGGCTCAAGGACCGGCTGGTCGACGCCGTCCTCGACCGCCTCGTCCGCGACAAGATCCGCGGCCAGTTCGGCGGCCGCCTCAAGGCCCTGGTCTCCGGCGGCGCGCCCCTCAACCCGGAGATCGGCCTGTTCTTCCAGGCGCTCGGCCTCAACGTCCTGCAGGGCTACGGCCAGACCGAGGCGGGGCCGGTGATCAGCGTCAACCGGCCCGGAGACAACAGGATGCACACGGTCGGCCCGCCCTTGAAGGACACCCTGGTGAGGATCGCGGCCGACGGCGAGATCCTGGTCCGCGGCGCCCTCGTCATGCAGGGCTACTGGCGGAACGAAGACGCGACCCGCGAGGCGATCCGCGACGGCTGGCTCCACACCGGCGACATCGGCGCCTTCGACGAGGACGGCCACCTGCGGATCACCGACCGCAAGAAGGACATCATCGTCAACTCGGGCGGCGACAACATCTCG
>CAYQSU010000063.1:0-20597 GCA_964420325.1 uncultured Rhodospirillaceae bacterium | reverse complement strand
GGTCGCGTTCATTCAGCGCAGGCTGCCCCACTACCGCTTGCCGCTGTTCTCGGCGCTGGCGGCCGCCGCCGCCGACCGCGGGCTCGCCATCACCTTCTACAGCGCCGAGCCGCCCGATCCCCGCATCCCGGCCCGCTTTCCTTACCGGGTCTGCCCGCCGGTCTACGTCCGCGGCGCCACCGGGCCCTACTGGATGCGGGGGCTCGTGCGGAGCGTCCGCGGCGCCGACATCGTCATCGCGCCCCAGGAGATGCGCTCGCTCACCGTCCTCTGGCTCTGGCTCAGAAGGCGCCGCGTCGCTCGCTCCTGGATCTGGTTCGGCCACGGCTACAACACCAAGCTCCGCCTGCGGCCCGCGGGCCGGCCGCCGTTCGTCGAGCGGCTGCGGGAGGTCGTGACGCCGCGGGCGACGGGGCTCATCACCTACACCGAGGCCGGCGCCGAACACTGGCGGCAACGCGGCCTCGACCGCGTCCGCGCCTTCGGCAACACCATCGACGTCGGGGGGTTCCGGCTGTTCTATCGCCCGGCCAAGCGGCAGGCGCGACGCCTCAAGCGGGAGCTCGGCATCGACGGCCGCGTCGTGCTTCTCTACTGCGGCCGGATCTACGAGGAGAAGCGGCTCGACCTCTTGATCGACGCATTCGCGCGTCTCAGGGCCCGCAACCCGGACGTCGCGCTCCTCGTCGTCGGCGACGGCGCCGCGCGCGCGGCCGCCGAGGCCCGGGTGCGGGCCGCGGGCGTCGCCGACGTGCACTTCCTGGGCGAGATCGTCGATCCCGCATCGCTCGCCGTGCCGTTCGCCGCCGCCGATCTCCTGGTCATCCCGGGCCTGGTCGGGCTCGCGATCGTCCAGGGCTTCGCCTTCGGCCTGCCGCTGGCGACGACCGATTATAAGGGCCACAGCCCCGAGTTCGAGTATCTCACGGCCGAGAACGGCATCGTTACGGCGATGGAGGCCGACGCGTATGCCGCGGGCATCGAGGCGCTGGTGCGTGCGCCGGACCGGCTGCGACGGCTGAAGAAGGGCGCGTGGGCCTCCGGCACCGCGCTGCGGCTGGATGCCTCCGTCGCCCGCTTCCTCGACGCCGTCGAGGCGCTCGCAGATGCCGAAGAGGTCAGAGATGCAAGCGGACATGCCCGCGAACCGGCCTAGGGTGCTGTTCATCGGCCCCTATCCCCCGCCCTACTCAGGGCCCGAACTCGGAATGAAGCTATTTCTCGAGTCCTCGCTCGCGAAGCAGTTCGCGATCCGCTTCATCAAGACCAATCACCGCACGGACAACGCGCAGAAGGCGCGGCTGGACTTGGCGACGGCCAAGGCGTTCTTCCTCTTCTTTTCGCGCCTCCTCTACGAGCTGATGCGCCACCGCCCCGAAGCCGTGTACTATCCCGTGACGCCGACGGAGATGGGCTGGCTTGGCCGCGACGCGCCGTGCCTCATGCTCTGCCATCTCTTCCGTGCCAGGACCATCATCCATCTGCGCGGCGGACACCTTCAGCTCAACCTGCGTACCTTCACACCGCTGACACGAAGGCTCGCCGCAATCGCCTGCCGCCGCGTCTCCCTCGCGCTGGTCCAGGCGGAGCGCCTCCGCAACCAGTTCGACGGCCTCGTTCCTCGCGACCGGGTGGCCGTCCTCGACCAGGCGATCGACGTGCACGAGTACGACAACCCTGATCTGGGGGCGTACGACCCCAATCAAGTGCTGTTTCTTGGCAACCTGACCAAGGCGAAAGGATACTGTGATCTGGTAAGGGCGATTCCGCTCGTCGCGGCGCGCCTTCCTGGTGCCCGTTTCGTGTTTGCCGGAACCCTGCACCGAGGTGAGAGAGGGGTTTTCTTCGATCAGACATCGGGCACCCCTCTTGAGTATGAGGACCCCTTTCTGTTGCACGAGCACATTGGCAGGAGCGAATGGCAAAGGAACTACAGCTTCGTCGGAATCGTCAGGGACGGGGAGAAGCTCGGTCTACTGCGGAACAGCGCCCTGTTCGTCCTCCCCTCCTACAGCGAAGGCTTCTCGCGTGCCTTGCTCGAGGCGATGGCCGTCGGCAAGCCCGTGGTCTGCACGCCCGTCGGCGCCCATCCCGAAGTGATCGAGGACGGCGTCAATGGCTTGTTCGTGAATCCGGGAGACGTGGAGGCGCTGGCCGAACGGATCGCCTATCTGCTTGGCAATCCGTCGGTTCGCCATCGCATGGCGGAGGCCAACTATCGTCTCGTTCGACGAGTCTACGACATCGACATCGTCGCCGCGCGCCTCGGGGCGTATATCCAGGACGTCATCAATGGTCAGGATGAAGCCGCTGCTGCCAAGGCTCTCGTCGAGGATCGGCCGCGCCGATCGCCTGGGGCATCAGCCTAGCGAAAACCGGAGGAGCCCCGTGAAGCTTGTGGCGCCGACTGCGCGGGATGCGGGGCCTCGTTCGAGTGTCGAGACCAATGGTCGGGCGCCGAGCGCTTCCGCGACGCCTCGATAGTCAGCCAGGTACACCATCCAATGTGCGGCATCGTTGGTTATTTCCTTCGCAAGCCGTCGGTCCCTGTTGACGAAGCTCATCTCGCTCGGATGCGGGACACCATGGTGCATCGCGGGCCGGATGATGCGGGGAGTTTTCTCTACATCGACGGCGATCTGCACGTCGGCCTCGGGCACCGGCGCCTCTCCATCCTCGACTTGTCGGAGCGCGGGCGGCAGCCGATGGCAACCAGCGACGGCAACCTTGTGATCGCCTTCAACGGAGAAATCTTCAACTACAAGGAATTGGCGAAGGATCTTGCGGAGACCCGCGGCTGCCGGTTCGTCTCCGGTACCGACACCGAGGTGCTTCTCCTGGCGGTTCTAGAATGGGGGCTCGAAGAGACGCTAGAGCGCGTTCGGGGCATGTATGCCTTCGTGCTGTTCGATCGGCAGAAACAGAACGTGACGCTGGTGCGCGATCCTCTCGGCGTCAAGCCACTCTACTATCGGCTGTCGCCTTCGGGGATCGTCTTCGCCTCGGAGATCAAGGCCATTCTGGCCGCGCCCGACGCGGAGGCAACGATCAACTTAGCTGCCTTGAGCCACTACCTGACGTTCTCCAACGTTCCGCCGCCTGACACCTTGTTTCTTGGCGTGAAGAAGCTGGAATCGGGAAGCTGGCTTCGCCTCGATGGTGATGGTGTGGAGACCCGCGGCCGCTATTGGGACCCCGCGCGGTTCAACACCTCGACGACAGGGATCACCGAGGAGGACTGTGTCGCCGAGCTGCGCAGGCTCCTGCGCCAGTCGGTGGTTCGGCGGATGGTTTCGGACGTTCCCTTCGGGGCGTTCCTGAGCGGAGGCCTGGACTCTTCGCTGAACGTCGCGCTGATGGCCGAGGTGCTCGACCGGCCGGTGACGACCTTTTCCATCGCCGTCGAGAGCGATCCGATGGCGGAGCTCTCTTTCGCGCGGCAGATTGCTCGGGAGTTCCACACCGATCACCACGAGGTCACCATCGGTGACGAGGAGTTCTTGGCCCTCCTTCCCAAGCTCGCATACCTGCAGGACGAACCTCTCGCCGACCCAGTGTGTGTTCCGCTCTACTACCTTTCGCAGTGCGCGCGCGAGAGCGGCACCACGGTGATCCAGGTCGGAGAAGGCAGCGACGAGATCTTCGCCGGCTATCCGCTCTACCACCGCTTCGCATCATGGGAGAATGGCATTTATGCGCTTTTCATGCGTCTGCCGCACGGCTTGAAGCGAATGGTTTCGGGTTTTTCTCGGCCGGTCGCCTCGGCAGCGGTGTCGGACGCCCTCGCGAGAGCGGCCGAGGACGAGCCGCTGTTTCTCGGCAACGCCGTCGCGTTCTGGGATCGGGAAAAGCAGCACTTGGTCGCCGACGGCGAGGCCGACTTGCCGAGATCGAGCGCCTACATTCAACACCTTGCCTCAGACCTCGCGCGGCATGACGGGTTGGAACGCATCGTCCGGATCGAGCTCACCAATCGGCTGCCGGAACTCCTGCTGATGCGGGTCGACAAGATGTCGATGGCGCATTCCATCGAAACGCGGGTCCCCTATCTGGACGAAGACGTTGTAGAATTCGTTCTCAAGATGCCTGCCGAGATCAAATGGAAAGACGGAGAACCGAAGTACATCTTGAAGAAGGCCGCGGCAGGGCTCGTGCCGCAATCGGTCATCAACCGGACCAAGCGTGGCTTCTGCGGCTCTGCGACGGACATGCTGAGCGACAGGGTGATCGATCGCTGCAGCGAGATTATTCATGGTTGCGGTCTGATGCACGATCATTTTTCGATGGACTTCATCGACGCTCTGTTCGCTGCGCAGAAGGCGAAGAAACGTTTCAACAACTTCAAGATATGGAACCTGACCAATCTTGCCGTGTGGTACGAGACCTGGTTTGCGGGAAACGCGTGCAAGCGGTGAGAACGGCTTAGACCAAGTGAGAGGATTGCACCCATGCCGGTGACGGCTCTCCTTGACCGCTCCGACAGTGCCGAGGGCAGTTCCATCGAGAGGGGTATGTAGGATGCCTGCACGGGCCTTCGTCATGAGGGTCGTCCGGCGCGCCGTCTTCGCCCTCGGCAATCTGGCGCGGGCGGCGAAGGTCGCCTACCTGCGCTCCGCAGGCGTCACGATCGGCACCAACACGATGATCAGCATGGGAGCGAAGATCGACAGCCAATGGGGCAAGGTGATCATCGGCAACAACTGCCACGTCACACACGGCTGCGTGATCCTGGCCCACGACGGCACGTCGTTCCAGCTTCCCGGAAACAAGGAGAACGTCGGCCGGGTCACGATCGGTGACGGCGTGTTTCTGGGGGTCAACTCCGTCGTTCTTCCCAACGTCACGATCGGCGACAACGCGGTGATCGGGGCAGGGTCGGTGGTAACGCAGGCCATCCCCGCGAACTGCGTCGCCGCCGGCAACCCCGCCCGCGTCATCCGCCGGTTCGAGCCGCCGACGCCGCCCATGCCCGGACAATGATCCTGGACGGAGCCGGCACGCTCGCATGACTCTCCTCGCGGCAGTCCTCTCGCTCCTCGTCGTCACCATCGGCTTCACCGCGGCCGGAGCGCAGACAGGGGTGATGCTGGCCCTGCTGACCAAGCCGGTCGTCGACACCTCCTGGGCCGACCGGGCATTCGGCATCAGCCCGCTCGCCGTGGTCGGGGTGCTGGTGCCGGTGATGATCTTCATCCACTCGATGCGGCGCGGGCCGCCGCTTTCGTCGATTCCGCTGGCCGGTCTCTGGTTCGCCTTTACCGGCTACGGCATGCTCACCTCGCTGCATCTACTGGCGAGCCACGGCCTCGTTCCCGCCCTCGAAATGGCGGCGAAGAACATCAACCCGATCATCGGCTTCTACATGCTGGCCGCGCTGTTCGCCGATCGGGCCTCGTTCAAGCGCCTGCTCGTTGTCCTGCTTCTCGCCGGCCTCTTTCCCGTGCTCGTCGGCCTTTATCAGGAATTCGTTGGTGGCTCGGCGTTCCGCCAGAGAATGACCGTAGGGCTGGTGCGGAATGTCGGCCTCTATCATGACAGCGTAACGACTCGCTGGTATGTATTCCAAACGCTAACCGCAATTCTGTTGTATTGGTCGTACTTTCTATCAGCCAGAGGTGGAACAATAATCAAGATTATTTTGATTGCGTATGCCGCGGCAACGCTATTTGTTCTCTATAAGATCTACTCAAAATCCGGCGTGCTGACTGCGGGCCTGTGGTTCCTGATATGGATGTTTGGCCAGCGGCAGGCGCGAGTTCTTCTCCTCGCCGCTCCACTCCTGTTCGTGGTCGCGTTCGCCGAAGGCGACAGGGTCACCAGTGAAATCGAGCAGCTGTACTCCAAGGAAGTCGTCGGCCTCTCCGAAGACGCAACTGAGTGGGACAAGAAGCGGATGCTGGCGGGGCGATTCTATGGCTGGGAAGCCATGCTCGCGAGCTTCTCGAACAGGGACTTCATCTGGCAGGTGTTCGGCAACGGCACAGGCATGGGTGCCCACAACGACTACCTGTTTCGGCTGAGTTCCGGCGGATACATCGGTCTGGCGCTCTACGTCTGGCTCATCGGCGCAATCGGACTCAGGGTGCTTGCGCTCTATCTGCGCAGCCGGACGCCGTTGAACACGATGGCGCTGATGCTGTTCCTGATGTGGCTCGTCGATTCGATCGGCCTCGTGCCGAGCGCCTATCCCAGCTTCCAGTGGTTCGTGCTCGGCTTCATCGGCCTGGCGCTGAAGGGCGTGGAATTCGAGGCCCGGGATCGGCGGCCGACGAAGCGGGCCTCGCGTCTCCCGGTCGAGTCGCCGGCGCCGGCGCGGCAGGCGGATGAGGGGCAACGGCCGTGAACCCTGATCTTGGCGCTGGTCATGGCGGGCGGCGGTTGGCTATTCTAAGCGGCGCAGGCCGAAGGTCTCCCTTGCATCAGGGCCTTGAGACACCCGGTTGAGGTTTGGCGGAGCCATGGGCAAGCGGAGGGTGCCGGTCCTCATCACCGGTGATGTCGACTATTCGACCCACCATGCCGCCGACGAGAAGGGCCGGAGCTTCGAGAGCCTGCTCGCGATCGGCCGCGAACTCGGGATCCCCTTCACCTTCTTCTTCGTCGCCCGCGAGGCGGAGCAGGTGGCGGATCAGCCGTCCCGGCTCCGCGAGGCCGGCCACGAGATCGGCTGCCATGGCCTCACCCACGGCGACGAGGAGGAGTACAGCCGGATGCCGGAGGAGATGCAGCGGCGCTACCTCGAGGCGGCGACGACCACGCTGAAGCGGATCGCCGGAACCGACATCGTCTCGTTCCGCGCGCCCCGGGTGAAGATCTCGGCGACGACGTTTGCGGTTCTGGCGAGCGCCGGCTACCAGGCGGACTCCTCGGTGTGTTCGCAGCGGTGCGATCTCGTGAGCTCCAACGGCGTCAACACCGGGTGGCTCCGCGCCCCGAGAACACCCTATCATCCCTCGCCCGACGACCCCTACCGGCGCGGCGACATGCCGATCCTCGAGATCCCGATCTCGGCCCTGGGCCTGCCTTTCATCTCGAGCGCGCTCTACGTGCTCGGCGTTCCGTTCATGAAGCTGTTCCTCCGCTCGCTCGTCGCCGAGTCGCGGAGAACGGGAAAGCCGATCGTCTACCTGTTCCATCCTTACGAGTTCGCAGCCGAGATCCCGGGGGCGAAAAGCTACCATCGCAACGTTCGCGTACACGGATTGCGGCTCAGGCGCCATTTCTACCGCGGCACGCCCGAGACCAAGCTCGCGGCCACCCGCGAACTCCTCAACTACGCCAGAACCTTTCCCGATGTCCGTTTCATGACCGTTGGCGCGTATGCGCGGACGCACGCCAGCGCCTGATCCAGAAGGACCTAGGCGGCGGCGTGAATCCACCCGTCTCTAAGCCCTCACATGGCATGCTGGACCGGGTCGCCAACCCGCCATCTCGTTTACGGGTTTCCTGTTGCCGGAACGCCTGTCACCGCACCGGAGGAGTGCCATGAGAATCCTCGGCCTGAGCACCATGGGAGCGAGCGCCGCTGCGATCAGCGTGGACGGCGAGATCGTTGCCGCGATCGAGGAGGAGCGCCTGACGCGGCTCAAGAACGACGGCGCCTTTCCTCTCCGGTCCATCCGCTCCTGTTTCGACAAGACGGGGGTCGCCCTGCAGGACATGGACGCGGTCTGCGTGTTCTGGCAGCCGTGGCGCCTGCGCACGCGCGCCGTGCACACGCTCAGCAGCGCCGTCAGCGATCGGCGAGGCGCCTTGTCCACGCTGCGCCACGTCAAGAAGGTGATCGGCCTTCGCGATTCCGTGCCCGGCCATCCGGAGATGCGCGGGCGGTGGTTCGACCTGTTCACGCTGCGCGCGATCCTGAGCCGGCATTTCGGCAGGTTTTCCTGCCCGATCCGCTACTTCGATCATCACCGCTGCCACGCGGCGAGCGCCTTCAACATCTCGCCGTTCGACGAGGCGCTCTGTCTCACCTACGACGGCGGCGGTGAGGAGCATTCAACCGTCATCTGGTACCTGAATGGCGGAACCTTCGAGGTGCTGAAGCGGGTTCCTTGGCCCAACTCCCTCGGCCACTACTACAGCGCGTTCACGGGCTTCCTCGGCTTCAAGATGCTCGAGGGCGAGTATAAGATGATGGGCCTCGCGCCCTACGGCGAGCCCGTCTTTCGCGATGTCATCGCGGAGAAGATTCTGAGGAAGCTGCCGGAGGGCGGGTACATGCTGAACCGGCGCGTTCTCAATTACCACGATGCGCTCGAAGGCAGGTTCTCCCCGGAACTCACGAGCCTTTTCGGCACCGAACGAAGGCCGGAGGCGGAGTTCACCCAGCACCATCGCGACATCGCCGCCAGCATCCAGGCGGTGTTCGAGGATGTGCTCATGCACATGATGGCGTGGGCGAAGAGCAAGAAGCCGGGGGTGACGCACCTGTGCGTGGCCGGCGGCTGTGCCTTGAACGTGACCGCCAACGGCAGGCTGACCACCGCCGGGATGTTCGACCGCATCGTCGTCCCTCCCGCTCCGCACGACGCCGGCTGCGCGATCGGTGCCGCATTCCTCGGCGAGCGGCTGTTCGGAACCAACGGTCAGCGGCTGCGCATGGCCACTCCGTACACGGGGGACATCTTCACCGACGCCGACATCGAGCAGGCTTTCGTGCGGCTTCGCCTCCCGGTGCCGCCCTGCAAGGAGACGGACGACCTCGTGCAGGTCGCTGCCGAATGCTTGGCCCGCGGCGAGCTCGTCGCCTGGTTCCAGGGGGCTTCAGAGTTCGGCCCGCGCGCCCTCGGCAACCGCTCGTTCCTCGCCGATCCTCGCGACGACGGCATCCGCGAGGTGATCAACGTCAAGATCAAGAAGCGCGAGCTGTTCCGACCGTTTGCGCCCTCGGTCAAGGCCGAGGTGGCCGATCAGTACTTCGAGATCCGCCAGCCGAGCCCGTTCATGAACATCGTCTCGCGGGTGCGGCCGGACAAGCGGGACGTGATCCCGGCCGTGACCCACGTCGACGGAACGGCCCGCGTCCACACGGTGGAACGGGACGCGAACCCTCTTTACTGGCGCCTCATCGACCGGTTCGAACGGTTGACCGGGGTGGGAGTGCTGCTCAATACGTCTTTCAACATCCAGGAGCCGATCGTCAATACGCCGGAGGAGGCGATCGCCACGTTCCTGAAAAGCGGGGTCGACAAGCTCGTCATCGGCAGCTTCGTATGCGACGATGACTGGCGGCAAAAGGCGAGCGGCGCAATGCCCATCGGAAGTCCCTAGGTCGGCGCCTGCCGGCGCAACGTGTAGACGTTCACCGGCATGAGCGCATATGCCTTTACGCCCTCGATCTTAAGATCGGTCTTGGCGAGGGCGGACCGAACGAGCTCGTCACGAACGTAGAAGCGGTTGACCCCAATCAGGATCTTGCCGTTTCCGGTCAAGTATTTCGGCATCTTATCCAAGAACTCGGCGATCTTCAGACTGCCATCTTTGCCTCCGAAGGATCTCACCCCTTGGTCGGGCACAGCCGTGCCGTTTGCGTCCCGCGGCATAAGGTACTTCTGCCATTTCTCGGGAACGTAGGGTGGGTTGAAAACGATGACGTCGTAGAGGGCGCCCTCGGGTAGGTTGCGATCGAAATCGCTTTGCAGCACCTCAGCATCGACACCGTTCTGCGCGAGAAAGGTCTCCGCCTCGTCGACACACTCGGGCACGACGTCGGCAGCGGTGACATCGCGGCATCCGAGATGATGGGCCAGGAGCGACAGAACTGGAACGAAGCCGCACCCCATCTCCAGGAACCGCGTTCCGGCCATGTCCTGCTCGCGCAGCGAGGTCCTGAGCCCCGAGGTCACCCAGTCCCAGTAGCTGCGCCTCTCCGGGCCCGGCACGCGTACGTGGAACAGAAGCCTCGCCAGCATCTTCGATCGTCTGAAGACGCCCACCGACTCTCGGTACGCGGTGTACGAAAAGGATCTGATCATGCTTGCCTCTGGCCTTGCGGGCGAGCGGCGCCGCGGAACAAACGTGCAGGTATCATGGGCGGCGTCCGGCGGCAACGGGCGCGCGATGTGTGCGGTGCCCGTCATCCTCGAAGCCGCTCGCGCAGGACGGCTGCGGCGAAGCGGGGGAGAGCGGACTGCCGGGCGAGGCGCGACGGCTCGCTGACGAGGCGATAGAACCACTCGAGATTGAGCCTGAGGAACAGCGCCGGCGCCCGCTTCACCCTGCCCGCCAGCACGTCGAAGGTGCCGCCGACCCCCTGGCAGACCTTGACGCCGAGCGCGGCGGCGTGGCGGGCCATCCACAGCTCCTGCCTGGGGCTGCCGAGGCCGACGAAGAGGATGTCGGCGCCGGACGCGTCGATGCGGGCGATCAGATCCGCCATGCCGTCCTCCGGGACGTAGCCATGCTCCAGTCCGGCGATCCTGAGCCCGGGATAGCGCTCCCGCAGCACCTCGCCGGCCCTGGCGTTGACCTCGGGCCGCGCGCCGTAGAGGAACACCGAGAGCCCCGACCGTACGGCGAGCCCGCAAATCGCCGGCATCAGCTCCGAGCCGGGGACGCGCCGCATCCGGCCGAGACCGAGAAGCCTCGCCGCCAGGACGACGCCGATGCCGTCCGGGATCAGCAGGTCCGCGGCCCGCAACGCCGCGAGGAGGTCGGCATCCTCGCACGCCTTCATCACCTTCTCCGGGTTGACGGCGATCACGGTCCGGCAGCGGTCGCCGCGCGCCATCGCCTCGACACGGCCGAGCGCGCTCGCCATGTCGACGCCGTCGACGGGAACACCCAGGATCTCGATCCGTTGCGGTTTCACGCGGCGAGCCTCCGCAGGACTTCGATCGCGGCTGCGACCTTCGCGTCATCCGGCGGCAAGGCGTCCAGCCGGATCACGGTGAGGAACTCGTGGGGCAGCGGCACCCTCGCGGCACAGGTCAGCGTGGCGATCGGCCGCCGCTGGCCGTAGCGGGGAGCCCGCCAGCCGCGGATCGGCTCGGCATCCCCGACATGCGACGCGATCATGCCGCCGGAACCCGCGAGATGGATGGTCGCACCGCGCGAGACGGTCCATGACGAGCCGCTGCCGGCGACCTCGCCGTCACAGTGCCAGTTGAGCTCGAGATCCTGGATGCCGTCCCCGACCAGCCGGTCCCAGACGATCAGCAACCCTGTGCGATCATAGACGAGCCCGCGCCAGTGGACGACGCCCAGCCTCCGGTAGCCGTCGTGGCGGGCCAGCAGACGGATGTCCCGATCCCCGCCGACCTCGGCCACGACCGGCTCCGCCGTGTATCCATCCACCCACAGGAACGCGCTCCGCTGGGATGCCTGGTCCCGGCCGTCGACGGCGACGGTGTTGTGGGCGCGCGTCCCGCGGAAGTACCGGCGCCATCGCGGATCGCCGGTGTAGGTGAAGGTTCCGGGGTCGCACAGCACGTCCCATCCTCCTACCGACACCAGGACCTGCAGGGCATCGGCGTGGCCGTGGCCGTACAAGGGCGCCATGCCGAGCGGGCCGTGATCGAAGATCACCCGGAACGGTCCCGCGTCGGCGTCGACGATGACCGAGCATCCCGTATCCGGGAAGGTGCGCACGATCAACGGGTCCGTCGGCGGCACCGCCCCCTGCCAGGAAAGCCTCAGCTGCGGCGCCAGGGCAAACCCGCCGTCGGCGTCGCCGATGCGCGGAAGCTCATCCGGAGTCGTGGCGAAGGTGGCGAGAAAAGACCTGCCGCGATGCCAAGCCTCCGACACGGGTACCGGAACCTCCAGGCCGCGGCTCTCCAGCAGCCGAACGACAAGGCCCAGGAGGTCGACGACGAACAGGTGATACCAGAACGCCTGCTCGATGCCGCCGCCGTCGGGCAGAACCTGGCGCGCCGCCTCGACGTCGAGGATCGCAAGACCCTCGGAGAGCCAGCTCCTCGAGCCGTCGAGCTCCCGGAACAGGGCGCCGGCATAGACGAGGCCCGCCGCCTCGGCGATGGTGTGGTTGCCGGCCGAGGAGTGGAGCGAGAGCCGGCGCAGGATCAGCGTGGCGTGGCTGTCGACGAGCGCCGCGAGGCGCGACCACGTGCCGGCGCGGTCGGCGAGCCGGTCGCGAACCATGTCCATCGCATGGCACACAGCGACGATGCGAAGGCCGCACTCCATCGCCGACAGGTAGTGGATGCCCGACCACGGGGGATTGGCCTCGCCCCACGAGCGGAGCTGGCGCTCGATCAGGGCGACGGCGGCCCGAGCGCGCTCGGGCGAGGGGGTGGTCGAGGCCAGCAGCGCCAGCGCCACCAGCTGCTGCAATCGCGCAGGCTCCCACGCCACGCGGACGTCGCCGCAGGCGTTGCCCTCGCGAAAGGGGATGGCGGCGAAGAACCGGGCGGGCCACAGCCTTCCGGTATCGGGCGCCCTCCGCCAGAGGTCCGGGTCGTCCCTCCACGTCCAGGCGAATCCCAGGGCCGGCCACTCTGCGTCGAGGAGGCTCTGCTCCTCGGCCGCCGACAGTGCCGCCCACGGCAGCACCGGCAGCTGCGGCTCCGAAGCCGAGCAGAAGCGAAAGGCGAGCGCCGCCTGCGGTCCGGGGGAGTCGCGGCCGAAGCGATGATGCTCCCATCGGAACACGAGAAGCCACAGGCGCTCCCGGACGCGGTGCAGAACCTCGGCCGGCCCCATGGACCGGAGGCGATACCAGAGCCGGAACCATCGTCTCACCGACCGCGCCTCCCGCCGACGTCATCGCCGCCGGTCACAGGCCTTCCGGCAGGGTGATGCGGACAGGCGCCCGCGTGCGCAGGGATTCCAGCACGGCAAAGGTGGCCTTGGTTGTGGCGTAAAGCTCCCGGACGCCGATCGGCGCCGGGCTCGCGCCCGATGCCGCGTCGACGAAGGCGTGCACCATCGTCTTCTGTCCCTTGTCCTGGCCAAGCAGCCGGGAGCGCTTCGGCCTGCCATCTGCAAAGATCTCCACCTCTTTGAAGTCCCGAAGCACCCCGGTGACCCCGGCGCGGTAGACCTCGACATGCTCCTTGCCGAGCGCCTTCGAGCCGTTGGCAAGGTAGGCGATCGTGCCCACCGAGCCGTCGGCGAGCGAGACGGTAACGGCGAGGGTGTCGTTGAGGCCTTCAGGATCGCTCATCGCCGCGGCGTAGACCTCAACCGGCAACGAGCCGGTGAGAAAGACCACGAAGTCGATGAAGTGGCAGAGCTCTCCGAGGATCCGTCCGCCTCCCCGCTCCACGTCCTGGATCCAGCTGTCCGCTGGGATCCTGCCGGCATTGACGCGATAGAGCAGGGCCAATGGACCGGTGCCCGCACCTGTCTCCTGCTTGAGCTTGATGGCGAGCGAGGAGAAGCGCCGGTTGAAGCCGACCATCAGCAGCGCCCGGCCGTCGCGGGCCAGCGCATCGACGTAGGCCGCGTTGATGCTCTCGAGCTCCGCTTCGGTGAGGCAGAGCGGCTTCTCGACAAAGACCTGCTTGCCGCTCTCGAGAGCGCGGAGGACGTAAGCGGCATGGGTGTCGTGCCGGGTGACGACGAAGACGGTGGTGGTCTCGTCGCCCGCGAAGATCTCGTTGTCGTCGGAGGTGGCGAAGCGAAAGCGGTACCGCTCGGCGACCGAGCGGGAGCTTGTCGCCGATGCGGTGAGCACGCCCGCGAGCTGAACGTCGTGCCGTTCGGGGAGGTTCGGCAGGATGTGGCTCATCGCGTAGCTGCCGGCGCCGACGAACGAGATCCGCACCGGCCGCGACGAGGGCTCGACGTCCGCCTTGGCGGGGATGTCGATGCGCTTCGGGGCAGGCGCAGCCGACGCTTCGTAATCGATGAGGATGCCGAGAACGTTCTCGGCCTTCTCGAGGATCAGATCGTAGGCGGCGGGGGCCTGGTCGAGGGGGAAGCGATGGGTGGTGAGCCACGAGACGTCGATCCGTCCCGCGTGCACCAGGTCCTGGAACGCCGCCATGTTCCGCTGTTCGGTCCAGCGCACGTAGCCGACCGGATAGTCGATGCCCTTCTCCTCGTAGGCGGGATCGTAGCGGCCGGGGCCGTAGGAGCACGACATCCTCAACGAGAGCTCCTTGCGATAGAAGTGGGGCTCGCGTTCGAAGCCGGTCGGCACCGCGCCGACGATGACCACCGTTCCGCGCTTGCGCAGGAGCCGCCCGGCGAGATTGACGGGCTCGAGGTTGTCGCTGGCCGCGGCGATGACCACCGCATCGGCACCGATGCCGCGTGTCAGCTCGTCCACCGTCTGCGGCAGCCCGGGCGCGTCGATGGTAAACGCATGGTCCGCGGACCAACGGCCCGCCATCTCCACGGCCCGAGGATCGATGTCGAGGCCGATCACCGTCACGCCGTTGGCGCGCAGGAGAAGGGCGGTGAGCTGGCCCAGCAGGCCGAGGCCGATGACGACGCACGTCTCGCCCAGACCGACGCCGGCCTGGCGAACGCCCTGGAGGGCGATCGCGCCGAGCGTGTTGTAGGCGGCCTTCGCAAGATCCGCGTCGGCGGGGAGCTTGACGCACAGGTTCAGCGGCACCGCGACCAGCTCGGCATGGTTGGCGTAGCCGGCGCCGGCACAGGCGACCCGGTCTCCGACGCTGAAGCCGCGGACGTCCGGAGCGACCTCGACGACCTCGCCGGCAAGGCTGTAGCCGAGGGGGGAGTACGCGTCGAGCTTCTTCGCAACCGCCCGGTAGGTCTGGACGATGCCCTGCTGTTTCAGAGTGTCGTAAACCTGGGCGAGCTGTTGGGGCCGTTCCCTCGCCTTGCCGAGAAGGCTCTTGCGGGCGGCACGGACGGTTCCCCCCTCGGTGCCGGCGCTGATGACGGAGGCGTGACTCCGCACCAGCACCATGCCGCGACCGACAACGGGCGGCGGGACCTCGATCACCCCCATCCAGCCGTCCTTGAGCCGTTGCACCAGCTGCTTCATCGCATCCTCTGGCGATCCACGAGAGGTCGGGCCCCCCACCCCGACCCCGAGCCGACGTTCACGGCAACACCGCCACAACGCTCGGCACCGGCGACGGGCCCGCTGCCGCCGAAAAGTGCTTGCACCCGAAACGCGACAGGGCGAGGGTGCCGCAAACGGATCAAGCAATGATGAAGGCAGCCGTTGTTCATCTGATCGCCGGGGCGCGGCCGAACTTCATGAAGATCGCGCCGCTCTATCATGCGCTTGCCGCCGAGCCCTGGTGCCGCAACCCGATCATCCACACCGGCCAGCACTACGACGCCGAGATGTCCGACGCCTTCTTTCGCGATCTCGGGCTGCCGCCGCCCGACGAGCACCTCAATGTCGGCAGCGGCACCCACGCCGAGCAGACCGCTGCCGTCATGCTGGCCTATGAGCGGCTGTGCCTGGCGCGCCGGCCAGACTGGGCGATCGTGGTCGGCGACGTCAACTCGACCATGGCCTGCGCGCTCACTGCATCGAAGCTTCATGTCCCGGTCGCACATCTGGAAGCGGGCCTCCGCAGCGGCGATCGGACGATGCCGGAGGAGATCAACCGCCTCGTCACCGACGCGGTGGCCGACCTGTTGTGGACGCCGTCCGCGGACGCGGACCGGAACCTTCTCGCCGAGGGCGTCCTTCGGAACCGCATCGAACGGGTCGGCAACATCATGATCGATTCCTACGAGATGCTCCGGGAGCGAATCGAAGCGACGGGGGCGTCCGCCCGCTTCGGCCTCGACCCCGGCCGCTACGGCGTCGTCACCCTGCACCGGCCGAGCAATGTCGACACGGCCCGCGAGCTTACCGCGATCGTCGAGGTGCTTCGGGCAATTGCCGACAAGGTACCCCTGATCTTCCCCCTGCATCCCCGCACGCGCGGCCGCCTGGTGGCCTTCAAGCTCATGGACCGGCTCGCCTCAAACCCCGCGATCCGCGCCACCGAGCCTCTGAGCTACATCCCGTTCATGAGCCTCGTCCGCGACGCCCGGCTGGTGCTGACCGATTCCGGCGGCGTCCAGGAGGAGACGACCTATCTCGGCATCCCCTGCCTCACGCTCAGGGACACGACCGAGCGCCCGATCACCATCGAGGAGGGAACGAATTGCCTCGTCAGGCTCGATGAGGTTGGCCCCGCGGTCGACCGCATCCTTCGGGGCGACTGGCCCCCGGGCCGCCGCCCCCCGCTGTGGGACGGACAGACGGCCGGGCGGGTGGCGGCGAGCCTGAAGGCCCGCATCGACGGCTGAACTCGCCTGTGCCACTGACCGTCAGCCGGGTTGGCGGCGGAGGGTGGCGAGGGTGGCCTCGGCCTCGTCGCGGCCGGGGTAGGCGGCGGCGTCCTCGACCGCCTTCTCCAAAGCCGCCCGCGCCGGCGCCGCCTCGCCCAGCCGGTGGAGCGTCATGCCGAGGTGGTACTGCAACTGGGCGTTGTCGGGGAGCAGCTTGACCGCCTGATCGAGGTGCACCCGCGCCTGGCGGAAGTCGCCGAGTCGGTAGTAGACCCAGCCGAGGGTGTCGAGGAACAGGGGATTGCCCGAGGTCTCGAACGGCTTCGCGAGCCCGAGCGCCCGCTCCAGGCTCGGCCGGTCCTGATGGCGGAAGTCGGCGACCAGCGCGGCGTAGTTGTTGGCGGCGACGACGACGCCGGGGTTCCGCGCCAGCACCGTCTCGTAGACGGCGATGGCCTCGTCGTAGGCGCCCCGGCGCTCCTCGGCCTCGGCCAGGGCGAGCAGGAGGTCGAGGCTCTCCGGCGCCTGTTCGAGCCCGGCGCGATAGGCCTCGGCCGCCTTGTCCGGGGCGCCGGCGAGGACGTGGACGCGGCCGAGGTTGCGGTGCGGCACGGGCCACGCCGGGTTGAGGCGGATCGCCTCGACGAACGCGCGCTCGGCGCCGCCGGCGTCGCCCTCGCGGAGCCGCACCTCGCCGAGCAGGTTGTGGGCGACGGCGTTGTCCGGCTCCTTGGCGATCACCCCCTCGAGATAGACGATCGCCGCCTCCGGCTGGTTCTGGGCGAGGTAGGTCTGGGTGATGCCGGTGAGCGGCTCCGGCGCCTTCGGCGCCAGCGCGTGCGCCTTCTCGAAGGCCTGGATGGCGTCGGCATGGCGGCCGCGGGCCAGGGCGAGCCCGCCGGCGAGCGTCTGCCCCAGCGCCTCGCGGTCGGGGATGGCGAGGATGGCGGCGATCGCCGCCTCGGCCTCGTCCCACTGCTGCTCGGCGATCAGCAGCCCGGCCTTCGCCTGCAGCGTCGGCACCGACCGGGGATCGGCCTTCAGCGCCTCGTCGAGGAGGCGCAGCGCGGCGGTGCGGTTGCCGCGCTGGGCGAGCAGGGCGGCCAGGCGCTGGCGCGTCTCGATGTCCTGCGGATCCTGCTCGATCACCTGGCGGAGCGTGCCCATGGCCAGCTCGACGTCGCCCTTGACGAGCTCCGCCTGGGCCAGGAGCTTGAGCGCCGCGCGGTCGTTCGGGTGGTCGCGGACGATGGTCCGGAGGTCGGCGATCGCCGCGTCGGCATCGCCCCGCTCGAGCGCGAGGGCCGCCCGCATGCGCAGCGAATCGGCGTGGGCGGGATCGACCGCGAGCGCCTCGGCGATCAGCGCCGCCGCCGCCTCCCGCTCGCCCCGGCCGAGATGGAGGCGCGCCAGGCCGGACCGCGCCGCCACCCCGTTCGGCCCCTTGGCGTCGGCGGCGACGATCTCCTTTAGCGTCGCCGCGGCATCGTCGAGCCGCTGGGTGTTGGCGTAGAGCTCGGCGAGCCCCAGCTTGAAGCCGTGCTCCCCCGGCTCGGCGGCGATCAGGTGCTCGAGTTCGGCCTCGGCCGCCTCCGTGCCGCGGGTCGCCGCCAGCAGCTGGACCAGGTTGACCTTCGCCTGGTAGCCGCCGAGCCCGGCATCGATCGCCTCGCGCATCACCCTCTCGGCGTCCGCGCCGCGGCCGCGCTGGGCATAGAGCTGGGCCAGCGAGGCGCGGTAGGCGTAGTTGGACGGCTCGAGGCCGAACAGCTCCTCGTAGACCAGGGCGGCGTCGTCGACGCGGTCGCCGGCCATCAGCGCGTTGATCTTGAACAGCCGCAACGGCACGCTGTCGGGATGAAGGGCGAGCGAGCGGTCGATCACGGCGAACGCCTCGTCCGCGTCGCCCTCCTGCAGGTGCACCCGCGCCAACAGCATCGCCGCGCCGATGTTGGCGGGATCGGCGGCGAGCGCCGCCTCGGCGTTGGCGCGGGCGGCGTCGTAGCGGGCGCGGCGGAAGTCGAGGGCGCCGAGCAGGGACAGCACCTCGGGATCGGTGGGTGCGAGCTTGCGGACGATCTCCGCCTGCGCCTCGGCGTTGTCGTCGTCGCGGGCGAGCAGGTACATGTGGCCGAGCTTGACCTGGGCCTCCAGGTGGTCGGGCTGGGCCTCGGCCACCGCCTTGAAGGCGGCGAAGGCGCTCCGCCAGTCGCCTTCCCGCTCGTCCATCAGCCCGAGGTAGTAGCGGGCCTCGACGCTCTTCGGGTTGATCTGCAGCGCGTTCCTGAACTCGAGCCGGGCCTTGACCAGGTTGCCCTCCTCGAACAGCGCCTTGCCGCGGTCGAGGTACTTGGTCTCGCGCTCCTCGGAGCCGCCGCAGGCCTGGGCCAGACCGAGGACGAGGAGAAGGGCGACGGCGAGGCTCTCGCCACGCCAGGACGCCCGCCCCACGCCGCCGCAACGCCCGCCACCGCCGTTCCGAATCCTGATCATCGCCCCACCGTCGCTCACTGCGCGAGAAGGCCGCGCATGCCGATAATGCACAGACTGGCGAGAGATGCCAGCCTGACGAGCGTCCGCCCGCGCTCGTCGCGGCTCAGGACGAACTCGGCGGCGTAGAACAGCACCACCAGGATCAGCGCCACCTTGCCGAGGTGGAAGCCGGCGAACAGCTCGCCGGAGAGGTTGGGCACGGCGAGCACCAGGAACAGCACCAGCAGATCCTGGGGCGTGACCCGGAACAGCTCGCGGCGGGTGACGCGGATGGCCAGCGCGAGCGCCAGCGCCAGCGCCGCGAGGTAGGCGCCGATCGGCCAGGCGAGCGCGGGCAGCGCCGACTGCCAGGCGGC
The DNA here is from genome assembly GCA_964420325.1 of uncultured Rhodospirillaceae bacterium. Classification (GTDB taxonomy): domain Bacteria; phylum Pseudomonadota; class Alphaproteobacteria; order Rhodospirillales; family Defluviicoccaceae; genus CAYQSU01. The sequence goes on along the minus strand of CAYQSU010000063.1, from coordinate 1,569 downwards.
GACCTGGTAGGCGGCGATCGCCGAGGCGACGTAGACGGTGACGCGGAGCATGGTGGTGCCGCGCGAGCGGAGGACGAGGACCACCGCAACGGCGAGCCCGGAGACGCTCAGCGTCAGCACCGAGAGGTCGGGCGACAGCACCACCGGCACCAGCGTCGCGCCGAGGAGGAAGGCGACGACGCCCCAGCGGACGAGGGCCATGCTCGCCGCCGGCAGCCAGCTGCGGCGCCGCAGCCAGAGGTTGCGCCGCTCGACCGGAAGGCCGGCATCGTCCGCCGGCCGCACCTGCCAGCCCTTGGCCCGCGCCCACAGGATCGGCGCCAGCACCAGCGCCGAGACCAGGACGAACGCGCCCAGCACCGGCCCGTCGGACTGATAGAGCAGCAGGAACGCCGAGCCCACCATCACCCCCTGGACGCCGTAGATCAGCGACACCGCCTCGTAGTGCTTGAACTGCAGCGCCAAGAGCTTGTGGTGGAGGTGGTTGCGGTCGGCGGCGAACGGCGAGCGGCCGGCGAGCATGCGCTCGGTCATCACCATCAGCGTGTCGAGGATGGGCAGGCCCAGGAGGAACAGGATGATCCCCGGGTTGAGCGCGGGATGGCAGACCTGGACCAGCAGGACGGCGAGCACGGCGGCGGTGAAGCCGAGGAACTGGCTGCCGCCGTCGCCCATGAACACCGAGGCGGGATGGGTGTTGTAGCGGAGGAAGCCGAAGATGCCGCCGGCCGCCGCCACCGCGATCAGCACCACGCCCCGGCCGTCGCCCTGGTGGGCGAGCACGGCGATGGCGGCGAGCGAGAGCATGACGCAGCCGCCGGCGAGGCCGTCGAGGCCGTCGAACAGGTTGACGGCGTTGGTGATGCCGAGCAGGAACAGGAGCGTCAGCGGATAGCTGACCCAGGCCGGCGCCGGATCGAGGCCGAAGAACGGCACCTGTTCGATGCGGATGCCGGCGGCCATGGCGACGGCGATCGCGGCGAACTGGCCGAGGAGCTTCCAGCGGTAGTCGAGCGGCCTTAAGTCGTCGACGACGCCGAAGGCGAGCACGATCAGGGCGCCCAGGACGTAGCCCCAGAGCAGACGGTCGAGCGGCGCCCACATCACCACCGGCACCAGCGTCGCCAAGGCGATGGCGATGCCGCCGCAGCGGGGGATGGCCGTGGTGTGCAGCTTGCGGGCGCCGGGCTCGTCGACGAGACGGAGCCGCCCGGCGAGGCCCATCAGGGGCGGGATCGCGACGAGGGTCGCGAACAGGGCGAGGACGAAGACGAAGAAATGCATCACCGGCCGCCCGCTCCCGGACGCGCGGCCGGATGCGCCCTGTCCTCGATCATCAGCCGTGCCATCCCGTGTGCCGATCCGGCGCCGGCCCCGGTGAACCGGTGAGGAAAGCCCCCCTCGCCCCGTCACCCGGCCGGTCGCGCGCGAGTGTACGTCGGCGCCCGGCCCGGTTCAACCGCCGGGTGCCGCGGCGCCCCCGGGTGGGGCGGGGGGCACGGGTGGCGGCGGGTCGGGCTGCAGGGGGCCGCGTCGTGGATGCGCGGACCAAGTCCGCGCATGACGGGG
>CAYQSU010000062.1:0-20615 GCA_964420325.1 uncultured Rhodospirillaceae bacterium | reverse complement strand
CATCCTCGCCAAACTCACCACATCGCCTGTATCTCTTGAATGAGTCAGTGCACTAGAGATCCGAATAGACGGGAAACCGCCGGCAGAGCTCGACGACCTTGCGGCGGGAAAGGGACTCGGCGGCGCCGTTGTCGTCGGTGACGCCGCCGAGGCCGTCGAGGACGTCGGCGATCAGCTCGCCGACCCGCCGGAACTCGGCCGGCCCGAAGCCGCGGGAGGTGCCGGCGGGGGTGCCGAGGCGGACGCCGGAGGTCACCGTAGGCTTTTCCGGATCGAACGGGATGCCGTTCTTGTTGCAGGTCAGATGGGCCCTGCCGAGGCTCGCTTCGGCCGCCTTGCCGGTGAGCCGCTTGGGGCGCAGATCGACGAGCAGAAGATGGGTGTCGGTCCCGCCCGAAACGATGTCGAGACCGCGCTCGGCGAGCACCGACGCCAGCATCTTGGCGTTCTCCACGACCGTCTTCGCGTATGTCCGGAATTCGGGCCTGAGCGCTTCGCCGAAGGCGACCGCCTTGGCCGCGATGACGTGCATCAAGGGTCCCCCCTGCAGGCCCGGGAACACCGCGGAGTTGATCTTCCTGCCGATGTCGGCGTCCTCGGCGAGGATCATCCCGCCGCGCGGCCCGCGCAGCGTCTTGTGGGTGGTCGTGGTGACGACGTGGGCGTGCGGGAACGGGCTCGGGTGGACGCCCGCCGCCACCAGGCCGGCGAAGTGGGCCATGTCGACCATCAGATACGCTCCGACACTGTCGGCGATGGCGCGAAACCGCGCGAAGTCGATGATCCTGGGATAGGCCGAGCCGCCGGCGACGATCACCTTCGGGCGATGCGCGAGGGCGACGCGCTCGACCTCCTCGAAGTCGATCCGCGCGTCCTCGCGCCGGACGCCGTAATGAACCGCCTTGAACCACTTGCCGGTCTGGGAGGGCGGCGCTCCGTGGGTGAGATGACCCCCGGCAGCCAGCGACATGCCCATCAAGACGTCGCCCGGCTGCATCAGCGCAAAGTACACGGCCCCGTTGGCCTGAGACCCGGAATGGGGCTGGACGTTCACCCATTCGCAGCCGAACAGCCGCTGCGCCCGCTCGATGGCCAGGGCCTCCGCCTCGTCGACGTGCTCGCAGCCGCCGTAATAGCGGCGACCGGGATAGCCCTCGGCGTACTTGTTGGTCATCACCGAGCCTTGCGCCTCGAGCACCGCCCGCGACACGATGTTCTCGGAAGCGATCAGCTCGATGTGCTCCTTGAGCCGCTTCAACTCGGCACGGATCGCCGCATCGATCTCGGGGTCGGTCTGAGCCAGAGACGCCTCGAAGAAGCGGTCGTAGGCTCCGCTGGGGTATGTCGGCTTGACTACGGGCATGCTCTTCCGTCCTTCCTTGCCGTCAGATGGGCTTCGATAGCTTGTCGACGCGCCGCGCATGGCGGCCGCCGTGGAACCGGGTTTCGAGAAATACCCGGAGACAATCGCGGGCGACGTCGGCGCCGATCATCCGTCCGCCGAAGCAGATGACATTGGCGTCGTTGTGCTCGCGAGCAAGCCTGGCCCCGAGCGCATCGTGAACGAGTGCCGCCCTCACCTCCGGATAGCGGTTGGCGGCGATACTGATGCCGACGCCGCTGCCGCAGACGAGCACGCCGCGCGCCGCCCTGCCGTCCCGGAGCGTGTGCGCCATCGCGTAGCCGAAATCGGGGTAGTCGACCGAGTCCGTGCCCTCTGCACCGAGGTCGAGGACGCGAAAGCCGAGCTCAGCCAGTTCGTCCTTGAGCACCTGCTTCAAGTGATATCCGGCGTGATCGCTGGCAATGGCGACGGTCTCGCTCATCGTTCGGGCGCCGCAACCGTTCCTGTCAGGGGTGGGTCTCCGGGCGAGGACCCTACCATATGTCGAACGGCGACGCCAGACCGCCACAAGCTGTCGCCGGCCGATCGCCTCGCGACCGTCGGGGTCGACGGCGGCAGCAGGCGGAGCGGCGCGTTGCCCATGGTGTGCGAGCCTCCGGACAAGCAGCAAGTCCGGTCTTTATTGGAAGCTCACCGGGGATTTCTCAATAAAAACGGTCGGCTCGTCTATTTTCGAATTGACAAGATAAACCAACTGCGGGAAAGATGGCCGGACTGTTCACAGACATCTAATCAAGGTTGAATAGCGATGAGCGATGGCATGGATGCAACGGTGGAACGGGAAGACATACTTCGTATGGCGGTCGATGTCGTTGCCGCATATTTGAGTAATAACCAGGTTGCCACGGCCCAGATTCCCGAGGTTATCCAGAGCGTGTATCTGTCTCTCAGCGAGCTGGAGACCCTGAGCACGGAGGGTGCTCCCGAACCGCAGAAACCGGCGGTGCCGATCCGAAAGTCCGTATCGCCGGATTACATCGTCTGCCTGGAGGACGGCAAGAAGCTGAAAATGCTGAAGCGCCATCTGCAGACGACCTACGGGATGACGCCAGAGGAGTACCGGGCCAAGTGGAACCTGGCTCCCGACTACCCGATGGTCGCGCCGAACTACGCCCGGCAGAGATCGGAGTTCGCGAAGAAGATCGGTCTCGGCCGTAAGCCGGGAAAGCGATTGCGCCGCGGCACCTGACGGAGACGGCCCGGCCCGCCTCTTTGTCCGCGCATGCAAAGGGCCCGGAAACGACCTCTTTCCGGGCCCTTGCGGCAACTGCCCGCGGACGGCCTACTCGACGTAGTCGTAGGTGCCGTCCTTCCATACGTAGAACACGTACCCCGGCGCGGTGACGTCACCCTTGTCGTCGAAGCCGATGTTGCCGAGCACGGTCTCGAACTGATCCGCCTTAAGCACCGGAGCGATCTTCTCGGGATCGGTGGTGCCGGCCTTGTTGACGGCCTGCAGCCAAGCCTGGATGGCGCCGTAGGTGTAGAGCGTGTAGCCCTCGGGCTCGATGCCCCTGTCGCGGAAAGTCTTGACGATCGGCGCCGCAACCGGGTTCTTGCGCGGATCGGGGCTGAAGGTCATCAGCGTGCCCTCGCCGAGAGCGCCGGTGATGCTCCAGTACTCGTCGGTGACGAGGGCGTCGCCGGAGATCAGGAGGGTGTTCATCCCCTGGTCCCGCATCTGGCGGACGATCAGGCCGGCCTCGGTGTGGTATCCGCCGTAGTAGAGGACGTCCACGCCGTTGGCCTTGAGCTTGCTGACCAGCGCCGAGTAGTCCTTTTCGCCGGGGGTGATGGTGTCATACAGCACCTCTTGCACCCCGCGCTTGTTGAGCTGCTTCTTCGTCTCGTCGGCAAGGCCCTTCGAGTACGCCTGCTTGTCGTGGACGACGGCGACACGTTTACCTTTGAAATGGTCGGCCATGTAGTTGCCGGCGACGATGCCCTGCTGGTCGTCGCGGCCGCAGGTGCGGAACACGTTCCACTTGCCCGCTTCCGTGAGCTGCGGGTTGGTCGACGCCGGAGAGATCTGCAGGATGCCCTCCTCGTGATAGACGTCGGAGGCCGGGATCGACGAACCCGAGCAGAAGTGCCCGGCGACAAAGACGACGCCCTGCCCGGCGAACTGGTTGGCCACGGCGACCGCCTGCTTCGGGTCGCACGCATCGTCGCCGATTACCAGCTTGAGGTTCTGGCCGAGCACGCCGCCGGCCGCGTTGATGTCGGCGACTGCCTGCTCCGCCCCCGCCTTCATCTGGGCGCCGAACACGGCGTACGGTCCCGTCATCGGGCCCGCCGTCGCGATCATGATGTCGGCCTTCGCCACGCCGAGGCCGCCGACGGCAACGGCGGCTGCCGTTGCAAGTAGCTTCAGGGATCTCATCTCAGTCTCCCACTCCCCATTGGAACGACACGCCCGGCCGTCCGTCCGGCGAAATGTCCAGACATGTCTCTCTGTAAACCGGACTGTAGCCAGCGGCGCAGGTTAGCACGGCTCTTGTTCCTGACAATAGGGTGATGCGGCCGTCAGTGGCGATTGCGCCAGCCGAACAGTCCGTCGCGCTCGTAGATCCACGGATACTGGGCGACCATGCGTCGCGCCCGGGTCAGGCGAAAGGCGAAGAGCGCGATGACGAGCAGGACGGCGACGTCGATCAGATAGCCGCCCACCGAGAGGAGAGCCCCCTGGTAGAGAGCGAAGACGAGGAATCGGGCGGCGAGGCCGAGGAGGAAGACGTAGACGATCAGCTCCCACATCGGTTTCCACGTGTTGGCCATGGCCTGCCCGGTCATGAACGCGGCGAACCCCATGATGACGACGACGACGCCGATGTAGACCGGCAGCGACGTCCCCAGAATCTCTTCCATCGCTCCCCTCGGCGATCTAGTGGCCGCCCTCGAGGTACGCCGCGCGCACCTCGGGATTGGCCAGGAGCTCGGCGCCGGTGCCCTGGAGGCTGATCCGGCCGTTGACCATGACGTAGCCGCGGTTGGCCAGCCGCAGCGCGTGATAGGCGTTCTGCTCGACCAGGAAGACGGTGACCCCCTGCTCCTCGTTGATCCCCTTGATGACGCGGAAGATCTGCTTGACGACCATCGGCGCGAGGCCGAGCGACGGCTCGTCGAGGAGCAGGAGCCGCGGCCGGCTCATCAGCGCGCGGGCGATCGACAGCATCTGCTGCTCGCCGCCGGAGAGGGTGCCGCCCCGTTGATCGCGTCGCTCCTTGAGAATGGGAAACAACGAGAACACCTGGTCGAGGCTCTCGGGCAGACGCTCGGGCGGGGCGGTGGTCGCCCCCATGTGCAGGTTCTCGAGCACCGTCATCCGCGGGAAGATCCTCCGCCCTTCGGGGGCCTGGGAGATGCCGGAGGCGATGATCTCGTGGGTCGGCTTCTCCGTGATGTCGCTGCCCTCGAAGACGATCCGGCCGCGGGCGGCCCGCGGATTGCCGCAGATGGTCATCAGGAGGGTGGACTTGCCGGCGCCGTTGGCGCCGATCAGCGTGACGATCTCGCCCTTGCCGACCTCGACATCGACGCCGCGCAGGGCCTCGATGTTGCCGTACGAGGCGTGGACGCCGACAATGGCGAGCATGCTAGCGCTTCGGTGTGCCGAGCTCATCCGCCAAGTCTTCCAATACTTCGGGCGGCAGCTCCTCGTCCTCGGCCTCGCCGAGGTAGGCGCGGATCACCGCCGGATCGCGGCGCACCTCGTCCGGAGTGCCGTCGGCGATCTTGCGGCCGTAATCGAGCACGACGATGTGGTCCGAGATGCCCATGACGACGGTCATGTCGTGCTCGATCAGGAGGATGCCGATCTCGTGGTGGTCGCGGATGAACAACAGCAGCTTGTTGAGGTCGGCCGATTCCCTGGGATTCAGACCGGCCGCCGGCTCATCCAGGCAGAGCAGCACCGGCAGAGTGCACATCGACCGCGCGATCTCCAGCTTGCGCTGATCGCCATACGGAAGGCTTCCCGCCTCCCAGTCGGCGCGGTCGACGAGGCCGGTTCGGTCGAGCCAGTAGCGGGCGAGGTCGACTGCCTCCCGCTCCGCCCGGCGAAAGCTCGAAAACCCGAGGAGACCGGTCACGGTGAACCCGGAGGCCCGCATCAGCCGGTTGTGCTGGGCGACAATCAGGTTCTCCAGCACCGACATGGCGGGGAACAGACGGATGTTCTGAAAGGTCCGGGCGACGCCGGCCTTCTGCGGGATGGTGAAGCCTTCCATGCGCTCGAGCAGGAACTCGCCGTTCTCCGGATGGCGAAGCACGAGGCGGCCGACGCTCGGCTTGTAGAAACCGGTGAGGCAGTTGAACACCGTGGTCTTGCCGGCCCCGTTCGGCCCGATGATCGCCGTGATCTTGCGGTTGTCCGCCTCGAACGTGACGTCGTCGATGGCGACGAGACCTCCGAACCGCATCGTCAGGTGCTCGACGCTCAGGAGGGGAAGCTCGCGCCCCGGCGGCTGCGAAGCGCTCATTCGGCCGCCTCCGCCCGGCTCCTCCGCCCGAAGAGCCCGGCCTTCCTCACCTCGACAAGCCGCAGGGTCGGCTCGCGCAGCGCAAGCAGCCCGCCCGGCCGCCAGACCATGATCAGCACCATGGCGGCTCCGAACACCAGCATCCGGTATTCCTGCAGCTCGCGGAACAGCTCGGGGATGCCGATGATCAGGATGGCGGCAAGGACGACGCCGAGCTGGCTTCCCTGGCCGCCCAGGACCACGATCATCAGGATGATCGCGGACTCGATGAAGGTGAAGCTTTCGGGGCTGATGAACGCCTGGCGGGTGGCGAAGAACGAACCGGCGAAGCCTCCGAACATGGCGCCGAGGGAGAACGCGGTAAGCTTGGTGTTCCGCGGGTTGATGCCGAGCGAGCGGCACGCGATCTCGTCCTCGCGCAGCGCCTCCCAGGCGCGGCCCACCGGCAGCTTGCGGATCCGCAGCGTGAAGGCGTTGGTGATCAGCGCCAGGACCAGGATGAGGTAGTAAAGAAAGATGATCCGGTGCATCGGCGAGAACTCGAGGCCGAAGAAGGTGTGGAAGGTTTGCTCCCCCTCCCCCACCGTGCGCGCAAACGGAAGCCCGAAGAAGCTCGGGCGCGGCAGGCCGGACAGTCCGTCCGGGCCCCTGGTCAGGCTGTACCAGTTGATCAGGATGATGCGGATCATCTCGCCGAAGCCGAGCGTGACGATGGCGAGGTAATCGCCCCGCAGCCGCAGCACCGGGAAGCCGAGGATGACGCCGAACATGGCGGCGAACAGCCCTGCCATCGGCAGGCACGCCCAGAAGCTGAGATCGAAGTTGATGGCGAGCAGGGCGTAGCTGTAGGCGCCGACGGCATAGAAGGCGACGTACCCCAGATCGAGGAGACCGGCCAGCCCGACGACGATGTTCAGTCCCCACCCCAGCATGATGTAGGTCAGCACCATGATCGAGACGTCGAGAATGTAGCGGTCGCTGAAGGGCATGAACGGCAGAACGACGGCCAGGGCGATGGCGATCGGTCCCAGGAAGTGGGCGTGTTTCTGGAACGCGCGGGCGATGCTCGGCCCGGGTCCCGCCGTCGTGCGGCGCCCCCTCGCCCACCACAGCCCGAGAAGGATGCGCCCGAAGAAGGCGATGGCGACGTAGAGAGCGACCTTGTCCCAATGCTCGTGGATGACCAGACCGCCCGGCTCGGTGACCGTCTTGAGGCCGGACATCGGCAGGGCCAGCACGAACACGACGGCGGCGGTGATCGCCGCCTCCTTGAGAATGGTCGCGACGTGCGCTCCGCCCGCTCTCGCCTCGGCCATCGCCTAGACCTTCTCGATCTCCGGTTTGCCGAGCAGGCCGGTCGGTCGGAAGATGAGGACCAGGACGAGAATGGAAAAGGCGGCGACGTCCTTGTACTCGATGGTGAAATAGGCCGACCAGAAGACCTCGATCAGGCCGATCAGGAGCCCGCCCAGGACCGCACCCGGCAGCGAGCCGATGCCGCCCAGCACCGCGGCGGTGAAGGCCTTGATGCCGGCCAGAAAGCCAATGAAGAAATCGATCACGCCGTAGTAGAGGAGGAACATCATCCCGGCGACCGCGGCCAGCGAGGCACCCATCACGAAGGTCATCGAGATGGTCCGGTCGACGTTGATGCCGACCAGCGCCGCCATCTTCATGTCCTGCTGGCAGGCCCGCTGCGCGCGGCCCATGGTGGTGCGGGCAATGACGAACGAGAACGCGGCAAGGAGAACGGCGGTGACGATGATGATGAGGATCTGCATATAGCTGAGCTTGACGACGAAGCCGCCAGCGCCGAAGAAGTCGAAGCCGCCGGTGATCACGGGCGGCAACGGCTTGACCTTGGCGCCTTGCTCGATCTGCACGTAGTTCTGCAGGAAGATCGACATGCCGATCGCCGAAATCAGCGCCGCCAGCCGCGGTGAGCGGCGAAGCGGCCGATAGGCGATGCGTTCCAGCGTCCAGCCGTAGACGGCCGAGAACATCATCGCCAGGAGCATGATGATCAACAGCGCCAACGGCAGCCAGGTGACGCCGGCGAGTCCGATCAGCAGAAAGGCGATCAGAGAAAGGAACGCGCCGATCATGAAGATCTCGCCGTGCGCGAAGTTTATCATGCCGATGATGCCGTAGACCATCGTGTAGCCGATGGCGATCAGGCCGTAGATCGACCCCAGCGTCACCCCGTTGATCAGTTGCTGCGCGAAGTATTCCATGGGATCGCCCGCTTCAGCCCTGATCCGATGTGTCGAAGCCGCCGACCAGACGGCGACGCTCGGCTGGCCGCGAGGCCCGCGAATGACCCGGCCGGCCGGGGCGGTGGTCGAAGGGCGAGCGCATGATCTTGTCGTTGGCCTCCACTGCCGTCGTCACCCGGCTTGATGCGGGCTTCGCTCGACGACTGTTACCGCCTCGCCGATCTCTCTCGAGCCGGAAACGGCCGTCGTCGCGGCATGGTGTCTTCGCTGACGCCTTGCATGTCAAGCGAAAAACAAGACCCTGGTCGGGCTAACGCTCGATCGGGAGTACGCCCCGGACGGGGCGCTCGGCTTCCCGGCGCCTCCTGGCCAGTACGTAGGCAAGCTTTCTCGCCGCCACCCGCTGCATCGTCTCGAGCCCCGTCGTCGGGGGTGCCACCACCGAGACCTCGGTGTTGGTTGCCGGATCGATCGCCGCCACGCGGACGCTGTCGCCGACGCGCCAGAACTCGAACAGCACCTCGTCGGCGTGCCCCTCTGCGCCTTGATGCACGCTGGCACCTCTCCTCGGATTCAAGCTCGAGGAGATCAGAGAGGCGGTTAACAACGGCCTAAGGCCGGCCGAAAGACGGGCGCCGCCGCGACCACCCGCCGATGCCCGCGTCGACGAGCGGCCTTACGACCCGAACAGCGCTCCCTTCACATACTCCGCGACCGTCCGGGTCGCTCCGGCGCGCGCCGCCTCGTTGCCCCCGGTCTTGCCGCCGTAGTAGCCGCACTGGTTGATCGACGCCATGTAGGTCTCGAAGTTCGTGACCTTGAAGCCGCTGTTGACGTCCTCGACGACGCCGTCGTCGGCAATCCTCCAGCCGCACTTGCTGGGGTTGAAGATGCTGCTCCGCGACTGCACGTCCCACGTCGAGTCGAAGGCATGCTCGACGCCCGGGAAGATCGCGGTCGAGACCGCTCCGGCGCTCAGGTTGGCCATGCGCTCCGCATAGTCCTGGCACAGCATGATCGGCGCCACGTTGTCGAACTCGGCGAGCACGAAGTGGACGGGCGCGCCGGTCGTCCGTGGCGTGCGCCAGCTTATGCTGCAGTACGGGTAGAAGGCGACGTGGAGGGCGAACTTCCGCCCCTTCTCCGCGAACGCCCACCGGGCGAGCTCGATGGCGGTGTCGATCGCCACGTTGCCGCCCTTGTCGAAGCCCATGATGCCGATGCGGTCGGCATCGAGTCCGGGATGGGTGGCGAGGAGATCGAGCGCCGCGAAGGCGTCGGAGGTCATCATCGCGGCGGTGACCTTGATCTGCTCGGTCGCCGTGCCGGCGACGCCGCGGGCGGCGAAGCTGTCGGGCACGAAGGTGGCGACGCCCATGTCGAGGAGCACCTTGGACCAGTAGACCTCCCGTCCGCCCTCTCCGAGGCCGCTGCTGCCATGCACGATCACCATCGCCGGCACCCGTCCGCCGGCGCCGGGCGGCAGCGTCAAGGTCCCTTGCACGTCGATGGGGTTTTGCGAGGGCCTGCCGGACAGGGCCTCGGCAAAGGTGGCGAAGTTGGTCGACCGGAACGTCACCTTGCCCGTCTGGCCGCCGGACAGATCGGCCGCGCCTGCCGGCGTTGCCGTCAACGCAAGCACCAACCCGACGATCGCGACCGCCGTCGCGGCCGTCGACCGAATCCGTTCTGTTGTCACTTTGGTCCTCCTCCGTGGTTTCCCAGAAGCATCCGCGCGAAGCGCGCGGAACTGGTCACATGCTGCGCCGGTACTTGCCGCCGACCTCGAACAGGGCGGTGCTGATCTGGCCCAGAGACAGCACGCGCACCGCGTCCATCAATACCCCGAACAGGTTGTCGCCGCAAACCGCCGCCTCCTGCAGCCGACGGATCATCGCCGGCGCCTCGTCCCGGTTGCGCTCATGAAACGCGTGCAAGCGCTCGAGCTGGCTCCGTTTCTCCTCCTCCGTCGAGCGGATCAGCGCCGGCGTCGGCAAGGTGTCGCCCTCAGGGTTGAGGAAGGTGTTGACGCCGATGATCGGATAGGACCCGTCGTGCTTCTTCCGCTCGTAATACAGGGACTCGTCCTGGATCTTGCCGCGCTGGTAGCCGCTTTCCATGGCGCCGAGCACGCCGCCTCGCTCGCTGATCCGCTCGAACTCCTTGAGCACCGCCTCCTCGACCAGATCCGTCAGCTCCTCGATGACGAACGACCCCTGGTTCGGGTTCTCGTTCTTGGCGAGCCCCCATTCCCGATTGATGATCAACTGCACGGCAAGCGCCCGCCTGACGCTCTCCTCGGTGGGCGTGGTGATGGCCTCGTCATAGGCGTTGGTGTGCAGGCTGTTGGTGTTGTCGTAGGTGGCGATCAGCGCCTGCAGCGTGGTCCGGATGTCGTTGAACGCATACTCCTGCGCGTGCAAGGACCGGCCGGACGTTTGCGTATGGTATTTAAGCTTTTGCGAGCGCTCGTTGGCACCGTACTTGAAGCGAAGCGCGGTCGACCAGATGCGCCGCGCCACCCGCCCCATGACCGCGTACTCGGGCTCCATGCCGGCCGAGAAGAAGAACGACAGGTTGGGCGCGAAATCGTCGATGTGCATGCCGCGGGCGAGGTACGCCTCGACGTAGGTGAAGCCGTTGGCCAGCGTGAAGGCAAGCTGGGAGATGGGGTTCGCCCCGGCCTCGGCGATGTGATAGCCGGAAATGGACACCGAGTAGAAGTTGCGGACCTCGTGGTGCACGAAATACTCCTGGATGTCCGCCATCATCCGAAGCGCGAACTCGGTAGAGAAGATGCAGGTGTTCTGGCCCTGGTCCTCCTTGAGGATGTCGGCCTGCACGGTGCCGCGCACGTTCTCGAGCACCCAGGTACGGATCTTGAGCGCCTCCTCCTCGGTCGGCCGCCGGCCGTTCTCCGCCTCGAAGCGGTCGATCTGCTGGTCGATGGCGGCATTGAAGAACATCGCCAGCATCGCCGGCGCCGGCCCGTTGATGGTCATCGACACCGAGGTTTTGGGGTCGCACAGGTCGAAGCCGGAGTACAGCACCTTGATGTCGTCGAGGGTGGCGATTGACACGCCGGAGTTGCCGATCTTGCCGAAGATGTCCGGCTGCACGTCGGGATCGAAGCCGTAAAGGGTGACGGAGTCGAAGGCGGTCGACAGCCTCTTCGCCTGCGAGTCCTTGGACAGGTACTTGAACCGGCGGTTGGTGCGGAACGGATCGCCCTCGCCGGCGAACATCCGGGTCGGATCCTCTTCCTCGCGCTTGAAGGCGAACACGCCGGCGGTATAGGGGAAGGCTCCGGGGACGTTTTCGCGCAGGAGCCAGCCCAGCCGCTCGCCGTCGTCCCGGTAGCGCGGCAGGGCCACCTTCGGGATGCGCGTTCCCGAGAGCGAGGTCTGCGCGAGCCGCGTGCGCACCTCGCGCTCGCGCATGCGCACCACGTACTCCTCGCCCGCGTACGCGTCCTGGACCGTATTCCACATGTCGAGAAGCTTGCGGCAACGGGGATCGAGCGCCCCGTCCTTCGCCGCCAAGAGCGCCTCGACCTCGTCCGTGGTCTTGCCGGCGTCGGCGAGCAGGCGGCGGGTCTCCCGCAGCGCCTGGCGCTCGCGGGCGATGGCGGCCTGCTCGGCGATGGTGCGGTGATAGCCGCGCACGGTCTCGGCGATCTCGGCCAGGTACCGGCGGCGATGCGACGGCACGATGCCGGCTCCGGGGTCCGAGCGCTTGACGTCGATCTTCGGCGCCGTCGTCTTCCAGCGTCCGAGGCTCTTGTCGTTGAACTGGCGGAGGAGCTCGCGGTAGAGCGCGGTCACGCCGTCGTCGTGGAACCGTGAGGCAATGGTGCCGAAGACCGGCATGTCCTCCGGCACGGCCGAGAACGCCTCGCGGTTGCGCTGCATCTGCTTGGCGACGTCGCGCCAGGCGTCCTGCGCGCCCTGGCGGTCGAACTTGTTGATGGCGACGGCGTCGGCGAAATCGAGCATGTCGATCTTCTCGAGCTGGGAGGCGGCGCCGAACTCCGGGGTCATCACGTAGAGCGAGACGTCCACGAAGGGCACGATGCCGGCATCGCCCTGGCCGATGCCGGGGGTCTCGACGATGACGAGGTCGAAGCCGGCCGCCTTGCACGCGGCGATCATGTCGGCGAGCTCGACGGGGACGTCGTGGCCGGCCTGGCGGGTCGCCAGCGACCGCATGTAGACGTTGGGCGCATCGATGGCGTTCATGCGGATGCGGTCGCCGAGGAGCGCGCCGCCGGTCTTGCGCCGGGACGGGTCGATGGCCAGCACGGCGATCCGCGGTTCCCCGGAGTACAGGCGGAACCGGCGGATCAGCTCGTCGGTCAACGACGACTTGCCGGCGCCGCCGGTGCCGGTGACGCCGAGCACCGGCACGACGCCACGGCGGTGGGCGAGCGCGTGCAGCTGGTCCCGCCGCTCCTCCTCGAGCACGCCGTCCTGGAGCGCGGTGATGACGCGCGCAAGCGTGCGCAGGTGCCCGTCGGCGAGGCCCTTGAAGCTCTTCGGCAGCTCCGCCGAAAGCTGGAAGTCGCACTGCTGCATCATGTCGTCGATCATGCCCTGCAGGCCCATCCGGCGGCCGTCCTCGGGCGTGTAGATGCGGGCGACGCCGTACGCGTGCAGCGCATCGACCTCCTCCGGCACGATGACGCCGCCGCCGCCTCCGAACACCTTGATCTCGGCGCCGCCGCGGGCGCGCAGGAGGTCCAGCATGTAACGGAAGAACTCCATGTGGCCGCCCTGGTACGAGCTGACCGCGATTCCTTGCACGTCCTCCTGGAGGGCGGCGGTGACGATCTCCTCGACCGAGCGGTTGTGCCCGAGATGGATGACCTCGGCGCCGGCCGCTTGGAGGACGCGGCGGACGATGTTGATGGCGGCGTCATGGCCGTCGAACAGGCTGGCCGCGGTGACGAAACGGATCGGATGCCGGTACCGGCTCTTGCCCTTCGCCCTCTCGCCCCTGTGCTTGGCCTTCTTGTCGAGCACCACCGCGTCGTCCGGCATCTTCTCCTCCCGTTCCAAGGTCGATCCTGGCCGCCTTCCCGGCCGGGCGGCCGCGGCAGCCAGCTTTACGTTTACGTAAACGTCAACTTAGCCGAGCCGGCTGTGCGGGTAAAGGCCCATTCCGCGGAAGCCCGCGCGACCCTGCCGCAAAACCTTAGCACCGCCGGCTTCAAATGTGTATTCTCCGCCGGCCTCCGGCCCGAGCCGGCGGTGCAATCCGCTCACGCCAGTATGGGGGAGATCCGTGACCGAGCAGAGACTGCATCCGGAAACCATCGCGCTGCACGGCGCCTACCGCCGCGACGAGGCGACCGGCGCCGTGGCCGTTCCGATCTATCAGACGACGTCCTACCAGTTCCGCGGCACCAAGCATGCCGAGGACCTGTTCGCGCTGCGCGAGCTCGGCAACATCTACACCCGGATCATGAACCCGACCTGCGACGTGCTCGAGCGGCGCTTCGCCGCCCTCGAGGGCGGGGCGGCGGCCCTCGCCGTCGGCTCCGGCCAGGCGGCGACCACCTTCTGCGTCCTCAACCTGTGCCGCGCCGGCGACAACTTCGTCAGCTCTACCGATCTCTACGGCGGCACCTGGAATCTCTTCGTCAACACGCTCTCCGCCCTCGGCGTCGAGGTCCGCTTCGTCGATCCGGCCGATCCCGAGGGCTTCCGCCGCGCCACCGACGACCGCACCCGCTGCTACTACGCCGAGACCCTGCCCAATCCCAAGCTCAACGTCTTCCCCATCCGCGAGGTCGCCGACATCGGCCGCGCGTTGGGCGTGCCCTTGATCGTCGACAACACCGCGGCGCCGGTGATCTGCCGGCCGCTCGAGCACGGTGCGGCGGTCGTCATGTACTCGACCACCAAGTACGTCGGCGGCCACGGGACGTCGATCGGCGGCCTCGTCGTCGACGGCGGCACCTTCGACTGGGAGGCGCACACCGGCCGCTTCCCCAACCTCAGCGCGCCCGATCCCAGCTACCACGGCGCGGTCTGGGTCGAGGCGGCGAAGCCGTTGGGACCGATCGCCTACATCCTGCGCATGCGCGTCGTGCTGCTGCGAGACATCGGCGCGGCGATGAGCCCGTTCAACGCCTTCTTGTTCCTGCAGGGGCTCGAGACCCTGCCGCTCCGGATGCGCGCGCACTGCGACAACGCGACCCGGGTCGCCGACTTCCTCAAGCGGCATCCGAAGGTCGTCAAGGTCATCTTCCCCGGCCACCAGGAGGGCGAGATGCGCCGCCGCGCCGACACCTATCTCGAGGGCGGCCACGGCGCCCTGGTCGGTTTCGAACTCGCCGCCGGCCGCGAGGCCGGTCGCCGCTTCATCGACTCGCTGAAGCTGGTGTACCATGTCGCCAACATCGGCGACGCGCGGACGTTGGCGATCCATCCGGCGACGACCACGCACTCCCAGCTGTCGCCGGAGGACCGGCTGGCGACCGGCGTCTCCGAGGGCTATGTCCGCCTCTCGGTCGGCATCGAGCACATCGACGACATCGTCGCCGACCTGAACCAGGCGCTGGACGCGGCGTGAAGGATTTCTCGCGCTATCGCCCGCAGCCTCAGGGCGCCTATCCCCGGGTCCGCCTGCGGCGGAACCGACTCACGTCCTGGTCGCGCCGGCTGGTCGCCGAGACCCGGCTCGCCGCCGACGACCTGATCTGGCCGATCTTCGTCACCGAGGGCCGGGGCGTGCGCGAGCCGGTGCCGTCGATGCCGGGGGTCGAGCGCCTCTCCTGCGACCTGCTCGCCGACGCCGTCGGCCGCGCCCGCACCCTCGGCATCCCCGCCGTCGCGCTCTTTCCCCGCGTCTCGGAGCAGCTGAAGACCGCCGACTGCCGCGAGGCCATCAATCCCGAGAACCTGGTCTGCCGCGCCGTCCGCGCCGTCAAGGCGGCGCACGCGGAGATCGGCGTCATCTGCGACGTCGCCCTCGATCCCTTCAACAGCGAGGGCCACGACGGCATCGTCCGCGACGGCACGGTGCTCAACGACGAGACCGTCGAGATCCTCTGCCGCCAAGCCGTCGTCCAGGCCGAGGCCGGCTGCGACGTGGCGGCGCCCTCGGACATGATGGACGGCCGCATCGGCGCCGTCCGCGACGCCCTCGATGCCGCCGGCTTCGTGGACGTGCAGATCCTCGCCTACGCCGCCAAGTATGCGTCCGCGTTTTACGGCCCGTTCCGCGACGCCGTCGGCTCGTCTTCGGCACTCAAGGGCGACAAGAAGACCTACCAGATGGATCCCGCCAACGCCGCCGAGGCGTTGCGCGAAGTCGCCCTCGACATCGCCGAGGGCGCCGACATCGTCATGGTCAAGCCGGGCCTCGCCTACCTCGACGTGCTGCGGCGGGTCAAGGACGCCTTCGCCATGCCCACCTTCGTCTACCACGTCAGCGGCGAGTACGCGATGCTGAAGGCGGCCGCCGCCAACGGCTGGCTCGACGGCGAGCGGACGCTGCTCGAGTGCCTCGTCGCCTTCAAGCGCGCCGGTGCCGACGCCATCCTCACCTATGCGGCGGTGGAGGCGGCGGCGCTCCTCAAGCGAGGCTGAGGCCAAAGTCGAGCAGGCGGTCGACGTCGAGCTCAAGCACGAGGCCCGTCGGCTGGCGGTGGATGCCGAGGACGCACGCCCGCCACACCGGATCGAGCGCCGCCGGCACCGGCTCTCTCGCGTCTGCACCGAAGTTCGCGATATCGCCGACGCGGTCGACGGCGAGCGCATAGGCGTCGCCCCGGTGGCTCACCGTCACGCACAGGCCCCGCGTGCCGTCGTCCCGCGCCGAGAGACCCATGCGCCGGCGGAGGTCGATGACGGTGGCGATGCGGCCGCGCAGATTGACGGCGCCGCGTACCGCCGGCGGCGCCAGCGGGATCGGCGTGATCCGTTCCAGCACCAGGACGTCCTCGACGGCGCCGACAGGAAGGCAGAACCAGTCTTCGCCGACGCCGAAGGTGACGAAGGCCTGCGGTCCCGTCACCTCGGGCCGGGCACTCGCGGGGCCTGCACAGGCGTGCCGAGGCTCCTGCATCCGCTTCGTCGCCTACCGCCTGGACGCTCGCCAGCCCGCCGCCCGGGCCTCGGCCTCGGAGCAGAACCAGCGCTCGCCTTCGGCCTCGTTGATCTCGGTCCGGTCGTAGAACGCGCCGCCAGGAACGTGATAGATGCGCTCGCCGCCGGTGCTGACGTTGCCCTTGATGGTGCAACTGCCCCGGCGGTCCGCGACCCACTCGATGCCCCTCTCCTCGGCGGCCGGGCTCGCCGGCCGTTGCCGCCGCCACTCCCACGGCGCGCGGAAGGTGCCGCGCCAGATGCCGGCCCGTGCCGTGCGCGCCCGCTCTTCCGCTTCGACGTAGTCGACGGCGTAGCGGCGGTAGGCGAGCGCCCAGCCCTCGCTGACCAGCCAGGCGCCGAGGTCCTCGCCGGCAACCCGACAGACGGCGACGACGCGCCCGAAGCGGTCGCGGTCTTTCTCCTTACAATCAACGGATTGCCCTGAGATCCTCTCGTCGAGCGCGAGCGTCGCCTGCTGCCCGCAGCGCCAGCGCCGGCCCGCGGCGACGCAGATCTGGCCGCTTTCCGGCGCATCGATGCCGAACAGACGGACGCGCTCGCCCCGGACCTCGAGGGTGTCGCCGTCGATGACCGCGGCCCGGCCGGCGAGGTCGGCGGCGGCCGCGGGCGCCATGAAGGCGAACACGCCCGCCACCGCCAGCGCCGCGGCGCGGGCACCGATCCAGCCCCCGCGAGCCGCGGGGACGCCGGGCAGGCCACGGATCGTCCGCATCGTCGCACTCCTTTCGCTGAGCCCCGATCGTCGCCCCCGACCGGTTAACGCACGGTTACCGCCCGGCCCCCTCGCCGCCGACGGCACTACCCCTTTTTGCGAGCAATTCCTGAAAAAACTTGGACAGGCAGGTGGTGCCCGGGTACCATCGGCCGTTGCATGTTTCGGGGCGCCCAGCCGCATCCGCTCCAGAACCGAGCGGCCCGCCCTCGTGACGATGGACGGGCAGAGGAAACGCGATGGCCGGGCAGGTTTCCTTCAACGCGCTGATCGAGGCTCTGGCCGGCGCCGTCATCGAGGCCCAGGACCGCATCGAGCAATACCAGATCGCCAACATCAGCCGGTACTTCGACGACGATAACCGGCCGGTCAGCGTCAACGTCCGGCTTCCCTCGGTCGATCCCGCCGCCAAGCCGGAGGACGAGGTCCTCTACCGGGTTCCGCTGCTGGCGCTCGTCTCCAGCAATCTCCTGCGCATCAAGGAGGTCGAGATCAGCTTCGATGCCGAGCTCGGCGCGTTCACCGAGACCGGGGCGGAAGCCCCTGCCCCGCCGGAGCCCGAGACAGGCGGAGAGGAGGCCAAGAAGGCCCGCGCCGAAGCGGTGATCAAGGAATGGCGGGCACGCGGGCCCGGCAAGGCGGTCACCGTCGACATGCGCGCCGGCATGTTCCGGAAAAAGGGCGGCACCGCCCACGTCGTTCTCAAGGTTGAAGGCAGGGAGCCGACCGAGGGCATGGCCCGGCTCATCGAACACCTCGTGAAACTGATCTAACCCCCAGAGACAGGAGGCGACACATGGCAGACGAACTGGTCAACATGTCAAGTCAGTTCAAAGGGTTGCCGATGGGCGACCTGATCGGCGGGCCGCTCTCGGCGGCCTGCGACGCGCAGATCAAGCTCGCCGACGCCACCGCCCGCTTCATCAAGGTAATCGGCTTCCTGCCGCCCGCCGCCGATGCCTTGAAGACGGACCCGGAGGCGGTCGGCGACGTGCGCACGGCGGTCTTCAAGTTCGACCGCCCGACCCAGGACCCGACGCCGAGCGCGACCGGCGGTGATGCCCCGGTCACCATGGAGACGGTGGAGATCGAGGTTCCGCTGCTGGCGATCGTCAAGATCCCCAACCTCAGCATCAACACCGTCGACATCACCTTCGACATGGAGGTCAAGTCGTCGTTCAGCTCCACCGAATCGGCCGACAAGCAGCTCGGCGTCGAGGCCGCGGCGAGCATCGGCTGGGGCATCTTCAAGGCCACCGTCAAGATCAACGGCTCGATCTCGACCCACAAGGAGAACACGCGGACGTCGGACAACTCGGCGAAGTACCACGTCGAGGTCCACGCCTCCGACACCGGCATGCCGGAGGGCCTGGCTCGCGTCCTCGACATCCTGCAGACCGCGGCCGCGCCCAAGTCGATAACGCCGGCGGCGAAGACGAACGGCGGCGGTAAGAAGGCCGCATAGACCGCCGGGAGGCGGGGCGCCCGCGGGACGGCCGCATGTTCGACCTCACGGACGTCGGCTTCGTCAAGCGTATCGTCGTCGGCAGCGACGATCCCGAGCGGCTGCGCTCGGAGGCGGAGATCCAGGCCGCGGTCGACCTCCTCAATCGCTGCTTGTCGGGCTCGCCGAAGGGCACCATCATCGGTGTCGAGAAGACCTTCTCGATCCTCAGCATCGGCGAGCACCAGGTGGTGCTGCAGTGCATGATCTACCACGTGGGCTTCCCGCGAAAGCCCTACTGGCTCGAATGATCCCGAGGCGGCGAGCGCCGCCTCGGGATCCCCATGGGCGCGAGGTGCGGCATGGCGACCCGGGACCTGGATGCGTTCGTCGAAGGCCTGCGCACGTCGTTCGAGGCCGCGCGCGAGACCGGACGCAATCAGGCCCTCGGGGCCGTCAGCCGGCTGATCGATCTCGACCCCGACGGCCGGCTCAGGGCCATCACCTGGGGCCTCCGGCTGCCCGGCGCCCGCCCGGACGGGACCGGCGACGAGACCCTCGAGCTTCCCCTCCTCAGCCTCCGCCCCACCACCCTTCCGAGCGTGGCCGAGCTCTCGGTCGAACTCGACTGCGAGATCCGCGAGGTCTGGGGCAGAGGGCCGGCGGGATCGACGAGGCTTCTGCTGACGGTGCAGAGGCCAGGCCGGGTGCCCGGCAAGGGCGTTCACCGCCTCAGCATCGGCTTCGGCGGCGAGAGTGGCGCCGACGGCGAGATCCGCATCGACGGCGTGCCGATCGGGGAGATCGCCGGCGATGCCCGGACCTCGCCTCCTCCGACAGGTGCCGCGACGACAGGGCGTCTTCGCCTCGCGCTGTCGCCGGCGGAATCGGAGGCGGTCCTGGACGTCGTTGGCGACGGCATCCGGTCCCGCTGGCACCGCGCCCGGCGGCTCCTCGCCATCGGCGCCGCGGTGCTCGGCCTCGCCGCGGCGGCCGTCGCGGCCGGCCGGTTCCTTCCCCTCCCCGACCGGTTCGTCGCGACGATCGAGCCCGTGGTCGAGATGGCGCTTCGGGTCATGGCGCTCCTCGGCGCGCTGATCCGCCAGGGGCTCGGCGCATGACCACGGACCAACGCACATCACAGGGAGAACGGAGATGACCGACGTGAACGCGTGGCGCACCACCGTGCTGAAGATCTCGGCCGCGCTTGCGGCATGGGCCGTGCTGGTTCTCTCGTCGGTCGGCGCCGGCCTCGCCGCCGACGATGCCGCCAAGCTGATCGGGCGCTGGGACGGGAGCCTCGTCGTCGACGGCCGGCCGATGGCGATCAACCTCGCCGTCCGGAACGTGCAGCTCGGCGAGGACAGCGCCGACTTCCACTATGGCGTGCCGCGCAGCTGCCGGCTGTTCGCCGAGTACTCGGGGGAGCACGACGGCGCCCACTTCTTCTCGTTCAAGACCGCCAACGGCGGCTTCTGCGACCGCCTCGTCAGCGGCTTCATGACGCTGCGCCTGGACGGCGACACCAGGCTTGCGTTCGAGGTCTCGTCCAAGGACCTCCAGACCAAGGAGTCCGGCACGCTCGCCAAGCGGGCGGGCCGCACGGCCGAGGCGGTGATCGGCAGCTGGAAGGGCAGCGTCGTCGCCGACGGCCGGCCCGTCGCCGTCACCCTCGACGTCCCAGACCTCGAGATCGGCGCCGACCGCACCAGCCTGCATTACGGCGTGCCGCGCAACTGCCGGCTCTCGGCCGAGTATGCGGGCGCGGCCGACGGCAACCACGTGTTCGCCTTCAAGGAGTCGAACGGCGGCTTCTGCGACCGCCTGATCAACGGCGCGCTGACCCTCAAGCCGGGAGACGACGGTGCGCTCGCCTTCGAAGTCGCCTCGGCCGACGGCCGCCTCAAGGAAACCGCCACCCTCGCCAAGGCGGCCCGGTAACAGCGACGGAGGACCGCCGCCTGCGTGCCGGGCGGGGTCGGCGACGACCAGCCGCAGTCGCCGACCGGCCATCTCGCTCACCCGACCGAGCGCCGGACCGGCGAGGTGTGCCGCCGTGGCTTCTCGGGAATGCGTATCGTGTTCCCCTTAGTCCTGCGGCGCCATTGCCAGGGTCCGCATCCGCCGCCTGCTACGACAAAGGGTCAACCTGAATCCGGCAGTTGCCGGTGGTGCGCGAGCGGGAGCGGCGGGGACGCGAGGCCAGCCCGAGCGCCGGCGTGATCCTCGGTCTTGCCGCG
>CAYQSU010000061.1:0-21007 GCA_964420325.1 uncultured Rhodospirillaceae bacterium | reverse complement strand
CGCCGAACGGACAGGCGTAGAAGCAGTAGCCGCAGCCGATGCACAGGTCCTTGGAGTGCAGGACCACGCCCTCCTCGGTGTCGTAGATGCAGTCCACCGGACATACCGCGATGCACGGCGCGTCCGAGCAGTGCATGCAGGCGACCGACAGCGACCGCTCGCCGGGCTTGCCGTCGTTTAGGGTCACCACCCGCCGGCGGTTGATGCCCCACGGGACCTCGTGCTCGTTCTTGCACGCGGTGACACAGGCGTTGCACTCGATGCAGCGCTCGGCGTCGCACAGGAACTTCATTCTGGCCATCGTTCAACTCCTCACGCGGCATCGATGCGGCAGAGAGACGTTTTGGTCTCCTGCATCTGGGTCACCGAGTCGTAGCCGTAGGTCATCGCCGTGTTGCAGGCCTCGCCAAGCACGTAGGGATCGGCTCCCTTGGGGTACTTGGCCCGCCGGTCCTCGCCCTGGAACCAGCCGCCGAAGTGGAACGGCATGAAGGCGACGCCCGGCGCCACCCGTTCGGTCACCATGGCCTTGACCAGGACCTTGCCGCCCTCGGGGCCGTGTACCCAGACCATCCGGCCGTCGCGAACGCCGAGCTCGTTCGCATCGCGCGGGTTGATCTCGCAGTACATGTCCTGCTGAAGCTCGGCCAGCCACGCATTGGAACGGCTCTCGTCGCCGCCGCCCTCATACTCGACCAGCCGGCCGGAGGTGAGGATGATCGGAAACTCCTTCGCCACGTCCCGTTGCTGAATGCTGGCGTACAGGGTGGGCAGACGCCATGCCTTGGTGTCGGCATACGTCGGATACTTTTCCACCAGGTCCCGCCGCGGCGTGTACAAGGCCTCGCGGTGGATGGGAACCGGGTCCGGGAAGTTCCAGGCGACGCAGCGCGCCTTCGCATTGCCGTAGGGGGCACAGCCGTGCTTGATCGCCACCCGCTGGATGCCTCCCGAAAGGTCGGTCTTCCAGTTGGCGGTCTCCCCGCCGGCGACCTCGATGGCCTTTCGCTCCTCGTCGGTGAGGTCCTTGTCCCAGCCGAGCTTGGTCAGCATCGCCATGGTGAACTCGGGATAGCCGTCGGTGATCTCCGAGCCCACCGGGTAGGTGCCTTCGGCGAGCAGGTTCTCGCCATCGCGCTCGACGCCGAACAGGGCGCGGAATCCCATCCCGCCTTCCGCCACAGGCTTCGAGATGTCATACAGATTAGGCGAGCCGGGATGCTTCATCTCGGGCTTGCCCCAGCATGGCCAAGGCAGGCCGAAGTAGTCTCCGTCGCACGGCCCCCCGTTGGCCCTCAGCGTCGTCTTGTCGAAGGTGTGCTGGTTGGCCATGTGCAGCTTAAGGCGCTCCGGCGACTGTCCGGTATAGCCGATCGTCCACATCCCCTTGTTGAATTCGCGGGTGAGATCCTCGACCACGGGCTCGGTGCCGTTGACCTGGATCGCCTTGAACATCTCCTGCTCGTAGCCGAACTTCCGGGCGAACAGGTAGATGATCTCGTGGTCGGTTTTGCACTCGAAGATCGGGTCGATGACCTTGTCCCGCCACTGGATCGACCGGTTGGACGCGGTGACTGAGCCGGAGGTCTCGTACTGGGTGGCCGCGGGCAGGAGATAGGTGCCGTCCTTGCGGTCGTGCATGACGGCGGTGACAGTCGGGTAGGGATCGATGACCACGAGCAGGTCGAGCTTCTCCATCGCAACTTTCATCTCGGGGCCGCGCGTCTGGGAGTTCGGCGCGTGCCCCCAGAAGACCATGGCACGCAGATTGTCGGGCTGGTCGATGTTCTCCTTGGCCTCGAGAACGCCGTCGATCCAGCGCGACACGGGGATGCCCTTCGATTCCATCAGCTCCTTGGAGCCGAACCGGCCCTTCAGCCATTCGTAGTCGGTCTGCCACACGCGGCCCCAGTGCTTCCACGAGCCTTCGGCAAGGCCGTAATAGCCGGGGAGCGAGTCGGAGAGCACGCCGAAGTCGGTCGCGCCCTGGACGTTGTCGTGGCCGCGGAAGATGTTGGTCCCGCCGCCCGCATGTCCCATGTTACCGAGCGCCAACTGCAGGATGCAGTAAGCGCGGGTGTTGTTATTGCCGATGGTGTGCTGGGTGCCGCCCATGCACCAGATAACCGTTGCGGGCCGGTTGTTGGCGAGGGTACGCGCCACACGCCGCAGCTGCGAGCCGGGGACGCCGGTGACGTTCTCGACCTCCTCGGGCGTCCACTTCTTGACCTCTTCGCGGATGCGGTCCATGCCCCACACCCGCTGGCGGATGAACTCCTTGTCCTCCCAGCCGTTCTCGAAGATGTGCCAGAGGATGCCCCAGATCAGCGGCACGTCGGTGCCCGGCCGCAGCCGGACGAACTCCGTGGCATGGGCCGCCGTGCGGGTGAACCGGGGGTCGCACACGATCAACGGCGTGTTCTTCTCCTCCTTCGCCTTGAGGATGTGCAGAAGTGAGACCGGATGGGCCTCCGCCGGGTTGCCGCCGATCAGGAAGATCGCTCGCGAGTTGTGGATGTCGTTGTAGCTGTTGGTCATCGCGCCGTAGCCCCACGTGTTGGCCACGCCCGCGACGGTGGTCGAATGGCAGATCCGCGCCTGGTGATCGATGTTGTTGGTGCCCCAATAGGCGGCGAACTTGCGCAACAGATAGGCCTGCTCGTTGCTGTGCTTGGCCGAGCCCAGCCAGTACACCGAGTCGGGACCCGATGCCTGCCGGAGCTGCAACATCTTGTCGCCGATCTCGTCGATCGCCTCATCCCAGCCGATCCGCTTCCACTCGCCGTCGACCAACTTCATCGGATAGCGGAGCCGCCGCTCGCCGTGCGCATGAGCGCGGATGGCGGCGCCCTTCGAGCAGTGCGCACCGAGATTGAAGGGGCTGTCGAAGCCGGGCTCCTGCCCCACCCAGACGCCTCTGTCGACCTCGGCGATCACCGTGCAGCCGACCGAGCAATGGGTGCAGACGCTTTTCGCCTGGGCAAGCGCCCGCGGCACGCCGGCCGCAGTCTGCGCCTCGGCCTTGCGCACGAGTCCAACCGGCATGGAGGCGACCAAGGCGGCGCCGCCGGCCGTCAGCCCGGAACGCCGCAGGAACGCGCGCCGATCGATCGCTCCGCCGAGAACGCCGGCCAGCGCCTGCGCCATGTGGGGGCCCTTCGCCGCCCCTCGTCTCGTCTTGACTAGCATGAACGTGTCCTCCCGCTGGCTAGCTTCTCAGAACCGTGCGAGCTCGTAAGCGCGCCGGACGTGCTCGGTCTCCCGATAGCCGGCCGCCGGCCGGTGCTTGGCCTCGCTCGTCGCCGAACGGGCGTCGGAGCCGATGGCCGCCACGGCCGCACCGGCGGCCGCGCCCGCGCCGAGACCCGCCGCGCGCAGAAAACCGCGCCGGCTGATCCTCTCTTGCTGCTTTTCGACTTTCATCGCTTCTGTCTCCTCACCACCTGCTCCGTTGCCCTTGTGGGCGCCTCTGTTCGCGTCGCATCGGCGACGGACGGCCTCGTCACGGCGGCCTGCATCCCGCCGCCAATCACCGATCCCCGATCATCGAGAACGCCTCTCGCTCGACGGCCATGAACAGCCGGCCGAGAGCACCGATCGGCCGGTAGAGCACGGCCGCGGGCGCCGTTTCCAGATCCTCGAAAAAGCGCGACGCCCACGGTGCGACGTGGGCGTCGAAGAAGCGCCGCTGCTGACGCAAAGAGGCGGGCGGGCCGAACGCGCCGGTGATCAGCCCGCGCATGATCTCGCAGACCGAGGCGATGTGGTCCTCGGGCTCGGCGACGCCGTCGGCGCGCGCAATCCCCAGAGCCTCCATGTCCCAGCGCAGGTCGGCCAGCGGCTTCTCATAGACGAACCCGGTCAGATAGTAGGACCCGTAGGGCGTGAGTTCGCCGCCGGTGAGACCGATGAACAGCCGGTTGAACTCCCGCTCGGCCCGGTCCGGCGTCAGCTGCGAGGCCGTCACGGCGAGATTGCCGATCGCCTCACCGATCGGCGTCTCGTCGCCCTCGAGGCGCGCCCAGCGTCGAAGCCCGTTCGCGTCCGGCGGTCCTGCCAAGAGTTCCGCCAACAAACCGTAGAAGCGGGCGCGAAGGACATCCTCGTCATCCACGTCCTCGCGCCTGCCGCCATGGGGCAGCACCGGCACCGTTCCTCCCTGTTGGCTTCTGCCAACTCCGCCCGCCGCGTCCGGACAGTGTTGTTGATTGTGGAAAGCCGACGCGGCGAACCTACAGAAAGCTTAACGAAAACCGTCGCTCGCATCCGCTCCCCTGTCAACCCTAAAACTACGCAAAAAATCCGATAAATACTAGAGCTCTGCGGTCGGGTTTGAGCGCCACCCCCCTTGCAGCCATCCGAGTCGGCCGTCCGTGACATGTCGGTTCGGTCAGGTCCTGTCTTGAGGCCCCGTTTCGTCCCCGTGCCGCGCCTCGTCTGCGCCGGAGTCCGCCGCCTCCGGCCGTGTCTCGGCACCGTCTCCGGCCACTCCCGCGTCACCGACTTCGGCCTTGGTCCCGGCGTCGTCGTCCGCCGCCCTCGCATCCGCCGCGTCGGCGAGGTAGCCGGCGCCCGCGCGGTAGATCGTGCCGATCTCGGCGGCGACGGTGCCGACCTGGCTGTAGTCCTCGCCATAATCTCTGAGACCGTCCAAGTTGGCGAACACGGGATCGCTCCGCCACAGCCGCCGCAGGGCGAGACGGCGGATGTCCTCGGGCACCCCCTCGCGCATGAACACCGTGAAGTCCGAATCCTTGGTCAGGCTCTCGATGTCCGGAAGGTCGGGTGGTGCCGTCCTATCGGAATGAGCCGCCGACTCGTCGGACCCTGGCGCTACCGGCGGCGCCGCAGAGGCGCTCGACCCGGCGGCTCCGTCGCTGCCCGCGTCGACCGGGTCCGCTGCGACGGGAGCGGATGCCGCCGTCCGCGCCCGCTTCATCCGCGCCCAGCGCGCAAAGGCTGATTCCGGGTTATCGCCCACGGCCCCTCACCGGTGCCGGCCGCCAGAACGGATGCTCGCCCATTGCCGGGGCATCCGCGTCCCGCTCCCGCTTGCGTGTCGGTCGATCCATGTGGTGGCGGCGAACGAACGCCCGCACCCACGCCGCGATCGGCTCGGGCATCGGCACGGCCTCGACGATCTCCTCGCCGCTGTCCAGGTAGTCGAGGGCCTCGAACGGGCCGACGGTGGCGAGAAACGGCTGGATCTCCCGCTCGCCGCTGCCGCGGCGCAGCACGATGAACACCTGCGGCGGCTGGTGATCGAGGTTCTCGCGGTAGCCGTCGGTCTCTCCGGCGTACAGCGCCAGTGGCAGCGATCCGGCGTAATAGCGTTCCCACCCGGGTCCACGGTCGACGACCCGCCAAGCCTCGGTCGAGGCCGCCGCCGGGACCACCGCGTGCGGACGCCAGACATGATCCTGCCAGGGATGGGTGCTATCCCGTCGCTCGACGATCAGACCGACGTCCGTCCGTTCGGTCTTGTGACCCGATCCTGGACCGCCCGCTTCTGGCATCGCCGCCGGCATGGTTTAACTTTCTCCCATGCTTGCCATATGGTGACAAGAACCGGAAACAAGAAGGTCCGAGGCCGCCCATGATGGCGTGACTGGCGGCGGCCGCCGGGGAGGAACGACGCGATGAAGGTGCAAGGAAGACGGGTGCTCGTTTGCGACTGCGAGCATACCCTGGCGCTGGACCGCAAGCGGGTGGCGGCGGCGCTTGCTGCCGACGAGCCGGTGGTCTTCACCCATCTCTGCCGGAGCCAGATCGGCGACCTGCGCGGGGCCTTGGCGGCCGGCGAGCCGCTACTGGTGTGCTGCACGCAGGAGACGCCACTGTTCGAAGAGATCCGGGAGCAACACGCACCGGAGACGCCCGCCGCCTATGTCAACATTCGCGAGCGGGCAGGGTGGGCAGCGGAGGGAGCCGAGGCCTACGCCAAGGTGGCCGCGCTCATCGCCGAGGCCGCACTCGACATCGAGCTGACCCCCTCGATGAGCCTCGCCTCGAACGGCGTCTGCCTTGTCTACGGCTCGGGCGAGATCGCGCTCGACGCCGCCGCCAGGCTCGCCCGCCGTCTCAAGGTGACCTGCCTCCTTAGCCGCACCGATGGCGCCATGCCGCCGCCGGTGAGGGAGTTTCCGATCTTCGCCGGCCGCATTCGCGAGGCCAGAGGCCATCTCGGCGCCTTCGACCTGGTGATCGACGGCTTCGCCGCCTGCCAGCCCTCCTCCCGTCGCGAGATCGTCTTCGAACTGGCCCGTGACGGCGCCCGATCCACTTTCGATCTCATCCTCGACTGCTCCGGCAGTCCGGCGTTGTTTCCGGCTGCCGACCGGCGCGACGGCTACGTTCGCGTCGAGCCGTCCGACAAAGTCGGCATCGAGAGGGCGCTGTTCGACCTCGCCGACATGGTCGGCGAGTTCGAGAAGCCGCGGTATGTCCGCGTCGACCCTACGATCTGCGCCCATTCGCGCAATCGCGTTGTCGGGTGCGATCTGTGCCTCAACGCCTGCCCCACCGGCGCCATCACTCCCGCCGGTGACCACGTGCACGTCGACCCGTTCGTCTGCTCCGGGCACGGTGTCTGCGCCAGCCTCTGTCCAACCGGGGCGATCGCCTTCGACCTGCCGGCGGCCAACGGAATGTTCGAGCGCCTTCGCGTGCTCGCCGGCACCTATCGGCGGGCCGGTGGTCGGGACATGGTCCTCCTCGTCCACGACCCCCGGCACGGCGACGAGATGCTCTCGGCGATGGCGCGCGCCGGGCGCGGACTTCCGGCCCATGTCGTGCCCTTCGCGGTCAACGAGGTCACCGTGATCGGCCTCGATTTCCTGTTGACCGCGTTTGCCTTCGGCGTCGCCCGCATCGCGATCCTCGCCAGAGCCGCCCGAGGGGAGGATCTTGGTCCGCTCCGCGCCCACGCGACGCTGGTCGACGTCATCCTCAAGGGCCTCGGCTATGCCGGCGACCGCGTCGCCATCGAGGACGAGGCGGACCCGGAGGCCCTGGCCCTGCGTCTTCGCGGCAATCCGCCCGACAGCCTCGAGCCCGCGGCGAAGCACCGGGTCACGGGCGAGAAGCGCACGACGCTGATGCTGGCCCTCGATCACCTGCACGCCCATGCGCCGGCGCCGGCCGACGTCGTCGAACTGCCGGTCGGCGCGCCGTTCGGCCGGATCGACCTCGACCGGGATCGATGCACACTCTGTCTCTCCTGTGTCGGCGCGTGTCCGACGGGGGCACTCCACGACCATCCCGAAGCGCCCCAGCTCAGCTTCACCGAGGTCAATTGCGTCCAGTGTGGCCTCTGCCGCAACACCTGCCCGGAGAACGCGATATCGCTGGTTCCGCAGATCAATTTTGCCGAGACGGCGCGCCGCCGGGTGGTGCTCAAGGAAGAAGAGGACCCGTTTCGCTGCATCCGTTGCGGCAAACCCTTCGCGACCCGCTCGACGATCGACCGGCTGGTGGCCAGGCTTGGCGGACACGCGATGTTCGCCGCCCCGGGTCGCATCGAGATGCTGAGAATGTGCGAGGACTGCCGCGTCGCCGCCCAATTCGACGAGCCGCAGCCCTACGCCGCGGGGCCGCGCCCTCTGCCGAGGACCACTGACGACGACCTCCGCGAACGCGAGGAGGCCAACCGGCTGAAGGACGGGGAGGGGCGCTGAGAGAGAAGGCCGAAGCGGCCATGGACCAACCTGCCGTCGCAGGCGACGGCGCAACTGCAAGGGAAGGACGGCAAGAGATGAACGAAGAAGCCCTCAACATGAGCCTCCGCAAGTTCTTGAAAACCGTCGGCGTCACCTCCCAGCGCGAGATCGAGAAGGCGGTGCGCGCCGCCGGCGCGGCCGGAACTCTGCCCCCCGGCAAGCTGAAGGCGACCGCTCGAATCACGCTCGAGGGAGTCGATCTCGACGTCGTCGTCAGCGGCACGATCGACGTCGGCTGAACGCGACTGCTCGAGATGGCGAGGGGCCTTGCCTCCGTTCTGGAAACGGCCGTCTTGGTGCTCGCCCTCTGCACGAGTGCAGAGGCTTCATCCGCGTCCGCTCCGAACTCGCCCTCGGCAGCGGACCTGCATCGGCTGTTCGAGAGCCGCTGCGGCCGATGCCACGAGCACGCCGGAACGCTGGCGCAGGAGACGCTTGTGCTCGAAGACGGCAGGCTCTTGAGCCGAACTGCCGGCCGCGAAATCGAGGCCTTCCTCCAACGCCACCATGTACCCGCCGATCCGCTGCAGGCGAAGGCGATCCGGGATTTCCTCGTCCGCGTCGCCGAGGGCCAGGGCCGGTTCCGGGATCATTGCGCCGTCTGTCACGGCCGTGCCAGCGACTTCGCGCGGTCCCGGCTCGTCGTCCGGGACGGCCGGCTGCAAGGACGCTTTACCGGCCACGACGTGCGCACGTTTCTCGACCGCCACGCCCGCCTGGCCGCCGACGAGGCCGCCTTCTTCCACGACCTCCTCCTCTGGCAGGTCGCACCCTGATTGGCCGGCCCGTCGACCGCTACCGCGTGATGACGCCGCAGGCGATCCGCGGGCCGGCGTGGCCGGCTGGATCGCTCACGTAGTCGTCCGCGCCCTCGTGGATCACGATCGAGGCGCCGTCCCCCTCGAACAGCGCGTTGTCCAGCCTGAGGAGCGTGTTGAGGACCTCGAACTCCAGCGCTCCCGCGTCCGGAACATGGATGTTCGGCATGTCGCCGGCATGCATCCCGTCGTCGCTGAGGATGCCGTGCTTCCTTTCCTCCGGATTGAAGTGGCCGCCCGCCGAGGTGAACGGCGGCTCGCACAGGCCGACCTCATGCACGTGGAAGGCATGGACCCCTGGCGGCATATTGACGAGCCTTGCGTGCAGAAGGACACCGTGGGGCGTTTCCCGCAGCTCGACGCTGCCGACGCTCTCTCCCGAAGCATTCCTCATCTCCGCTCGGGCGGCGGCCGCGGCATCCACAGGCTCGGCCCCCGCCGCGGCGAGACCAGCGATGACAAGCGCACCGAGACCCCAGCGGGTCGAGGTGAAGCGTAATCGCTTCGACATGGCTTCCTCCCTGTTCTTTGGACCGGTCGGCGACAGCCACGAACGACGCTTCCGCGCCGCCGCTCCGCCCTTCCGATTTAGCGGTAAAGCCGGCTGGCGACAAGCGCCCGCGAGGCTCAGCGGTAGCCGAGGCGCCGGTTGATGTCGCCGCCGTGCCGCTCGAAATAGGCGAGGTCCTCGGCGCTCAGATCCGTTCTCCAGCGCTCGTCGTGCCTGACGCCTTTCTCCCTCCCCACCCGGCTGCCGACATTGCCGCCGATGTTGTGGCGGACGCCGCCGGCCAGATCCAGCATCGTCGGCTCGAAGGAGCGATCCAGAAACGTGCAAATGGCCGAGAGCGATGCGCCGGGATCGGAAACGAGCTCCTCGTAGCGGACCGACAACACGTGACGGCGATCGACCGATCGGCCGATGAGGGGAAGCATGCGTCGGACATGGCGCGACCAAGCGCCGAGGCTCGTCCGACGAGAAAAGCCGCGCGACCGATGGGAACGGAAGACGCCCCGACCATCGCGAACGAGCGAGATGATCCTCACCTCTTCCGGAGCGCGTTCATAGAGAGCCAAGGCTTGGCGCGTGTTCTTCGATGAGTCGACGACCACGCCGACGCCCCACTCCTGACGAACGAGCCGGTACAGATAGAGGGAGTTGGCGACGCCGCGATCGAGGCTCGGCGGCAGCGGAACCGCGCGGGAGAGCGGAGCGGGCAATGACGATCTCGCCGCACACCATGCCACGCGCAGCTTGCGCGCGAAGAGGTAGGCCCGGGTCTGCTGATGCCGGTCGATCCTAATGCCGGCGCGCGTGTCCCATTGCCATAAGGCGTAGGGATCGACCCTGAGGTCGGTGCCGCGTTCGCGTTGGATGCGATCGAGAATTGGCGCCCATGCCGCGCACTCCGCGACCGGGGCTTGGCACGAGCACAACTCGCGCAAAGCGATCGTCTTGCCAAGAAAGGCGAACTCGCCAAGCGAGGCGATCTCGGAGTGACCGCCGAGCAGCATGTCGAGGAGGGTCGAGCCGGAATGCGCCGGCGCGCAGATGTAACAGACGCTCGGCCGTCGGCGCGCGGGCATCGACGGCGGCGAAGACAAGGCACTCGCCGACGCGTGCGGTTGCATGCTCTGATCCGGCCCCATTCCCGGCGTCTCAATAGCGGTTGGTCTGACCCTGGATCAGGGATTCCCGGGCTCTCTGCCAGAGGAGACTCAGTCGATGCCAGCCCGCGACCCTGAGCTGCCGCCTTGCCGACCGCAGGCGGTCGCCCATCTGCCACAGGGCCAGCGCCAGCGCCGGCGGATCGGCGTCGCCCCGGCAATGGCGAACCTCGTAGCCGAGTTCGTCCAGCATCCGGCCAGCGATCCGCTCGAGCGCAACCTGCTCGCCCGGAGTGAAATAGGTGAGCCAGCCGCCCGAATTAGCGACGATCCTGCCTTGGCCGCGGGCTGCCAGCGCCGGATCGGCGTAACGCATCGACGACGTCAGCACGGCGGGAACGAACGCAAGCCCGACGAAGGCGCAGACACGGCGCAAGACGGCCTCGGGCTCGGCGGTGAGCTCTTCGTACCGGATCTCGAGGTAGCGACCGGGACCGAGCTGGGCACCCTGCCGTCTTCCGTCTGCGATGACGTTCTTCCACCGGTAGATGGTGCGCCTCGGCTCGAACCCCCAGCGGCGATGGAAGGATCGCGCGGCGTCCCGCCCGTCGCGGTAGATGTGCAGGAACCTGGCATGCGGAAAGTGCCGGCCAAGCGCGACCATGTGCTGCACGTACATGGGCGTTTTCTCGCCCCACCGCGTCTTGCCCTGGGCGCGGGCGAAGCGGCGGTAGACGGCGTCGACGGTCGCGGCGAAGCCGACGCTCGCCAGCTCCTCGTCGGCCACGCGCACCGCCCTTCCTCCATTCTCGAGCCGGAATGCCCGGCTCCGTCCGAGGCCGTCCGCCAGCTCCCGCCTGCCCGCGATACGGTCGAGATCACCGCCACGCCCCGCCCGTCTCATCAGGTAGGGGAGGACCCGAGTCTCCCGCGGGAACATGTAGAAATCAGGATGTCGGCCGAGACAGTCGGCCAGCATCGTCGTACCCGAGCCGTTCATGCCGACGACGAACACCGGCTCGACGATCTCCTCCACACCGGCGGCTCGGTCGGTCACGTCCGGCATCTCCTAAGCACGGCTGAAGACGCTTACGGGGCGGGACAGCGTTGGCCCCAGGGCCCGCTTCAGAATGGCGAACTCGTCCCCGCTCACCGGTCGCAGGAGGGCAAGGGTGGTGAGGTAGGCGGCGGCAGCGGCGGTGGAGGCGACGAGCACCACAAACAAGCCGTCGCCGAGCGTGTGCACGACGCCGGCCCCGAGCCCTGCGCCGGCGGCCACTGCCGCGAGCACGCGCAAGCCCGCGGACCATTCCAGCCGGACGTTCGGGTGTTTCGCTTGAACGACGCCGAAACCGGCAAGGCTCCAAGCGGCAAGCACGACCGCGACGCTGACGATCGCGGCGTTCAGGCCCAGGCCGGCGACGGCCGCGGTGACCGCGAAGCCGACGGGCGACAGGAGCGCGATTTTCCACACCTGGGACGTCTGGCCGGTGATCTGCATGGCCAGGATGGACAGGTTCTTCTGACCGTTACCGAGGACCACCAGAAAGAACAGCACCAGGCTTGCGCCGCCGCCGCTGATCTTACCCCCGCTCAGCAAGATCATCAGATCGTCGCCGATGGTGGCGAGCACGGCGGCCCCGGCCCCGAACAGCAAGAGATCCGACTTCCACAGGATGTTGATGCTGTCGCGCAACAGGGAGAGGCCGCGCTCGCCGTCGAGCCTGGAGATCAACATCGGCCGCACCAGCCGCTCAAGCAGCATCGACGGCGCGAACCGGACGAGGATGGCGCAGATCTGCTGGATGAAGCCGAGCAGGGCCACCGCGGGGAGGCCGAGGAAGTAGGCCACGATCATCCGCAACGCGCCGCGGGAGAGGAACACGTCCAGCAGGCCGACAGGCGCAAAATGGAGGGCCTGCCGCGCCACCTGCCGCGCCGAGGGGAGTCTGCCCGTGCCGCCCGGCAGATCGTAGAGGCGCCGCATCACCAGGACCAGGGCGAGCCCGGCACATCCCGTCGACACTGCGATGTCAATCCACAGCACGGTCGCCACCGTGAAGTCGTCGATGCCTAGGACGAAGGCTGCCGCGAAGAGCGCAAGCCGGCCCGCTGGCTGCAACGTGTCGGCGAGCCTCGCCCGCTTGAGCTCGAGCAGGCACTCGAGCACCATGGTCAGAAAACCGAGGCACTGGAACGAGACGATGAGGAACACCACCATCCGGCTCGCCGCGATCTGCTCCGGCGAGAAGCCGAGCGGCCCGGCGATCCATTCCCACGCCACCCAGAAGAAGACGGCAATGACGACGAGGTTGGCGACGCGGGCGCCGAACAGCGCGAGAACGAAGCGATAGCGGTCGCGTCGTGCCACGCCTTCGGCGATCTGCGGCACGAAGTACTGGCTCGCTCGCAAAAGCCCGAACGAGCCGATCGGCCCCATCATGCGGACGAGCCCGAGCGCCACCATGTAGGCGCCGTAGTCCGGCAGGCTCAGGAGCCGGATCACGACGAACACCAGGGCGATCGAGGCGGCGGCCTGCACGATCCGGCCGACAAAGAAATCGACCAAGCCCCGCTGCAGCCTCTTCAGCGTGTAGACGCCGCCGCGGCCGAGGTCGGTGGCCGTCCTCACCGCCGGCCACTCGCCGGTGCCGGACGCCCCTCCGATTCCAGACGGACCCTTTGCCAGCAGTAGCCGATATAGCCGAACACGAACGCGAAGATGACCTGGGCGCCGGGATTGCTAAGGATCGTTGCCTTGTAGGGATACCACAGCGCAAGGATAACCAGCGCCACCCGCGCCGCCTGCATGCCGGCGCACAGGTTCGCCGAGTCGCTGCGCCTGATGACCGACGACGCCGCCTGCCAAGCGGAAAGGAACAGCGCCGCGTACAGGGCCACGCCGACGATTCCCAAGTCCCAGAGAAGTTGCGAGGCAGCGGTGATGCCGATGCCCATCGTCGGATAGCGAAGGTGGACGTGCCCCGACATCAGGCCGAAAACTGCAGGGAACGAGCTTCCGAGGCCGTGGCCGAACAGCATCTTGTCGGCATTATGCAAGCCATGTTGTTGCCACCAGAAGACAAGGACCGTCCAACGGTTGAGTTCGTAGTGTGCGCGACCCTCCTCTCCAAAATTGTGGGCAAGGATGTTCCCGATGAACTCCAATGGAGTCAAGCCCTTGGAAAAGAACAACAGCAACACCGATGCGATCGCCGCCACCACAAGTCCGCCGCAAAACAGAATTCCGAACGCACGGGAAGGATTATAGGAGAAATCTCTTGCCGAAAGCATCAAGAAAACGACGATCATGTATACAAGCGCGATCTTCGCCTCTCCGAGAAAGAGCGGCGCCACGCAAATAATGCTTAGACCAAGCCACTTTCTGGTATCTATTTGTTTTTCTTGCCAATACGTACCGAGAAAAGCGACGACGATGGCGATAAAGGTCGCCATCACGTTGTTGGCGCCACCGCCTTCCATGTTGGCGCCGAACGTGCCGGCGACGATATCGATCGGAACGATGCCGGGGCCCATGCCGACCCGCTTCGGCACCAGAACCAGGAGCTGATAGAGCGCGAACGGCAACTGCACCAGGGCCACCGCGAGGACGACCTTTTTCCAGCGCTCCAGCACGTCGTTCGGAAGCGAGAGGACGGTGAGCGCAAAGATCAGCCCCCACATCGGAAAGTAGCGCCGCACCCCGGCGATGGTCTCGAGAGAACGGCCGCCCTGCACGATCGAAGAGACGAGCGCGAACGCGATGATGGCGCAAGCGATCCAGATGAAGGGCGGGACCCGGCGATGCACGGAGTTCGGGCTGAGCAGGGACAGCACAACCGAGCCCATGAGCACGAACCCGAGTATCGTCACCACCCATGCGATCTTCTGCAGCGCCGGGACGAACAGCTGACACAGCCCAGCGACCACCAGCCCTCCGACCAGGACGAGCCAGATGGTCAGGCGCGGGTAGGCCAACAGAAAGACGCCGCCGAACAGCCCGGCCGTCAGCGCCACGACATACGGATTGGCGGTTGCCGAGGCAACTCCGGCGACCAGAGCGACGAACACCGCCGCGCCGGCCAGGACCAGCCCTTGTCGCGCCTCCTGCCAAGAGAATGCGTTCGCGAGACTCATCGCGTCACCGATTGGGTTTCGAGAGCAGGCTCGGGTCTGCGGACGGTTTCGGTCGTCGCGGGCGCGCCGCCCGCCGCCGGCCAAGAGCGCCACGGCAACGAGTCGCGCCCCAACAGCCGCGCCAGATCCGTCATCTCGCCGGCAAGTTCATCCACAAGCCGCGTCCGCGTCTCCGCCGCCATCGGCGGCACCAGGTCACGGACATCGAAGCGGTTAGCCTCGCGAAACGCGCGAACGCCTCTCATGCCCTTGATACTCTCGACGAGATGCCTGCCGCCGAAGAGACGCAGGGTGCCGCCGATCCCGCGGACGACCGCCTCGCGCGCCCGCGATTTCGGTAGGTAGCTCCGGTTCACCTGGGTTCCGGCGAAGGGCGAGCGGTAGTGCTCATCAACACCGAGATGGCGATAGAGCGCCCCGGCGTGTTCGTCCGGCGAGCGACGGATCTCCTCCTGAAACAGAACCAGAATCTGTCGCCGATCGAAGGCCCTGAACCAGCGGCGCAGGTGCGTCGCATAGCGCGAGCGCGCGACATAGCTCGGATTGTTGGCGAGCCCCGCCTCGAAACTGAGGTCGGCGCCGGCGAGCCGCCCCTCGCGCACCTCGTGCAGGTGGTTGGAGAAGGCGCGGTCGACGGGGTCGCGCAGCGAGACGATTATGCGGAATCCGGGGTTGTAGGCGTGCGCCCGATGCGGCGCCTCGGTGTGGTCCAGGTAAGAGGGCGAGATCTCGCCGACTGCGATACAACCTTGGCAACGCTCGAAGAACCCTTCATACCACTGAAAGCCGAACTCGTAGAAACGGGAGAAGAAATCGAGCTCCTTCGGCTCGCTGACGCCGATCTGAGGGTGATCCTTGAGCACCTCGTAGATCCACGAACTCGCCGCCTTTTGGGCCCCGAGCCCGATGAAGGTCGGTCTCATGATCCTGACCCAGTTCCTCGACGCTCTGGGACGATTCGGCCGTTCACCGCTGATTGAAGACGGTTCCGACGATCTGGGCACCGGCCTCGCCAATGAGTGCGTTGACGGCCATCATGTCCTTGACGCGGGTTCGATCCTTTCGGCAAAGCACCACAGCCCCGCCGGCCCACAACGCCGCGGTCTGCGCACTCGTGCTCTCCTGCGCAGGAGAGGTGTCGATCAGAACGACCTCGTAGGTTTCCTCCAGCTGATCGAGCAGATGCAGAAAACGCCGGCTCTCCAGCAGCTCCTGGCGATTGGGCGGCATTGGGCCGGACGGAAGGACCGACAGGCTCTGGAACACCGTCAGGTTGCCAACCTGCGGCAACGTCCTGTGACCGGCGAGAATGCTGGACAAACCGACCGAGTTGCTGAGTCCGAAGATGGCGTGCTGTTTGGGACGGCAATAGTCTGCGTCGATCAGGATGGTGTTGGCACCGAGCTGGGAGAAGACGACGGCGAGGTTCGCCGCGACATAGCTCCGGCCATCTCCCGGCGCCGGGCTCACCACGGCCAGCGTCTTCTGGCCTTCGGCGAACCACCGCAGCATCAGCTGCGTGCGGAGAGCCCGAAACCCTTCGGCCCGCGCCCCGAACGGATCGGAGGCGGTCACCAGCTCCTTGTGATCGATGCCGACCTTTGCCGCCGCGGCAGCCGGGACAAAATGATAATTGAACTGGCGGGCGAGCGCAGCCGTGAGCGCCCGCTCGGTGATCAGTCCGAGGCGCATGGCGGCCGCCCCGAAGCTGAGCTTGCTGCGGCTTTGCAGGCGGACGACGCGCTCGACGTCGGCATCGCTCAGCTTGCCGTCCTCGATGAGAATCTGCCCGAGGCGCTTGACATCGGGGCGAACGGCACCGCTCTCCCGCTCGGGACGCATGAGAGCAGGCCCGAACGCCGATCTGCCCCGATGCGCGTCGGCTCCCTCGTCGGCAATCGGAACCAACTTGTTCACGGCCTGCTCGACGACGGTCTCCTTCGGCCGCTGCCGTCCTGCTCGCGGAAATCTCGTTGTCCTATTCACAACACACCGCCATCCTTGGCCAATTCAGTCGCCGTGCGAGTTGCCCGCCGCCCGTCGCTCCCATGATCCCTAGTCGCGCGTTGCTGCCGGAGGCGAGTTCCTCAAGGCATCGTACCACGCCAGCATGTCGGTCTTGCGGCGCGGATCGCCCTTGATCAGCACACCCAGGACCGGGGCTCCGACGACCTGCTGCAGATCGCTCGGCAACCGCACGCGACGATCCATCAGCTCCGCGAAGAATGCCAGGCCGCTTCCGAACAGAAGACCGAGGAACCCTGCGAGAGCCATGTTGAGCTTGATGTTCGGGCTCGCATGCATCAGCGGCGAGGTCGCCGGGCTGAGGACGGCGATATTCGTCTGATCCGCCAGGCTCAGGGTCTTCACGTCGTCGTATCGCTTCAAGGCGTTCTCGTAGGCGAGTTGGGCGCTTTCGACGTCCCGGAGCATGACGTCGGCCCCGTCGCGCTCCTGCTTGAGTGCCAGGATCCTTGCCTTCTGAGCCGCGAGCGCCTCGGTCAGTTCCTCCTCATGCTGGCGGGCAAGCTCGGCGTGTCGCGAGATCCCGGCGACGATGTTCTTGGTTTCAGCCTGGATCACGGACCGCAGCTTGCCGACCTCGAGTGCGGCGCGACGATAGTCGGGATGGTTCCGATCGAGCCGCCGCGACAGTTCGCCGAGCACCGCCTCCTTTGCGGCCAGATCCGCCTTCAGCCGCTGGATCAGGACGTTGCTCAGCACCTCCGGCAACGCTCCGCTGGCCTGCTCGCTGTCGAGCGCCTGATTGATCTGCCGCTGCCGCGATTCGGCATCCAGGCGCGCCGCCTGCGCCTCGACGATCTGCCTCGAGAGATCCGCGAGCCGGGCATTCTCGACATCGAGGCGCTCGTCGGTGATGATGATTCCCTTCTGCTGCTGGTAAACGGACAGGCGGCTCTTGGCCGCTTCCAGCTCGCGCCGCAGGTCGGCGATGCGTTGGCTGTGCCAATCGACGCTGCGGCGAGCCGGTTCGGTGTGCAATTGCAGGTTCGTCTCGACGTAGGCGTCGGCGAACGCGTTGGCCAGTCGCGCCGCAAGCCGGGGCTCCGGCGCGAGGAAGCTGATCTGGATGACGTTTCCCGACCTCGCCGGCTCCACGCTCAGGCGGCTCAGCAGGCTGTCGGCGAGCATCGCGCGCAGTGCGTGTTCGCCGTCCATGGTCTCCGGCTCCTCGTCCCCGCGCAAGCTCCTCAGAGCCTCCCTGAGGTAGGCGAGGGCATCGCCGGCCAGCCCGAAGGTCATCCAGGACAGCAACGAGGCGGCGGTGCCTGTGGTGGTCAACAGCTTCGATTGCAGCGCCTCGTCCTTGTCGAGCTTGACATCGTCGATGACCTTGTAGGCGACGCTCAGGCTCGACATGATGTCGACCTGGGTCGCGATGTAGCCCGGCACGAGCATCGCCGGCACGGCCGCGCCGATCTGCTGGTCCGGTGACTTGAAGTCGATCACGAGCGAGATCGTCGCCTTGTACTGCTTCGGCAGGGAGAGGCTCACGACGGCCGCGATCACCAGCGTTCCGACGAACGTCGTCAGCAGCACGCCTTTTCGCGCCCAAAGCGCCGAGACCAGACTTGCCAACATCATGCAATGCTCCCCGTCGGCCGCGGTCCGATGACCGGCCTAGAAGATGCTCTCCTTGACATAGATGACATCGCCGGACTGAACCCTGTCGGTGAGCTCCACCCGCACGGTGGTCACATTGCCGTCCTGATCCCGCCTCTTGACATCGAGCCGGCTGTCCGTTCCTCGCGGCGTCAGACCGCCGCCGACGGAGAGCGCCTGGATCATGGTCATCTCCCGCTCCAGACGATAGCTGCCGGGCCGCCGAACCTCGCCGTAGACGTAGAACGTCGGCGCCTGAGGCACATAGATCATGTCTCCGCCCTGAACCATCAGGTTCTGCGCGACGTCGCCGCCCTGGAACAGTGCCACGAGGTCGACCACTTCCTGGGTGTTGTCGGCATGGACGACGACGAAGCGGTCGGCTCCCTGCGGGCTGATGCCGCCCGCCAGCGCCACCATGTCAAGCGCCCTCTCCGATCCGCGCATCGGGTACTTCCCCGGGTTGTTGACATGGCCGAGGACGGATATTCGGTGGCCCGCGAACTCCGTCACCATCAGGCTGACGTTCGGCGCCCTGACGAAACCGCCCGAGCGCAACCGCTCGGCAATGAGATCCTCGGCGGCCGAAGGCGTAAGACCGCCGATCTCGACCTTTCCGATCAGAGGAAATGCGATCGTGTTCGAGTCGTGGATCCTGGTCTCGAGGCGGAGGTCCTCCTGGCCATGGACCGAGATCCGGACGACGTCACCGGGGCCGAGCCTGTACTCTGCGACGGCGTCCGCCGGCAGGAGAAAAGCCCAGATCGCAAGGAAAACCAGAGAGAGAGAGCGCGAACCCCGCAGCAGGGCCGCATTCGCCATCAGCCGCTTCGTGTTTGCCATGGAACCCCTTCCTGACCCATCGCTGTCCGACCGTGCGACGACAACACCGGACCTCTTCGCCAAGCCCGCGACGATGTCGGCAAGCCCGCCACCCGACCGGACGCCCCGAATACAACTTATTGTTACCACAGCCGGCGGATCTCCTCTAAGCCCTATTTGAGGCCCTCGGGGCGCTCCCGTTGTCAGGCGGCGCACGCCTCGCCTGCGACGTTCAGGCAACGCTGGCATCAACGATGATCGCAACGTCGTTCCCCTGCTGCGTCAAGGTGTAGCCGTTCATCCCCTGATCCTCGAGCGTGATCTCCACCTCCCCGTCCTCGTTGGCGGCAAAGATCGTGGTGATGCCGTCGACGTTGAGCGGCGCAAGAAAGTCGACCAGCGAGAAGTTTTTCAGAACGATTATGTCGTCCGCCTGGAAGTCGCGGATGAGGTCGTGGCCGTCGCCGGCGAAAAAGCGGAAGATATCGGCACCGGCACCTCCGACGAGCACGTCGTTGCCTTCGCCGCCCTCAAGCATGTCGTCGCCGGCGCCACCGAAGAGCCGGTCGTCGCCGGGACCGCCATAGAGCTCGTCGTTGCCGGGGCCGCCGCGCAGCACGTCGTTGCCCTCGCCACCGAAGAGCCGGTCGTTGCCGGCGCCGCTGATGAGCTCGTCGTCGCCGCGACCGCCGTGGAGCTCGTCGTCGACGGAACCGCCCCGCAGCACGTCATTCCCCGAACCGCCGAGGACGACCTCGATGCTGATCAGCGTGTCGATGTCGATCTCCAAGCCGTTGGCTCTGCCCAGCCCCAGATCAACGGAGATCCCTTGCGTTGTCCAGGAGTAGTCCACCGTATCGATGCCCGCTCCGCCGTCGAGGATATCAAGTCCGCGGCCTCCGACCAAAACGTCGTTGCCGTCACCGCCGTAGACTTCGTCGTCGCCGGCGCCGCCGATCAGCACGTCGTCGCCTCCAAAGCCGGCCAGCAGATCGTTCCCGGCTCCGCCGATCAGGAAATTGGTGCCGTCGTCGCCGGCGAGGACGTCGTCACCGGCGCCGCCGACCACGTTCTCGATGCCAGACAGCGTGTCGAGACCGATCTCGGCGCCGAGGGCGAACCCGAACCGTAGATCGACGACGACGCCACCGGAGGTCTGGCTGTAGTCGACGGTGTCGGTGCCCTCGCCGCCATCGAGGATGTCGTTGCCGCCGCTGCCGACCAGCACGTCGTCGCCGGCGCCGCCCACCAGCACGTCGTCGCCCGACCCGCCGATCAGCACGTCGTTCCCCGACCCGCCGATGACGGCCTCGATCTCGAACAGCTGGTCAGTGCCGATCTCGGCGCCGTGAGCAGTGCCCAGCGCCAAGTTCACGACCACGCCGGCAGTGGACGCCGAGTAGTCCGCCGTGTCGAAGCCGGCACCGCCGATCAGAATATCGTCGCCGGGTCCGCCGATCAGCACGTCGTCGCCGCCCTGACCATCGAGCACGTCGCTGCCAAGGCCGCCGATGAGAACGTTGTTGCCGTCGTCGCCGATCAGCACGTCATTGCCCCGGGTGCCGATCACGTTCTCGATGCTGATCAGCGTGTCGGTGCCGACCTGGGCGCCGATCGCGCTTCCGAGGTGGAGGTCAACATAAACGCCGCCGGAGCTCCCGGAGTAGTCGGCGGTATCGATACCCTGGCCGCCGTCGAGCACGTCGTCGCCGGCGCCGCCCACGAGCACGTTGTCGCCGTCGTCGCCGATCAGCACGTCGTTCCCCGACCCGCCGATCGCGTTCTCGATGCCGATCAGTGTATCCGTGCCGATCTCCGGCCCGGTCGCCGTCCCCTGGCTGAGATCCACATGGACTCCGAGCCAGGTCCAGGAGTAGTCGACGGTGTCGATGCCGGCACCGCCGTCGAGAACGTTGTCGCCGCTATCGCCGATGAGCACGTCGTCGCTCGACCCGCCGATGACGTTCTCGATGTTGAACAGTCTGTCGTTACCGATTCCCGCGCCAAAGGCCCTCCTCCCCCACAGATCCACATGCACGCCCTGGGATGTCCCCGAATAGTCGACGGTGTCGTTGCCCGCACCGCCACGGAGGGTGTCGTCGCCGCCGCTGCCGACCAGCACGTCGTCGCCGGCGCCGCCCACGAGCACGTTGTCGCCCGCGTCGCCGATCAGAACGTCGTCGCCCGAGCCGCCGATGGCGTTCTCGATGTCGATCAGCGTATCGGTGCCGATCTCCGCACCGGTCGCCGTGCCCTGGCCGAGATCCACGTG
Organism: uncultured Rhodospirillaceae bacterium; assembly: GCA_964420325.1. Classification (GTDB taxonomy): domain Bacteria; phylum Pseudomonadota; class Alphaproteobacteria; order Rhodospirillales; family Defluviicoccaceae; genus CAYQSU01. Next base: position 8 of record CAYQSU010000061.1, on the reverse strand, counting down.
CACGCCCT
>CAYQSU010000060.1:0-21394 GCA_964420325.1 uncultured Rhodospirillaceae bacterium | reverse complement strand
GGAAGTCCTCGCGGCGGTCCGACCAGCGGATGCCGCCGCGGGCGACCTTGCCGCCGCGGAGATGAACGCCCTCCATGCGCGGCGAATAGACGAACACCTCGACCATCGGCCTCGGCAGCGGCAGGTCCTCGAGCCGTCGGCTGTCGAGCTTGAACGACAGATAGGGCTTGGCGGCGCCGTCCTCGGCCTTCTGGAAATAGTTGGTGCGAAGCGTGCAGTCGACGGCATCGACGAACCGCCTCAAGATGCGGTCCTCGTCGGCGCTCGCCACCTGGTCGAGGGCGTAAGCCAGCGCCGAGCGGATCGCCTGCACCTTCTCCTCCCGCGCCGTCAGCGGCTCGGGATCGAGCAGGGCGCGGAACAGATCGACGGCGAGGCGGGCAACCCCGGCGTTGGCCATCATCGTGTCCTGCATGTAGTTCTCGGAGAAGGCGATGCCCGCCTGGCGCAGGTACTTGGAATAGGCGCGGATGATCGTCACCTCGCGGCTCTTGAGCCCGGCCTCGAGCACCAGGCCGTTGTACCGGTCGCTCTCGACGCGGCCGTGCCAGACGTCGAGGAACACCTCCCCGAAGGCGTCGCGAACGGCGGCAAGATCGACGGCGGCGCCGCTGCGGGTCTCGATGCCGAAGTCGTGGATCAGCACGGTGCGGCTGTCGTCCCTGCCGACGTGCACCCGGTCGGGAACCTCGTCGATGATGCGGAGACCGAGGTGCTCCAGCATCGGCAGCGCCTGCGACAGGATGATCGGCTCATCCGGGTGGTAGATCTTGAACCGCATCCGGTTCTGGGCTTCGTCGAGCGGACGATAGAGCGTGAGACCGATCTCTCCCGTGGCCAGCGTCGCCTCGATCAGGTCGATATCGGCGACGGCCTCCTCGGCGTTGAAGCGGTCCTGGTAGCCCGGCGGGAAGGCCTCGGCATAGGAGCGGTAGAGCTGCAGGCCTCGCTCCTCGCCGTGGGCCGCGATCAGCGCGCCGGCCAGTCGATCGGACCACGTTCGCATGGCGTCGACGATCTCGGCCTCGAGCTCCGAGACCTCGTAGTCGGGGATCCTGCCGCTGGCGGTGCGGATGACGACGTAGAGGCGGGCGAGCGGTGAATCGCCGACCTCCGCGTTCTGCGAGGTCACCTTGCCGCCGAAGGCCCGTTCCAGGATGGCCTGGATCGCCAGGCGCAGATCCGTCGTGTAGCGGTCGCTCGGCACGAACACTAGGCAGACGAGAAACCGATCGTAGTCGTCGCGGCGCACGAACAGGGCGACCCGCTGGCGTTCCTGCAGATGCAGGATGCCGATCGCCGTCCGGAACAGATGGTCCGCCGTGACCTGGAACAGCTCGTCGCGCGGGAACGTCTCCAGGATGTTGAGGAGCGCCTTGCCGCTGTGCCCCGCCGGATCGAAGTTGGCGCGCTCGATCGCGGCCTTGATCTTGCGGCGCAGCAGCGGGATCTCATCAGGTCGGCGGTTGTAGGCCGCAGACGTGAACAGGCCGACGAACATGTGCTGGCCGACGACGCCTCCGGCGGCATCGAACCGCTTGATGCCGACGGCGTCCATCGGCACCGGCCGATGGATGCTCGACTTCTGGTCGGTCTTGGTGACGGCGAGCAGCTGCTTCTCGGCGACGAAGGCGCGGACCGCACGCGGCAGCTCACCGGCCCTCGCGACCTCGTCGAACACGAAGGTCCCGGGATCGCGGAGCACGCCGAGCCCCGAGGACGCGACGATGGAGATCGACGAGCCGTCGACCGCGAACTCGCGGTAGCCGAGAAACGTGAAGTGGTTGTCGTGGAGCCAGGCGAGGAAGGCCTTGGCTTCCTCGAGCTCGTCGCTCGGCCAGTTCGGCGCGCCCGAGTCCAGCGTCTCGATGATCTGCGAAAGCTTCGCGCGCATCGCCTGCCAGTCCTCGACCGCCGCGCGGACGACCGCCAGCACCCGCTCGATGCCGCTGGCAATGGCGACCAGGCGCTCCCCGGACTGGTGGCTCACCTGGGCATGGATGAACGATTCCGCGATGGCGCCGTTCGTATCCGCGGGCTCTGGCAGGTCGAGCAGAGTGCCCTCGGCGTCCCGTCGCACCCTGAGCACGGGGTGGATCACCAGGTGGACGGTGAGCTCGAGACGGTTGAGCTCGGCGGTGATCGAGTCGACGAGGAACGGCATGTTGTCGTTGACGATCTCGACGACGGTGTGCTCGCTGCGCCAGCCGTGCTCGTCGAGGCGGGGGTTGTAGACGCGAACGACCGGGGCGCCGGTCGCGCGCCGGGCGGCAAGCCGCCAATGCGAAAAGGCGACACCGAAGAGCGTGTCGGGGGTTTCCCCGTGGATGTCCTGAGGCGGGACACGGGCGTAGTACTGCCGGACGAGCCTCGCCACGGTCTCGGCCTTGTCGTGGCCCAGCCGCTTGACCGCCACGTCTGCGGCCTTGTTGATCAGATCGCTCTTGTGGCCCTCCGTGTAGCGCGCCATGGTCTCCTCCCCGGGTGGATGCGGCCCGCCGCCCGTACCCGACACCCGGCACAGTCTAGCCGAACGGCCGGCGGAGACAGCCCGGAAATTTCGACGGGAGACCTCGCGGGTCCCCCGAAGCGCCTTTCCGCGTGCTAGAGCCTCAGCGCGTACACGGACGTGTGCCGGCCCGGCGGGTCGGTGACGAGAACGAGGAGATCGTCGCCCGGGGCGTAGGCGAGATTGTAGTTGCGGCCGACGCCGAACGGCAGGCTGGCGCCGTCCACCCGCGTCCATGCGTCGCGCGCCAGATCGTAGAGCCAGGTGTCGGCGATCTGCGGCGAGACCTGCGCCGCGGGGTCGCGGTCGACCACCGCCACCGTGGCGCCGATGCGCGCATGGAACGCCATCGGCACCCCACGGTCGCCCCGCGGCCGCGGCCCCGGCGTCGGCATCGTCCGAATGCGGCCGGACGCGGGCTCGAAGACGCCGACGTCGTTGTCCTTCTTGTGGCTGCCGAAGGCGACCACGGCGCCGTGCCGGCTGTCGTATACGGCGTTGCCGCCCCAACGGCTGAGGCCCTGCGGCGCGAGCTTCCGCCAAGCCAGCGCGCGGAGGTCAAGCTCGAACACGGCGTGCTGCCGGTAGCCGATGACGGAGCGCCGGTCGGGACAGAACACGGTGGCGAAGGCGAAGAAGTGCTCCGCCTTTCCGGGCAGCGCTGCCCACCTCCCGGTCGCCAGATCCAGCATCCAGGTCGGATGCCGGCGGACACCCGGCCAGACGTGGGCGAGGGCATTGGTGAACCGCCCCGGCCTCAGATGCTCGGGATAGCTGCTGACGACCATGCGATCGCCGTCCGCATCGTAAACCACGGCGCCGAACGTGTGCATCGCCCACGGATGATCGCCGTTCGGCCCGGCGACCGGCAGCCCGTCGGCGTTCACCCGGTAGCTCTCCGGCGGATCGTTGGCGTAGAGGCGGCTCCAGGCGCGGGTCCCGAGATCGAAGAACAAGGGGCTGTTGGTCCAGTCCTGTCCATGCGTGTCGCTGCCGAACAGGACCAGCCGCCCGCGCCTCGAATCGAAGCAGCTGCCGCCGTGGCTCTGGCGGCGGAACAGAACGGGAAAGCCGGCATCGAGCTCGTGGATCTTGGTCCAGCGGCCGTCGGCCAGGTCGGCGAGCGGCCGGCTCCACGCCCGGTCTTCGGCCGCCGCCAGGGGGCGCAGCCGGGGCGCGACGGCGACGCCGGCAGCGAGGCCAATGGCGGCCTTGAGCAAGCGGCGGCGGCCGTCACGATGCTGCACGGCGGCGCCTCATGCTCGTCGTCGGCAGGACGATGGAGCGGGCGATGGGATTCGAACCCACGACTTCAACCTTGGCAAGGTTGCGCTCTACCCCTGAGCTACGCCCGCGCGCCGAGGGCCTGGTGACCGGCGACGATATTAGAAACTCGGCCGGCCTTTGCAAGGGCGATCATGGCGCCGCTCCCGGGGCTTGAGTCTTGCCGGCCGTCAAGGGTAGTGTCCGGAGCCATGCCGGCCAGCGAACACGACCTCATGAACCTCCTCTCCCGGCTCGGGATCGCCACCGAGACGGTGCGTCATCCCCCTGTGTTCACGGTCGACGAGGCGAAGGCGAAGCGCGGCGAACTCGCGGGCGGGCATTCCAAGAACCTGTTTCTCAAGGACAAGAAGGGCTCCTTGTGGCTGGTCGTCGCGCTCGAGGATCGGCCGATCGACCTCAAGGACCTGCGCCGGCGCATCGGCGCGGCGCCGCTGTCGTTCGCCCGCGGCGAGGTCCTGCAGGAAACACTGGGCATCGAGCCGGGGGCGGTGACGCCGTTCGCGGTGATCAATGACAGCGAGCGCAAGGTCAGCGTCGTCCTCGACCAGGAGATGATGGCCTTCGAGCGGCTGAACTTCCATCCGCTGACCAACGAGGCGACGACGGCGATCACGCCGGGCGACCTGATGACCTTTCTCTCGGCCTGCGGTCACGAACCCCGGGTCGTGGAGCTCTAGCCGGGGCACCGTCCTTGCGGGCGGCGCTCCGAACGTCCATGTATGGGAGGATTTTTGCACGTGACGGTCAAGACATGGCTCTGATCATTGATCCCCAGAAACCTGCGCCATCCGCCGGCAGTCAGTCCGTGGTCAAGGACAGCAGCACCGAGACGTTCGTCGCCGACGTCATCGAAGCCTCGATGCAGGTCCCTGTCATCGTCGATTTCTGGGCACCGTGGTGCGGCCCCTGCAAGCAGCTCGGCCCGCTTCTCGAGACGCTGGTGCGCCAGGCCGGCGGCAGCGTCCGGCTCGTCAAGATCAACGTCGACGAGAACCAGGAGCTGGCCGTGCAGCTCCGCGTCCAGTCGATTCCCATGGTCTACGCCTTCGCCGGCGGCCGCCCCGTCGACGCCTTCGTCGGTGCCCAGCCGGAAAGCAAGCTCCGGGAGTTCGTCCAGCGCTTGAGCCGCGGCGCGAAGGCGCCCATCGACGACGCCTTCGAGCAGGCGCAGCAGGCCTTGGGTGCGGGCGATGGCCGCCGCGCGGCGGCTCTGTTCTCGCAGATCCTCAAGGAGGATCCGACCGATCCCAGGGCGATTGCCGGCCTCGTTCGCGCCCGTGTCGCCCAGAAGGACCTCGCCGGCGCCCGCAAGGCGGTTGCCGGTCTGCCGCAGGATCTCGCCCGAAACGCCGAGATCACCGCCGCCGTGACCGCCATCGAAGTCGCCGAGGAGGGCATGAAGGCGGGAGACGTCAAGGGGCTCCGCGCACGGGCCGAGGCGGATCCCGACGATCTCGCCGCTCGCTTCGAGTTGGCGAAGGCGTTGTACGCGAACCATTCGCCGGAAGCCGCCATCGACGAGCTGCTGGCGATCATCCGCCTGGACCGCACCTGGAACGACGAGGCCGCCCGCAAGCAGCTCGTCAAGTGGTTCGACGCCCTCGGCGGCACCCATCCGCTGGCGATCTCGTCCCGCCGTCGGCTGTCGTCGATCCTGTTCTCATGACCCGGTCCGCCACCGATCCCGCCGCCCAGACGCTTCCGGAGATCCTGCCGATCTTTCCGCTTGCGGGCGTTCTCCTGCTGCCGCGCGGCCATCTGCCGCTGCACATCTTCGAGCCCCGCTACCGCAGCATGACCGAGGCGGTCCTCGGCGGCGACCGGATGATCGGCATGGTCCAGCCGCGACAGGCGCCCGATGAGCCGGTCGGCGACCGCGCGAACCTCTACAAGACCGGGTGCGCCGGCCGCATCGTGTCGTTCAGCGAGACCGAGGACGGCCGCTTCTACATCGCCTTGCGGGGTGTCTGCCGGTTCCGCATCGCCGAGGAGCTGCCGATGATCGACGGCTACCGCCGTGTGCGACCCGACTTCTCGGCGTTCGGTAGCGACCTCGCCTGGGCCGATGTCAGTGGCCTCGACCGGACGCGCCTCTACGCCGCGGTGCGCGCCTATCTCAGCATTTCGAACCTCGAGGCCGACTGGTCGGCGGTGGAGAAGGCGTCCGACGAAGCCTTGGTGACGGCGCTTGCCATGACCTGTCCGTTCGGTCCCCTCGAGAAGCAGGCGCTTCTCGAATGCGTCGATTTCACCGGCCGTGCCGAGATGTTGATCTCGCTCTTGGAAATGGCTATCTGCGGCATGGAAAGCTCGTCCCCCGGGACGGCGCACTGAAACACCGAAGGACGTTCGAGCATCGGGAGGGGGCGAGATGGCCAACCGCAGCGTCGATCCCAAGCTTCTGGAGATCCTGGTCTGTCCCTTGACCAAGGGTCCGCTCCGTTACGACGCCGCGCGCCAGGAGCTGGTCAGCGACCAGGCCCGGCTCGCCTATCCGATCCGCGACGGCATTCCGATCATGCTGGTCGACGAGGCGCGTTCCCTCGACAGCGAGCCCGAGGAGCCCGCGCGCCCGTGAACGGCTACGGCAATCGCCACCATCCGGTCGAGATCCGGCTCAGCCGGGAGGAGAAGATCCTCGATATCGAGTTCGAGGACGGCATGAGCTTCTCTCTGCCGGCCGAGCTGTTGCGCGTCGAAAGCCCCTCGGCAGAGGTCCAGGGCCACAGCCCGTCGCAGAAGACGGTGGTCGCCGGGCGGCGCCACGTCGGCATCATCGGTCTCGAGCCGGTGGGCACCTACGCGATCCGCATCCGGTTCGACGACCTCCACGACACCGGCCTCTACACCTGGGACTATCTCTACCACCTGGGGGCGAACCGCGACGCCATCTGGCAGGACTACCTCAACGCGCTGGCCGAACGCGGCCTCAGCCGCGATCCGTGAGCCCCGCTTGCAAGCGAGCGGAGACCCGGCTCACTGCTTCAGTGTCAGGACGACGCCATCGGCGCCCATGGCCAGCATCGCGCCCTTGCGGGTGGCGCGCAGGCGAATGACGACCCCCTTGTCGTTCTGCAGCCACATGTCTCCCTCTCCCGCGTCGCCGATCGCCCAGCCGATGCGCGCCTGGCCGTAAACGCCCTCGATGTCGCCGCGTTTCTTGAGGTCGTAGACCTCGCCCTTGGCATCGATGGTCGAGGCGCCAATGCCGCCGATACCGAGGCCCCCGACGTTGAGGTCGTACCTCTTGCCGCCGTAGTGGAGAGTGCCGCCGCCAAAGGCGCCGCCGACCAGGAACGCCACCTGGACCTGGTGGATCTCGATCGACGCCGACGGCTTCTTCTCCGTGGCTGCCGCCGTGTCGAGAGCCGCGAGCATGGTCAGGGCAATGAAAGCGAGGAATCCGCGCGCCATCTGTCCACTCCTCCGTCGCTGCGCCGCCTCAGTTAAGCACGGCGCCACCGAAGAATCGAGGGCATGCCCGTCTCGAATGGGCGACCTTCGGTATTGCCGCATGTGCGACGCCCGGTCCGACCGTACAGTCGCGATGGATAGGCGTATCGCTCGGATCGCGGAGGTTGAGAGATGGCCACGGATGGACGGTTCGCGATCGCCGCCGGCATGACGCTTCTGCTCGCCGCCGCGCCGGCGCTTGCCCAGCAAGGGCAGGGCATCGGCGGCGGCCGCGGTGGCATGATGGGCGGCGGCATGATGATGGAGCAGTTTCAGATCATCGATGAGGACGGTGACGGCGCGATCTCGCTCGCCGAGTGGGAGGGGTGGCATGGTTCCGTGTTCACCACCATGGATGCCGACGAGGACGGCGCCCTCTCGATGGAGGAGTTCATGGCCGTGCGCATGGGGCCGGGCGCCGGTCTCGATCCCAAGCGGCAACAGATGATGCAGGCGCACAAGGAGGAGCGGTTCCGCCGCTTCGATGTCGACGGCGACGCCAGGCTCACCCGGGACGAGTTCATGACCGGCGTCCGGGGCGAGTTCAAGGCCATCGACACCGGCGGCGACGGCACGCTCAGCCCTGAGGAGTTCCGCGCCCATCGGCGCGGCTTGTGACGCGAATGGCCTGGTCGCGCCATGCGCTCGGGGCGGGAGTCCGGGACGACGTGTCGGTGCCCGTCTGGGACCTTCCGACCCGCGCCTTTCACTGGGCGCTGGTGGTCGCTGTCATCGTCAGCTACGTAACCGGCGATGCGGGGCAGGGGCTCTTCTTCGCCGTCCACATCCTCTCGGGCTACCTCGTCCTGCTCCTGCTCGTGTTCCGCCTGATCTGGGGGTTCGTCGGCAGCCCGAGGTCACGGTTCTCGGACTTCGTTCGGCGGCGGCGCGACGTGCTCGCCTACCTTGGCCGGCTGGTCCGGCTCGATCCGCCGACGTTCGTCGGCCACAATCCGCTCGGCGGCTGGATGGTCGTGCTGATGCTGGCAGTGCTTGCGCTGACCGTCACGACCGGCCTGTTCTCGGGGAGCGACGACGGCGGCGCCGGCATCCTGCTCTCGCTGGTCGCGGCCCAGGGCAGCGAGGGGCTCGCCGAGATCCACGAAATCATGGCCGACATGGTGATCTGGCTCGCGGTCTTGCATGTCGTCGGTGTCCTCGTCGACTGGCTCGTCACCGGCGAGAACCTCGTGCGCGCCATGATCGACGGCAGGAAGACTCTCGATGCCGCCGCGGCCGCGGCCGAGCCGAGGCTCGCGGGACCGTGGCGGGCGGCAGCGGTTGCCGCGATGATCGCGGTCGTCGGCCTCGTTCTGGTGCGGGCGACCGACTTCGAGGCCGCCGTCCGCGAGCGCCGCCATGCCGAGCCGGAGGCGCCGGAACGGACCGACGACCGGCTGCCCGCCGCGGCCGGCGGTCAGCCGGCCAAGCGGTCGATGATGGCGCCGAAGGCGATGACGGCGCCGAGGCCGATCAGCCTGAGGCGGAGCGACTGCAGGACCGACCGCGCGACCTGAAGCCAGTACCACCTCCGGGCGAAGCGCGGCCCGAATTTGGGCAGGACGATGGTGCGGAACTCCTCCTCGAGGTCGCCGATGGCGTATTCGCGCATCGACCTGGGCAGGAACAGGTGCAGCAGCATCTCGGCCTCTCTCGGGACGCCGGGGCCAGACGGCCTCGGAGCATCGCGCTCGCAGCCGTGGCCGCGACCGGAGAGGCGTCCGAGCGGAAGCCCGGCCGCCATCCCCTCACCCACGAGGTGCAGGAACCCCTCGATCGCGTCCTCGGTGCGGCCGACCCGCTCGTCCTCGAGAAACGCCTCGAGGATGCGTTCGAGCCGGCCGCGCCCCGGGCGGGACAGGCCTGCGAACACCTTCGCATGACGGCTCTTCAGCGCGTTGACGCGGGCATCGCGATCGGTCATCGCTCAGGCTCCGGCCATGGCGAGAGCGTCCCGGTACGGCGCGGCCGGCGCGCTCAGTGCGTCGAGCGCGCGAAGGCCCGGCGCCTCCAGCCGAAGGCAGCGCCTGGGCCTGTTGCCTCGGGCCGCCGACGGCGGCCCGGCCCACGACGAGATCAGGCCCTTGCGCTCCAGTCCGTCCAGCGCCGCATACACCGACGCGATGGAGATGTTGCGATGTGCGCGCTCGGCGACCAGGCGTCGCACCGGCATGCCGTGGGCGTCGTCGCCGAGCCGCGCAAGGGCGAGGAGGATCAGGTGCTCGAGAGGAACGAGGTCGGCGGCGAAGCGCATCGGGGCAGGCCAGCTTCGGATTAGTATCCTATTAAGCGACGTTCTATGACTATAGTCTGGCCTTGTCAAGAACGTAAAGCGAACATTTCCTTGATCGCCGCCCTTCGTCAGCCCCGGCGGCACTCGGACGGTGGATGCGGAGCCGTCTACTGGCCCCGGCAACGGGCCGCCTCGTCGCCTAGCGTCTGCGGCCGCCGGCGAGGCAGGCGATGACGCCGCGCAGGGTCCGCACCTCCTGTTCGGTCAGGTCGGCACGGCCCAGCATGTTGCGGAGGTTGCGCACCATGATCGGCCGCTTCTCCGGGATGTCGAGAAAGCCTGAGGCGTCGAGCTCCCGCTCGAGGTGCTCGAACAGGCCGATCAGCTCCGCCTTGGTCGCCGGCCGGGTCGCCTTCGGCAGGGTCAGCCGGGCCGGCGGCGGCGCCTCGCCGCCGAGGTGCCATTCGTAGCCGACGAGCAGCACCGCCATCGCCAGATTGAGCGAGCGGAAGCCGGGATTGAGCGGCACCGTGATGATGGCGTCGGCCACCGCCACGTCGTCGTTGCGGAGCCCTTTCGCCTCCTTGCCGAACAGCACGCCGCCGGTGCCCCCTTCGAGGGACAGTGCGCGGAGGGCGGCGGCCGCCTCGCGGGGCGTGGTGACCCGCTTGGTCATGTCGCGCGGCCGTGCCGTCGTCGCATAGACCCGGTGGAGATCGCCGATCGCCTCGGCGGTCGAGGCGAACAGGCGTGCGCCCTCGAGCACGCGGTCGGCGCCGGCGGCGGCCGCCGCCGCCTTCGGGTTGGGCCAGGGCTCGCGGGGGCGCACCAGCCGCAGGTCCGCGAGGCCGCAGTTGAGCATCGCCCGGGCCACCATGCCGATGTTCTCGCCGAGCTGCGGCTCGACGAGAACGATAGCGGGACCGGCGGCGAGCGGGACGGTGCGCCCGGCGTCGGTCCCCGCCACCGCCGGTACCGGTGCCGCTAGGCCGCGGTCACGGCGGCACCGTCCCGGAACAGCTTGTAGACGATGCTGTCGTGGAGAGCCCGATAGGACGCGTCGATGATGTTGGTCGACACGCCGACGGTGTTCCAGTGCTCGCCATGGTCGCTGGCGGACTCGATCATCACCCGCGTCACCGCGCGGGTGCCGTCGCCCGGGGTGAGGATCCGCACCTTGTAGTCGACGAGACGGACCGTCTCGAGCTGCGGATAGACGGGGATCAGGACCTTGCGCATGGCGGCGTCGAGGGCGTTGACCGGGCCGTTGCCTTCCTCGACGGTCATGAAGTGGCGGCCGCCGACCTCGAGCTTGACGGTCGCCTCGGACAGCGTGACCAGCTCGCCCTTGGCGTTCCAGCGCCGCTCGTCGATGACGCGGAAGGCGGTGCAGCGGAAGTACTCCTTGAGCTCGCCGAGTGCACCGCGGGCGAGCAGCTCGAAGCTCGCTTCGGCGCCGTCGTAGGCGTAGCCGTCGTACTCGCGCGACTTCACGGTGTTGACGATCTCCGCGACGCGCGCATCGTTCGGATCGATCTCGAGACCGATGTCGCGGAAGCGGGCGATGACGTTCGATCGTCCGGCCTGGTCGGAGACGACGATGTGCCGATGGTTGCCGACGAGCTCCGGCACGATGTGCTCGTAGCAGCGGGGATCGCGCTCGACGGCCGAGACGTGCAGCCCGCCCTTGTGGGCGAATGCGGATTCGCCGACGTAGGGCGCGCTGCGATCGGGCGCCCGGTTCAGCCGTTCGTCGAGAAGCCGGGAAACATGGGTGAGACGGGTGAGGTCGCCGGCCGAGACGCCGGTCTCGAAGCCCATCTTGAGGACGAGGGACGGGATCAGCGAGATCAGGTTGGCGTTGCCGCAGCGTTCCCCGAGGCCGTTGAGGGTGCCCTGGACCTGGCGCACGCCGGCGAGCACGGCGGCGAGGCTGTTGGCGACGGCGTTGCCGGTGTCGTTGTGGCAGTGGATGCCGAGACGGTCGCCGGGGATGTGCCCGACGACGTCGCGGACGATGGCCTCGACCTCGTGGGGCAGCGTGCCGCCGTTGGTGTCGCACAGCACGACCCAGCGGGCGCCGGCATCGTAGGCGCGGCGCACGCAGTCCCGTGCATAGTCCGGATTGGCCTTGTAGCCGTCGAAGAAGTGCTCGGCATCGAACATCGCCTCGCCGCACCGCGTCGCCGCCAGGCGCAGGCTGTCGGCGATCAGCTCCAGGTTCTCGTCGAGGCCGATGCCGAGCGCGACCCTGACCTGGAAGTCCCAGGTCTTGCCGACCAGGCAGGCGACGTCGGCGCCGGCGCCGAGCACGGCTGCCAGCCCCGGGTCGTTGTCGGCGCTGCGGCCGGGGCGCCGGGTCATGCCGAACGCCGAGAGGCGGGCGCGCTGCAGCCGCGGCGGGTCGGCGAAGAAGGCGTCGTCGGTCGGATTGGCGCCGGGCCAGCCGCCCTCGACATAGTCGACGCCGAGCGTATCCAGCGCCTGGGCGATGGCGACCTTGTCCGCGGGGCTGAAGTCGACGCCCTGGGTCTGGGCGCCGTCGCGGAGGGTGCAATCGTAGAGGTAGACGCGTCTTTCGCTCATCGCCATCATCTTGTCCGTGCGGGTGCGGGAGGATGCCGAATCCGCCCCCGCTGCACAAGCCCTTCCGGGGCGCGGGATGCGAGGAGGCCGACATGCCCCTGTTGAGAATCCAGACCAATCTTGCAACCGATGCCGATCGGCGGCGGGTGCTCCTCGCCGCGGCGTCCCGCGCCGTGGCGGAGACCACGCGCAAGTCCGAGGAGTACGTCATGGTGGTCATGGACCCGGCCGCGGTGATCCTGTTCGCCGGCGACGATGCGCCGGCCGCGTTCCTCGAGCTGCGCGGCATCGGTCTCGGCGAGGATCTGACGGGGCGCCTGTCGCGGGTTCTCGCGGAGCTCCTCGAGGAGCACCTCGGCGTCCCGCGCAGCCGAATCTACGTCAACTTCGCCGACGTGCCGCGCCGGATGTGGGGGTGGAACGCCGGGACCTTCTGAGCCGCACGGCGGCGCCGGCGTCCCGGGTCGGGCCTCGCGACCGCGCTACGGCAGGAAGCCGGAGGCCACCGCGATGGCATTGGCCTCGCGCTCGCAGCGGCGGGCGAAGGCGTCGCATTCGCGGGCCTTGCGGCGCGCCTCGATGGCTTCGATCAGGCTGTCGCGGGCGGTGAGACGGTCGCCGAGCGTGCGCGCCGAATGGGCCGCGCGGATGGACTGCCAGGCGACGTGCTTGTGCTGATCGGCCAGCCGTCGCGAGCGGGCGGCGCCGCGGATCAGGTTGGGCAGGCGCACCTCCATGTCCCAGTACTCCTCGAGGATGGCGAGTCCGTCGGCGTCATGGGGGCTGACGGTGTCGGGACGGAATGCGGCGGTCTTCGTCAACAGCATCGGACCCTCCGTTGGCCACGCCGCAACTATGCCGCTCAAGGCTGGCTATTGCAACTTTAAAACGTGTCTTTGATTAAAATACAATCATCGCGAGCGTCTGGCCGGCGTGCCGGCAGTGGGTCCGGGGCGCTCAGCGCGTCGCCGGCGTGCCCAGTCGTCTGACGCCGCCGACGAAGCGGGCGAGGGTCTCCGAGATCTGGCCCCGTTCGAGCATGATCTCGACGAGACGGAAGCGCCCCCGCGCCGCCAGCGCGCGGTCGAGCGCCGCCTTCAGCTCGGCGCGCGTCCGCACCCGCTCGCCGGTGCCGCCGAGCGCCTCGGCGATGGCGGCGAAGTGCCAGTCGTCGAGGTCGTTGAAGCGGGACTCCGGCTGGAACACCCTCAGCATCTCCCAGCTCGCGTTGTTGAAGACGAGGACGACGGGGTCCCAGCCGTAGCGGCGGCAGTTGCCGAGCTCCCAGCCGGTCATCTGGAACGCTCCGTCGCCGACGAGGATCAAGGGCCGCCGTCCGGAAGTCGCCTGCAGGCCCAGCCCCGCCGGCACGCCGAAGCCCATGCTCGCGTAGTAGCCGGGGGCGACGAGCTGGGTGTAGACGACCTCCATCGCGACGAACAGGCAATCGCCCATGTCGGAGGCGATCGGCATCGGCCCGTGCTCTTCCATCAGGTCGTTGAGGGCGCGGACGATGTCGGCCGGCTGGATCGCCGCCGCGTCCGCCTGAAGCCCCGACGGGTTGGCGGGCGCGGCAGGCAGCGCCCGCCCGCCGGACAGGTCGCGGGCCCGGGCGAGCAGCGCGTCGACGAGCCGGGCCAGCGGGATGTCGGGATAGACGTGATGGCCGAGCCGCACCTGGCGCTCCAGCGCCTGGATGGTCCGTCGCAGGTCGATCCTGCGGGCCGAGATTCCGAAGTTGGTGTCGGAGAGGATGACCCCGAGGAGGACGAGGCCATCGGAGCCCTCGACCAGCTCGGTGACCTCCGGGCGGCCGGCCTGGCCGAGATAGGTGCCGACCAGCGGCGCGCCGGCTCCGGCCAGCAGGCCGCGGCCCATGAACGAGGTGACCACCGGCAGCCCGAGCCGTCGCGCCAGCTCGGCGACCTTGTCCTCGATGCCGAAGCGGCGGATCTCGACGCCGGCCATCAGCACCGGCGAGGCGGCGGCGGCGATCCGCTCCATGATCTCGTCGGCGCAGGCGGCGACGGCGTCGGCATCGTGCGGGACCGGCGGCAGCGGCCGGACCTCGGCGCATGCGGCCGCCGCCATGTCGCGGGGGATCTCGATGTAGACCGGCATGGCGTTCTCCTGGGCGCTCCGCAGCACCCTGGCGATCGCCTCGGGTGCCGTCCGGGCGTCCGCCAGCACGGCCTGGTCGCAGGTGATCTCCCGGAACACCCGGAGCTGAGTCTCCACCGTCTTCGCCTGGTGGTGGAGGAGCAGGCCGCTCGCCCGCTCGGCCATCGACGGCGCGCCGGAGACCACCACCACGGGCGAGCGCTCGGCGTAGGCGCCGGCCACCGCGTTGACCATGTTGAGCGCGCCCGCGCCGTAGGTGACGACGGCGACGCCGAGGCGGCCGTTGAAGCGGGCGGCGGCGTCGGCGGCGAAGCCGACCGCGGGTTCGTGGCTCAGCGTATGGAGCGGCAGGACGCCGCTGTCCTCGATGCCCTTGAACAGGGGCAGCGCGAAGTCTCCGGGGATGCCGAAGATCTCGCCCGCGCCGTGGGCCTTGAGGGCACGAAGCAGCACCTCGATCAGGGGCATCGCTCAACCGTCCAGGGCCGGCCTCGATCCGTCGGCACTCATCGCTCAGTGTCGCGAAGTCCGAGCACGCGGTAAACCGCCGAAAGCAGCGTCAGCGAATCGCCGAGACCCGGCGTTCCCGGATCCACATGGCGAAGGCTGTCGAGGAGGTAGAGGCGGGCGCGCCCGGGACCTGGGGCGGCGGCCAACGCCATGCTCTCGGTCTCGGGAAGGATCGGGTCGTCGCGGCCGTGGATCAGGATGAACTCGGTATCGAGGCGCCCGAGATCGCGGCTCTTGAGATCGAGGGCGTCGATCTCCCGGCGAACCGGCTCCGGCAGCGCATCGAGGAGCGCCGGCACCCGATCCGGATCGCGATTGGTGAGGAGCGCGTAGACGGCCCGGCCGCCGGGGCCGAGCCTCGCCGCGTCGTCGGAGACGTCGGCGCCGGGGTCGCGGAGCTTGATCCTCGCCAGCCGTTCGAGCGCCACGCCGTCCTCGGCATCCGGCAGGCGCGACGCGTTCGAGACCGCGAACACCCACTTGCCGTATTCGTTCGGCCGGCGAAAGCGCCACGGCTCATCGGCAGCCGACCGGTAGCTGCCGGTGGTGACGAAGGTGATCGCGGCCGCGATGTCGTAGTAGCCCCCGACCGCGATCAGGAAATCGACGGCGTCCGCCACCTCCGGCTCGAACAGGGCCAGCGTCGCCGGCCCGACGGCGAACGAGATCGCGGTCATGCCGAGCGGCCGCGAAGGCGCCCGCCGGTGCAGGTGCAGGGCGGCATCGGCGAGGATGCGGGCGTCCTGGCTGGTGAGCCGGAGCGCGCGCATGCTGGCGAGATCGGGAACCAACACCTCGAAGCGGGCGCGGGCAAAGGTGAAGGCGAAGGCCACCAGCCTGGCATCGTCCTTGCCCGTCTCCGCGGCGCCCGGCACCAGGACCATGCCGGCCAGCGCCGGCTCGCCCGGAACATAGAGATCGCCGCTGCCGGTGCGGCCCTGGTGGACGAACGTCGTCGGCCGGCGGTGCGGCGCAGGCTTGGCCGCCTTGTAGGGGCTCGGCCCGCCGCCGGCGGCGATGTCCTCGAGGACGCCGATCGCCTCCGACATGCGGTGCGGCGCGCAGCCGGCGCCGACCCACACCGCCGCCACCGCGGCGAGACCGAGGGCGAGGACGGCCGCGAGCCGCATCTCGTCATCCTCCCGACGTCATGTTCCGGCCGGGGGCCGCCGGCCGGCCGGCGTCCGACGGCAGGACGGCCGGTCCCCGCTCACAACAGCCACGGGCCGAGATAGCGGCGGGCCGCCTTCTCCATCTCCTCGTCGAAGGCCCGCATCAGCGATTCCACCAGCTCGAACCGCAACCGGTCGCGCTCGTCGAGGGTGGCGCCCTCGCGCAGGGATCGCGAGCGCACCGCGCGTGCCTGGGCGAAGGCGAGGCGGGTGCCGAGATCGTCGAAAAGCTCGAGGGTCGCCTCGGCCGCGGCATCGTAGCGTTCCGCCTGGTCGTCGCGGAACAGGCCGACGACGCCCCCGGTCATCGGCAGCCTGGTCTCGGTGACCGAGGCGTCGGTGATGGTGAAGCGGGCCAGGCCCGACGGTCCCGTCGCCCGGAGCCGGTCGGCCGCCCACCGCCTCAGCGCCGCCTCGGGCGGCGTCGGCAGCCGGTCCTCGATGCGCGCCGGGTCCGACGAGGCGGCATGGGTCGAGACCGTCTCGACGGCGGCGACGTTGAGG
Source organism: uncultured Rhodospirillaceae bacterium (assembly GCA_964420325.1). GTDB lineage: Bacteria > Pseudomonadota > Alphaproteobacteria > Rhodospirillales > Defluviicoccaceae > CAYQSU01. Next base: position 5,019 of record CAYQSU010000060.1, on the reverse strand, counting down.
GTGAGCGGCGGGCGGTGGGCAAAGGTGATCTCGGGCAGCGTCTGCAGCCGGACGTCGTAGGAGCAGGCGGCCGGCACGAGCGCCGCCGCGGCGAACAGGGCAGGGAGCACGGCCCGCAATCTCACCGGAGAACCTCCGTCTCGTTCCATCGCCATCGCACCCCGGGGCTGCCCGTCGCCGTCGCCGGCGTCACCGGTCGAGACCGTCGAGGTCCGTCTGGTCGAGACGATACCCCCGCCTTGGCGCGCGCGCAAACCACCCCGATCACGCCCCCCGCCCCGCCTGTCGCGGCACCGTCCTCGCCGTGCCATGCTCCCGCTTCCCGACTCATCCGCCATGCTTTCCGGCGGTGGCGCCGACCACCGTGACCGGGCTCGCGTTGCGCGCGCGCCGGGAACCAGCGGTGCAGGACCAGCGGTTCGGCGACGAACAGCATGGCGGTGAACACGACCCAGACCAGGACCATGGCGTGCATCCACCAGAACGTCGGATCGGCGAAACGGTCCCACAGCGACCAGGCATGGGTCAGGCAGAAGCCGGTCGCGCCGACCAGGAGCGTGGTGCCGCGGTGGGTGCATTGCGGGAGATGGGCCAGCACCGCTTCGGGGCCGGCGAAGGGACGCTTGGCTTAGACCACCCACTCGGTCTTGCGCAGGGGCGCGGGATAGGCGGCGAATTCGTGGTGACCGACCAGCCGGACATGCTCGCCGAAGAACAGGAGGGAGCCGTCGTCGTGGGCGGCGGCGAGCTTTTCGAGGAACAGGCGTCGGACAGCCGTGACAACACGCGCACCGGCAGGAAGAAGCCGGGGCGGCAGGCGACCCATTGCTCGATGTTCTCTGTCCCTGTCGCGCTTGCGCCCTCCTCACCTCTTGCGAGCGCGATGCCGCCGCCGGGCACGATACAGTGGACATGGGGGGTGGTGTGTCATCGCCGAGCCCCAGGTGTGGAGCACCCTGGCGATGTATCCTCGCTGCGTGCAGGCCGTGAAGCCGCGGACCTCCATGTCCTCGATCATGCGCCGGCGCAACGGGCTGCCAGGGGGGCTGATGGCTGTGTCCGTCATGGGTCTGCTCCTTGTGTTGAGTGGGGTTCGAAACCCCAAATCTCAACACGGGACAGACCCAACCCGTTAACCCACAGACCTCACGACCTGCCTCCCCAAGCTACCGCGCGAGCGGTCTAGTCCCAGGTCCCGGAGCCGACCTGAGCCGTCGTTGCTCGCCGAGGTCCGCTGCCGTAAAATGCGGAACAAGCGCGGGTCGAGACAGATCGACGCGCTTTAGCCAGATCCGGACCTCGCGAGCCGCTGCGCACGAGGCTTGTGGAATGGCGGCTTTGGGTTAGGATAGCGGAACGTCGCGTGAGGAGCGGGGACGGTGGATCTTGACCCCTTCCGGAAGTTCCAGCCACTAGAGAGCGACCGATCCGAGGTGACGCGGTCTAACCCATTTGGTTAGTATGCGTCCGGTACTTTTCAGCGTTGGGGCGTTGTGGAGAAGGGGATGGACCGCAAGCTCACGGCGATCCTGTATGCCGACGTCGCCGGGTACAGCCGGCTGACCGGCGCCGACGAGAAGGGGACGCACGCGGCGCTCAAGGTCCACCTCGGCGCGCTGACCGAGGCGATCGAGGGGCACGGCGGGCGGATCGTCAACACCGCCGGCGACGCGGTGCTGACGGAGTTCGCGAGCGTGGTCACCGCGCTCGAATGCGCCGTCGCGGTCCAGCGGGAGATGGCCGAGCGCGACAGGGACGTGCCCGAGCCGCGCAAGCTCCGGTTCCGCATCGGCGTCAATCTCGGAGACGTCATCGTCGATGGCTCGGAGATCTACGGCACCGGCGTCAATGTCGCGGCCCGGCTTGAGACCCTGGCCGATCCCGGCGGCATCTGCATCTCGGGGCGGGTGCTCGAACAGGTCAAGGGCAACATCGACCTCGGCTACGCCTACCTCGGCGCGCAGAAGGTCAAGAACATCGAGACGCCGGTCAACGCCTACAAGGTCCTGCTCGACCCCAAGGACGCCGGCAAGGTTATCGACATCCAGAAGCCGAAGCCGCCGCGATGGCGCTGGCCGGCGGCGGCCGCCGTCGTGCTAGTGATCCTCGCTCTCGGCGCCGTCGCCCAATGGCAGCGTCCGGGGCCACCCGAGTATGAGCGTGCGTCCGTCGAGGAAATGGCGTTTCCGCTGCCCGAAAAGCCGTCGATCGCCGTCCTGCCGTTCGACAACCTGTCGGGTGATCCCGATCAGGAGTTCCTGGCCGACGGGCTCAGCGAGGAGATCATCACCACGCTCTCCAAGGTGCCCGACCTGTTCGTCATCGCCCGAAATTCCACGTTCACCTACAAGGGCAAGGCCGTCTCGGTGAAGCAGGTCGCCGAGGAACAAGGCGTTCGCTACGTGCTCGAGGGGAGCGTCCAACGCTCCGGCAATCGCATTCGCGTCAATGCCCAGCTCATCGACGCGCTCACGGGCCACCACCTCTGGGCCGAGCGTTACGACCGGGAATTCAAGGATATTTTCGCCCTTCAGGACGAAGTCACCCAGAACATTCTCGTCGCCCTCCGGGTGGAGCTGACCGAAGGCGAGGTCGCTCGCATTTGGCAGCGAACGACACCAAGCCCGGAAGCCTACGAAAACGTCCTCAAGGCCGCCTGGTACGAGGGGCGCCTAAACAAGGAGGACAACGCGCGAGCACGCGATTTCGCTCGCCGTGCGCAGGAGCTGGCGCCTGAATCTCCTTTAGGTTGGTACTGGCAAGGTTGGACCGAACTCACCGACTATCGATTCGGATGGTCACCGTCGCGGCAAGAATCCCTCGAGAAGGCCTCGGAGCTCGCCGAGAAGACACGCGCGCTCGACCCGTCTTTCGCGGACAATTACACATTGCTCGGCAGCATCAATCTGTATCTCGGAAATTACGACAAAGCCGTCGAATATGCCGAGAAGGCCGTCGAGCTGAGCCCCAACAACGCCCAGCTGATCGCCAATCAGGCGATGATCCTGTCGTACTCGGGGAAACCCGAAGCGAGCATTGCCCTCATCAACAAGGCGATACGCCTCAGTCCATACTACTTGCCTTGGTATCCGGCGGTTAGTGGTCTCGGCTACATGCTTACTGGCGAGTATGACAAAGCGGCTGCCGCGTATCACGACGCGATCAATCGCAAGTACACGCCCATCTTCGGGTACGAACGGTTGACGGCGATCCATGCCCTGAAGGGCGATCTAGACAAAGCCAGGGAATATGCCGCCAGGCTTCTCGAACTGAAACCCGACTTCACGGTCGAAAGCTGGGCCAAGGTCCTCCCATACAAGAGCAAAAAAGATCTGGACCGCGAACTCAACGCGCTCCGCAAGGCCGGGCTTCCAGAGACGGCTCCGCTGGCGCTGCCCGACAAACCGGCGATCGCGGTGCTGCCGTTCGACAATCTCAGCGGCGATCCGGCGCAGGGCCCTATCGCCGACGGGATGACCGAGGACATCATCACCACCCTGTCCCGGGTTCCCGACCTGCACGTCATCGCCCGCAATTCGACCTTCACCTACAAAGGGAAGCCGGTGAAGGTTCAGGAGGTCTCCGAGGAGCTCGGCGTCCGCTATGTCCTTGAGGGTAGCGTCCAGAGGTCGGGGGATCACCTGCGCGTCACCGCCCAGCTGATCGACGCCCTCGACGGGCGCCACCTGTGGGCCGATCGCTATGACCGAAAGATCGAGGACCTGTTCGCCCTGCAGGACGAGATCGCCCGCAAGGTGCTGATCGAGCTGCAGGTCAAGCTGACGTTCGGCGAACATGCCCGCGTGTCCAGCCGCGGCACGGAAAACCTCGACGCCTGGCTGCTGCGCAATCAGGCCTACGCCGCAGGCTCGAAGTACACCAAGGAAGGAGCGATCAAGGCGCGGGAGCTCTATCAGGCTGCGGTCGAGGCAGATCCCGGTTACGCGAGGGCGTGGGGGGGCCTCGCTTGGACCAACTATCTGGAGCTTCGCACGGGTGGTTGGGGCCGGCCGCGCGAGGAGGTCCTGAGAGAGGGCATCGCCCGTGCCGAGCGCGTCATCGAGCTCGATCCTCAAGAGCCGGTCGGCTTCATCCAGCTCGCCAACCTGCTTGGCCTTCAAGGTGAATACGACCGCGCGGTCGAGAACGCCCAAAAGGCCGTCGCCCTTGCGCCCACCGACTACCAGACCCCGGCGGTGCTGGGGATGCATCTGTTCTGGGCCGGCAAGGGGCCCGAAGCCGTCGCCGCGTTCAAGAAATCGAAGGAGCTCAGCCCGCGCTATCCCGCCTGGATCGACTGGATGCTGGGCGCGGCCCTGCACATGGCCGGCGAACCCGAGGAAGCGATTGCCAGCAGCAAGAAGGGGGTCGAACGGGCGCCCGAGTCGCCGTGGCCTCGTCCTCGTCTGATCGCCGCCCTGGCGGATCTCGGCCGCATCGACGAAGCGAAAGCGGTGGCGGAGGAGCAACTGAAACTGAAACCGGACTTCACGGTTTCGGGTTATGTCAAGGAGAACCCGTTCAAGGACGAAGCGCGCAAGATCTGGCTCCGCGATCTTCTCCTCAAGGCCGGCCTACCGGAGTAGCGTCACATGGACCGCAAGCTCACCGCCATCCTGTATGCCGACGTTGTCGGGTATAGCCGGCTGACCGGCGCCGACGAGAAAGGGACGCACGCGGCGCTCAAGGAGCATCTCGTGGCCTTCACCGACGCGATCGAGGGCCGTGGCGGACGGGTCGTCAACACCGCCGGTGACGCGGTGCTGGCGGAGTTCGCGAGCGTGGTCACCGCGCTCGAATGAAACGGTCGTGGGGGTCAGGTCTAGCATTGTAGCGTTCAGTCGGAGCACGCCGCGCGCCGTAGGGCTTGAGGATGCGCCTGGCGATGGCCCCCGCCGCGTGCCCAGCATAGCAGATCGGTCGGAGGGGTCAGGTCTAGCATTGTAGCACGGACGTGGTCCGCGCATCGACGCCGGCGCCCGGTCCGTCCCCCGGCACCGGGGCGTGGATGGCCGCAAC
>CAYQSU010000059.1:0-21463 GCA_964420325.1 uncultured Rhodospirillaceae bacterium | reverse complement strand
CGCCGCCGCCTCGACGGCGTTGATCTTGATGCCCGCACCGCCGGCGGACACCGCCTCGGCGAGCGCGGCGCCGGCGCAGTCGATCCACAGCGCGCGTTCGGGCGCCCGCGCGGCGCCGATCAGCCGCGCAAGCCCGCCCGGCGGCGCGCCCGGCGGCAGGCTGCCGCTGATGCACACCGCATCGCACCCGGTGGCAAGGTCGGCGACGTCGTGCTCGAGGCGCACCCAGTCGAGGGGCGTGATCGGGCCGCCCGGCTCGTTGATGACGGTGGTCTCGCCGTCGCCGCCGACGACGATGACGCAGGTGCGGGATTCCCCGGGAACCCAGGTCCACAGCGCCGGCAGGCCCTCGCCCGCCGCCGACTCCGCGGCGAGCCGCCCGCTGTGGCCGGCGACGAGGCCGGCCGAGGAGGCGCGATGGCCGAGGGCGCGCACGGCGCGGGCGACGTTGACGCCCTTGCCGCCGCAGCGCGCGCCCACCGCCGCCGCCCGCCACACGCCGCCGGCCCGGAAGCCCGGGACCTCGAGGGTGCGGTCGACGGCGACGTTGGGCGTGACGCAGAGCACGTGCATCGGGCTACCATGCCGGCAACGACGGCCGGGACGCAAGCGGTCTGCCGGCGGCCCATGGCGGAGGGCGAGCGGCTGCGCTAACCTGGTGCACAGCCGACACCAGCGGAGGGGGTCATGGCCGGAACGATCGAGACGCGACTTCTCACCCTCGGCATCGAGCTGCCGGCGGCGGCGCCGCCGGCCGGCGCCTACGTGCCGTTCGTCGCCGCCGCCGCCCTGGTGTTCGTCGCCGGGCAGATCCCGGTGTGGAACGGCGAGATCCGCTTTCGAGGCTGCCTCGGCGACACGATCTCGGTCGAGGACGGCTACCGGGCGGCCCGGCTCTGCGGCCTCAACCTCATCGCCCAGGTGCGCGTGGCCTGCCAGGGCGACCTCGACCGGGTGCGGCGGGTGGTCCGGCTCGGCGGCTTCGTCGCCGCGGTCCCCTCGTTCGCCGACCATCCGAAGGTGGTCAACGGCGCCTCCGACCTGATGCTCGACGTCTTCCGCGAGGCCGGCCGCCATGCCCGCTCCGCGGTCGGCGCGCCGTCGCTGCCCTTGGGCGTCGCCGTCGAGGTCGACGGCATCTTCGAGATCGCCTGAACCGGTCGACGCCCGCTTGAAGCCCGCCCAGGCCGAGCAGACGGGGCGGAGCCGGCCCCCACGGCCGATCGAAACGAAAGTCGTTGTCTCCCAAGGATGGCGGAGGTATTGGTTGGGAGCCTAGGAGGTTAACCAACAGCCCGCCTCGGCACTTCGCGGGCAGCAACGAACATGATCGGGAGGCTCCTTAGACTCAGATGTGCAACCGCCCTCAGCGCCACTCCGCGGCCTTTGTTGACCGCCGATCCCGCACGCCGATGCCGTTCGCGTTGGCCGACGGTCGACATGCCGCTCTCATTGCCGAAGGGAGAACATTCAGATGAAGCTCACGACGATTCTGCGGGCGACGGCCGCCGTCGCCGTCGCCAGCGCCCTGCTCGCTGCAGCCGGCACCGAGGGATCCGCCGCCGAAAAGGTGCGCTGGAAGGTGCCGGTCGGCTTCCCGTCGACGCTGCCCGCACTCGGCGACAACGCGCCGTGGGTCGCCGACATGCTGGAGAAGGCCAGCGGCGGCGACATCCAGCTCAAGATCTTCGAGCCGGGCAAGCTGGTGCCGGCGTTCCAGATCATGGAGGCGGTCAAGGACAAGAAGGTCGAGGCCGGCTACACCTGGATCGGCTACGACATGGGCAAGATCCCGGCGTTGCCCCTGCTCGCCGCCGTGCCGTTCGGCATGGAGCCCTGGGAGTTCAATGCCTGGTGGTACTACGGCGGCGGCGACAAGCTCGCCGAGGAGCTCTATGCCCCGCACAACATCCATCCCATCCTCTGCGGCATCATCGGGCCCGAGACCGCCGGCTGGTTCCGTTTCGAGATCAAGAGCCTCGACGACCTCAAGGGGCTCAAGATCCGCTTCGCCGGACTGGGCGGCAAGGTCATCCAGGAGGTCGGCGCCTCGGTCACGCTGCTTCCCGGCGCCGAGATCTACCAGGCGCTTGAGAAGGGCGCGATCGATGCGACCGAATTCTCGTTGCCCGAGGTCGACCAGCAGCTCGGCTTCCACCAGGTGGTCAAGAACAACTACTTCCCCGGCTGGCACCAGACCTTCACCTCGCTGCACCTGATCGTCAACAAGGAGATCTGGGACAAGCTCCAGGACCAGACCAAGGCGATGATCAACATGGGCTGCATGGCCGGCGTGACCAATGGCCTCTCCAAGGCTGAGGCCAACCAGGGGCCGATCATCGCCGCGTTCTCCGACAAGGGCGTGACGCCGAGGAAACTCCCCGAGCCGATCCTGTTCGAGCTCCGCAAGATCACCCAGAAGGTGCTCGAAGAAGAAGCGGCCAAGGACGAGATGTTCAAGAAGATCTGGGACTCGCAGAAGGAGTTCCAGAAGACCTACAACCTTTGGAAGGGCTTCGGCTATCTGCCCCGCGACTTCGAGGACAGGGCAGCCCAGTAGCGAGGGCAGCCGCGGCAGGGCGGGTCACGGAAGGCCGACATGAGCGATCCGTCGCCGCAGGCGGGTGCGGAAGCGCACGTCGACATCGACCAGCTCATCCATCACACCGTCCTGCCGCCGACCCGCACCTCCCGCGTCCTCGACGCCGTCGTCAAGGGCGCGGGAGATCTCCTCTCCTGGGTCTGGCTGATCCTGGTCGGCGTCATCGTCCTCAACGTCACGCTGCGCTACGTCTTCGGCCGCGGCTACATCGCGTTCGAGGAGATCCAGTGGCATCTCTACGCGGTCGGCTGGCTGATCGGCCTCTCGTACTGCGTCCAGAACGACAGCCACATCCGCATCGACATCTTCCACGAGCGGTTCTCCCTGCGGACCAAGGCGTGGGTCGACTTCCTCGGCATCCTGTTTCTGCTGATTCCCTATACGCTGATCGTTCTCATCTACTCGCCGCCGTTCATCGAGTTCTCGTTCAGGACCGGCGAGATCTCCGACGCCCCGGGCGGCCTGCCCTATCGCTGGGCGATCAAGTCGACGATGTGGATCGCCTACGCGATCCTGCTCGGTGCCGCGATCTCCAGGCTTCTGCGCGCCGCCGGCGTCGTCTTCGGGGCGTCCGGCAAGACCGTCGGCCGAGGATAGCACCCGATGGAGATCAACGAAGTCCTGGCGGTCCTGATGTTCGTCTCGTTCATCGGGCTGTTGTTCGTCGGTTTTCCGGTGGCCTGGACGCTCGGCGGCATTGCCATCGTCTTCGCGGCGATCTCGATCTTCTGCGACACCTACCTCGACACCTTCATCGGCATCGACTGGGCCTACGTCTCGCTGATCGTCAACGATCTGTGGAACACCATGCAGAACTGGGTGCTGGTGGCCCTGCCGATGTTCATCTTCATGGGGCTCATGCTCGATCGCTCGGGCGTCGCCGAGCAGATGATGGAGAGCTTCACCCAGCTGTTCGGCCGGATGCGCGGCGGGCTCGCCATCACCATCACCTTCATCGGCATCCTGCTCGCCGCATCCACCGGCATCATCGGCGCCTCGGTGGTGCTGCTCACCCTGCTCGGGCTGCCGATCATGCTCAAGAACCGCTACCAGAAGGAGCTTGCCGTCGGCACCATCTGCTCCGCCGGCACCCTCGGCATCCTGATCCCGCCGTCGATCATGCTCGTCATCATGGCCGACCGGCTCTCGATGTCGGTCGGCGACCTTTTTCTCGGCGCGGTCTTCCCGGGTCTGCTTCTGGGCGTCCTTTATATGGTCTACATCTTCGTTGTAGCGATGCTGAGACCGGACGCCGCACCCGCGCCGGAAGACAGCCCCCGCATCACCGGCAGGCTGCTGCTCGGCGTTCTCCGCGCCGCGGTTCCGCCGGCGCTGCTGATCCTCGCCGTGCTGGGAACGATCTTCTTCGGCATAGCGACGCCGACCGAGGCGTCGGGCGTCGGTGCCTTCGGCGCCATGGTGCTGGCCCTGTGGAACCGGCGGCTCAGCTGGACGGTGATGAAGGAGACGGTTCGCCAAACGACGACGACGTCGGCGTTCATTTTCGGCATCCTCGTCGGCGCCAGCGCCTTCGCCCTCGTGCTGCGGGGCCTCGGCGGCGACGAACTGATCGAGGAGTCGATCATCGGCCTCGACCTCGGCCCGCACGGCACGGTCATCTTCATCATGTTCATCGTCTTCCTGCTCGGCTTCGTGCTCGACTGGGTGCAGATCGTGCTCATCGTGCTGACGCTGGTGGCGCCGGTGGTGAAGGCGTTCGGCTTCGATCTCGTCTGGTTCACGATCCTGTTCGCCGTCTGCCTGCAGACGTCCTTCCTCACCCCGCCGGTCGGCCTCGCCCTGTTCTATCTCAAGGGCGTTGCCCCGCCCGAGGTCACGGTCCGCCACATCTACCGCGGCATCATGCCGTTCGTCATCGTCCAGCTCATCGGCTTGGCCATCGTCTATCTGTGGCCGCCGATCGTCACGTGGCTGCCGCAACAGGCATATAGTCAGTGACGAAACGGGACCCTCCGGGTCCTTGAACAGGAGGAGACGAGCCATGGGACGAGGACCCTGGATCCGACGCGTGGCGCTCTCGGCCGCGCTTCTCTGCGGCGCCCCCTTCGCCGCAGCCGAAAGCGGGGAGCCTTATGCCCTCGGCGTCGCCCTCGGACTGACCGGGACCGGCGCGCCCTACTCCCGGGACGGCCTCCAGGGGATTCAGCTCGCCGTGGACGAGATCAACGCCGAAGGTGGGTTGCTCGGCCGGCACCCCGTCACGCTCCACGTCGGCAACACGCGTACCCGGCCGGAGGTAGCCGTTGAGGTCGTCAAGACCCTCATCGATCGGGACCGCGTCCGCGCCGTCATCGGCACGTATTCCAGTGCCACGGCGCTTGCCATCAAGCCGATCTGCCGCGACAACCGAATCCTTCACGTCGCCACCATCAGCAACAGCGAGGACATCACCCGGCTCGATCCGAGCCCCTACACCTTTTCGGTCGTTCCCAACACCTACATGATGTCCAAGGCAACGGCGATCGGCGTCGCCAAGCTCGCCCGCGAGTTCGGCTGGAAGCGCTACACGACGATCGCCTCGGACTACGCCTGGGGGCGCTCGAACCAGGAGGTCCAGGTCGCCAGCCTCGCCAGACTGGCGCCCGAGCTGGAGCTGGTCAGCGAGCTGTGGCCGCCCCTGGGATACGTTGCGTTCAACACCTTCGCCGTCGCCATCCTCAACGACAGGCCGGACTTCGTCCTCGACTCGATCGCCGGCGCCGACAAGGCCCTGTGGGATCGGGCGGTCTGGGACTATCGCCTCAGCAACACCGTCGCCGTGCCGGGAAGCCTGATCAGCGTCACCGAGCTCATCGACGAGTCCAACTGGCTCCGCCGCGGCACCTATGCGCGCACCCGGGCGCCGTTCTTCGCCCATCTCGACCAGCCGATGATGGCCCGCTTCGTCGACGCCTATCGTGCGCGGTTCGGCCGCTATCCCAGCGACTGGGCGGTGATGTCCTATGACGGCGTGCACGCGCTCCGCCAGGGCGTCGAGGCCGCCGGCACCATCGAGACCGATCCGGTCAAGGATGCGATGAAGGGACTGACCATCGACACCACCCGCGGCCGGCATTCCTTCCGCGAGATCGACAATCAGCTCAGCGTATCGGCCTACTTCGGGCGGATCGCCGACGATCCCCGCTTCGACTTCCCGATCTACGCCGATCTGGTCGAGTTCAAGGGCCCGGACATCTGGCGGCCCGAGGTGGAGATCCGCGCCGCGCGCGGACAATGACGGCCCAACCGCGGACGGCGGCCGACGTGCCGTATCCTCCGCAATCGACCGCGCCAGCGTCTCGATCCCGGTCATCACCAGCCTCCCAACCCGTGACAAGGACTATCGAAACTCGTGCCTTGACACGTCTGACTGTGGAAACTACCTTCGCCGCCCTCGCTATGCCGCTTGGTCTTTACGTCCGAGCACACGGGCGACCCTGCCCTCACTCAGGTGACCGATGGGTGAGAGGGCTCTGCGGGCTTCCCGCAGCTAGGAGTCCGATTTATGGAAATTTCGGTGAAGGGCAAGAACATCAGTGTCGGCGACGCACTGCGTGACCGCATTCAAACGCACCTCGGCGCGACGGTCACCAAGTACTTCTCGCGGGCCTATGACGCGACCGTGGTCCTGTCGCGGGAGGCTCACCTGTTTCGTGCCGATATCTCCGTTCACCCGGTTCGGGGCGTCCTGGTCCAGGGGCATGGGGCTGCTGAGGACGCCCATGGCGCGTTCGAGACGGCGTTGGACCGGATCGCCAAGCAGATCCGACGATACAAGCGGCGAATCACCAACCATCACAAGGGTCGTGGGCAAGAAGAGACGATCTTGGCTCAGCAGTATGTCATTGCGGCCGAGACTGCCGAGGAGGAGTTGCCCGAGGATGCCCAGCCGACGGTCATTGCCGAGCTGCCGACCGAGATTGCGACACTGACGGTCGGCGAGGCGGTGATGCGGATGGACCTGGCCGACATACCGGCTATGATGTTTCGCAACCGGGCGAATGGCGGCCTCAATGTCGTGTACCGCCGTCCGGACGGCAATATCGGATGGATCGACCCTTCCAACTCGCAAAAAGTTTAAGGGCTTACGGGAAGCCATGGATATTTCGGAGCTCATAAGACCCGAGCACGTCGTCGCTCATCTCCGGGCGACCAGCAAGAAACAAGCGCTGCTGGACCTGTCACGACGTGCCGCGCAACTGACGGGACAGCCGGAGCGAGTCATCTTCGACGTTCTCATGGAGCGGGAAAAGCTTGGCACGACAGGGGTGGGGAACGGCATCGCCATTCCGCATGGCAAGCTGCCTACCCTGGACCGTTTGTGCGGCCTGTTTGCACGCCTCGAGGTTCCGGTCGATTTCGATGCGATCGATGAGAAGCCGGTCGATCTCATCTTCCTGCTGTTGGCACCGGAATCCGCAGGCGCCGACCATCTGAAGGCTCTTGCTCGGGTTTCCCGGTTGCTGCGGGACAAGACCGCCTGCGAGAAGCTTAGAGGAACTGACGACCCCGAGGCTCTGTACGCGCTAATCGTCGATTCCGGAGCCTCCAGGGCTGCGTGAGGCCTGACCGAAAGACAGAATGAGTGACGGCGGTCATGAAATGGACCCCTTGGGCTGGACTGAGGTGGACTACGAATTCGGGATCAGCGGCTTGATTGGAGGAAGGCCGGCTCCGTCGCAGGGCTGTTCAATTCTGCTCGGACGAGGGAGGCGTGCTGGTGGTACGAGTCCAGACGGGATTGCCGGCCTGAAAACGGGTCTGCCCGGGCGGCGAAAAGCCTGAATCCATGACGGGCACCTGGATGGGAGGGTGCCATTATCGCGTTTTCCGATCTGTTGACCGCCTTGGCGCGATCGCTCGCGTCTCGCCGACTGTGAACCACTTCACAGCCGGTTAATCGGCCGCGATGTACACTTCGCAGCAGAGCGACGGGAGTGCTTCAAGCGACCGGAGGCTGTGCAATGCGACCGTTCAGCGAGGAGACCAAGGCGACGCTGGTGTCCCTGGCGCTCACCCTTGCCACCAGCTTGGCGGCGATCGTCACCCTGTATGCCGGTTGACGCCGGCGCTGACGCCTCAGGCGCAGAGCTGGATGAAGGTCCGCGCCCGCCGGCGCGAGGTGCGGACGTGGGCCACCGCCGCGAGCTTGGCCCGCGAGTAGGTGCCGGTGTAGCTGAACGTCCGGCCGTCGGCGAAGTAGAAGTACCACAGCCGGTAGCCGCGTGGCTTGCGGTGATGGGCCTGCTCGTAGCGGCTGGTGCTGTACTCGACGTCTCGTGTCATGGTCCGGTTCTCACGAAAACCACGGGGCTCGCAGATCTACCCCAAACGGGGTAATTATACCGCCCGCCGGCCACGTCTGCAAACCCAACGCGCCTGATTTGCGGATACACGGCTTCAGGCTGCGCAACCGTTTGGCGTTTCAAGCACTTCGCCCAGTTTGCCGGCAAAATCGTTTAAAAATGTTAACCATGCCCGGCGAACTTGCGGTTTTTCTGCGCCGGACAGACGTCCGCGATTGGCGAGGCGGCGCGCGTCACCCCTCCTTCCGCCCCCGCCGGCGGCGTCGCCGCTCGCGAATCGCCAGCGGAGCCGCCGACTCCTTGAGAACCTCGGCGCTGGCCTTGAGCGCCCTCCGCTCGTCCGCGTCGAGATCGGGCTCGAGATCGGTGAGGACGCCGGCGGCGCCGAGGACGCGCGGCAGAGACAGCGTCACCTGCTCCACTCCCTCCACCTCCGGCGTCAGCATGGAGACCGTCAGCACCGCGCGCTCGTCGCCGAGGATCGCCTCGGCGATGCGGGCGAGGCCGGCGCCGATGCCGTACCACGTGGCGCCCTTGCCGTCGATGATCCGGTAGGCGGCATTGCGCACGCCATCCTCGATCTCCGAGCGGACGGCGGCGGTCAGGGCCGCGCGCACCTGCGCCGCGAACGACGGGATGGCGATGTTGCCGGCGGTCGCACTCGACCACACCAGGACCTCGCTGTCGCCGTGCTCGCCGAGGACGTAGGCGTGCACCGAGCGGGGCGAGATGCCGAGGTGCTGGCCCAGCAGCGAGCGGAAGCGGGCGGTATCGAGGATCGTTCCGGAGCCGAGGACGCGCCCGGGCGGAAGCCCGGAAAGGCGCGTCGCCACGTCGGTCATGATGTCGACCGGATTGGTGGCGACGATGAGGATGGCCGCCGGGGCGACGGCCAGCACCCGGCCGATGATGTCTTCGAACACGGCGGCGTTGCGCTCCAGGAGCGCGAGGCGGCTTTCGCCCGGCTTCTGGCCGACGCCCGCGGCGAGCACGACGATCCCGGCGCCGGCGAGGTCGGCGTAGTCTCCGGCTTCGACGCGGATCGCTGCCGCGAACGGTGCGGCGTGGGCGATGTCCTGCGCTTGGGCGATTGCCAGCTTCTCGTTGCGGTCGACGAGAACGATCTCGCTGCCGACGCCCCTGAGCAGCATGGCATAGGCAGCGGCGCTGCCGACGTAGCCTGCCCCGACGATGCCGATCTTCATCGTGGTTTCGCCTCAAAGCTGTGATGGTTGTTCGCGTGCGCCCGCCGAACGGATCACGGCCTTGAGGGAGGCCGGCAGTGCCGTTAACGGGCGCTTAACCGGTGGCGGCGTATGGTTGCCGCCATCACGTTCCTCCTCCCTCCCAACTAGGCCGGCCTTCGCCGGCCTTCTTTTTTTGGTGAACGCAGCGCCCGGACAAGAAGGGGGCGGCTCCGAGGAGCCGCCCCGTGCCCCTCGACACAGGCCTGATCAGGCTTCCCGTCGGCGTCGGGCACGCAACAGGGCCACGATGCCGGTCGCGAACACCAGCGCCGTCGCCGGCTCGGACGCCGGCACGAACTGCGTGATCGGCGTCATCGTGCCGGTGAACCGGCCGGCGGACGCGAACGTGAGTCCGGTGACGAACGCGGCGGCGTTACCGGGATCGAGCATCGCGTCGGTCTCGATGCCGAGAACGCGGAAGCGGTCGATGCCGCCGGAAGGCTCGAAACCGAGCAGGTCGGCGAAGGACGCGGCAAGCGTCAGCAGGCCCGCGGCAAGCACCCTGGCCCGACCCATCACGCTCCCCCTTCGCAGAGGGAACCAGGATCGGTCAGATCACGTGCTACAGAGACCGGTCATATGGTGTGCTACCGACACCCAGGACTCGGCCCGCTTGCCGGCCGCGGGCGAGGCCGCTAGAGTGCCGGCATGCGACGGGTCGGCCTCCTCCCTGTTCTTCTCATCGCCGCCGCCTGCACCGAAATCGGCGGCGCCACGGTGGTACGCTACGAGGTGCCGACGGCCTTCTACGTCCGCCACCTCACCTGGGTCGACGACGAGGCCGGCGTCGATGCGATGGCGGCCCAAGTGTGCGACGAGATGGGCGGCAGGGCGAAGCTGATCGCCGCCCACCAGGCCTACGGCCTCGACACGCGCGACGCCATCTACCAGTGCACCGAGGGCGATCCGGACTCGCAGCCGCCCGAAGGCCGGGCCGCGCTCCCTCCGGCTGGCGAGAGGCTGTAGCGCACTCCCGGAAACGGGTGGCTTTGGCCACCCCTCCGGCTTTCGGCTCCGAGTGCTTCCCGCGACCGTCGGCGTTTGTTGGAGGCCCGGCCTCCGGGCCGTGTTTTTCGTGACGGGAAGCCCCATCGGGCGCATCGGCGCCGCCGATAGGAGCCTGCGGCAGGATAGCCGGCGCCCATGTCGCCGGCGTGACCGTCCGGCGAAGGTTCCGTTGCGCGGATGCGCTCGACCGGACCCGCTCGGCCGTAAGGCCCTCGCCGAAATCGCGGTTGACTTTGGCGGTCGCATGGTGGATCTCTCGGCACCCGCGACGGTCCGCCCGCGCCGGGTCCTGGCGGGCACCCGGCGGGCGGTAGCGTGGCCTTGATCGCCGGCCAGCGGAGCCCTGCCGTCTCGATGCAGCCTCTCTATCAACCCACCCTCGACCTCGACGGCAAGTCGATCCTGGTCACCGGCGGCACCGGCTCGTTCGGCACGCATTTCGTCCGCACGGTGATCGGCCGGGCGCGGCCGCGGCGGCTGATCGTGTTCTCGCGGGACGAGCTCAAGCAGTTCCACATGGAGCAGGAGTTCGGCCGCGACCGGCTGCCCTGCATGCGCTACTTCATCGGCGACGTCCGCGACGGCGACCGGCTGGAGATGGCCATGCGCGGCGTCGATGTCGTCGTCCATGCGGCGGCGCTGAAGCAGATTCCCGTCGCCGAGTACAACCCCTTCGAGTGCATCCAGACCAACGTCCACGGCGCCGAGAACATCGTCCGTGCCGCTCTGAAGACGGCGGTGCCCCGCGTCATCGCGCTGTCCAGCGACAAGGCGGTGGGGCCCCTCAACCTCTACGGCGCCAGCAAGCTCGCCGCCGACAAGATCTTCGTCGCCGCCAACAACCTCTCCGGCGACATCGGCACCCGCTTCGCGGTGGTCCGCTACGGCAATGTCCTCGGCTCCCGTGGCAGCGTCATCCCCCTGTTCCGGCGCCTGAAGGAGGACGGCCACGCGAGCCTGCCGGTCACCGACGAGCGGATGACGCGCTTCTGGATCACCC
Organism: uncultured Rhodospirillaceae bacterium; assembly: GCA_964420325.1. Lineage (GTDB taxonomy): Bacteria > Pseudomonadota > Alphaproteobacteria > Rhodospirillales > Defluviicoccaceae > CAYQSU01. The sequence goes on along the minus strand of CAYQSU010000059.1, from coordinate 10,300 downwards.
TCGACCAGGGCGTCGACTTCGTGCTCTCCTCGCTTGCGCTGATGACCGGCGGCGAGATCTTCGTGCCGAAGATCCCGAGCATGAGGATCCTCGAGGTGTGCCGGGCGGTGGCGCCAGAGCTCGCGACCCACACCGTCGGCGTCCGCCCGGGCGAGAAGCTGCACGAGGTGATGATCACCGAGGATGATGCGAGGCTGACGCTGGAGCTTGCCGACCGCTACGTGATCACGCCGCCGCCCGGCCTCGCCAACTTCCGGCGGGATGTCTACGAACGCCTCGGCGCCACCCCGGTGGCCGGCGACTTCCGCTACGCCTCCGACAGCAACGACCGGTGGCTCTCGGCGGACGAGTTGCGCCGGCTTCTCGCCGACGTCGCCTGACGCCGATGACCTTGGGCTTTCTCCCCTATGGCCGCCAGCTCATCGAGGACGACGACCAGGCCGCCGTCGCGCGCGCCCTCGAGGGCGCCTATCTGACGACGGGACCGGTCGTCGAGGCGTTCGAGGCGGCCTTGTGCCGGCTCACCGGCGCCCGGCACGCGGTCGCCTGCTCGAGCGGCACGGCGGCGCTGCACCTGACGGCGCTCGCCCTCGGGCTCGGGCCCGGCGATGCCGCCGTCGTGCCGGCCGTCACCTTCGCCGGCACCGCCAACGCCGTCCGCCACACCGGTGCCGAGGTGGTGTTCGCCGACGTGGACGGACGAACCGGCCTGATGACGGAGGAGACGCTCGCGGAGGCGCTCTCGGCCACCGACGGCCGGCGGGTCGCCGCCGTCTATCCGGTCCACCTCGCCGGCCAGTGCGTGGACATGGAGGCCGTCGGCGGGCTCGCGCGGACGGCGCAGCTGGCGGTCGTCGAGGACGCCGCCCACGCCATCGGCACGCAGGTCGACGGGGACGGCCGGTGGGTCGCGGTCGGAGCCTGCCGGCAGTCGGACATGACCATCTTCTCGTTCCACCCGGTGAAGACCGTGACCACCGGCGAGGGCGGCGCCGTCACCGCCAACGACGACGGGCTGGCCGACCGCGCACGGCTGTTGCGCAATCACGGCATCGTCCGCGATCCCGCCGGCTTCACCGTTCGCGAGCGCGCCTTCGGCCCCGACGGCGAGCCCAACCCATGGTACTACGAGATCGCGGAGATCGGCTTCAACTACCGGTTGACCGACGTCCAGTGCGCCCTCGGGCTGAGCCAGCTGGCCAAACTCGATCGCTTCGTTGCACGCCGGCGGCACCTCGTCGCCCGCTACCGCGACCTGCTCGGCCGCCTGCGCCCGCTGGTCGAGCCGCTCGCCGCCCTGCCTCGCTGCCGGCCGGCCTGGCACCTCTCCGTCGCCCTCGTCGACTTCGCGGCCGCCGGCATCGACCGCGCGACCGTGATGCGGCGCCTGGCCGAGCGCGGCATCGGCTCCCAGGTCCACTACATGCCGCTCCCCTTGCACCCCTGTTACCGCGACCGCTGCGGGGACCGACGGTTCCCCGGAGCGGAGGCGTTCTACGCGCGCGCGCTCTCGCTGCCGCTGTTCCCGGCGATGGCGGACGCCGACGTCGATCGCGTCGTGGCGGCGCTCGCCGAGATTCTCGGCATCCGCCGATGACCGTCGCCGTCATCGTCCAGGCCCGGTTCGGCTCCACCCGCCTTCGCGGCAAGGTGCTCGAGCGCCTCAACGACGAGACGGTGCTCGCCGAGGTTCTCGTCCGTTGCCGCGCCATTCCCGGCGCCGACCTTGTCTGCTGCGCCGTGCCGGTCGGCGGCGACGACGATCCGGTCGCGGTGGCGGCGGCGGCGGCGGGCGCGTCCGTCTTCCGCGGCAACGAGCTCGACGTGCTTGGTCGCTACGCGGGCGCCGCCCGCGCACACGCCGCTGACGTCGTCCTCCGTGTCACCAGCGACTGTCCCCTGATCGACCCGGAGGTGTGCGGGGCGGTGCTTCGTCTCGTCGTCGAGCAGGACTACGACTATGCCTGCAACAACCGGCCGCCGACCTGGCCGCACGGGCTCGACTGCGAGGCCGTCGTCGTCCGCTGGCTTGAGAAGGCCGCGGCCGAGGCGACGGCAGCCGATGCCCGCGAGCACGTGACGCCGTTCATCGTCACCCATCCGGGCGCCCGGCGGGCCAACCTGCGAAGCGCCGACCCGACGCTCGCCCGCCACCGCTGGACTCTCGACACCGCCGACGACCTCGCGTTCCTCAGGCGCCTGTTCCCCCTGTTGCCGGCCGGCCGCGACGGCTGGCCGTTCGCCGCTGCCTTGGCCGCCCTTGACGGGGAGCCCGGACTCGCCGACCACGGCTCCGCGCGGACGGGCGAGCGCCGGGGCCCGGCGTCGACGCAGGATCTGATCGCCGGCTTCGACCAGCACGAGTGGGCAGCGCGTCGGATGCCGGCGGAGACCGGGTCGGTCGGACCGGCACGTCGGAGACCGGTGCCGTGACCGACGCCGGGCCGCGGGCGCTCTTGCGGTTCGACGCCTCGCCTGCGATCGGCGGCGGTCATGCCAGCCGCTGCCGGGCGCTCGCCGCCACGCTGACCGCGCTTGGCTGGAGCAGCACCTTCGCCGTCCGCGCCGAGGCCCTCGGCGTGGCGCCGGAGCTCGCCGAACGCGGGGACCGGCTCGTCGTTCTCGACGGCCCGCCGGACGACGAGGCCGAGCGCATCGGCGAAGCCATCGCCCTCCCCTTTGATCTCGCCATCGTCGATCATTACGAGCGCGGCCGGCGGTTCGAGGCCGCGTGCCGGGCGTGGGCGCGCAGAGTCATGGTGATCGCCGACGCGCCGGACCGCGGCCACGACGCCGACGTCCTTCTCGACGTCACCTATGGCCGGTCGCCGGCCGAGTATGACGACCTCGTCCCGCCGACGTGTCGGCGGCTCGTCGGCAGCCGCTACGCGCTGCTCAGGGCCCAGTTCGCCGCCGCTCGCACGACCGCACTCGGCCGCCGGGAGGCGCGAGCGCCGGTGCGCCGCATCCTCGTCGGCGTCGGCGCCACGGATGCCGACGACTTCACCGGCCGCGTGCTCGAGGCCATCGGCGCCAGCGGTCTCGACGTCGAGGTCGACGTCATCCTCGGCGCCGGCGCTCCCCACCGGCAGGCGGTCGCCGCCCGGGCGGAGCATCTGCCGCAGCCGACGCGGCTGCACCCGGCCGTCGAGCGCGTCGCCGATCTGATGGCCGCGGCCGATCTCGCCGTCGGCGCGATGGGCACCATGGCCTGGGAGCGCTGCTGCCTCGGGCTGCCGACGGTGGCGGTTGTCCTCGCCGACAACCAGCACCATGTCGCCGGCAACCTGGCGGCCACCGGCGCCTGCCGGGTGCTGGGACGCGCTGCCGAGGTGAGCGCCGACGCCGTCCGCGTGGCGCTGGTCGAACTCGCCGGCGACGCGGATGCGCGAACGCGGATGAGCCGCGCCGCCGCATCCCTGTGCGACGGCCTCGGTGCCGGGCGCGTCGCCCGCATCCTCGACCAAGGCGTCGCCGGCGGCGGGGACGAAACGGCGAAGGCGCTGCGGGTATAGGAGACGACAGAGGCAGGATGAACCATCGGGAGATCGCCATCGCCGGGAGGCGCATCGGCGCCGGCCAGCCGCCCTACGTCATCGCCGAGATGTCGGGCAACCACGGCGGCAGCTTCGAACGCGCGCTGACCCTCATGGCCGCGGCCAAGGCGGCAGGCGCCGATGCGGTCAAGCTGCAGACGTATACCGCCGATACCCTCACCATCGATCACGACGGACCGGGCTTCCGCATCGAGGGCGGGCTGTGGCACGGCCGCACCCTTTACGACCTCTACCGCGAGGCGTCGACGCCCTGGGACTGGCACGAGGCGCTGTTCCAGCGCGGGCGCGAGCTCGGCCTCGCCGTGTTCAGCTCTCCGTTCGACGCCACCGCCGTCGACTACCTCGCGCGGCTCGGGGCACCGGCCTACAAGATCGCGTCCCTGGAGATCGTCGATCTGGCGCTGATCGCGCGGGCGGCGGCGACCGGCAAGCCGTTGATCCTCTCCACCGGCGCCTCGACCCTGGGCGAGATCGGCGACGCCGTGGCGGCAGCCCGCGCCGCCGGTGCCGGCGGCCTCGCCCTCCTCCACTGCGTCAGCGGCTACCCCACGCCCACCGCCGACTGCCACCTCCGCACCATCCCGCACCTGGCCGACGCCTTCGACGCCGTCGTCGGCCTCTCCGACCACACCCTCGGCACCGCCGTGCCGGTTGCGGCTGTCGCCCTCGACGCCGCGTTGATCGAGAAGCACCTGACGCTCGCCCGCGCCGACGGCGGTCCGGATGCCCAGTTCTCGCTCGAGCCGGACGAGTTCCGGACCATGGTCGAGGGTGTCCGCGACGCCTGGGCCGCCCTCGGCCGCGTCTCCTACGCCGTCGAGCCCAGCGAAGCCCCGATCCATGCGCTGCGGCGCTCGCTCTACGTCGTCGCGGACGTCGCCCGTGGCGAAGCGTTCACCGAAACCAACGTCCGCTCCATCCGCCCCGGCCTGGGATTGGCGCCGAAGCACCTCGCCGAGGTCCTGGGCCGGCGGGCGCGCGCGGCGATCCGCCGCGGCACGCCGCTGCGCTGGGATCTGGTGGATGCCGAACCGGCCGGCGAGCCGGCGCCCTAGGACCGCCGCCGTGGCCCTCCCCGCCGATTCCCCAGCCCAGCCCGTCCCGTCTGTCTGTTTCGCCGGCGGTGTGGTCGCCGCCGACGTCGAATCGATCGCCGCAATAGGGCTCGAGGCGTGGCGGCGGAATTGCTTCTGGCCGGTAACGGACGGCGAGTTCTCCGCCGTCGTCGCCGAGGTCTGGGAGGCGTTCACCGAGCTGCTCGAGGTTGTCGAGCCGGCGTCGCGCGACCTCCTGCTCGCCGACGTCGACTTCGTCGGCTTCCGTCTCCTTCAACACCTCCATGCGCGCCTCGTCGAGGCGCGGTGCAGCGCCGGTGTCCGGCTTGTGGTCGGCGCCGGTGCCCGGCCGTTCTACCGCCCCGACTGGGACTCCCTCGGTGGCGCCTACGACCGGATCGCCCGGGTCGGCCCGATCGGCCGCACCCTCCGCGGGACGCTGAAGGGCCTCGTGTTCAACCGCGGTGCCGGCGTCGGCCGCCGGCTCGCGGCGGGGCTCGGACGCGCCCAAGGCTGGGCGCTCGGCAGCCACAGCCGCACCGTCGACGAGGTCATGGCCGCGCGCGGCCTAACCTGCGCCCATCCCTATGCGGAGGCCATCATCGCCGGGGCGCAGCCGGTGGCCATGGCCGACCTCGCCCACCTCCGCGCCCCGATCGCCGGCTTCCTTGCCGTCGTCAATCGCCGGCTCGAGGCTCGCGGCGCGCCGCCCCTTGACGAAGCGGTGGTGGCCAAGACCTGGCTTCGCAGGCTGGCTGCCGTCGGCGGCCTCTACCGGCGCGCCCTGGCGCACGCGCGGCCGCCCGCAACCGTCCTCTTCTCGAACCAGGGCTTCGCCTTGAACCGGATCGTGGCGCTCGCCCTGCGGCGGCAGGGCGCCCGCATCGTCGGCCTTTTCCACGGCAACGAGGTGGGCACCATTGATCTCAGTCCGTCGGCCGCGGTCCAGTTCGCCGCCTGCGACGAGTTCGTCTGCCTGTCGCGGCCCTCCGCGGCACTGTATGCGGCCTCCTACCGGCGATCGCCGCTGCACCGACTTGGCGCGGTGCAGTTCTCCTCGGCGGAGACGCGGCGCTACCTCGAGTGGACCGAGGCGGCAACGCGACCGCCGCGACGGATCGAGCGGGTGATGGTGATCGGCTTCCCGCTGTTGCCGCTTCGCTATCCCTACCGCGGCGGCCAGTTCTTCCCTGTCCAGCTCGACCTGGCTCTGCGCGTCGTCGCTTTATGTAGGCAGTCGGGTCTGTCCGTACTGTACAAGGCCCATCCCGACATGCGGGGGATCGGCAACGCGTTTTTCACCGCGGCCGGCGCCGAGATCGTCTCCGAGCCGTTCGAGCGAAGCTGGCGCCTGGCCGACGCCTTCGTCTTTCCTTACGTCAGCACCACGGCGTTCGGCGTCGCCGTCTGCACCGACCGGCCGATCGTGGTCCTCGACATCGAGGGCACGGCATGGACCCCCGAGGTCCATGCCGCACTCGGAGGACGCTGTACGATGGTGCCGTGTCGCTACGGCGCCGACGGCCGGCTGGGCATCGACGATGAGGCCATGGCCGAGGCGCTGCGTCGGCCACCGGCGGCGCCGGACCTGGGCTACGTCCGCCGGTTCATGGCGCCGACCGGGACACCGGCACCTGGCGGCGTCGGCGGACGCTGAACCCGAGGCCGAAGGCGCGGCGGGCGGGCCGACGCGCTTGACTCGACCCCAGCGATCTTCGAAGATCGCCCGTGTTCATTCGGTGAACTCCGGTTCACCTTAGGGGCGGTAGCGCGTCGGCGGCCGCGGCCACAAGCGGCAATCGTCTCTTCCGCCAGGGCCGCCCGTGGTCGAGAGCAACTCCGCGCAGTCGATGGCAATCGTTCACACCCTGCGGATGGCGCGGGCGTTGGGCATCCCCATGCGCTCGCTGCTTGTCTTGCTGGCGCTGCAGCTCGGCGGCATCATCTTCGAGGGCATCGGTATTGGCATGATGCTCCCCGTCTTCGAGTTCGTGAAGGCGGAGGGCAATCTCGAGGTGCTGACCGGCGAGTCGGCGCTGTGGAGGCGTCTGGTCGCCGGCTACGCGGCGATCGGGCTGCCGGTCACGCTGTCCACCCTGCTCGCGACCAGTCTCGCTGCCATCGCGCTCAGGCAGGCCTTCGCCTACGTTCGCGACGTCCGCAGCGCCCGCTTTCAGCATCGCCAAGTTCGCCGCCTGTCGATTCGGGGAGTGGACGCCTACCTCCACGCGCAGATGGCGCACGTCGACGGCGAGAGGCTGGGCGAGATCGTCAACGACCTGACCGAGCAGGTTGTTCGCACGCTGAGCGGCGTGATGGCGCTCCTCGGAATGGCCAGCAACGCCGTCCTGCTTGCCGGCTACGCGCTCTTCCTTGCCGTGCTGTCGCCGGCGATGACGGCGATGGCGCTGGTCGCGCTCGGCCTCGCCAGCTTCGCGCTCCGCTTCCTGTTCAAGCGCACCCGGTCGATCGGCATCAAGGTCACCGCCGCCTACAAGGACCACGCGGCATTCCTGATCGAACGGCTGAGATCGCTGCGCCTGATCCGCCTGTCCCACGCCGAGGCGCCCGAGATCGCCATGTTGAGGCGCCTCTCAGGCGATCTCGAGGGCAAGCAGTACGCGCTGAGGCGGGCCCGCGCCCAGACCGAGGTCGCCTTCGAGCCGGTAATGATCGTGGTCGCCTTCGTCCTGCTCTACGTCGGCGTCACCCAGTTCGCGCTGACGCTGGAGAAGGTCGGCCTTTTCCTTCTGATCGTGTTGCGCCAGCTGCCGGTGGTGAAGGCGTTCATCGGCAGCTACCAGATCCTGCTTGCGTCTCTCGCCAGCATCGAGGCTGTCGATCGGCGGCTGCGGAGCCTCGAGGCGGCGCGCGAGGTGCGCAGCGGCAGCCAAACGTTCTCCCGCCTCGAGCGGGGCGTCGAGTTCCGCGACGTGAGCTTCCACTACCGCGGCTCCGAACTCTCGCCGGCGCTCCGCCATGTCACGCTGTCGATCCCCGCGCGTCGCATCACCGCCCTCGTCGGGCCTTCGGGCGCCGGCAAGTCGACGCTCGTCGATCTCCTGGTGCGCATTCGCGAGCCCCAGGAGGGCGACATCCTGCTCGACGGCGTTCCGCACACCGCCTTCGATCTCCAGAGCCTCCGCGCAGGCGTCGCCTTCCTGCCGCAGAGCCCGCAGCTGTTCAACGTCAGCGTCGCCGATCACATCGCCTACGGTCGCCCGCAGGCCTCGACCCCCGAGATCGAGGCGGCGGCGCGCCTGGCGGGGGCCCACGATTTCATCCGCAGCCTGCCCATGGGGTACGGCACGCTGGTCGGCGAGGCGGGGACGCGGCTCTCGGGCGGGCAGCGCCAGCGCCTCGATCTCGCCCGCGTCCTCATCAAGCGCGCGCCCGTGCTCATCCTCGACGAGCCCACCAGCAACCTCGATGCCGATGCGGAGCAGGCCTTCAGGGAGGCGCTGATGCGGCTGCGCGCCGAGGCGACGGCGACGGTCATCGTCATCGCCCACCGGCTGTCGACGGTCGCCAGTGCCGACCAGATCGTCGTCCTGCAGAACGGCGCGGTGGTCGCCCGCGGCGGGCACGAGGAGCTGGTCCGGCAGGGTGGCTGGTATGCCTCTGCGTTCGAGAAGCAACGGCTCGACGGGATCTCCGGACGCCAAGGCGCGTTGGCGGTGGACTGAGGGCGGGGCAGAACGGGTGAGACCGCCCGACGTGATCCACATCGGCTACCACCGCACCGCCACGACGCTCGTCGGCCTCGAGGTGCTGGGCCGGACCGAGAGCGTCATCGTGCTCGGACCCCGCCATCTCCGCTGGGACGGCGACGGCGTCTGCTACGCCAACGACTCTCGAGGAGGCGGTCTCGACCGCCTCCCTGCGGGTCGGTGCCTCGCGATCGTCGATCCGTCGATCAGCGGCGACGCCTTCACCGATCTGCCGGCGCGCGCTCAGCCCCTGCATCGGTTTGCGCCGGAGGCGCGCATCCTGATCACCATCCGCTCCCAGGCCTCGATCGTTCGCGGCCTCTACTTCCAGGCGCTGAAATCCGGCTTCGCCGCCGACTTCGACGCCTACTTCCGCCTCTTCCTCGCCAACAGGAAGGCCGACTATCTCGCCATGGTCGAGAGCTACCGGGGGGCCTTCGGGACCTCCCAGGTCCTCGTCCTGCCCGTCGAGGACCTGCGCTCGGACGCCGCTGCATGGGTCGCAGCGCTGCACGATTTCGTCCTCGGGTCGGATGCCCCGCCGTTGCCGACGGACCTCTCGGTGGTCAAGCCGACGCCGAGTGACCGTGCGCTCGGCGCGCACCGGCTCGCCAACCGCCTCCGCTGCCCGCGCTCTCTGCGCATCGCGCTGCTCGCCCTTGCGTCCGCCGGCGACCGCCTGTTCGGGTCGTCCCGACGGCTTACCAGCGGCACGTTCGCTGCGGCCCAGATTGAGGCGCTCGACCGGGTGTTCGGCAGCGACAACCGGCGTCTCTTCGATCTGCTCGGCAGCGACATCCGTCGCTATCCCTATCCCGGCAGCCCGGTCTTCGCCACCCCTCCGGAACGACCAGCGGTTCGGCCATAGCTCGCCGCGGCTGCGTCCCCGGGGCGGGCCCGCCCGCGGCATCGGCGAGTTCGCCCGTCACGACGTCCGCCCCGACTGCAGGGCGTCGGCGGCGTCGAGGTCCGCCGGCCGGCCGACGTCCGTCCAATACTCGTGGATCGGGAACAGCCCGATCCTGAGGCCGATCTCCTTGCCCAGGTTCAGCAGCTCGGGCATATCGAGCGGCCGGTCGCCGGGAACGAGGGCGACGAACTCGGGCGAGAGATAATAGACGCCGGCGGCAATGAAGTGGCTGATCCTCGGCTTCTCGTCGATGCCGGCAAACAGGCCGTCCTCGCCGTAGCGCACCACGCCGAACGGCACGTCCAGATCGTAGCGCGCCACGCCGACGGTGGCGTCGAGCCCGTGCCGCACGTGGAAGTCCTGCAGGGCGGCGAGATCGACGCCGGTGATGACGTCGCCGTTGACGACCAGCACCGGGCCGCTCACCTCGCGGTCCAAGAGCCCCAGGGCGCCGGCCGTACCCAAGGGGTCGGCCTCCTCGATCAGGTGCACGGCCATGCGGTTGGCGCGGGCCTCGAGGAACCGCTTGATCTGGTCGGCGCGGTAGTGGACGGAGACGTGGACCGTGCCCACGCCGGCATCCTCGAGCCCGGACAGCACGTGGTCCAGGATCGGCCGGCCGCCCACTGCCAACAGCGGCTTCGGCGTCTCCCTGGTGCGCTCGCCGAGGCGCTTGCCGTAGCCGCCGGCCATCACCAGGGCATGCGCGATGCCGGCGCCGTCGAAGCCACGGACCAGCACCTCGACGACGCGCCCCGCGTCGTCGACGACCGGCAGGAAGGCCCGGTTGCTGCGCACGGCGGCGAGCTTGGCCTGGTTGCCGTAGGCGTCACCGAGGCGGCCGGTCACGGGCCGGATGTGCATGCAGGCGGCGGCCGGATCGTCGAGGCCGACGCCCCGCAGCATGGCGCGGCGGATGTCGCCGTCGGTGATGGTGCCGAGCAGCCGTCCGGCGTCGTCGACCACGACCTGGAACAGATGCGGCGAGCGGTCGATCCGCTTCATCACCTCGGCGATCGGCATCGTCGGACGGCAGACAGAGGCGGCGAGATCGGTGAGGGCGATCAT
>CAYQSU010000058.1:0-22696 GCA_964420325.1 uncultured Rhodospirillaceae bacterium | reverse complement strand
TGTCGCAAAATGTCGCAAAATGTCGCATTTCGTCGCGGTTTTCGCGGCCGGCACCCGGCCGGCTCAGGCGCGCGGCGCGAACGGGTTGCGGCCCTTGCGGACGAGGATGCGGACCGGCACGCCGTCGAGGCCGAAGCGGTCGCGGAGGCCGCCGGCGAGGTAGCGGAGATAGGACTCGGGCAGCGCCTCGGGCCGGCTCGCGAAGACGACGAACGTCGGCGGCCGGGCCTTGGCCTGGGTGGCGTAGCGCAACCGGATGCGCCGGCCGGCGACCGCCGGCGGCGGGTGGTGCAGGGTCATCTCCTCGAGCCAGCGGTTGAGCGGCGCGGTGGCGACGCGCCGACACCAGGCGTCGTGGGCGGCGAGCACCGCCGGCATCAGCCGCTCGACGCGCTCGCCGGTGAGCGCCGACAGCGTGACCAGGCGCACACCCGCCACCTGGGCGAGCGAGGTGGAGAGGCGGGCGCGGATCTCCCCGAGCGCGCCGGCGCGGTCGTCGACGCGGTCCCACTTGTTGGCGGCGACGACCGGGGCGCGGCCCTCGTCGGCGACCAGGGCGGCGATCGCGAGGTCCTGGCTCTCGACGCCCCGGGTCGCGTCGATGACGACGACCGCGACGTGGGCGAAGCGGATGGCGCGGAGCGTGTCGCCGGCGGCGAGCTGTTCCAGCGTCTCGCTCACCCGCGCCCGGCGGCGGAGCCCGGCGGTGTCGACGAGCCGGATCGGCCGACCGCGGAAGCGCCAGGAGACGGCGATGGCGTCCCGGGTCGTCCCGGCCTCGCGGTCGGTGACCAGGCGCTCCTCGCCGATGAGGCGGTTGATCAGCGTCGACTTGCCGACGTTGGGGCGGCCGACGACGGCCATCCGCAGGGGTGCCGGTGCGGTCTCCGACTCGGCCGCCTCGGCCGCCCCGGCCGCGGGCGCGGCGGCGCGGTCGGCGAACGGCCGCAGGGCGTCGTAGAGGTCGGCCATGCCCTCGCCGTGCTCGGCCGAGACCGCCACCGGCTCGCCGAGGCCGAGCGCGTAGGCGTCGAGGAGCCCGGCCTCGCCGCCCCGGCCCTCGCACTTGTTGGCGACGAGGATCACCGGCCGCTCGGCCTGGCGCAGCCGGCGGCCGACGTGCCGGTCCAGGGGCGTGAGGCCGGCGCGGGCGTCGATCAGGAACAGCGCCACGTCGCAGTCGGCCAGCGCGCGGTCGGTCTGCGCCTGCACGCGCGCCGCGAGCGTGTCGCCGCGGGCCTCGGCGAGGCCGGCGGTGTCGATCGCCGTGAAGCGGAGATCGCCCAGTCGCGCCTCGCCCTCGCGGCGGTCGCGGGTGACGCCCGGGACGTCGGCGACGAGGGCCTGGCGCCGGCCGACCAGCCGGTTGAACAGCGTCGACTTGCCGACGTTGGGGCGGCCGAGGATGGCGACGGAGAGCGGCATCGGCTGGGGCGGGCGCCCGGGTCAGCGGTAGGCGTGCAGCTCCGCATCGTCGCTGAGGACGTACAGCGAGCCGGCCGCCACCACCGGCGGCACGGTGACGCGGGCGGAGAGCGCGATGCGGCCGAGCGGCTCGCCGGTATAGGGCGACAGCGTCAGCACCTCCCGGTTGGAGCCGGCGACCACCAGCCGGTCGCCGGCGAGCACCGGGCCGGACCAGAGGATCGGCCGCCGCCGCCGCTCCGGGTCCTCGAAGGCGGGCAGCGGCGTGAGCCAGAACACCCGGCCCTGGTCGCGGCTGAGAGAGACGAGCTCGCCGTCGAGGGTGACGAGGAAGAGGTAGTCGCCGGCGATCCAGGGTCGCTGCAGGCCGCCGATGGACTGGTCCCAGATGCGCCGGCCGCTGCGCAGATCGATGGCCACCATCACTCCCGAATAGCTCACCGCATAGACCCGGCCGCGGTCGATGACCGGCGCGGCGCGGATGTGCGAGATCGCCGCCAGTTCGTCGGTCCGGCGGGTCGAGGCCAGCGAGTCGGACCACAGAACGCGGCCGTTGTCGACCCGGAGCGCCACCAGCTCGCCCGAGGAGAAGGGGGCCACCACCACCTCGCCGTCGACGGCCGGATTGGCGCCGCCGATGATGGCGGCCATCTCGCCGATGCCGCGGTAGATCCACAGCTCGTTGCCGGTTTCGGCGTCGAGGGTGTGGAGGGTGTTGGTGACGCTGATGACGAACAGCCGCCCGTCGCGCACCGCCGGCGGCGCATGCACGGGCGCATCCACCCGTCGGCGCCAGAGCTCCTCGCCCGTCGCCGCGTCGAGCGCGATCACCTCGGCGAAGCCGGAGGCGGCGAAGACGCGGCCGGCCTCGTAGCCGAGGCCGCCGGTGATCAGGTCCTCGTCGCCGCGCGGTGCCAGCCGCGCCTGCCACAGCCGCTTGCCGGTGGTCGCCTCGAGGGCGTTCACCCGGTGCTCGGCATCCATGGCGAACAGCCGGCCGCCGGCGACGATCGGCGGCGGCAGGCGCGGCCGGTCGGCGTCGGCGGCGCTGCCGATGCGGAACCGCCACGCCGGCCCCGGCGCCTCCTCGATCCACAGATGATGCATGGCGTGGTTCGCGTAGCCGCCGGCCTGCGGCCAGTCGGGATTGGTGACGGGGCGGGGCAGCAGGATCTGGTGGGCGCCGAGCGCCGGATCGGGATTGATCTCGCTCTGGTGCAGCATCACCGACTGCCGCTCGCCGGGCAGCGGCTCCTTGACCGCGCCAAACCAGGTGTCGCAGCCGCCGAGCACCAGACCGCCGGCGACCGAGAGGGTGATGGCGGCGCACCGCATGCCCGAAGCCCCAACCTCCGTCCGACCGCCGGTCATCCGCCGGCGAGGGCGGCCAGCGCTTCGCCGGCCCGCTGGCGCAGCCCCGGCGGCGCCAGCGCATCCTCGGCGAGTGCCGCCAGCATCGTCCGCGCCTTCGCGCGGTCTCCGGCCCTGAGCGCGAGATGGGCGACGAGCTCGCGGGCGGTGTACCGCCATGGCCGATCGTCGGCGGTCAGAGGCTCGAGGCGGGCGAGGATGCGGCCGGCCTCGCCGGCATCGATCTCGCCCCGCATCTCGACCATTGCCGCCAGCACGAGGGCGAGATCGCCATAGAGGCGATCCTCCGTCATCGCCGACACGTGCTCGTAGGCGGCGATGGTTGCCTCGATGTCGCCCTCGCGGGCGAGGAGGGCCGCCCGCTGCAGCTGGGCCAGAAGCCGATAACCCTGCGGGCCGTCCTCGGCAAGGGAGCGAAAGGCGCCATCGGCCGCCACCGGGTCGCTGGCGGCGAGGGCGAGGAAGGCGTTGAAGCGCTCGCCGGCCTGGCGCCGGCTGCTCTCGTCGTAGGCCTGCCAGCCCTCGAAGGCGCCGACACCGACGACGAGCGCGACGCAGCCGGCGATCACCCAGGTGCCGTAGGTCTTCCACAGCCGGAACAGCTTCTCCTGGCGAAGGTCGTCGTCGACCTCGCGGAACAAGGCCTCCTGGGTGGGGTCGATCGCCGGCGGGGTGTCCTTGGCCATCGTCAGGCTCCGCTCAAGGCGCTCCCTCACGCCACTTGATCGAGCAGCCCATGCTCGCCGTCTGTTGCGCGGGCCCGCGGCCGGTCTCGGCGATCTGGATCATGGCGTCGAACAGCTCGCGGCGGGCGTCCGAAGGCGCCGGCATCCGTCCGGAGGAGTCGAGGCGGCCGCGATACCGGAGCCCGAGATCGGCATCGAAGCCGAAGAAATCCGGCGTGCACACGGCATCGTAGGCGCGGGCCACGCTCTGGTCCTCGTCGATCACGTAGGGAAAGGTGAAGCCGTGCTTGGCGGCGAACCGCTTCATGTTGGCGGGCGAGTCCTCCGGGTAGCGCCGGTGGTCGTTGGGCATGATCGCGATGACGCCGATGCCGTGGGCCTGAAGCTCGCGCGCATCGCGGCCGATGCGGTCGGCGACGGCCTGCACGTAGGGGCAGTGGTTGCAGATGAACATCACCAGCGTGCCTCGCGGTCCCCTCGCGTCGCCGAGGCCGTGGGTCCGACCGTCGGGATCCGTGAGGCTGAAATCGGGAGCCTTCCACCCGAAGTTGCAGATCGGCGTTTCGGTCGCGACCATACCACTCCTCCTTTTCGCCGCGCGAGGGAAAAGCGCACGACCGGTCATCACGGAGTTAACCGACAAGCCCGGCGCGATCAAGGCCCGCGGTCCCCGCGCTTAACGGCGTTTTAACGGCGACGGCCAAAGATCGCTCCCCGGGGCGGCGCGTCCGCGCGACCGCCACGGCTCTCGAGAGAGGGATCGATGCGCCTCCTCTGCGCCCTCCTGCTTCCCCTCGTCCTCGGTTCGTGCGCGCCGTATGTGGCCGCCGAGCTGGCGAGCCTCGCCGCCACCGACCGCACGCTTGGCGACCATGCCATCTCGGCGCTTTCCGGGAAGGACTGCTCTCTCGTCCGCAAGGAGGCCGGGCTCGCCTACTGCAAGGAGGACGAACTCCATCCGTTCACCCCGATCCATTGCTACCCCTCCCTCGGCGACGTCGACTGCTATGCGTCGCGCCGGCCCTTCGGCGAGCGCTACCGGGAGCTCGGCGAGACCGGCGAGGAGGTTCGGCCGCGCCCGTAGCGCGCCGCCCCCGCGTCTCAGAAGATCCCGCTGGCGCCGACGCCGTCGAAGACGAACTGCACGGCGAGCGCGGCGAGCAGGATGCCGACGATGCGCGAGATCACGTTCTGGCCGGTGACGCCGAGGAGGCGCTGCAGCCGGGCGGCGACGAGCAGAAGGCCGAGGGTCAGCGCCAGCACCGCCAACAGGGCGAGGATGACGACGATCTCCAGGAGCACATCGCCGCCGGCTTCCGCCGCCAACAGGATGGCGGCCCCCATCGCCGCAGGTCCGGCGATCAGCGGCGTCGCCAGCGGGAACACCGAGATGTCGGCCCGGTGCTCGGCCTCCGTGGTCTCGGCCCGGGTCGCCGAAGCCAGCGCCGACGGCGGCTTGAACACCATGTCGATGCTGAGGAGAAGGAGCAGGATGCCGCCGGCGGTCTTCAGCGCCGGCAGGCCGATGCCGAGCCATCTCAGCAGCTCCTGACCGACCAGGACGAACAGGAGAAGCAGGACGGTGGCGATGATCGTCCCCTTGATCGCCATTCGCCGCCGCTGGAGGGTGGAGGCCGACGCGGTCAGCGCGGCGTAGAGCACGGCGACGTCGACCGGGCCGATGGTGGCGAAGAAGGTGGTCAGCGAACGGAGGGCAAGTTCCAGCATCGGTCGAGACCGGTTCGGTGTTCGTGTCCTGCGCCCGTCAGCCGGTCTGCGCCATCGCCGCCGGCGAGGTCCTCCAGGCGTCGAGCGCCTGCTCCAGACGCCGCCAGTCGGTGTCGCTCCCGGGCAGGCCGAAGCGGAGCCAGGTCGGCCGTGCCGGAAAGCGCCGGACGAGGATCGCGGCGCTCGCCAGGTGCTCGAACAGCGACCGCGCCTCCCGGTGCTCGACGAGGAGGAACAGATCGGTGCCGCCGACGACGTCGAGGCCCGCGGCGGCGAACAGCGCTCTCAGTCGGCCCGCCGCGGTGCCGAGGGTCTTCCGGGTGGCGGCGATCCAGGCCCGGTCGCTCAGCGCGAGGGCGCCGATGCGTGCGGCCGGGCCACCGACGGCCCACGGCCCGAGGGCGCGCCGCAGTCGCCCGGCCCACGGCTCCGATGCCACGGCGAAGCCGAGCCTGAGGCCGGCGAGGCCGAAGAACTTCCCGAACGAGCGAAGCACGACGGTGTCGCCCTCGTCGACGAAGGGCGCCAGGCTCAACGTCGGCTCCGTGTCGCAGAACGCCTCGTCGACGACGAGCAGGCGGCCGCAGCCGAGGGCCAACAGCGCGTCCGGCGTCAGCGTGCGTCCGTCCGGGTTGTTGGGATTGGTGACGACGAGGACGGCGGTCCCGGCCGGCACCTTCCTCCCATCGATTTCCTCGACAGCGTGACCGGCGGCGGCCCAGCTCGCCCCGTGTTCGTTGTAGGTCGGCGAGATCACGGCGACCCGGGTCGGCGCCAAGAGCCGCGGAAGCCACTGGATCACCGCCTGCGAGCCGGGCGCGGCGACGACACGGTCGGCGTCGGGCGCGGCGTAGCACAGCGCCGCGGCGCTTCGCAGGGCCCGGTCGAGGTCCCGGTCGGGCAGGCGATGCCAGAGGCTCGCGTCCAGCCGGGGCAGTGGATAGGGCTCTGGGTTGATCCCGGTGGACAAGTCGATCCAGGCCTCCCTCGGCGTGCCGAAGCGAGCCGCGGCCGCATCGAGGCCGCCGCCGTGGTCGAGGGGGCAGGGGTCCACCGGGGGCTCCGGGCGCGGCTCAGCCGAGGCGGTAGTGCTTGCGCACCGCCTTGCGCACATCCCAGACGCACGTCAGTCCGGCGGGGAACGTCACCAGATCACCGGCGCCGAACTCGACGACCTCGCCGCCGTCGGTCGACACCTTGACGTCGCCTTCGAGCAGGTAGCAGGTCTCGGGCGTATCGTACCGCCAGTCGAAGACGCTCTCCTCCTTCGACCATGTCGGCCAGGCCCGCATCTCGGCGATCTGCTCCCGGCTCGGCCTCTCCACCTTGATCCGCATGACCCGCTCCCTTCCCGGTCGGCCCGCCGCGGGGCGTCCCGCTCTGCGGCCGTGCGCCCACTCTAGCAGGAGCGGCGCTCGGACGCAGCCCGATGCGCGTGGCACTTCCGCCGGGCTTTCGCGGGATGCTAAGCTTGATCCGGCCTCAACCGCGGGATGTCCGAGCCTCGATGCCTGGTGACGCTCCGGCGCAGCGCTTGGCGAGCTTGGCCTTTGTCCTGGCGCTCGCCGCATGCGCACCATTCGCCACCAGCGTCGACTACGAGGTCGGCTGGGACTCGTCTTCGTACCGGGCCTTCGGCTGGGTGACGGAGGAGCCGATCGTGCAGGCGGGCGAGAACGAGGCCTTGCCGACGTCGGCTCTCGCCCGGCAGCGCGTTCGCGACGCCATCGCCCGGGTGCTGGTCGCCAAGGGGTTCCGGCAGGACGACCCGCCCGACTTCACCATCGCCTATTCCCTCGGCTATCGGGATCGCATCTCCGTCGATGACTGGGGGCCGCCCGCGCCCGTGCTCTGGCCCTACGGCCCCTACCCAAGGTTTGGCGGCTTCTCCTACGGCAGGACGACGGTGCGGACGGTCAGGCAGGGAACGCTCTCCGTCGACATCTTCGATGCCGTGACCAGGCGCCCGGTGTGGCACGGCCGCGCGACCGAGTGGCAGGGCGACATCGAGGAGAGCCCGGAGCGGATCGCGGAGGTCGTCCAGGCCGTGCTCGCCGCTTTTCCCGGGCCGGCGACCCGCTAGGCCGGGCGGGCGGGGATGGACGCTGCCGCGAAGAACCGGTTGAAGCGTCTTCTGATCATCCCGCCGATCGCCGCCGGCGTCATCGCCCTGGCGCTGGCGATCGGCGGTCGCGAAAAGCCCCTGCAGGTGCCGCCCACCGAGGCCGCCCGCCCGGTCCGGGTGATCACCCTCGAGGCCGTCGACTTCGTGCCGCGGGCGGTCGGCTACGGCCCCGTCGAGCCCGCAGCCGTCTGGCAGGCGGTCGCCCAGGTCAGCGGCAAGATCGCCGAGCGCCACGACGATCTGCATCCCGGCCGGCTGTTCGACGCCGGCACCGTTCTCCTCAGGATCGATCCGGCGGACTACGAGCTGGCCGTCGCCCAGTTCGAAGCCACCCTGGAGAGCGTCAAGGCGGAGCTTGCCGAGCTGGAGATGCGCGAATCGAACACGCGCCTCTCGCTCGCCATCGAGCGTCAGGTGCTGTCGCTCGCCGAGGACGATCTCGCCCGCAAGCGGACGCTTCGCCGCCAGGGGGTCGCGAGCCAGGCCGCCGTCGATGAGGCCGAACGCCAGGTGCTGCTGGCCCGCCAGAAGCTGCAGGATCTCGAGAACCAGCTGACCCTGTACCCGGCGCAGCGCCAGGTGCTCGAGGCCAGCCTCGCCCTCAACGAGGCACGGCTCAGGGGGGCGCGGCTCGATCTCGAGCGAACGGTGCTACGCCTGCCGTTCGATGCGCGGATCGCCGAGGTTCACGTCGAGCGCAACCAGTTCGTCAACGTCGGCGAGGTGCTGGCCGTGGCCGACAGCATCGATGCCGCCGAGGTGACGGCGCAGGTGCCGATCGGCCAGATGGCCGTCCTCGCCCGTCGCGATATCGACCCGTCGCCGCTGACGGCGGCGGAGATCGGCCGCATCCCCGACCGCTTCGGCCTCGAGGCGAGCGTGTTGTTGCGGACCGAGCAGGTCACCGCGCGCTGGGATGCCCGCGTCGATCGCATCAGCCCGGCCATCGATCCCAAGACGCGGACCGTCGGCGTCATCGTTTCCGTCGACGAGCCCTACCGCAAGGCGATCCCCGGCCGCCGTCCGCCCCTGATCAAGAACATGTTCGTGCGCGTCGACCTCTATGGCCCGGCGTGGCCGCAGCAGATGGTGATACCCCGTGTCGCCCTGCACCGCACCGCCGACGGTCCCCGGGTCTACGTCGCCGGCGATGACGATCGGCTGGTGTTGCGGCCGGTGTCCGCGGGGCCGGTCCAGGGCGATCTGGCGGTCATCGAATCGGGCCTGGAGCCGGGCGAGCGCGTGGTGGTATCCGATCTGATCCCGGCCATCGGCGGCATGCTGCTCCAGCCCGCCGAGGACGAGGCGGCGATCCGCGAGCTGCTCGTCGACGCCCGCGCCGACGACCGCGGCAGGGAGCGGCCGTGATCCGGTTCTTCGCCGGCCATCCGACGGCCGCCAACCTTCTGATGCTGATGCTGATCGCGGCGGGCCTGACGGCGTTGCCGTCGCTGCGCCGCGAGACCTTCCCCGACTTCTCCACCGACAAGGTGCAGGTCGCGGTGCCCTACCCCGGCGCCAGCGCCGAGATGGTCGAGGAGGCCATCTGCGAGCGCATCGAGGACGCCGTGCAGTCCCTCACCGACGTCAAGGAGATCCGCTGCGAAGCGCGCGAGGGGGTGGGCACGGCGACGATCGAGATGCGCCGGGAAGGCGAAGTCAATCGGTTTCTCACCGACGTCAAGACCGAGATCGACGCCATCGACGACTTCCCGGAACTCACGGAACGGCCGGTGATCCGCCAGCTCGAGCGCACCGACATGGTGGTGTCGGTGGCGGTCTCGGGCCCGATGGCGGAGCCGGATCTCAAGGACTACGCCGAGGCGCTGAGGGACCGGCTGATCGCCCTCGACGACGTGAGCCAGGTCGAGCTCTTGGGCTTCTCCGACCGGCAGGTCCGGATCGAGCCGGATGCGCTTTCGCTGCGCCAGT
Organism: uncultured Rhodospirillaceae bacterium; assembly: GCA_964420325.1. Lineage (GTDB taxonomy): Bacteria > Pseudomonadota > Alphaproteobacteria > Rhodospirillales > Defluviicoccaceae > CAYQSU01. The sequence continues at coordinate 13,429 of CAYQSU010000058.1, read as the reverse complement.
TCGGCCTCAGCGTCGAGGACATTGCCCGCATCGTCGAGCGCCAGAGCCTCGATCTGCCCGCCGGCACCGTCAAGACCAGGGACCGCGAGGTTCTCGTCCGGTTCGAGGACCAGCGCCGCCATCCGCGGGAATTCGAGGACCTGGTGGTCGTCGCCGGCACCGGCGGCGCCGAGGTCAGGCTCGGCCAGATCGCCTCCGTCACCGACCGTTTCGATCTCGACGAGGAGCGGATGCTGCTCAACGGCCGGCGGGCCGCTCTCCTCCAGGTCAACAAGACCAGGGACCAGGACACGATCTCGGTCGTCGAGGCGGTGCGCGCCTTCGTCGCCGACGAGCGCAGGCGGGCGCCGCCCGGCGTCGAGTTCCAGCTCACCCGCGACGTGGCGTCCATCGTCGAGGACCGCCTCGACATGCTCGTCGGCAACGGCGCCATGGGCCTGGTCCTGGTGTTTCTCGTCCTCTGGCTGTTCTTCTCGTTCCGTCTGTCCTTCTGGGTGGCGATGGGGCTGCCGGCCTCGTTCCTCGGCTCGCTCGCGGTCATGGTCCTGATCGGCTACTCGATCGACATGCTGACCATGGTCGCGCTGCTCATCGCCATCGGCCTGATCATGGACGATTCGATCGTCATCGCCGAGAACATCGCCCGCCATCTTCGCGACGGAAAGACCCGGCTGATGGCCGCAGTCGACGGCACCCGCGAGGTGGCGCCCGGGGTGTTCTCCTCGTTCCTGACCTCGGTCTGCGTGTTCGCGCCCCTGGGGTTCCTCGCCGGCGACATCGGCAAGGTGATGCGGGTGGTGCCGGTCGTCCTCATCATCACCCTGGCGGTGAGCCTGGTCGAGGCGTTCCTGATCCTGCCGCACCACATCGCCCACGGGCTCGGACGCGGGCCTCCCGGCGCCTTCCGCCGCCGCTTCGATGCGGGCTTCGACTGGACGCGCGAGAACCTCCTCGGGCGCGCCGTCGACGCCGCGGTCCAATGGCGCTACCTGACCGTGGGCTCCGTGGTGATGGCCTTCCTGATCGCCGCCAGCCTGGTCGCCGGCGGCGTGGTCAAGTTCCGCGCCTTTCCCGAGCTCGACGGCAACGTCGTCGAGGCGCGGATCCTCCTGCCCCAGGGCACGCCGCTCGCCCGCACCGAGGAGGTGGTCGCCCGCATCGTCGACGCGCTCGGTCGCGTCGACGCGATCTTCACGCCCCTTCAGCCGGAGGGCCAGCCCCTGGTCCGCACCGTGCTGGTCCAGTTCAACCGCAACATCGAGGCCTTCGAGGCCGGCGCGCACGTGGCGACGGTGAGCGTCGACCTGCTCGGCGCGGAGCGGCGGAACGCCCGGCTCGCCGATGTCCTCAACCGATGGCGCGAGGAGACCGGCGTCATCCCCGACGTGCTGACCATGAGCTTCATGGAGCCGCAGATCGGGCCGGCCGGCATTCCCATCGAGATCCGCCTGCAGGGCCAGGATCTCGCGACGTTGAAGACCGGTGCGGAGGAGCTCATCGCCTGGCTCGGCCGCTACCAGGGGGTCGCCGACCTCCGCGACGATCTGCGCCCGGGCAAGCCCGAGATCCGGGTCCGCCTGCGCGAGGGGACCCTCGGGCTCGGCCTCGATGCGGCGGAGCTTGCCGGTCAGCTTCGCGCCGCCTTTCACGGCCGCACCGCCGCCGAGATCCAGGTCGGCCGCGAGCGCTTCGAGATCGACGTCCGCCTCGACGCCCTCGACCAGAGCAGCCTCGCCGCTCTCGACGACTTCGCGGTCACCCTGCCCGGCGGCGAGCAGGCGCCGCTGACGGCGCTGGCGACGCTCGAGACCGCTCGCGGGGTCGCCCGCATCGCCCGTGTCGACGGCGTCAGAACGGTGACGGTGCGCGGCGACGTCGATACCGACAAGGCCAACGTCAACGAGATCCTGGCCGACACCCGGGCGCGCTTCCTGCCGGAGCTGCTGACGCGGAATCCGGGGATCTCGGTGATGCTCGAAGGCCAGGCGAAGTCGCAGAGGGAGACGGGAGAGTCGCTCGAGCGCGCCTTTCTTCTCGGGCTGTTCGGGATTTTCGTGCTCTTGAGCTTCCACTTCCGCAGCTACATCGAGCCGGTCATCGTCATGCTGGCCATTCCGTTCGCCGCCATCGGCGTCGTCCTCGGCCACGTCGTGATGGGCCTCGACCTGTCGATGCCGAGCGGCATGGGCGCCGCGTCGCTGGCCGGCATCGTCGTCAACGATTCGATCCTTCTCGTCTTGTTCGTGAAGCGCAACGTCGCCTCGGGACGGGATGTGCTCGCCGCCGCCCGGCAGGCGTCCCGGCAGCGGTTCCGGGCGGTGCTGTTGACCTCGCTGACCACGATCGCCGGGCTGCTGCCGCTCCTCTTCGAGCGCAGCCTCCAAGCCCAGGTGCTGATCCCGCTGGTCACCTCGCTGGCGTTCGGGCTTGCGGCGTCGACCGTGCTGGTGCTCGTCGTCATCCCCGCCGCCTACGCCGTCCTCCACGACCTCGGCGTGACCACGGTGGCGCGTGACGAGCGCGGCGCGGGCGAGCCCGCACCGTCCGCCGGCTGAGGCCGCGGGCCTGAAGGCTCCGAGCGGCCGTTATCGCAGCCGGCGGAAAGTATGCTATCATTTCTGGTTGGGGTGCGAACGCCTGCCCGGCCCATTGGAACCGGCCGCGCCCGCCGCTCCGCGCGGCGCAATCAACAATCACGAGAACAAGCGGGCAAGCAAGGGAGGGGTGGGACAATGGACCACCAGGGTCGCTGTTTGGATTTTCTGAACCAGATCGACCTCGTCTATGGCCGGTCCTGCCTCGGCCGGTGGGAAAGTTTCGTCGATCTTCTGTACGGGTTCAGCGCCTATCGGGCGCGGCAGGTGATGTACCAGCCGGGACACAGCATCGACATCTTCCCGATGATGTACGAGGGATGGGCATACCGCTACAGCGTGACCCGCGCCGGCCGGCGCCAGATCCTCTCCTTCCTGTTGCCGCCGCAGCCGGTCAGCCCCGCCTTTCTTCACGGCGACCGCACCGATCATTGGGTTGAGGCGCTGACCGACGTGACAACGATGAACTTCGAGCGTGAAGGGTATTCGAACTTGGTCGCCCGCGATCCCGCGATCAGCCGGATGGCTCATGCCATCGCCACCGCGGAGGAACTCGCCACCGAGCGGCGCCTCGTCAGCGTCGGGCAGATGACGGCAGTCGAAAGGGTGGCCGGCCTGATCGTCGAGCTGCACTCCCGCCTCGCCAGGCGCCTAAGGGTGCGTGGCGTTGCCTTCGACTTTCCGTTGGAGGCCGAGCACGTCGGCGACGCCTTGGGCTTGGCCGCAACCGACGTCCGCCGCGCCTTCCGCATGCTCGAAGCCGAGACAGTCGTTCTGCGCCAGGAGCGAAGCCTGAGCATTGTCGATGGCGCCCGGCTCGCCGAAATCGCAGGGGTCGGCGAAATCGACCGGCACTCCCCCTTCGTTGCCTGACATGCCGTCGCTTGATGAGTGAGCCCCGGTCTACCGGCCTTGCGCGCTCATAAACCGGCGATCGCCATGCCGCCGACGACAGCGACCCGCGACGCCACGATGAGGGCCGGGAGCCGGCGGTATTGTGCCGAAGCCGACTTCACCGTGGCAGCTTGGCTGCTGGCTTCGATAATCCTTGCCGGATGTGCGTCCCCCGCCGACCGCTTCGACGCGTTGGCCGCCGAGCACGGGTTGAACAAGGAGATTGTGCCGGGAGATCCGTTCCTTCACGCGGTCTACGTGAACGGCGCGTTCGCTGCTCCGCCATCACCGCGCCCAAGCGCTCTGCATGTCTACCTCGAGGGTGACGGCACCCCGTGGATCGCCGGCCGGCCGGCTGCCGATCCGACGCCACGCAACCCGCTGATGCTGCGCCTGATGGCGATGGACCCCGACCCGGCGGTCTATCTGGGCCGCCCGTGCTACCACGGGCTTGCCGATAGTGCGCCATGCTCGGCGCGCGATTGGACGTCTGGGCGGTACTCGGCATCCGTTGTGTACAGCATGGCGGCGGCCCTCGGCAGAGTGACCGCGCGAGGCGATTTCCCCGCAATCGTCTGGTTCGGACATAGCGGCGGCGGTGCGCTGGCGCTGCTGCTGGCCGGACGCATCGCCGAGACGACGGCCGTCGTCACCATCGCCGCAAACATCGATCCCGACTCCTGGGCCGAGCACCATGGCTACGGCAGGCTGGGTGGGTCGCTGAACCCGCTTGGCGCGGACATCCTTCCCCGCCGTGTCGCTCAGCGACACTACGTCGGCGGGAGAGACCAGGTGGTCCCGGCCGATCTCGTGCTCAAGGCGGCGACCGGCGCGAATTCCGAGGTCATCGTGATCCCGGGCTACGACCACGCGTGCTGCTGGCAGGAGATCTGGCGCGAGATCCTGTCCGCTCTCCGGCAACGACTATTGGATTCACAGCCCGCCGGCCGATGACGACCCGCAGATCGGCGGGCGCCCGCTGCTAGAACTCGATGCGCGCCCCGAATGTGCCCGCGTAGTTCTCGAAGAAGCTGTGGCCGAGAAGCGCCCTGAAGCTGACGTATGGCTGGACGCCACCCGGCATCACGGCGACTACGCCGACGCCGAGGTCGAAAAAGTCCCGGTCGGGCTTGTCGGTCGGAGAAATGAACGTGGTGCCGCTGCCGTCATCGACAAGCTGCACCGAGGCGAACCTCTGGTCGTTGCGGAACTCATGGACCCACTCGAAGCTGATCTGCGGCACGAAGACACCGAGCTCGGTGCTGATGGCGATCGATGCCGCCGCCCCGAGTGAGGTCTGCAGCGAAGTCACCCCCTCGTCGTCCAGATAGTTGAGCTCGAGCCCGGTCGGACCACTCTCCGAGAAGCTGTGAATGAGGGTGTAGCCGTACCGCACGCCCGCGCGCGGTCCGATCGTGATGTTGTCGATGGCGAAGTCGTAGCCGAGGTTCATCCGCGCATCGAAGTTGTTGGAGTCGGTGCTGCCCGAGGCTCGGCCAAGAGCTGCGATGGTTCCGCTGGGCACGGCGACGGCGGAAACGGCTCTGGTCACGTCGTAGTTCTTGTAGGCATAGCCGAGGACGACGTCCGTGAAGAAGCCTTGAAGCGGCGTGAATGAGCCGTAGGCGGTCACCCCGAACGAGTTGGTCCGGAAGTCGCCACCGGCATCAAAGTCACCGTTGTTGCTGCTGTAGCTGAAGGCCATGCCTGCTACGGCCCAGTCTGTTATGAGGTAGTCGCCGCCGACAGACACCCCAACAATCTGTGAATCGTATGCATCTTCGTTGGTTGTGACGTCCCGGTTCAATACCTCCCCATCGATCGAGCCATAGGCGCTGAAGCCGCCGCCGAGATCGATCGATCCGTCCGCGCTCGCTCCGCCGCCGACGATCCCCAGCGTGCCTTCCAGTCGAGCGGCGACCGCACGAGGAACGACGGAAACTGTTGATCCCTGGGACTGGGTCTGATTGCCGCCGGCGGTAACCGCGTCTTCGCTGAGAAATAGGGTGGTGGCGCAGAGGCTGGAAAGGCCGGAACCGGAAACGGGGGACAAGCCGGGGCAGCCGTTACCCAATGCCGCGCCGAGCTGGTCGTCGAGGGTCTGTGCCAAGGAGGCCTGCGCGGCGAGCAGGAGCGGCATGGCGAGGACGCCTGTCGCAAGCGCAGTCAAGGACCATGCACGCGACCGACGCCTTCGCATCGATCGCGGTTGCACCGTCGCTCGCTGATTGTGGTCCGGCCCACGCACCTCCGCGTGACGATCGATGATGGTCATCGTTGCCTCCTCCGCATGGCGACGACCAACAGGACTCTCTTGCCGGGTTCCCAAGTGCTGTCGTCGGGTCTTGGCCGCCGCTAAGCTTTAAGAATTCCTTCCGAACCCAATAGGTGATAGACTTGGCCCTCTTTGAGGAACCCCGGAGGGGGATCCTCGGGCGAAGCGATCTTGCCATGCGGGTGACCTTGCTGCATCGGCTTTGCGCCGCTGTGTCGCTTTTCTTGAGCGTTTGTGGCACCACAGCCACAGCAACCGAACCGGAGCGCGTCTGGGCGCGTGAGGGCGTCATTCGAGTGGCCGCGGCCGGTGCCGCCGATCCATCTGCCATCGTCGACTGCCTGCTTCCGGGACAGGTCCGGCGTCTCGGAACGCGGCTGACCTATGTTGCGCGCCGGCCGCTGATCCGCACCACGGCCGAGGACTGTGCGATCCGCGGCGGCGAGTACGTGCTCGAGGACAGCGCCAGCTACGGCGCTGCGCTCGAGGGCTGGCGCGCCAAGGCGGACGCCGGCGACGCGGAGGCGCAATACTACGTGGGCTCGATCTATGAGAAGGGCAAAGTCGGAGCGCCGGATTATGCGTTGGCCGCGGCGTACTACAGAAAGGCAGCCGAGCAGGGGTATACCCAGGCGGCCGTCAGCCTCGGTCGATTGTACGAGAAGGGCCTTGGGGTGCCGCAGAACAAGGCCGAAGCCTTCAATTGGTATGCCAAGGCCTCGGGGGTAAGCCCGTCCCCGGCGGGATTGGTGATCGGCGCCGAGAAGCAGGCGCGCACCCGTGACCTAGAGACGCGGGTGCGGGAGCAGGATCGCACCATCAATCGCCTCCGGGAGCAGCTCAACAAGGCGATGGACGAGCTCACCCGGTTGCGATCGCGCCAGGGCACGGAGGCCGACGCAGCGACGCAGGAACGTCAGCAGTTGGCGGAGCTCGGTGCCAAGTATCGGGCGGCGCTCGCCGAGCTTGCCGAGGCCCGAGCCAAACCCGAGCCCGACGTGGCGAGCCGCCACGAGGAACAGGTGGAAGCCCTGCGCCAACAGCTTGAGACGCAGCGGCAGAACCTTGAGCAGCGGGATCGCGAGATCGCTCGCCGCACCGCCGAGATCGCGCAGTTGAACGAGAGGATCACCGAGCTCAGCGAGGAGCTCGACGACGTCGTCCAGCCCCAGGCCCGCGGCATCGGCGACTTCGGCGGGCCGACGATCGAGCTGATCGATCCTCCCGCCGCCGCGGGCCAGGACGAGGTCCGGATCGCCAGCACCACCGAGGCGCGGCCGGTGACCGGCCGGGTGCTAGCTTCGGGCGGGCTGAAGTCGCTCAGCGTCAACGGCAAGGGCATGAGGGTGGGCGCCGAGGGCACGTTTACGGTCCTGCTCCCCGAGATCTCGGCTCCGGGAACTAGGCTCGAGATCCTGGCCATCGACCACCAGGGCAAACGGAGCATGCGGGCTATCACCTTGCTTCCCGCTGACGGCGGTGTCGCCTCCGTCCCTCGCGGCCGTGCCGAGCGTGGCCGGTTCGGGCAGTATTACGCGCTGGTGGTCGGTAACGACAACTATCGCCACTGGGAACGCCTGCGCAATGCCGTGAACGACGCGAGGGCCATCGCCGGCATTCTTCGCGATCGGTACGGCTTTCAGGTAACCCTGCTTACCGACGCCACCCGGCAGCAAATTCTGAAGGCCCTCAACGACCTTCGCCAAAGGCTGACGGAACGCGACAACCTGCTCATCTACTACGCGGGGCACGGGCACCTGGAGGAAAAGATCGATCGCGGCTATTGGATTCCGGTCGATGCCGAGCGAGACGATCCCACCGAATGGATCTCGACGTTCAGCATCACCGACCACCTTCAGTTGATGTCGGCGAAGCACGTGATGGTCGTCGCCGACTCGTGCTACGCCGGCATGCTGACCCGGAATTCGTACGTCAAGCTAGAGCCGGGACTATCGGAAGAGGCGCGGACCGAAGTCCTGGAGACACTGGCGGCGATGCGGGCCCGGGTCGCTCTCACCTCGGGCGGCGTCAAGCCCGTGCTCGATGCGGGCGGAAAGGGTCACTCGGTCTTTGCGCAGGCCTTCCTGGGTGTCCTCGCGGACAACGGGATCATTCTGGAGGCAGAGCGCCTCTACCTCGCGATCCGGGCCCGCGTGGTCACGGCGGCCGCGCGCCGGAGATTTCCGCAGGTTCCTTCGTTCGAACCGATCAACTTCGCGGGGCACGAGGGTGGCGACTTCATTTTCGTGCCGCAGGTAGCGGGGTAGGGGATTGCCTGCGGCCGGAGCCAATGCCGGCCCCAGACACGGACAAGCTATTGCAGGTTCTGGCGCAGCCGGTCTGCCTGGCTCTGAAAGGTCGGATCCAAGCGCGCGGCTTCCAGCATATGGACCAGGGCCTGCCTCCTCTCGCCCGCCGCTTCGAGGGCTTGCGCCAGCGTGGCGAGCAGAGCGGCGTTGTCGGGATCGAGGCGCACGGCCTGTCGCGACAGCTTGAGTGCCTCCGCATGGTTGCCGCGCCTGAGCAGGACCATGGCCAGGGTCTGCAGGAAGCTCGGAGTGTCGGGCTGAATGTGGACGGCCGCCCGCGCCAGCGGCAACGCCTCATCCAGCTTGCCGAGTTCCTGGTAGATCCAAGCCACGGCATTAAGCGGTCCAGCGAGCTGGCCGACCGACAGGTGCTCGAGGGCAAGAGCCTGAAAATACGCCCTTAGCGCCTCGTCGGCATCACCCGTTTGGTAGCTTGCGTGACCAGCGGCCATCAGGCGGTCGAATTCCTGCGCGTCCTCGCTGCGAAGGTGAAGGGACTCGCGGCGCACGTGAAGGGATTCGCTTGGCGGCTGTCGCGAGGCTGCGGACAAGCTTTCGCTGCCCGCCTCCGTGTTCAGCGCTGTCTCGATCTGGGCCGGAGACGGGGTCTGCATCTCCAGCGACAGCTCCGGACTCGCGCGGATCACGGTGACCGCGATCATCGCGGCGCCGAACAGCGCAAAACAGGTTCCGGGTGCGGCGTTTCGCACCGTGAGCTTGAATTCGCCGGCCTGTGCCTCCGCTTCGGTGCCGCCTGCCCCGGTCCCCGCCGGCGCGAAGCCGCCCCTGATGAACAATCGGTAGCCGAGGACGATGCAGACGATGGCGGCGGCAATCACGGAAACCCGAAAGACCGTCGCATAGACCAGATACTGGACCGAGAGCTCCATTCTGCCTCCCTGTGAGACCAGCGAATCAACCGCTTCGCCCTGTGCGCATCAATGTTAGGGCAAACCGTGCAGGAGGCACCAGAAATGTCAGGGATCAGGCGCTCGACGTGTGCGGACGGGTCTCGGCGGTCCGGGTGCCGATCGCGCTCACAGGCCGGCGATCGCCATGCCGCCGACCAGAGCGGCCCAGACGACCGCGAAGCTCGCGAGCTGTCGGCAGCACTCGGTGAAACGCGACCCTCCTTCGCTTCGATCGTCGACGTCGCGGCGGCTTGCCTTGCGAGTCCCCTGCATGTCCATCGTCATGGCTACGATCCTTCTCGATCTTCTGCTGCCTTGAGCCGCGATCGGCCCCGTGGTCGGCAGCGTTGCCCGTCCGAAAGCTGCGGTGACGATACCCCGCCCGCCGTCGCCACACTGTGAACAGCGTCACCAATCCGCAAGAAATTATGCCTGGGCCGACAGAGGCGGCTTTACGGTCCTTTAAGCATGACCGTCGATACTCGGCGGCGTCCGTGACTACGCGAGCGCTGGCACGCATGGATTTGCAGAGCATTCCGTTGATGGCGGCGACGAAGAAGCGGCTGTCGTGGCTCGCCCAGCGCCAGGAGGTGCTGGCTCAGAACGTCGCCAACGCCGACACCCCGGGCTACCGGCCCAAGGATCTGAAGGAGTTCGGCTTCCGCGAACTCGTCCGCCGCGAGGCGACGCAGGTCAACATGAGCACGACCGGTCCGGACCATCTGGGCGGGCGCCGGCGCCGGATCCGCGACTTCGCGACCGAGACCGAGCGCCGCCCCTTCGAGACCGCGCCGGCCGGAAACGCCGTGGTGCTCGAGGAGCAGATGGCGAAGGTCAACGAGACCCAGCTCGCGCACAAGCTCACGACCGAGCTCTACCGCAAGCATCTCGGGCTGTTTCGCGCGGCCGTTGGCAACCGGCCGTAACCAACGGGGAGGCTGAATGGACAGCATGATCAAGACGATGCGCATCTCGGCGGCGGGCATGAAGGCGCAGGGCACGCGGCTCAGAGTGATCGCCGAGAACATCGCCAACGCCAACTCGCTGCCGACCTCGCCCGACGCCGTGCCGTACCGGCGCAAGGTCGTCACCTTCAAGAACGAGCTCGACCGGGCCACCGGCCTCGATGCCGTCCGCATCGACCGGATCGGCTCCGACATGTCGCCGTTCCAGAAGCGCTACGATCCCGGCCACCCGGCGGCGGACGTCGACGGCTACGTGCTGACGCCCAACGTCTCGACGCTGATCGAGATGACGGACATGCGGGAGGCCGAGCGCTCCTACGAGGCCAATCTCAACATGGTGCGAGCCTCCAAGCGGGCTCTCGCAGAAGCCATCGACATCTTGCGGTGAGCCGGGTTCTGACCAACCGATGAGGGCGAAATGACCGTTCCCGTCAACAGCTACGCCGGCGCCGTCGCCGCCTATGCGCGCGCCGCCGGCGGCGCCGGCGCGCCTGCGCCCGAGGAGGGAGAGGCGCCGGCCGAAACCTTCGCCGCGCTCCTCAAGACCGCCGTCACCGGCGCCATCGAGACCGCGAATAGGGGCGAGCGGATGTCGCTCGCCGCCATCAACGACCGCGCCGACATCACCGAGGTGGTGACGGCGGTGGCGGAGGCCGAGCTCACGCTGCAGACGGTGGTGGCGGTGCGCGACAGGGTCATCGGCGCCTATCAGGACGTCATGAGGATGGCGATCTAGACGCCGGACCGGCGCGACCCCGGGGGGGAAGGACCGATGAACGAACTTGCCGTCCTCGAGGTCGCACGCGAATCCTTGGGCGTGGTCTTGAAGATCGCCGGGCCGGTGATGCTCACCGGCATGGCCGTCGGCCTCGTCGTCGCGCTGTTCCAGGCGCTGACGACGATCCAGGAGATGACGCTGACCTTCGTGCCGAAGATCCTCTGCATCTTCGTCGCCGTGGTCGTGCTCTTGCCGTTCATGATGACCACGATGATCGAGTTCACGCGCTCGCTGTTCGACCGCATCGGCGTGATCGGATAGCGGCCGATGCTGGCCGAGCTGCTTTCCTTCAACGTCTTCCTCCTGTTCCTCGTCTTTGCCCGGGTCGGCACGTTGATCATGCTGCTGCCCGGCATCGGCGCCGGCTACGTCGCCGTGCGGGTGCGGCTGGTGCTGGCGCTGGCCGTCGCTCTCGTCCTGGTGCCGGCGCTGGCCGGCGACATGCCGCCCCTGCCGCCGACGCCGGTCCAGGTCGGCCTGCTGGTGCTGGGCGAGGTCCTCGTCGGAGCCTTCCTCGGCACCGTCGTGCGCGTCATCGTCGCCGCCCTGCACGCGGCGGGCACCTTCGCCTCCTACTTCATGTCGCTCGCCAACGCCCTCGTCCAGGATCCCGTCGCCGACCAGCAGACGTCGACGATCGCCGGGTTCTTCGCCACCGTCGGCGTGCTCCTCATCTTCGTCACCGACCTGCACCACCTCCTGTTCAGGGCGGTCGCCGACAGCTACGAGCTGTTCCCGGCGGCGGCCCCGGTTCCCGTCGGCGATTTCGCCGAGGCGCTCGGCCGGGGCCTCGCCGAGAGCTTCGTCCTCGGGCTGCAGATGGCGGCGCCCTTCGTCATCCTCGGCTTTGCCTACTATCTCGGCCTCGGCCTCCTGGGCCGCCTGATGCCGCAGCTGCCGGTGTTCTTCTTCGGCCTGCCGCTGCAGATCTCGCTGCAGCTCTGGGTCATGGCGCTGACGCTGTCGGCGGTGCTGATGGTCTTTCTCGGGCGCTTCGCCGATCACATCGGCGCCTTTGTCGCCCCCTAGCGGCGGCGGAGCCGGAGGCGCCGATGGCCGAGCAGGACCAGGCCAGCAAGACAGAACAGCCGACACCGAAGAAGCTGGAGAAGGGGCGTGAGCGCGGCCAGGTCGCGGTCTCGCAGGAGGTCAAGAGCTGGGCGGTGCTGATGGGCGGCGCTCTCGGCATCCTGTTCCTGGCGCCCCAGATCATGCGCGACGTCGGCAAGACGATGCTCGTCTTTCTCGAATCCCCGCACGCCATCGATCTCGACTTCGCAACCATGCAGGAAGCGCTGGCCGGCCTCGTTGCCACGCTCGCGATCGCGCTGGCGCCGTTCTTGGGGCTCGTTCTGATGTTCGGGCTGGCGGCCGGCCTGGCCCAGGTCGGATGGATCTGGGCGCCGGCGAAGATCAAGCCGGAGGTCAAGAAGATCTCGCTGGTGGGCGGCGCCAAGCGCCTCGTCTCGGCGCGCTCGCTGGTCGAGTTCGCCAAGGGCATCGCCAAGCTGACCGCCGTCGCCGTGATCGCTTCGGCCCTCGTCTACCCGCTGGTCGTCGACATCGAACTTCTGCCGTCGATCGGTTTCGAATCCACCCTCGGCAGGCTGCACGCCGTGGCGCTGCGGCTGTTCGCCGGCACCGTCGCGGTGATGGCGGTCATCGCCGCGTTGGACCTTCTCTACCAGCGCCATGCCTTCCTCAAGGACATGCGCATGACCAAGCAGGAGGTGAAGGACGAGCACAAGCAGGCCGAGGGCGACCCGCAGATCAAGGCGCGGATCCGCAAGCTCCGCATGGAGCGGGCGCAGCAGCGGATGATGGCGGCGGTGCCCAAGGCCGACGTGGTGATCACCAACCCGAGCCATTACGCGGTGGCGCTGGCCTACGACATGGAGACGATGGCCGCGCCGAAGCTGGTGGCGAAGGGCGTCGACCATCTCGCCCGGCGCATCCGCGAGGTGGCCGAGGCCCACGACGTGGCGGTGGTCGAGAACCCACCCCTGGCGCGGGCGCTCTATGCGGCCGTCGATCTCGACCAGGAGATCCCGCCCGAGCACTACCAGGCGGTGGCCCAGGTCATCGGCTACGTGATGCGGCTGAAGGGCAGGCTGGCGTAGGCGGCGAGTGCCTGCAATTTTCGATACCCATAGTTGTTGACCGGCTCAACGAATTAGTGCGAATATAGCCTGTTTGGGTTATATTCGGTCAGGTTGCATGCTCCGACCCGAGCCCGCAAAGGTCGTCGCTCCGGTTCTCGCGGCGCCGATCACCATGCCGGGGCTCAAGGCCTTGTTCTTCGATGCGCCGGTCGCCATTGCTATCCTCGATGCCGGCGGGGCGGTGATCGACGCCAACATCGCCCTGGCCGAGCTTCTCGGCGTCCAGCGCACCGACCTGATCGATCACCCGTTGACCGAGCGCATCGCCGAAGACGGCCGCAAAGGCGTGCAGCGAGCGCTCGCGCGGCTCCTGCGGGGGGATGAGCGCCACGCGCGGTTCCCCGGGGTTCGCGTCCTCACCCCGGGCCAATCCAATTGCTCCGTCGCCCTCGATCTCCTTCGCCTGGAGCCGGGAGGCGAAAGCCAGGCGGGCGCGGTCGCTTACCTGCGGACGGGCGCCGACGGCTGGTACCTGGACATCGAGCACGCCCAGGCGCAGAAGATGCAGGCGCTCGGCCAGCTCGCCGGCGGCGTCGCCCAC
>CAYQSU010000057.1:0-23345 GCA_964420325.1 uncultured Rhodospirillaceae bacterium | reverse complement strand
CGTTTCGTCCGATTCTCGTTGTAGATCAACGGACTAGCCCAGAATCGGGCGTCGCGAAACGTCGCATTTCGTCGCGAAAGCGTCGCAAAATGTCGCATTTTGTCGCAAAATGTCGCATTTTGTCGCATTTCGTCGCAGGTATCGTGGCCGGCCGCGGTCGCCGGCTTCAGGCGCGGCGGAACAGGTGGGCAGGAGGGCGGGCTGCGAAAGCGGCGATGTCGGCCGCCGGCCTGCCGAACAGGTGGCCCTGGACGTACTCGACCCCGCATTCGCGGACGAAGTCGAGGCCGGCCTCGTCCTCGACCATCTCGGCGATGGTGGCGATGCCGAGCTCGCGGCAGAGCGCGACCAGGGCCTTCAGGAACGCCCTGCCCTTGTGGCCCCGCCGGGCGTTGTTGAGGGCCTGGCCGTCCAGCTTGACGACATCGACCTCGAGCCGCGACAGGTACTCGAAGGTGGCGGCGCCGGCGCCGAAGTCGTCGAGGCACACCGGGAAGCCGTGGCCGCGCAGCCGCTGGATGAAGGCGTTGGCCGGGCCGAGGCGCTCCATGCGCGCCGATTCGGTGATCTCGAACATCAGCCGGCCGCGCGCCCAGGGGCTGTCGGCGAGCAGCGCATCGAGCTCGGCGAGGTAGCCGAGCGAGCCGATCGACACGCCCGAGATGTTGACGGCGACGCCATTGGCGGCCGCGCCCGCGGGTCGCTTCAGCCAGCCGATCACCTTCGCCGCCATGGCCAGATCGAAATCGGCGATCAGCCCCGTCTCCTCGGCGAAGGCGATGTGCTCGGAAGGGCTTCGGCCGAGCCGGCTCGGGGGGAACCGCGCCAGCGCCTCGTAATGGTGGATGCTGCCCGTCCGCGCATCGAGGATCGGCTGGAAGGCGACCGTGAAGTCGCCGGCGCGAATCGACCGGCGGAACCCGTTTGCCGCTTCGGCGGCCTCGCGGGCCAGGCGGGCGAGCGTGGGTGCGGGGCCGTCCTCGCCGATCCCGCCGCCGCCGCCGCGACGAAAGCGGTTGATGGCGAAGACGAGGCCCTGCGCGATGTCCGCGTCGGCGGCGGCGTCGCCGTCGACCTCGACCGTCGCCGACACCACCGCCGCCCCCTCACCGGCCGGATCGGCCTCCCTGGCGAGGCCGGCCAGCCGGTCCCTGAGCCGGGCCGCGTCCATGCCGGCGTCGTGGATCAGGCCGAAGCGGTCGGCGGCGACGCGCGCCGCGGCGTCGCCGTCGATCGAGTGCGCGCGCAGGCAGGCGCCGATGGTCGCCATCAACTCCTGCTCGCCCTGCCTCTCCAGGCGATCGCGCAGGCCCTCGTAGCCGGCGAGCGCCACCAGCGTCACCTGCCGGCCGGCTTCGTCCCGCAGGGAGCGCACCCGGCGGCGGACGACGGCGACGAAGGCGTCGGCGTCGAGGAGGCCGGTCTCCTCGTCGCGTCCGAGCTGCGGCGCGCGATCCTCGCGGCGGCCGAGGCGGCTCCGACGCAGCGCCAGGAAACAGTGGCCCTCCCGGTCCTCGAGACGATAGCCGGCGACCATCAGCGGCGCGGTCGGACCCATGGCGCCGGCGAGCCGCACCGGCACGTCCTCGACGCGCCCGTGCCTGGCGGCGAGCGCCAGGAGGTCCGCGAGCCGCGGGCGGTCCTCGGCCGCGACCAGGGTTTCGATCGGGCTGCCGACGAGCTCCTCGGGGCGTCGGCCGATCAGGGGCTCGGCGGCGCCGGCGGCGAACACGACGGCGGCGTCGGCATCGAGCTCGAGCAGGAGTTCGGCCCAGCAGAAGGCAAGGGCGACGAAGCGGTCGCGCTGCATCCGCAAGGGCGAACGCGCGACCGCCTCGGCCACGGAGAGGAGCGGCATCGGTGTCATCGCCGGGAAGCCGAGAGAGCGGGCAAGGATCCTCCGCAACCCCGCCGATCCTGAAACAGCTGCCGTGCCGGAACAAGGAAATAATAGCCGCGGCACACCCGCGGGCGTTGCTTTTGGCCTTGCCAGCGGCGCCCGTCGCCACCACAAATGGTGGAGAATGGCCGCATCGTCGCCGCGCACCGACGCTTCTCAGCTCGACCCCGGGGCCGGGTCCGCCGCGCCCGGGCATGCGGACGCCTGGGTGTTCGATCTCGACAACACCCTCTATGCCGCGACCTTCGATCTGTTCGCCCAGATCGACGAGCGCATGCGCGGCTTTATCGCGGCGTTCCTCGACCTTCCGCCCGACGAGGCGTACCGCGTGCAGAAACGCTACTTCCTCGAGTACGGCACCAGCATGCGCGGGCTGATGCACCACCACGGCATGGATCCGAAGCCGTTCCTCGATCACGTGCACGACATCGACGTCAGCGTGCTGCCGCCGAACCCGGCGCTCGATGCGGCGCTCGCCGGGCTGCCGGGACGCAAGTACATCTTCACCAACGCCTCGCTCCGCCACGCCGAGCGGGTGACCGATCGCCTCGGCATCACCCACCACTTCGCCGGCGTGTTCGACATCGTCGAGGCCGGTTACCTGCCGAAGCCGGAGCCCGCCGTCTATGCCAGGGTCGTCGACCGCTTCGGCCTCGAGCCGCGGGCCTCGGTGATGGTCGAGGACATCGCCCGCAACCTGGCGCCGGCCGCCGCCCTCGGGATGACCACGGTGTGGGTGCGCAACGATGCCGACCACGGCCGCGCCGGCCTCGAGGGCGTGCGCATCGACCACGTCGTCGACGACCTCGCCGACTGGCTGGCGGGCGTCGTCACCCCCCTTTGAGGCGCCCCCTCGCTGGCGTGTTGACAGCCGGGATGCGGTTGCGCATGGTCGCGCCTCGCCCGTCCGCCAGCCTCTGGAGCCCCTCGCCATGACCGCCGACCTCGAACGCACCATCGACGCCGCCTGGGAAGACCGCCAAGCCATCGGCTTCGCCACCAGGGGCGCGGTGCGGGAGGCGGTGGAGGAGGCGCTGTCGCTCCTCGACGCAGGCCGGGTGCGGGTGGCCGAGAAGGCCGACGGCCGCTGGCGGGTCAACCAATGGCTGAAGAAGGCGGTGTTGCTGTCCTTCCGCCTCAACGACATGGCGCCGATCCCCGGCGGGCCGGGCGGCGCCTCCTGGTTCGACAAGGTTCCGTCCAAGTTCGCCGGATGGAGCGAGGCGCGCTTCCGCGAGGCCGGCTTCCGCGCCGTTCCCGCCTGCTCGGTGCGGCGTTCCGCCTACATCGCGCCGGGCGTCGTGCTGATGCCCTGCTTCGTCAATCTCGGCGCCTACGTCGACGAGGGCTCGATGATCGACACCTGGTCCACCGTCGGCTCCTGTGCCCAGATCGGCCGCAACTGCCACATCTCCGGCGGCGCCGGCATCGGCGGCGTGCTCGAGCCGCTGCAGGCCGAGCCGGTGATCATCGAGGACAACTGCTTCGTCGGCGCCCGTGCCGAGGTGGCGGAGGGGGTGCGCGTCGGTGAGGGCTCGGTGCTGTCGATGGGCGTCTACCTCGGCGCGTCCACCCGCATCGTCGATCGCGCCACCGGCGAGGTTCACTACGGCGAGGTTCCGCCCTATTCCGTGGTCGTCTCCGGAACGATGCCGGGCGCCCCGCTTCCCGACGGCCGGCCCGGCCCTTCCCTCTACTGTGCCGTCATCGTCAAGCGCGTCGACGAGAAGACCCGGGCCAAGACCTCGATCAACGAGCTGTTGCGGAGCTGAAGGCCGGGGCCGCGAGGACGCCTCCGTTGGCACCGCCGCTCGACGCCCTGGAGCTGGGCCGGGCCTTGATCCGCTGCCCGAGCGTTACCCCGGCCGACGCCGGGGCACTCGACGTGCTCGCCGCCGCCCTCGACGGGCTGGGCTTCGCCTGCCACCGCCTGACCTTCGCGGAGCCGGGAACCGCCACCGTCGACAACCTGTATGCCCGCATCGGCGAAGCCGGCCCCCACTTCTGCTTCGCCGGGCATACCGACGTGGTGCCGGTCGGCGACGCCGGCGCCTGGACCGTCGATCCGTTCGCCGCCGAGATCCGTGACGGGCGCCTCTACGGCCGCGGCGCCGCCGACATGAAGGCGGCGATCGCCGCCTTCGCCGCCGCCTGCGACCGGCACCTCCGCGAGCGAGAGGGACGGCCCGCGGGCTCGATCAGCCTGCTCATCACCGGCGACGAGGAAGGCCCGGCGATCAACGGCACCGCCAAGGTGCTGGACTGGCTCGAGGCCCGGGGCGAAAAGCCGGACGTCTGCCTGGTCGGCGAGCCGACGAACCCCCACGCCCTCGGCGAGATGATCAAGATCGGCCGCCGCGG
Source organism: uncultured Rhodospirillaceae bacterium (assembly GCA_964420325.1). Taxonomy (GTDB): domain Bacteria; phylum Pseudomonadota; class Alphaproteobacteria; order Rhodospirillales; family Defluviicoccaceae; genus CAYQSU01. The sequence continues at coordinate 19,084 of CAYQSU010000057.1, read as the reverse complement.
CAGCCTCAACTGCCGGCTCACCGTCGAGGGAATCCAGGGGCATTCCGCCTACCCGGAGATGGCCGACAACCCGATCCCGCGCCTCCTCGCGATGCTGGCGGCGATCGCAGCGACCCCGCTCGATGCCGGCAGCACGCATTTCGGCCCGTCCCACCTGGCGATCACCTCCGTCGATGTCGGCAATCCGGCCACCAACGTCATTCCCGGCCGCGCCGAGGCGCTGTTCAACATCCGCTTCAACGACCTGCATTCACCGGAGAGCCTGCGGGCCTGGCTCAGGGCGCGGTGCGATGCCGTCGGCGGGCGCTACCGGCTGGAGACCGTCTGCACCGGCACCGCGTTTCTCTGCCGGCCCGGGCGGCTCAGCGACCTCGTCGCCCGCGCCGTCGAGGCCGTCACCGGGTGCACGCCGCAGCTCAGCACGTCGGGCGGAACCTCGGATGCCCGCTTCATCAAGGACGTCTGCCCGGTCGCCGAGTTCGGCATGCCGGGAGAGACCGCGCACAAGGTGGACGAGAGCGTCTCGGTCGCCGACATCGGGCGGCTGACCGACATCTATCGCAGGGTCCTCGACGCCTTCTTCGCGCCGGACGGCGATGCTTAGCGAGGCCGTCTCGTCGCTCTACGGCGCCTGCCGCCTGGCGCGGCTCGATGCCGCCGGCATGGCCTACTTCCCCGCGTCGGCCGCGGGCGCCTGGCGGTCGTTCGCGGCGATGTTCGCCGTCGCGCCGATGTACGCCGCCCTTCTCGCCTTTGTCTATCCGCTGATCGATCCGCCGCCGAGCGCGCTCCGCTTCGCCATCGTCGAGGCCGAGGCCTACGTCATCTCCTGGTTCGCCTATCCTCTCTTGATTGCCTGGCTCGCCGGCCGCATCGGCCGGCTGCACCGGTTCCCCGCCTACCTCTCCGCCTACAACTGGTCGATGATTCTCGTCAACGGCGTCGTCATTCCGATCAACATGCTGCAGATCGGCGGCGTCTTCGTTCCCGGGGCCGGCGATCTGCTGTGGCTTGCCGCCATCTCGCTGATCCTCTTCTACCTCGGCTTCATCGCCCGCACCGCCCTCGAGGTGCCGCCGCTGACCGCGGCCGCCATCGTCGCCACGGACGTCACGCTCAACATCGCGATCTCGGTGATGGCCAAGCGCCTCTACTGAGGCTGCGGGCCGGGCGCGGGGCGGGTCAGTAGTCGACGCGGACGAGGCAGAGGCCCTGGGCCGGCGCCGTCGGCCCGCCGCGGGCGCGGTCGCGGGCGCCGAGAGCGGCCTCGACGTCGCTCCGCGTCCACCGCCCCTCGCCCACCCGCTTCAGGGTTCCGACGATGTTGCGCACCTGGCGGTGGAGGAACGACCGGGCCTCGGCGTCGATGACGATGTCGTCGCCCTCTCGGACGACGGTCAGCACGTCCAGCGTCCTCACCGGCGACCGCGCCTGGCAGATCGACGAGCGGAAGGTGGTGAAGTCGTGGCGGCCGACGAGCGCCCGGGCCGCGTCGGCCATCGCCTCGGTCCGCAGCGGTGCCGGCACCCACCAGGTCCGACCGCGGGCCAGCGCCGGCGGGGCGCGCCGGTTGCTGATGCGATAGCGGTAGACGCGGAGACGCGCCGAGAACCGGGCGTGGAAGTCCTCGCCGACGCGCAGGGCGGCGAGGATCGCGATCGGCGCCGGCCGCAGGTGGAAGTTGACGGCGTCGCGCACCGTATCGGCCGCGACCTCGCGGGAGAGATCGACATGCGCCACCTGGCCGCTGGCATGCACGCCGGCGTCGGTGCGCCCGGCGGCGAAGAGGCCGATCCGTTCGCCGGAGAAGCGGAAGAAGGCGGTCTCGACGCACTCCTGAACCGAGAGCCCGTTGGCCTGGCGCTGCCAGCCGACGAAGCCGCCGCCGTCGTACTCGATGGTCAACTTATAGCGTGGCACGAGCCCATCCGATACGAGATCTGCTTTCCTCCGTCGTCCGGCGGCGGAACCCCCGGCGGACGTTCAGCGATCGTAAACCGATCGCGGTGTAGAGTGGCCGAGCTTGGTGCGACCTCTCCGAACGGGCGCGTGCCGGCACCATTAGAGCGATCCGAGGCAATCGACATGGACAGCCAGGCTCTGGCACCGATTCGCGATGCCGACCGGGACTGCCTCTACGTCCTGCCGCTGGCGCTGATCCCGCTCGAATGCCCTCCGCTCAAGCGCGCGCGGCTGATCAAGAATGTCCGCCTCAACAGCGTCGTCGAGCTGTTCGACGATTCCGCGACCGGCAGCGGCCAGATCGACATCGAAGACCTTCAGCGCGAGTTCGGCTGGCGCAAGAACCCGCCGCATCCTGACCTGCAGGTTCTGCGCAAGCTCGCTGCGCTGCCGAGCTTCGACGTCTACAGCCTGCGCGTCCTGCTGCGCGAGCACGGCATCCCCGTCAATGATTTCAACGCCCTCAGGCTGTCGGAGACGAAGCACGCCGAGCTCACCGAGTACATGGCATCGTTCACCCGGCCGCTGATCCGCCAGATCTACGGCAAGGAGGATGTCTCCGTCGAAAACTTCGACGGCCTGCTCGCGATGTTCAGGGATCCGGACGTCAAGCGGGCGTTGCAGAAGCTGAAGATCATGGCCGCCCGCCTGGAGATCCAGGTCAACGCGGTGCCGCGGTTTCTCGAGGACTACGGCGACATCTTCCTGTCGCTGTCGTACTACCAGGAGGCCTTCGATCACATCGCGCCCATCCTCAAGGACTTCATCGAGTCGCTGGAGATCCTGAGACACCATTACCAGTTCAAGAACGACAGGACCCTGATCACGACCTGCGCCGGCCTGCAGGAAGTCATGACCAGGCTGATGGCCAACCTCGGCGACCGGTTCAAGATGTTCAACCGGGACACCAGGGACATGTGGTCGCGGATCTCCGCCGAGCGGTTCCGCCGCGTGCAAAAGCTGATCACCGCCTATCATACGACCCTCGGCGGCATGCTCTGTGCCTTGACGGTGAAGATGGACACCTGGGCGAAGCTGTTCCCCAATCCGGAGATCGGCGGCCCCAGCCGACGGGCCGAATTCATCATGTCGGAGATGCGACAGGGCATCGAGAAGATGCAGCAGATCGAGAAGTCGGCGCCACTCCTGTCCGAACTCGTCTGACGCGGACCGTCACGGCAGCCGGGTTCCCGGCGGCAGCGGACGGCCGCGCAGAAACGCCTCCGCCGCCATCGCCGCCCGGCCGGCCCGCTGAACGCGCACAAGCCTGAGGGCGCCCTCTCCGCAGGCGACGGCCAGTCGGTCGTCCAGGACCGTGCCAGGCTCGCCACCGCCCTCGGCGATCTCCGCCTCGAGGACGAGAATGCGTTCGCCGTCGTGCTCCAACCAGATGCCGGGCCAGGGGTTGAGGGCTCGCACCTGCCGCTCGAGCGCGACGGCCGGTTGCGACCAGTCGAGCTTCCCTTCGTCGCGGCCGAGCTTCGCCGCATACGTCGCGCCGGTCTCCGGCTGTGGCACCGGCTCGAGGGTTCCGGCGGCGATGCGGTCCAGTGCCGAGACCATCAGCTCGGCACCGATGCGGGCCAGCGTGTCCTGGAGCTCTGCCGCGGTCGTGCGCTGCGTGATCGGAACCCGCCGCGAGAGCAGGATCGGGCCGGTGTCCAGGCCTTCGTCCATTTGCATGATGGTGACGCCGGTCTCGGCATCGCCGGCAAGGATCGCCCGCTGGATGGGCGCGGCGCCGCGCCAACGCGGCAAGAGCGACGCGTGAACGTTGAAGCAGCCGGATCGCGGCGCCGCCAGCACCGCCTTCGGCAGGATCAGTCCGTAGGCGGCCACCACCGCCGCATCTGCCGCCAACGCGGCGAACGCGTGCTGCTCGTCGGCTGAGCGCAACGTTGCCGGCGTGCGCACGGCGAGGCCACGTTCCATCGCGAACGCGTGAACCGGGGACGGCCTCGGCCGGTGTCCCCGGCCGGCAGGCCGCGGCGGCTGGCAATAGACCGAGACGACGTCGTGGCCGGCCTCGAGCACCGCGGCCAGGGTCGGCACGGCGAACTCGGCGCTGCCCATGAACACGAGGCGCACGGATCACCCGCTGTTCGAGCGTGCGGCGGAACTAGACGGCGGCGGCGACCTGCTGCCGCCGGACCTTGATCAGCTTGCGCAGAATGATCCCCCGCTTCAGCGACGACAGATGGTCGACGAACAGCGTTCCGTCCAGGTGGTCGATCTCATGCTGGATGCAGCGCGCCAGAAGCCCGTCGGCCTCGATCTCGCGGATCTCGTTCTCGCGGTCGACAAAGCGGACGCGGATCCGCTCCGGGCGCCTCACCTCGGCGTACTGGTCCGGAAGCGAGAGGCAGCCCTCCTCGCCGGACACGGCCTCCGGGGACCGCCAGAGGATCTCCGGATTGGCGAGACTGCGGGGCTGCGCCGGCTGGTCCGGGCCCGAGACGTCGACCACGATGACCCGCCGCGCGACCCCGACCTGCGGCGCCGCCAAGCCGATGCCATTGGCCGCGTGCATGGTCTCGACCATGTCGTCCATCAGCCGGCGGATCTCGCCATCGACGCGGTCGACGCGCTCCGCACGCGTCTTGAGCCGGGGATCGGGAGCGACAACGATCTCTAGCCTGGCCATGACCCGACGAAGAAACCAATGCACGTTGAAAGGCTTGCTCCATCGAGATAGGGGCAGACGGGCGCGGCGTCAACACATGAAAGCCGCCGCGGCGGCGGTCGGCGATCTGGCGGCCGATCGCAGGGGCGAGCCCTTCGCGGGCGCCTTCTCGGCCGGCCTCGGTCAAGACGTCTCCACAACCTCGGTGTAATCGGGCAGACTATGGGCAGCGCGGGTCAGGTTCCAGCGAGGGGAGGACGCAGCATGTCGAGAAGCCTCGACGATCTCATTCCGGCGTTTCGCGAGAAGGTGGATGCGCTGCTCGCCGCGTGCGGCGCGCGGGGCGTTACCATGCGACCCTATTCGACGCTGCGGCCGCCCATGGACCAGGCCAGGCTGTGGCGGCAATCGCGCGCGAGCGAGGAGATCGACAGCAACATCGCGCGCCTGGAGCGGGAGGGCGCGACGTTTCTCGCCGGCCTCATCCGCGGCGTCGGCCCGCAGTTCGGCGATCCGGTCACCAACGCGCTGCCCGGCTCGAGCTGGCACCAGTGGGGCGAGGCCGTCGATTGCTTCTGGGTGGTCGACGGCGCGGCCAACTGGTCGACGAAGCAGCTCGTCGGCGGCATCAACGGCTACCGGGTCTACGCCGAGGAGGCGGAGAAGCTCGGGCTTCAGCCGGGCGGCCACTGGCAGACCTTCAAGGACTGGCCGCACGTGCAGCTGCGCCGCGAGGGCGGCCCGCTCAGGCTGATGTCGTGGGCGGCGATCGACACCGAGATGCGGAGCCGCTTCGCCTAGCAGGCCGTCGGACCGCCCCGGGCGCGCACCCGCCGGTCAGACGGCTTCGCGGACGACCTCGCCCCGTGCGGGGTAGTTGTTGGCGATGACGAACTCAAGCGCCTTCAGCACGTCGGCGAAATGCGGCCGCGCGAACGGCATCGTCTGCACCGCCGATGCGTACAGCGTTCCGTCGGAACGGACAAGAAACAGACCGGGCTCGGCGAACTGCGCCGGCTCTTCGACCCCCGCCGACGTCATTCCGCGCCCGGACGAGATGAACAACCCCCAGCGGCGCGCGGTATCCGGGTCGAGCCCATAGCCGATACGAAGGTTGCGCAGACCCAACTCATCGCGTGCCCTGCGTGCCCGTTCCTCGGGATCGCTGGACAGCGTGATGACATCCACGCCGAGCGCCGAGAACTCGCCGACACGGCGATCAAGATCGCGAAGGTAGGTCGCGCAGATGGGACAGTGCAAGCCACGGTAGACGACGATCATCGTCATGTTCTCTGGCGACTGCTCGCCGAGGCTCCAGGGATCGCCATCCGCCGTCGGCACCCTCAGGAGCGGAGCCGGTTGGCGCGGCATCAAAGCCATCTTCGTGCCCTCCTCGTCTCTGGTTGGTGGAGCGCGGTGTTAACCGTCCGAGCTCTCCGACACAAGGTCATGACCGCGGACATCACCCGCTGTTGATTTCCCGGCTCCGGGTTTCGCCGAGACACGTGGCCGCCAGGCCCCGCACGGCTATACTGGGCGGATGACGCGCGTTCGCTGCTCCGCCGCGCCGCCGATGCGTCTTCCCGCGGTGCCGGCGTTGATCGCTGGGCTCCGCGACGCGACGTGGCTCGAGCCGACCGGCGAGGTCAGAACGCTCGCCCACCGCGACGCGGTCGGGCACCTTCGGGCGGGCGTCCGCCCGATCGTCTGCCATCTCAAGGCCACGGCGAGGCGCCTCGGCACCCCGCCGTTCCCGGCGCACGACCTTCTCGAGCTGTTTGCCTTCGTCCGGCCGGCGCGGTCGACGGTGCCGACGGTGCGGGGGCTGGCCGAGGCGCTGCTGCTGACACCGCCGGACACGCCGCTGCGCGAGGCGGAGAGCCTGTTTGCCGTCGCCCGCGCGCTGTTGGCGGAGCTGCGGGCGTCTCCCGGCGCCGACGCGCTTTCGGTGGCGTGGGCGATGGCGCGGGCCGGCTGGCCCTGGGCTCCGGCCGTGCTCGCCACCATCGGCGACGGCCGGACCCCGCCGGCGGGAGACCCTGCGGCCGGGCTCAAGGTGTGGAGCCGGCTGAAGGAGTGGGAGGAGGTCGGGCCGCTGCCGCCCCAGGACTCGTGGCCGGTGGAGCCGGTCGAGGCGCGCGCCAGACTGGTTCGGCTGCTCGGTGCAGATGCCGAGCCTCGCCCCCAGCAGTCGCTCTACGCCTCTCATGCCGCGGCGGCGTTCGCGCCCCGGGAGCGGGCCGGCGAGCCGCGGGTGGTCCTGGCCGAGGCCGGCACCGGCGTCGGCAAGACCCTCGGCTACATCGCGCCGGCCAGCGTCTGGACCCAGAAGAACCACGCTCCGGTGTGGATCAGCACCTACACGCGCAATCTGCAGCGGCAGCTCGACCGCGAACTCGACCGCCTCTACCCGTCCCTCGGCGAGAAGCGCCGCAAGGTCGTGGTGCGCAAGGGACGGGAGAACCACGTCTGCCTCCTCAACATGGAGGAGGCGGTGACGTCGCTGCCGACGCTGGGCGACGCCGCCGGCGTCGCGCTCGGGCTCGTCGCCCGCTGGGCAGCGGCGACCCGGGACGGCGACATGGTCGGCGGCGATTTCCCGGGATGGCTTGCGGATCTGCTCGGCCACGGGCTGACCGTGGATCTCACCGACACCCGCGGCGAGTGCATCTACAGCGCCTGCCGGCACTACCGCAAGTGCTTCATCGAACGCGCGATCCGCCGGGCGCGGCGGGCCGAGATTGTTGTCGCCAACCACGCTCTGGTGATGGTCCAGGCGGCGCTCGGCGGCATCGACGAGCAGAACCTGCCGCTGCGCTACGTGTTCGACGAGGGGCACCATCTGTTCGAGGCCGCCGACTCCGCGTTCTCGGCCCATCTCACCGGTCTCGAGGCGGCCGACCTGCGCCGCTGGCTGCTCGGCGCCGAGGACCGCCGCAGCCGGTCGCGAGGCCGCGGCCTCTGGGAGCGGGTCGGCGATCTGATCAGCGGCGACGAGGAGGCCGTTTCGGCGCTGGCCGAAGCGCTGCGGGCAGCCCGCGCCCTGCCGGGGCCGGGGTGGCGGCGGCGCCTCGCCGAGGGCGTCGCGGTCGGCACCGGCGAGGCCTTCTTGGCCCTCGTGCGCGAGCAGGTCCGCGCCCGCGCCCGCGATGGCGACCCCAACTACAGCCTCGAGTGCTCGCTCCGGCCGGCGCTCGACGGCCTCACGGAGGCCGCCGACAGGCTGCAGCACGCCCTCGGACGAATGGCCGAGCCGCTCGCGGTCCTGACAAGGGCTCTCGCCAGGCTCCTCGATGTCGAGGCCGGCACGCTCGACACCGCCACGCGGCAGCGCATCGAGGCCCTGCGCCGCAGCCTGGATCGGCGGGCGCTTCGGCCGCTGGCGGCTTGGCGGTCCATGCTCGGGGCACTTCAGACCGAGCCGCCGGACGCGTTCGTCGACTGGCTCGGCATCGAACGGATCGAGGGCAGGGAGGTCGACGTCGGGCTGCATCGGCACTGGCGGGACCCGACGCGCCCGTTCATCGCCGCCATCGCCGCATCGGCCCACGGCATCCTCATCACGTCGGCGAGCCTCCGCGACGGCACGGGCGACGACGAGGCCGACTGGTCGGCGGCCGAGGTGCGCACCGGCGCCCACCATCTCTCGGCGCCGCCGGTGCTGTCCTCGGTATCTTCACCGTTCGACTATGGCCGTCAGACGCGCATCATCGTCGTCACGGACGTCGCCCGCGACGATCTGGACCAGGTCGCGGCCGCCTATCGCGAGCTGTTCCTAGCCTCGGGCGGCGGCGCCCTCGGCCTGTTCACCGCCATCAGCCGGCTGAGAGCCGTTCACGCGCGCATCGCGCCGTCCCTCGATGCCGCGGGTCTCCGCCTGTTCGCCCAGCATGTCGACGGCCTCGACACCAGCACGCTCATCGACATCTTCCGTGCCGAGGAGGACGCCTGCCTGCTCGGCACCGATGCCGTCCGCGACGGGGTCGACGTGCCCGGCCGGTCGCTTCGGCTGATCGTCTTCGACCGGGTGCCGTGGCCCAGACCGGATATCCTGCACCGTTCCCGGCGGGAGATCTTCGGCGCCCGCGCCTACGACGAGTTGCTGACCCGGCTCAAGCTCAGGCAGGCGTTCGGGCGGCTGATCCGACGGTCGAGCGATCGCGGCGTGTTCGTCATGCTCGACCGCGCCCTTCCGACGCGGCTCCTCTGCGCCTTCCCGGAAGAGGCCGAGGTCCGGCGCCTCGGCCTCGCCGAGGCGGTGGCCGAGACACGATCCTTCGTCGCCGCCTGACCGTCAGCGGCGAAGCGGCGACCACGCCAGCAGAACGAAGCCGAGCGCGAACACCCCGACGGCGATCCACAGGACGATCGGCGAATAGACCGGAACGTCGCTGATGACCGCGGCCAGGTTGCCGACCGAACAGAGGTCGGTGGTGTAGTAGAAGCAGTCGCTGGCTCGCTTCACGTCATCGCCGAAGAACTGCGAATAGAAGAGGTACCACCAGGCGACGGCGACCACGAACAGCATAAACCCCAAGGCGATGAACGTCTTGCCGAGCGCAGCCATCGATGCGAGCGTTCCCCTCGTGGCGAGCGGTGTCTTCCTGACGCAGGAGAGCATCGTTTTCCGGGCACCTGCAACAGATTGTCGCGACCGGCCGGCGGCAACCACCCGCCGGCGGCGGTGGCGCCAGGGCTCCGGATCCAAGTTGCGCGGCGGCGGGTGAGAAGAGGCCTCGGAGGTAGCTGGCTGACCATGCTGCGAGCTTTCTCCGTGACTTGATGGAGCGCCTGTCGTTTGCGGCGCGGACGAGGTTGAGGGCGAAGTGGCGGGCGGTGGCCATGTTGCGGGCGCCGTGGCCCTTGCGGAGACGGGACTGGTCGTCGCCGAAGGTGACGTCGAGCACCCAATTGAGGCGGTTCTCGATGGCCCAGTGCTCTCTCACCGCGACGGCCGCTTCGGCGGCGGTGAGAGCGCGGGACGAGCGAGCGGACTGCCGACCAAACGAGCCGCCGGCTGCGCTGGCGGCTGGCTCGGCGGCTAACCCAGGGAATACCCGACGGTGCGAACGGTGCGAATGAGCCTGTCCTGCCCAGCCTGGGCCAAGCAGCGGCGCAATCGGGCGATATGCACGTCGACGGTCCGTTCGTCGATCGTCCGATCGTCCGGCCAGACGGCGGCAATGATCTCGCCGCGCGAGAATACCTGCATCGGACTGCGCAGGAAGAAACATAAGAGCTGGTACTCGGTCGGCGGCAGGGCCAACTCCTGGCCGCCTCGGTAGACGCGGTACGCTCCGACGTTCACGACGACATCAGCGAACTGCAAAGTCGCGCAATCTCGCTTCCGGCTTGATCCAGACGGGGTGTTCGCCCGATAATTGTGCGACATTGACCGATCTCCGGCGTTCGCTCGATGGCACTATTGGCTCGGGACCGACGGATGCATCCTATCCGTCGGCAGGATCGACCCTCCAGATCAATGGCTGAGGGGATCGACCGCTCCACGGTGGAGCTGCACTCCCTATTTCAACTCCGCCTTGCGCCGACGTTGCGTCAACTGGCCGGTGACCATGAAGCGGATGTCCTCGGCGATGTTGGTGGCATGGTCACCGATCCGTTCCAGGCTCTTGGCGACAAAGAGAATATGGGTCCCGATCAGGACCCGCTCGCGTCCATCCTGCATCGCCGACAGCACCCGGTGGAAGAAGTCATCGTAGTGCTCGTCCAGGGTCGCGTCGGGATGGGGAAACTTGAAGGCCCAATAGTTGACGGCACCGGTGCCGTCGACGATCACCGCGCCGTCGACGCGCGGGGTCAGCATGATCTTCGATGCCCCGCTCAATCCCCATCCTTGGTGAATTCGAACAGCACCTGATCGCTGGTCGAGTGGCGGACCCAGACCTGGCCATCCGCCGCCTGCGTGACCAGCGCCTTCGAGCGCTCGCTGACGGCGAGGTCGACGACGGCCGAGCCGTGCGGCCGATGACTGCGCGCACGCACCATTTGATAACCGTCCGCCGTGTCCGCGCCTTCGTTCTGCAGCCGAAGGAAGACGTCTACGGCCCCGTTCGAGCCGGCGACGACCAGCGCCTGGTCGCCGACGAGAAACTCCAGCGCGGTGATATGCACGCCTTCCGGAAACACCTGCTGCGTTTCGGCCAGCACCGGAGCGTCGAAGTTGCGGGTGTCGAAGCGGAACAGCATGCCCGCCGCCGAGGCCACGTAGACGGCATCGGCGTGCGAGGTCATCTGCACGTCGGTCACCACGGTTCCTGCCGGCAATCCAGGCAACTGGGCCGAGCGGATGGAGGTGGCTTCCTTGCGGGTGAGTAGATTGACCCGGGTCTCGGCGCGGCTGATCCGGCCGACGCCGTTGGCGTCGAAGGTGACGAACGATCGGGTGGGACGCTCGACCGTGCCGCCGATCCGATAGCCGAGGGCGATGATCGGCGCCTCCGACACCTGTTGCGGCTCGCCTACCGAGGTCGTCAGCGCGACGCGGCGCACCTGGTTGCCGGGCAATCGCGAATACACCACGCCGTCACCGAAGAAGTCCCGCTCGTCCAAGGGCCGCGCATCGGGCGGCAACGCGCCGCCGTCGCACGGCGGCGTTCAAGGCGAAAGTGGCGCTGGCGGCGCTGCGCCACCGTCGCATCCTGCCGTGCCGCCTCCAAGGCAACCCGTGCCTTGAACGCCGCGTCGAACCTCCGTCTCGGTCCGCTCATCGTCCGCTCCGTCTACCACCACGAAACGGTAGCCGTTTCCACCTAGCCCGTGGTCCCGGAGTCCGGGACCACTTCTGCTGCGCGCGCTCCGAGATCGGGGCCGTCGGGGTGGCCAGGGCGGGCGTATCCTCTATAATGCCGCAGATGCGAGGACGCGCGCCATCCACCGGGGGTGCTGGCGCTCGCTCCGGGCTCGAGGCGGCTCCGTCGGCCGTCTCCGTTCGGCACCCCCGCCCGTACAACCGAGGGAAGGGGGTCCGATGACTGCTCCGTCGCCACGGCAACGCATTGCCGCCGATCACTTCGACGCTTGGCTGTTCGATCTCGACGGCATCATCACCGACACCGCCAGCGTCCATGCCGCCGCCTGGAAGAGGATGTTCGACGACTACCTCGGGACCGTCGCCGAGCGCGAGGACATGCCGTTCGAGCCGTTCGAGATCGACCCCGACTACTACCGGTACGTCGACGGCATGCCCCGCTACAACGGAGTCGACAGCTTCCTGCGCTCCCGCGGCATGGACCTCGAAAGGGGCGATCCAACAGATCCACCGGAGAGGGAGACCGTCTGCGGCCTCGGCAACCGCAAGAACGCCATGTTCAACGACGTGCTCAAGGAGCAGGGTTGCGAGGTGTTCCAGACCTCGGTCGACCTCGTCCGCCGCCTCAAGGCCATGGCCAAGCACGTCGCCGTCGTCACGTCGAGCAAGAACTGCGACACCGTCCTCGCCGTCGCCGGCCTCGGCGACCTGTTCGAGGCCAAGGTCGACGGCAACGTCGCCGCCCGGCTGAAGCTCAGGGGCAAGCCCGACCCGCACACGTATGAGGAGGCGGCGAAGATGCTGGGCGCCGACGTCCGGCGGACGGTGGTGCTCGAGGATGCCATCTCGGGCGTGCAGGCCGGCAAGGCCGGCGGCTTCGGTCTGGTCATCGGCGTCGCCCGCCATGACGAGCCGCAGGCGCTCCTCGACAACGGCGCCGACGTTGTCGTCCGCGACCTCGGCGAGATCGAGCTCGCCTGAACCGCCCTGACCGCAGAGGAGGAGTGATGATGAGGAACATCGGCGATCTGCCGCACGCGATCATCCACGTCGACGCGCTCGCCGAGCGCCTGGCCGGCCGCAAGCCGGCCGTCTTTCTCGACTACGACGGCACGCTCACGCCGATCGTCGACCGGCCGGAGGACGCCGTCATCTCCGAAAGCATGCGCCGGGCGGTGCAGGCGCTCGCCGAGCGATGCCCGGTGTGCGTGGTCAGCGGCCGCGATCGGCCGGTGGTGCAGGAGCTGATGGGTCTCGACAACCTGATCGTCGCCGGCAGCCACGGCTTCGACATCTGGAGCCCCACCGGCGGCGCCATCGAGAAGGAGATGGGCGGCGAGTTCGCCGGCCTTCTCGAGGAGGTGAAGCGGCGGCTGCACCAGGCGATGGATCCGATCCCGGGCGCCCTCGTCGAGCCGAAGCGGTCCTCGGTCGCCGCCCACTTCCGCCTCGTCGCCGACGAGGAGCGGCCGAAGATCAAGGCCGTGGTCGATCGGATCCTCGCCGACCACGCCGACGCGCTCAAGGTCACCCCCGGCAAGATGGTGTTCGAGCTCCAGCCCAAGATCGACTGGGACAAGGGCAAGGCGGTCTTGTACCTGATCGAGGCTCTCGGCCTCGACCGCGACGACATCATGCCGATGTATCTCGGCGACGACGTCACCGACGAGGATGCGTTCCGGGCGCTCGCGGGCCGCGGCATCGGCGTCTTCGTCGGCCGCGCCGACGACCCGGAGGTCGCCGGGCGCAGCACGCGGGCCGATTTCATCCTCAACACCATGGACGAGGTGGAGCAGTTCCTGGACACGCTGGCGCGCTGAGCGGCCCCGTATCCCGTCTGCCGCCGCCCGCCGGGAACGCAGACCAGACGAAAAGGAAACGTCATGTCGACCTGGACCCTCGTTTATCCTTCGTTCCAGCCCGAGGAGGAGGGCCTGCGCGAGGCGCTGACCTCCACCGGCAACGGCTACGTTAGCACCCGCGGCGCCCTCGAGTGGGCGGACGCCGGCGAGGTGCACTATCCCGGGACCTATGTCCACGGCGGCTTCAACCGCGCGACCACGGTGATGGCCGGCCGGCCGGTGGTCAACGAGGACCTGGTCAACCTGCCCAACTGGCTGCCGCTGAAGCTCCGCATCGAGGACGACGAGCCCTTGTCGATGACCAACATCGAGCTGCTCGACTACCGGCACGACTACGACATCCGCACCGCCGTGCTCGGCCGCAGCCTGCGCTTCCGCGACCGGGCGGGGCGCGAGACGACGCTCGTGAGCCGCCGCTTCGTCAGCATGGCGACCATGCATCTCGCGGCGATCAAATGGACGCTCACGGCGGAGAACTGGTCGGGCCGCGTCGAGATCCTGTCCGCCCTCGACGGCCGCGTCATCAACGCCGGCGTCGCCCGCTACCGGCAGCTCGAGAGCCGCCACCTCAACGCCATCGATCAGGCGGCGGTCGGCCCCGACTGCATCTCGCTGCTGGCTCAGACCCGCCAGTCCCGCATCTACGTCGGCGAGGCGGCGCGGACGCGCGTCTACGGCGAGCACGAGGTGATCACCACCCATGCCAGCGTGCTCGAGCTCGAGGGCTACATCCAGCAGGGCCTCGCCTTCGACGTCGCGGAGAAGGCGGCCGTACGGGTCGAGAAGATGGTGGCGTTCTTCACCTCCCGCGACAACGCCATCAGCGAGCCCCTGGTCAACGCCCAGGAGGCGGCGGCCGGCGCCCGCGAGTTTGGCGAGGAGCTGAGTCGTCATCAGGGCGCCTGGGAGCGGCTGTGGGAGCGCTGCGACATCCGCATCCCCAAGGACGAGCACGTGCAGCGGCTGGTCCGTTTCCACATCTCCCACCTCCTGCAGGTGTGCTCGCCGCACACCGGCGACATCGACGCCGGCGTGCCCGCGCGCGGCCTCAACGGCGAGGCCTACCGCGGCCACGTCTTCTGGGACGAGCTCTACGTCTTTCCGTTCATCAATCTCCGCCTGCCGGAGGTGACCCGCGAGCTGCTGATGTACCGCTACCGCCGCCTCGACAAGGCCCGCGCCGCGGCGAGAGAGCACGGCTACCGCGGCGCCATGTACCCGTGGCAGAGCGGCAGCGACGGCCGCGAGGAGACCCAGGTGGTCCACCTCAATCCCAAGTCGGGGCGCTGGGATCCCGACCTCAGTCACAACCAGCGGCACGTCAGCGCCGCAATCTTCTACAATATCTGGGAATATTACCAGAGCACCGGCGATCTCCAGTTCCTTTGGGATCACGGCGCCGAGATGATGCTGGAGATCGCCCGCTTCTGGGCGTCGATCGCCCACTTCAACGCCGACCGCGGCCGCTACGAGATCCACGGCGTGATGGGGCCGGACGAGTTCCACGAGCAGGTCCACGGCTCCGACCGGCACGGGCTCCCCAACAACGCGTATACCAACATCATGGTGGCGTGGATCAGCCAGGTGGCCCGGCGCGTGCTCGAGCTGATGCCGCAACGAAGGCGGCAGGCGCTCGCCGTCCGCATCGGGCTCGAGGACGCCGAGGTCGCGATGTGGCAGGAGATGGCGGCCAGGATGTTCGTCCCGTTCCACGCCGACGGCATCATCAGCCAGTTCGAAGGCTACGAGGCCCTCGACGAGCTCGACTGGGAGGGCTACCGCAACAAGTACGGCAACATCCAGCGCCTCGACCGCCTGCTCAAGGCCGAGGGCGACACGCCGGATCGTTACAAGCTCGCCAAGCAGGCCGACACGCTGATGCTGTGGTTCCTGTTCTCCGAGGAGGCGCTCAGGGAGCTTCTCGAAGGCCTCGGCTACGCTTACGACGAGGCGACGGCGCGCAAGACCATCTCGTATTACGAGCGCCGCACCTCGCACGGCTCGACCCTCAGCTATATCGTCCATGCCGGCATCGAGGCCGGGCTCGATCCCGAGAGCTCGTGGGGTCGGTTCGTCGCCGCCCTCGAGAGTGACATCGGCGACATCCAGGGCGGCACCACCAAGGAGGGCATCCACTTGGGGGTAATGGCTGGCACCATCGACCTCATCCAGCGCGGCTACCTCGGCGCCGACATCCGGGGCGAGGTGCTCCATTTCGCGCCGAAGCCGATGGCCCGCCTCGACGGCATCACGTTCCCGATGCAGTTCCGCCAGACCCCGCTGACCGTCAGCCTCGAAGGCGGCCGGCTCACCGTCGCCGCGCTCGCCGACGGCCTCGGCCAGGCGGTAAGGATCGGCTGCAACGGCGAGATCCGGGAGCTGCGGCCGGGCGAGCGCGCCACCTTCAGCCTCTGACCGGGGGCGACCGCCGAACCCGCACCGAGGGACCATGCAGGACACGCAGCACAGGGGGCAATGGGTCGCTCCCGGCAGGCCGGCCCGGTCAGATCAGCCTACACCAAAGACCAACTCACCAACCGCGTGAAGGGTACAGGGGGAGAACCGAGACGTCGTCGCGGCAGGCCTTCTGTCCGAGGGCGCAGGCGAGCCAGGACTTGCTGACGCCGCAGGGGAGGGTTCGGAACTCCTCACCAGGTAAGGAACGTCGCGACCGCATCGAAGCGCAACCCGGCGGCGCCGGACGCATCGTCACCAGACGGCTTCAGGTCATCGACCGCCGGCGCCGAGTGGCGGCCCGCCGCCGGCCTCGGCCCTCGGGCTCACAGAAACCGGAGCTCGAGGTAGATCATGCTGAGGGCGATCGTCAGCAGCATCATCGGATAGGCGATCTTGATGTACTGGACAAAGGCGAAGCGGATGCCGGCGCGCTCGGCGAGGCCGACGACGGTGAGATTGGCGGATGCGCCGATGAGAGTGCCGTTGCCGCCCAGGCAGGCGCCGAGCGACAGCGCCCACCACAGCGGCATCAGTCCGTCCGGCCCGCCGAAGCTCGGCGCCATCTCGGCCACCAGCGGGATCATCGTCGCGACAAAGGGAATATTGTCGACGATCGACGACAGGATCGCCGACGCCCACAGAATGGCCATCGCCGTGACCCGCAGGTCGCCGCCGGTCACCGACAACAGCGCGTCGGCGAGCTTGCCGAGCAGACCTGTGCTCTGGACGCCGGCGATGACGACGAACAGGCCGATGAAAAAGAAGATCGTGATCCACTCGACCTCTTCGAGGCTTCTGGCCACCGCCTTCGTCTGCTCGGCCGCCGTCCGGCCAAGGCAGGTCAGCAGCAGCAGCGCTGCCGCTCCGAACAAGGCGACGGTCGCCGGTTCCAGGTGAAGCTGCGGCGCCAGCACGAAACCGGCGATCACCACGGCGAGCACGGTCAGCGACTTCACCAGCAGTCCCCGGTCGACGATGGCGCTGCGCTCGTTGAACGCCATGATCTTGGCGCGGGCGCGCAGCGTCGCGCGCAATCGCCGGCCCCAGATCAGATGCAACAGCGCGCATGCCACCGCCTGGATGACCAAGGCCGCGGGCGCCAGGTTGACAACGAAGTCGTTGAAGCTGAGGCCGACGCGGGAGCCGATCAGGATGTTCGGCGGATCGCCGATCAGCGTCGCCATGCCGCCGATGTTGGAGGCGAAGATCTGCGCGACGAGGAACGGATAGGGCTTGACGCCGAGCCGCTCGCAGATGACCAGCGTCACCGGCACGACCAGAAGCACGGTGGTGACGTTGTCGAGGACGGCGGACACCATGGCGGTGACGATCTGCAGCATCGCCATGATCGCCGCCGGATTGGCCTTGACCAGCTTCGCCGCGCGGATTGCCAGGTATTCAAACATGCCGGTGCGCCGCGACACGGCGACGATGATCATCATCCCGATCAAGAGGCCGATGGTGTTGAAATCGACGCTCTCGACCGCCTTCTCCTGGGTGAGGATGCCGAGCACGACCATCAGGATGGCACCGAGGAGGGCGATGACGGCGCGATTGATCTTCTCGCTGACGACCCCCGCGTAGGTCGCGACGAGCAGCGCCGAGGCGACCCAGATCGAAGGCAGGCCGAGCACCGCCGAGCCGGTGGTTGCCGCCGCCTCGATCACTAATCCTCCGCAAACTTCGAAAGGATATCCCATGTGGAGACGACGCCGACCAGCCGGCGGCTGCGCGGCTCGACGACGGGCACGAAGTTGCGGGTCCGAAACACCAGCAGCACCGCCGCCATCAGCGGCGAGTCCGGTTTCAGTGTCGGCGCCTCGCTGTCGGCGTAGGCGGCGACGGGATGGTCGCGCAGCGGCGCGAAGCGCTTGCGCAGGTCCTCGAGATCGTCCAACAGGTAGGCGAGATCGGTGAGGTGGGCGATCTTCGGCAGCACATCCTCTTGCGCGACGACGCTCGGCAGCATCAGCCCGAACAGCCGGCTCTTGGCGAACAGGCCGAGGTAGCGCCGCTCGCCGTCGACCACCGGCAGCGCCAGGGTGCGGCGCTGCAACAGGATCGCCAACGCGTGGCCGACCGTATCCGTGGCGAGCAGCACGGGCGGGTCGGGATTCATGATCTCCCGGCAGGTCGTTTTTGCGTTCCCTGTGTGCGGGTCCGTTGTCGCTCCGGGGCGGATTCGGGACGTCGCCCTCATTTCATAGCCGACCGCGCGGCCACGAATCATGCGTTCTCTTGACGGTGTTGCCATGCAGCGGACGCAGTGCTGGGGCGAGCGGCGGGAACGGATGGCGCCCCAGTGAGGCGAGTGTCCCGCTGCAGCCAGGCGAGCTTGGCCTGCCGTTGCTGCGGTGCCTGCTCCTTCCGCTCCAGCCGCCACTCGATCCAGCGCCGCTGCACGTCGTCGAGGACGCTGTCACCAAGGGCGTCGCGCTCCGCCCGTAGCGCCTTCACGTCGTCGCGCAACTCGCCGACGATCGCCCGGGTGCTGCGCAGGCTGAGGCCTTCGAGATTGGTATCGCCCGCAGCGAGCAGCTTCATCTGTTCGTAGGCGACCCCGGCGTCCTCGGCCAGCGCCGCCAGCTGCTCCCAGGCATCGGCGATCACCGGCGCCAGATCGAGGACGGCTCGGGTGAGATCGGCCGAGATGACCTTGCCCAGGGTGTCGACCTCGTCCCGCGCCCGCTCGGCGTCGCGGACCAGGTCCTCTTCGAGGACGATCCCGAGATCGCGGGCGCGGCGGCGCACGGTCTCCAGGGCACCGCCGCGCGAGGCTGGACGATTGGCTTGATGAGAGCGCCCTCGAACGCGAACGCGGGATCACCTTCGGCGCGTGCGGTTGCCGACGCATACCGAAACGCGCTTCCGATCGTTGATCGAAGCCGACGGGCCGACGCGTGTCGCCCGCGGGCTTCGACCTCCCGGAGCAGCCGCAGGATGGCCGGCGCGCGAACTTCCTTGATGGATTGATTGCCGAGCGTCGGATAGGCGAACGCGAGCAACCATTCGATCTTGGAAACGGTCTTGTTGGCGCGGCCTTCCTGCTTCAACTTCGAAACGTCCTCCTCCGCGATCGTGCGAAAGGTGTCGCCCGACTCGCGTTGGATCGCCTTCGCCTGCTTCTTCGCCTGCGAGGGATCCACTCCGGCTGCAAGATGCCGCTTCGCGTCTTCGCGCGCATGCCGCGCGTCGGCAAGGGACGTGGCGGGGTAGACTCCCGACGCCAGAAGCTTCTGCTTTCCGCCAAAGCGATAGGCAAGCCGCCAAAGGCGCGCACCTGTTGGCTGAACCCACAGCTGTAGGCCGCACCCGTCCGAGAGCTTTCTGAGGGCGGGGCCCGGTTTGGCGTTCCGGCGGGGATGTCCCGGTCGCTGTTGAAAAGTTGAGGTAGGTGTCGCTCTCCTGGGG
>CAYQSU010000056.1:16779-23660 GCA_964420325.1 uncultured Rhodospirillaceae bacterium | reverse complement strand
ACGCCTTCGCCCTCCTCACCGCCAACGGCAACTCGTTCAACCGGCCCGGATCCGGCCTCGTCACCTTCCTCGGCCTCGACCCGAGCCTCAAGGGGCTGAGGCACGTCTTCCTCGATGCGGACAACTCCCTGCCGGTCAACGGCGCCGGCATGCGTGCGACCATCGACGGCATCCAAGCCGGCGACGTGGTCTCGTTCCTGGCCGCCTTCGACAACCGCGACTTCGCCAACGTCGGCTGGAACGACCTCGCCGTCGTCACCATCAACGGCCAGGCGTTCAAGCTGTTCGACGGCCGCGCGGTGGATCCGCCCTTCTTTCACCAGGGATCCGCCGATTGGACGCTGTTCTCCCTGACCATCAGGGACGCTGGCCCGCTCGATCTCGGCTTCGCCGTGTTCAACGACGATGTCCACGTCGGGGATTTCGATTCCCGCCTGCTCGTCGACGACGTCCGCATCAACGCCGATCTCGGCGGATACACGGTCACCAACCAGGATGCGAGTGGCACGTTCAAGGTGTACGCCCCGGACGGAGGCGCCACGTAAGCGCTTCGCGGCCGTGGTGGGCGCGGCTGGGATTGAACCAGCGACCCCCGCCGTGTGAAGACGGTGCTCTCCCGCTGAGCTACGCGCCCGTGTGCTCCGGGACGGCGTCATTTAATGGCGCCGGCAAGAGGGTGTCAAGAAAGCCGGCCAAGCGCCTCGGGCAGTGCCCGCAGATCGTCGATGACCAGGTCCGCGCCCAAGGCTTCGGCGGGAACGCGCGTGTAGCCGCCGGCGCGCAGGATCACCGGCACCCCGGCGGCGCGCGCCACCTGCACGTCGTTGGCGTTGTCGCCGACCATCACCGCTTCGGCGGCACCGACGTCGAGCGCCGCCAGCACGGCTTGCAGAAGGCGCGGATCGGGCTTGCGCACGCCGTCGAGGCTGTCGCCGCCGAACACGGCCGAGAAGTGGCCGTCAAGGTGGAGCTCGTGCAGGAGTTCGCGGGTCGGCGCCTCCGGCTTGTTGGTGCAGATGCCGAGCGCGAGCCCGTCGACCCTGAGCCTCGCCAGCAGCTCCGGCACGCCCGGGTAGGGCCGCGTCCGCTCGACGGTGTGGCCCTCGTAGATCCCGAGAAACCGCTGGGTCAGCAACGCCACGTCGTCCTCCGGGGAGAGGCCGCCCGTCGCCTTGACCGCCCGCTCGACGAGCTTCGCCGCACCGTCGCCGATCATCATCGTCACCGCTTCGAGACCGAGCGGCGGGCGGCCGATCACGGCGAGCAGGCGATTGACGGCCGCCTGCAGATCGGGGGCGCTGTCGACCAGCGTACCGTCGAGGTCGAAAACCACCGCCTTGAGCGCGCGCATGGCTACCCTTCGTTCGGAAACAATCGGCAACAATCTTTCACTTGGCCGGTTTTGCAGCATATGGCAAGGTCCGGGCCGTGCGCGGTTGCTGTCGATCGATCGGGTGCCACGGGCCCAAGGCATGAGCAGCGGTGAGACGGCCGTCGTCGTTCTGGCCGCGGGGCAGGGTACGCGCATGCGCTCGCACCTGCCGAAGGTGATGCATGTGGTCGCCGGCCGGCCGATGATCGCCTATGTCCTCGACGCCGTCGACGCGCTTCAGCCGGACCGCGTCGTCGTTGTCGTCGGTGACGGCATGGAGGGGGTCGCCGACGCCGTCCGCCCGCACCCGACCGTGGTCCAGAGCCCGCGCCTCGGTACCGGGCACGCGGTGATGGCGGCAAGGCCCGCCCTCGAAGGCTTCGCCGGCGACGTGCTGGTGGTCTATGGCGACACCCCGCTGATCTCGGCGGCCACCCTCGAACGGCTGTTGGCCGCCCGCCGAGCGGCGGACGAGCCGGCCGTGGCGGTACTCGGCTTCCGCCCGCCGGACCCCGGCGCTTACGGCCGCCTGATCGTGGGAGCCAACGGCGGCCTCGAGGCCATCGTCGAGGCCAAGGACGCGACCCCCGACGAGCTCGCCGTCCCCCTCTGCAACGCCGGCGCGATGGCGATCGACGGCCGTCGCCTGTTCGCCCTCCTCGACCGCGTCGGCCGCGGCAACGCCAAGGGCGAGTACTACCTCACCGATGTCGTCGGCATTGCCCGCGCCGACGGCATATCGTGCGCAGCGGCCGAGGGCGATGCCGACGAGCTTCTCGGCGTCAACTCCCGCGCCGATCTCGCCCGGGTCGAGGCCATCGTCCAGAGCCGCCTGCGCACCGGGGCGATGGCCGAAGGAGCGACGCTGGTCGATCCGTCGACCGTGTTCCTTTGCCACGACACCCGGCTCGGGCGGGACGTCACCATCGGTCCCTTCGTGGTGTTCGGGCCGGGAGTAACCGTCGGCGACGAGGTCGAGATCCGGCCGTTCTCGCACCTCGAAGGCGCGACCATCGATGCCGGTGCCGTGATCGGTCCGTTCGCACGGCTGCGGCCGGGCGCGCTGATCGCGTCGGAGGCCCACATCGGCAACTTCGTCGAGATCAAGAACGCCTGCGTCGAGGAAGGGGCGAAGGTCAATCACCTCACCTACATCGGCGACGCCCGCGTCGGCGCCCGCGCCAACATCGGCGCCGGCACCATCACCTGCAACTACGACGGGTTCCTCAAGAGTCACACCGACATCGGCGCCGGCGCCTTCATCGGCTCGAACACCTGCCTGATCGCCCCCGTCAAGATCGGCGACGGCGCCATCGTCGGCGCCGCCAGCGCCATCAGCAAGGACGTCCCGGCCGACGCGCTGGCTCTGACGCGCGGCCCGCATACCGTCCACCGCGACTGGGCGAAGCGTTTCCGCGAGCGCCGCCGGGCCGAGAAGGCCAAGGCCCCCGGGAGCAAGCAGAAGGTCTGATCCGAAATGTGCGGCATCATCGGCATCACCGGCAGGGCCGATGTCGGCCCGCTCCTCATCGAGGGGCTGAAGCGCCTCGAATACCGCGGCTACGACTCCGCCGGCATCGCCACCCTCATCAACGGCAGGATCGAGCGCCGCCGCGCCTCCGGCAAGATCGCCAATCTGGAACGCGTGCTCGCGGACCGCCCGGTCACCGGCTCGATCGGCATCGGCCATACCCGCTGGGCCACCCACGGGGCGCCGACCGAGAACAACGCCCATCCCCATGGCGACGATCGCGTCGTGCTCGTCCACAACGGCATCATCGAGAACTTCCACGACCTCCGCCGGGCGCTGATGAACGAAGGCTGCGCGTTCGAGACCGAGACCGACACCGAGGTCGTCGTGCATCTGATCAGCCGCCGGCTGGCCGCAGGCGACACGCCGCACGAGGCGGTGCAGGCGACCCTCGGTCGGCTGCAGGGTGCGTTCGCGCTCGCCATCCTGTTCGCCGGCCGCAAGGACCTGATGATCGGCGCCCGCCGCGGCAGCCCGCTCGCCATCGGCTACGGCGAGGGCGAGATGTTTCTCGGTTCCGATGCGCTGGCGCTGGCTCCCCTGACCAGCCGCATCTCCTATCTCGAGGAGGGCGACTGGGCGGAGGTGACCCCCAGTGGCGCCGTCATCCACGATGCCTCCGGCCGCATCGTCGAGCGCGAGATCAGGCTCACCTCCACCTCCGGGGCACTGATCGGCAAGGGCAATTACGCCCATTTCATGCTGAAGGAGATCTACGAGCAGCCGGCCGTCATGGGCGACACCCTGCACACGCTGCTCAACCCGTGGAACTTCGTGGTCACGCCGCCGCCGCTCGACTTCGACCCGACGCGCATCAGCCGCGTCACCGTGGTCGCCTGCGGCACCTCCTACCACGCGGCGCTGGTCGCCAAGTACTGGTTCGAGCGCATCGCCCGGCTGCCGGTCGACGTCGACATCGCCTCCGAGTTCCGCTACCGCGGCCATGATCTGCCGGCGGGAGGGCTCGCCATCTTCATCTCCCAGTCGGGAGAGACCGCCGACACGCTGGCGGCCTTGCGGTACGCCGCGGCCAAGGGCCAGCACACGCTCGCCGTTGTCAACGTCCCCGAAAGCTCGATGGCGCGCGGCGCGGACGCCGTTCTCCTGACCCAGGCCGGACCCGAGATCGGCGTCGCGTCCACGAAGGCCTTCACCACCCAGCTCACGGTGCTCGCCTGCCTCGCCATCCACATCGCCGCCAAGCGCGGTGCCATCGACCGCAACAGCGAGCGACGGTTGTGCCACGCGCTGACCGAGGTGCCGGGACGGGCTAACGACGTTCTCAACCACGACGAACGTCTCGCCGAGCTCGCGCACGAGATCGCCGAGGCGCGCGACGTGCTCTACCTCGGTCGCGGCACCGGCTATCCGATCGCCCTCGAAGGCGCGCTCAAGCTCAAGGAAATCAGCTACATCCACGCCGAGGGCTATGCCGCAGGCGAGATGAAGCACGGGCCGATCGCGCTCATCGACGAGAACATGCCGATCATCGTCATCGCGCCGTCGGACGAGCTGTTCGACAAGACCGCCTCCAACATGCAGGAGGTGATCGCGCGCGGCGGCCGGGTGATCTTCCTGTCTGACGAAGCCGGCATCGAAAAGCTCGGCACGATGGCCGCGGCGACCATCGAGCTGCCGCGGGTCGACCCCTTCGTCGCTCCGATCCTCTACACCATCCCGGTGCAACTGCTCGCCTACCATGTGGCGGTGGTCAAGGGCACCGACGTCGACCAGCCGCGCAACCTGGCCAAGAGCGTCACCGTCGAATGACCGCCGCGGGCGCGAAGAACAACGGATCTCTCTTGAAAAACACCCGCAGCGCGCGTAGGTGATCGCTGACGGGCCGCAGCGGCGGCCCAAAACATGTGGAGGCCTTGCATGGGTTACAGGGTCGCGGTGGTGGGTGCCACCGGCAATGTCGGGCGGGAGATGCTGCAGACGCTCGCCGAGCGCAAGTTTCCGGCCGACGAGGTGGTGGCGTTGGCCTCCGAAGGCTCGGTCGGGCGGGAGGTGTCGTACGGCGAGGACAAGGTGCTCAAGGTCGTCAACCTCGCGGACTTCGACTTCCGCGGCATCGATATCGTTCTGTCCTCGCCGGGGGCCAAGGTGTCGGCGGTGCACGGCCCGAGAGCGGCGGCGGCCGGCGCCGTGGTCATCGACAACACCTCGTATTTCCGCATGGAGCCGGACGTGCCGCTGGTGGTGCCGGAGGTCAACGCGTCGGCCATCGCCGATTACAAGAAGCGCGGCATCATCGCCAATCCCAACTGCTCGACGATCCAGATGGTGGTGGCGCTGAAGCCGCTTCACGACCTGGCGACCATCAAGCGGGTGGTCGTCGCCACCTATCAGTCGGTGTCGGGCGCCGGCAAGGCGGCGATGGACGAGCTGTTCAACCAGACCCGCGGCATCTATGTCAACGAGCCGTGGCGGTCGTCCCAGGAGAAGTTCACCAAGCAGATCGCCTTCAACGTCATCCCCCACATCGACGTGTTCATGGACGACGGCTCGACCAAGGAGGAATGGAAGATGGCCGTCGAGACCCGCAAGATCATGGGCGCCGACATCCAGGTGACGGCGACCTGTGTGCGGGTGCCGGTGTTTATCGGCCACGCCGAGGCGGTCAATGTCGAGTTCGAGGAGCCGCTCAGCGTCGAGGACGCGCGGCGGGCGCTGCGCACCGCGCCAGGGGTCAGCCTGATCGACCATCAGCTCGACGAAGGCTACGTGACGCCCGCCGAGTGCGCCGGCGAGGATCAGGTCTACGTCAGCCGCGTGCGCAAGGATTCGACCGTGAAGAACGGCTTGAGCCTTTGGGTGGTGGCCGACAACCTGCGCAAGGGCGCCGCCTTGAATGCCGTGCAGATCGCCGAGGAGCTGGTTCGCTCCTACATGCGAAAGGCCGCCTGAAGCCGGGCGTCGTCGCGGGCACGGTCGCTCGAGGCGGCCCCGCTCCCATCACCTTGGCCGGTCGCCGCGATGTCCTCGCCTGCCGATCGTGCTGCGGTCGACTTGCCTTGTCCGCCGTTTCGGGA
This sequence comes from uncultured Rhodospirillaceae bacterium, assembly GCA_964420325.1. Taxonomy (GTDB): domain Bacteria; phylum Pseudomonadota; class Alphaproteobacteria; order Rhodospirillales; family Defluviicoccaceae; genus CAYQSU01. The sequence continues at coordinate 17,722 of CAYQSU010000056.1, read as the reverse complement.
GTAACATCTCGCACCTGCGAAGAGCGTTGCGCTCGTGAAGTTCGTCGCGTGTATGGGAGGAGACCGAGACATGCTGACAACCGCTCGCCCGCGTCGAAGCGTGCTCTACATGCCGGGGTCGAACGCTCGCGCGCTTGAAAAGGCGCGGTCGATTCCCGCCGACGGTCTGATCCTCGACCTGGAGGATGCCGTCGCACCGGACGCCAAGGACATCGCCCGCGAGCAGGTCTGTCGGGCCGCGGTGAAGGGCGCCTACGGCAAGCGCGAGGTGGTCATCCGGGTCAACGGTCTTTCGACGCCCTGGGGCTATCAGGATATCGTCGCCGCCTGCCGGACCGGCGCCGACGCCATTCTCCTGCCGAAGGTTGAGAGTGCCGATTCCATTCGCCAGCTGGAAGCGCTGATGCGGGGCAACGACGCGCCCCACGACATGGCCATCTGGGCGATGATGGAGACGCCGCGCAGCGTGCTCGAGTGCCACAGCATCGCCGAGGCGTCATGGCGCATGGGCTGCCTGGTGATGGGCACCTCGGATCTGGCCAAGGAGCTGGACTGCGCCCACACCCGCGAGCGCCTGCCGATGATCACCTCGCTCGGTCTCTGCACGCTGGCGGCGCGGGCGGCGCGGCTCGCCATCCTCGACGGAGTCTTCCTCGATCTCTCGGACGATGACGGGTTCGAGTTCGCCTGCCGGCAGGGCGCCGAGCTCGGCTTCGACGGCAAGACCCTGATCCACCCCAAGACCGTCGCCACCTGCAACAAGGTGTTCACGCCGGCGCCGGAGGACGTGGAGTGGTCGCGAAAAATCATCGCCGCCCACGCCGCCGCCGCCGCCGAGGGCAAGGGGGTCGTCGTCGTCGACGGCAGGCTGATCGAGAATCTGCACGTGGAGAGTGCGAAGCGGCTGGTGGCGATGGCCGAAGCGATCGCTGACCTTCAGCAC
>CAYQSU010000056.1:0-16679 GCA_964420325.1 uncultured Rhodospirillaceae bacterium | reverse complement strand
GCGCGGCCGGGCTTGCGACGGTTCGCCAACAAGAAACTCAGAGACAGCCATTCAGAAGGGGGGCAAGCGACAGAGTCGCTCTCCCGGGGCGTTCGAGAGGCGAGAGTGGGCGACGGGGGCCGTTCTCCCGCAGCTGGGGTTTGCGCCTTGATCCCTCGATCCGACTGGCTGCGAGAGGCGTCGGTTCGCCGCTGTTTGTGCTGCGGCCAGCGAACGGATAGCGCTGGCTGACCGACGTGGGCCGGAACAGGGCCGACACCACGGGAGGAGACGTGCAATGGATTCGAATGAGGACCAGGCCCGGGACGCTAAGGAGAGAAAGAAACGCAAGGCCGCCGACGTGCCGGCAGAGCCGGCAGAGCAGGGTGTCGGCGGGACCCGGCCGGCCGCGAAGCAAGACGCGGAGCCTGCGGAGAAGCCCCTGCCGCTCGCCGGCATCCGCGTCATTGACCTGGGGACGTTCCTCGCCGGCCCGTATGCGGCTTCGGTCATGGCCGAATTCGGGGCCGAGGTGCTCAAGGTCGAGCACCCCCTTGCCGGCGATCCGATGCGGCGCTTCGGCACGCAGACGAAGCGGCACGACGCCACCCTGGCGTGGCTGAGCGAGGCCCGGAACCGCAAGTCGGTGACCGTCGATCTCCGGCAGCCCAAGGGTGTCGAGATCTTCCTCAAGCTGATCGCCAAGTCCGACGTCCTCGTCGAGAACTTCCGCCCCGGCACGCTCGAGGAATGGGGGCTTGGTTGGGACGCGCTCAGCAGGGCCAATGCGGGCCTGGTGATGCTGAGGGTTTCGGGCTATGGCCAGACCGGACCCTATCGTCGACGCTCCGGTTTCGCTCACATCGCGCACGCCTTCGGCGGCCTCTCCTACCACACGGGTTTTCCGGGCGAGACGCCGGTGACGCCGAGCTCATCCCCCTTGGGCGACTACATGAGCAGCCTCTACGGCACCATCGGCGTGATGCTGGCGCTTCGCCACAAGGAGAAGACGGGCCGCGGCCAGGTGATCGACATCGGCATCTACGAGGCCGTGTTTCGCGAACTCGACGAGATCGCCGCCGCCTACGATGTGTTCGGGAAGATCCGCGAGCGCGAGGGTGCCGGCAGCTTCGTCGCCGTTCCGCACGGCCATTTCCGCACCAAGGACGGCAAGTGGGTGGCCATCGCCTGCACCACCGACAAGATGTTCGATCGCCTCGCCGAGGCCATGGAGCGACCGCAGCTCGCCTCCAGCAACGCCTACGGCGAGCAGCGGAAGCGGTTGGCGGCTCGCGACACCGTCAATCAGATCGTCAACGAGTGGGCCGGCTCCCTGACCCGCGACGAGCTGATGGAGCGCTGCCTCCGATCCCAGGTTCCCATCGGCAAGCTCAACAGCATCGCCGACATCTTCGAGGACGAGCATTTCCAGGCGCGGGGCAACCTGGTGAGGATCGAGGAGCCGGGGGTCGGCGAGGTCGTGATCCCCGGGGTGGTGCCGACGCTTTCCGAGACGCCCGGGCGGATCACCAATCTCGGTCCGCCGCTGGGCAACGCCACGTACGAGATCATGAGGGAACTTCTCGAGCTGTCGGCGGAGGAGATCAACCAGCTCCGCCAACGCAAGATCATCTAGGGCGCAGGATTGCGTCCGCCGCTTCGGAGTGCAGCATGACCGCAGACCGCATCGCCGACCTGCCGCTCAAGGGCATCCGCGTCATCGATGTCGCCACGATCATCGCCGGCCCCTATTGCGCCTCGATCATGGGCGAGTTCGGGGCCGAAGTTCTGAAGGTCGAGCACCCGATCGGCGGCGACCCGGCTCGCGCCTTCGGCACGCCGACCAAGATCGGCGACACCTTGTGCTGGCTGAGCGAGGCCCGCAACAAGCGGTCGGTCACCATCGACCTGCGCTCTCCGGAGGGCGTCGAGCTGTTCAAGGGGCTGGTCGCCAAGAGCGACATCGTCTGCGAGAACTTCCGGCCGGGAACCCTGGAGAAGTGGGGTGTCGGCTGGGAGGCCTTGCGTCAGGTCAACCCTGGCCTGATCATGCTCAGGGTCTCCGGCTACGGGCAGACCGGCCCGTACAAGGATCGTCCCGGCTTCGCCCGGATCGCCCATGCCTTCGGCGGCCTCGCCTATTTGACCGGGATGCCGAAGGGGACGCCGGTGACCCCGGGCTCGACGACGCTCGGAGACTACCTCTCAGGCCTCTATGGCTGCATCGGCGTGTTGATGGCGCTGCGCCACCGGGAGCGGACGGGCGTCGGTCAGTACATCGACGTCGCCCTCTACGAATCCGTGTTCCGCTGCACCGATGAGCTGGCTCCCGCCTATGCCATGAACGGCTTCGTTCGGGAGCGCCAGGGCCCCCACTACGACATCGCCTGCCCGCTCGGCCACTTCCGCACCAAGGACGACAAGTGGGTGGCGATCGCGTGCACCACCGACAAGCTGTTCGAACGGCTCTGCAATGCCATGAACCGCCCGGAGCTCGCCTCGAGCGGCATCTATGGCGAGCAGAAGACGCGGCTGGAGAACCGCCACGACGTCAACCAGATCGTCCGGGACTGGTGCGATTCCCTGACTCGGGACGAGGTCCTGGCACGCTGCTACGAGCACCGCGCTCCCGCCGGATCCCTCAACAACATCGCCGACATCTTCGGCGATCGCCAGTTCCACGCCCGCCGCAACATGGTTGCCATCGACGATGCGGAGGTCGGCGAGGTGATCGTCGTGCCCAACGTCCTGCCGCGCATGTCGGAGACGCCGGGCCGCATCGAAACGCTGGGTCCGCGGCTGGGCCAGCACACCGAGGAGGTGCTCACGACCCTTCTCGGGCTCTCCGAGGCGGACATCAAGGAACTCCGCGGCCGCCGCATCATCTGAGCTTGAGCCACACGCCCGGCTACGCCACGAGCTCGGCCGCCGCCGTCATCGCCGTCTTGCCGTCGGGCGCGTGGGCCTCCAGCGCCACGTGGCCGTTCGCCCCCGGCACGGCGGCGACGCGGAAGGCGGCGAGGTCGAACAACGGCGCCTGGGCCCGGAACTCGAAGGCACGGACGGGGCGCGCGGTCCCCCGGCGGACGAGCTCCATCAACAGCATCGCCGTCAGCGGGCCGTGCACGACGAGGCCGGGATAGCCCTCGACCTCGCTTGCATAGGGGCGGTCGTAGTGGATGCGATGGGCGTTGAAGGTGATCGCCGAGAAGCGGAAGAGGAGTGCCGGGTCCGGCGTGATGGTCCTGAACCAGGCCTCGCCCGGCAGCGGCGCCAGCGGTGCCGGCACCGGCGCGGCCACCGTGCCGCCCGGCTCGCGGTAGACGATGTCCTGCTCCTCCTCGACGCAGACCGCGCCGTTCTGGAGGAAGCGGTAGCCGACGGTGACGAACGCCAGTCGTCCACTGCGGCCGCTCTTTTCCGAGATGCCAAGGATCGTTCCCACGCGTTCGGCCGGCTCACCGATGGTCAAGGGGCGATGAAACCGCATGCGGCCGCCGGCGAACATCCGCCGCGGCAGATCGACGGGCGGCATGAAGCCCCCCTTCTTCGGATGGCCGTCGCCGCCGAGGCTCGATTGCGGCGCCCGCGGCAGAAAGAACAGCCACTGCCACAGGGGCGGCAGCGCCGAGCCCCTGGCGAAGACGCTCTCGGCATCGTCCAGCGTCGCCGCCGCCCGGAGCACCGGCGCCAGGGCGATGTCGTCCTCGAGCGTCTCGGTCGAGCCGAGCCACGCGGCGAAGCGGTTGGCCTCTTCGGTCATGACATTGCCTCCGGCGGCTGCCCGGCGTGATGGCGTGACACCCCGGCGCCCCCGCTACTTCTTCGCGGATTTCGGGGCGCGGGCCGACGCCTTCCTCCGCGGCTTCGGAGCCGGCGCGGGCTCGGCTGCCGCCGCGGCCTTAGGCTGTGGCGGCGGCGGAACGGGCTCGGCCGGCGCCGGCACGGACGGAGCCAGCGACGCCGCCGGTGCGCCCGCCGGCGGCGGCGCGCTCATCGATTGCAGCACCTGCCTCTCGGCGGCCAGCCAGAAGTCGAGCGAGCGGCCGTACTGGCGGCCGGCGGCCTCCCACATGCTGTACGCCGTCCTGCGGATGCGCTCCAGGTAGGCATCGGCCGAGAACGCCTCGAACGCCTGGGACACCGTCTTGTCGGCGCCAACCGTCGATCCCGCCGTCCGTGCGGCAGCCACCATCATGGTGCGGACGTGCCGCTCCGCCGACAGCCAGAAGTCCATGGTCCAGCCGACGTGCTTGTCGGCCGACTCCCACATGGCATAGGCGAGGTCACGGACGTAGTTCAGATAGCGGTCCGAAACCTCCTGAGACGTCGGCGCGTCGCCGCCGGCGCCCATGGCGAGCGACGAACGCGCCCACTTGGCGGTCAGCAACGCCATCTCCCGCACCATCTGCTCCGAGATCAGCCAGTAGTCGAGAGCCCGCCCGTACTCATGCCCCGCCGATTCCCACATGTGATAAGCGAGGTCGCGGATCTGTTCGTCAAGCTTGCCATTCATTGTTGGTGCCGTCCCCTGGCAACCCCTCCCTGGTTTACATTAGCGCCACGCGGGCGCCTCCGCACCGGAAAAATCGGGAGTAGCATGCCGTCGCGGGAAAGACCGCGGAACGATGGCGGCGCTCACCCTCGTGAGCAGGACGCTCCGCCGAGAACGCAGAACTGGGCGCAGAACGGATGGTTGAGCTTCACCGCCCGGTGCGCATCAGAGAGCCGGCTGCCAAGCTCGAACTGCGCGTCATAGGGAAGGAGGGTGCAGGGCACGACCACCGGAGCGGCGGCGCCCTTGTGCTTGATCACCATGCGAGACGTTGCACACATCATGGTCTCGGGGCTGACGCCGAGAATCTGCCAGCAGTGGACGGTGATCTCGGGCACGTCCGCATCGCCGTTCATTTCCGGGAACATCACCAGCGCGCCCGGATCATGCGCATCGATCGAGAGGTTCTCGTCTGCGAACAGCCGCGCATAACCGGCGCGCAGCTCGGCCTCCGTCTCGTCCCAGACCGTGCGTCCAGCGACGTCGATGCGAAAGCCGTTCCCGGCGAGCCAGCGGAGGCCGTCAACCGTCGGCAGCCAGGTTCGCTGCCCGCGCAGCGCCTCGTGCTTCTCCCGGGTGTAATGGTCCAGCGAGACCCGGAGACGAAGCGCATCGTCGTAAAGCCGGCGCAACGCCAGAAGCTGCGCTTGGCGGTGCTGCATCGGCTTCATCGCGTTGGTGAGGACGAGCGCGCGAAAGCCGCGGGCGAGGACGTCCTCGAGCATCGCCGGCAGCTCCCGGTTCATGAACGGCTCGCCGCCGGTGAACCCGATCTCCTCCACCGGCAGCCGTTCGCTCGCGATCTCGTCCAGGTACCGCGCCACCTCGGCCACGGTGATATACGCCAGCCGGTCGTTGCTGGGGCTGGATTCGATGTAGCATCCGGTGCACGCCAGATTGCAGAGGCTGCCGGTGTTGACCCAGAGGGTCCTCAATCTGGTCAGCGCCACGAACGCCCGCTGCTCTCCCTTGGCGGTGCGGTCCGCGTCGCGAAACTTCTCCGGAGCGATCGGCCGTGCAAACGCCAGACTGGTGTCGCGATTCATGGTCCCCGATATAGGCTCAACAGCGTCGGTCGTCGCGGTTCTACGTATCGGCGCGCGATCGAAAAGCCAAGTGACAAGACGTCACATGTCCGCGAGCGCGCACCCGCCGGCGGCTGCTTGCAGGCGTACCGCGGATCGCTTAGAGTCGAGAGCACGAGGCGCGGGCGTGGTTCAATGGCAGAACGAAAGCTTCCCAAGCTTTAGACGAGGGTTCGATTCCCTTCGCCCGCTCCAGCCCGACACCCGGGTACCCTCACATCTTGCGTCCGTCGGGTCGCTCAGTGCGCGCCGGCAGGTCTGTGATCGGCGATGCGGCGGCGGTCGGGGCCGGAGCTTGACGCGCGATGAGCTTCGAATTCTTCCTGCTCCTGGTGGTGGGAATCCCCGCCCTGGTCGGTGTCATGATCTACCGCCGCAGGCAGCAATCCACCGGAGGCGGCCCGGTCGAGAGTCCGCCGGCGAAGGCGAGCGCTCTCTTCATCAGCTATCGCCGGGACGACACCGCCGGCTTCGCCCGCGCCGTCTACAACGCCCTCGTCACCCGCTTCGATCGGTCGCAGATCTTCATGGACGTCGACACCATCGAGCCGGGTCTCGACTTCGTCCGCGCCATCGAGGACGCCGTCGCATCCTGCCGCGTCGTCGTCGCGCTGATCGGCCGGCAGTGGCTGACGCCGCGCCTCGCCGAGCCCAACGACTACGTCCGCATCGAGATCGCCTCCGCCCTGAAGAGGGACATCCGGGTGATCCCGGTGCTCGTCGACGGCGCCGAGATGCCGCCGGCCGAGAGCCTTCCCGCCGACGTCGCGGCGATCACCCGGCGCAACGGCCTGCCACTGACCCATGCCCGCTTCGATGCCGACATCGAGAGGCTGGCGGCCGTCCTCGCGCCCCGGCTTACCCCGCAGGCGAGGAAACCGGCCGCCCCGGAGGCGGCCCGACCAGTGGAGCCGGCCGCAACCGCCCGGCGGAGCCCTGAGCCGCCGTCGTCCGCTGTCGGTCAGCGCCTGCGCTGGCTGGTTGCCGTCGTAGCGATACCGGTCTTTGCCGGTCTCGGTTTCGGGGCCGGCAGCCTGATGTACGAGCAGACGCGGGACCAGGAGATGGCCTGGGTCGCCGCCATCTCGACGTGGGCGGTGGGAGCCGTCATCGTCTTCCGCATGCTGCGGGCGGCATGGCGGGCACGCCGGCACGCCGGATGATCCGGCTCCGGCTCATTGGCTTCCGGCGTCCTCACGCGGCGGCTCCAGGCGAGCCCGGGTGCCGAGGGAGAGCACGGCAAGGCCAACGAAGATGACGGCCGCGCCGGTCAGCCACAACAGGATGCGATGGGCGGGATACAGCTCGGCGAAGTGGCGGGCGAAGACGGCCCCGCTGCCGGCGATGGCGGCACCGGCGAGCCAGTAGACGACCCTGGGCAGGCGAAGGCGGCTCCCGCGCGTGCGTGGGAGCCGCTTGCCGCCCGGATCAGAAGGCCCCGCCGCCACCCGCCCGAACGAGGGAGATCAGCACCGAGGCGAAGATCGCCGAGGTGATGACGCCCGAGATGTTGCAGCCGAGCGCATGGGGCAGGATGATCGCGTTGGGGTTGGCCTCGGTCACGCACTTCTGGGCCACCTTGGCGCAGGTGGGCACGCAACTGACCGCCGCCACCCCGATCACCGGGTTGTACTTCTTGCCGGACAGGAAGTAGAGCACATAGCCGCCGAGGATCCCGCCAATGGCCGAAAACGTCAGGGCAGTGACGCCGATCACCAGCAGAATGAACACCTCCGGGCGGAGGATGGTGCTCGCCTCGCACAGCACGCCCAGGAGCAGACCGAGGAACAGCGTGGCGATATAGAGGACCGGTCCGGACACGATCTCCTGGTAGTGGGTGAGACCGCTCTCCCGGATGATGACGCCGAGGAACAGCGACATGAACAACGGGGCGGCGACCGGGAACAGGAGCGAAAGCGACAGGCACGCCACCACCGCGAAGACGATCTTCTCGTCCGGCGTGATCGTCCGTGATTTCTCCGCGGGCATCTGGATCGCGCGGATGTGCTTCGGCACCATCGCCTTCACGAGGAACGGATAACCGCCGTAGGTGAGGCCGAGATAGAGATAGGCCACCACGGTGATGGGAACGAACAGCTCGGGCGACAGCAACAGCGCGGCGAACAGGATCATCGGCCCGTCGGCACCGCCGATGGTCGCGGTCGCCGCGGCATCGGCCAGCGGCAACCCCATCCAGACGCCCAACGGCAGCGCGACGAACGTGCCGAGCTCGCCGCAGATTGCAAGGAACATGCTGCGGAAGGGCCGGGCCATGACGAAGCCGACGTCGAGCAGCGTGCCGATGCCGAGCAGCACCATGCAGGCGATCAGGCCGTTCGAGAACGAGAACGAATAGATCGGCTGCAGGAACTGGATCTGGAGGATGTCGACCCACTTCTCGCCCTCGGCGATCAGCGGATTGATGAACAGATTGCCCATGCCCATCCCGGTCTCCGGATCCACCGTCGCCCCCTCGACGAGAATGCTCGGCGGGACGAACATGACCGCGGCGTTGATGGTGAGCATCCCGACGCCCATGGGGATCATGATCAGCGCCTCGAGCACACCTTTCATGCCGAGGTAGATGAGCAGGACTCCGGTCGCGATCAGCGCCAAGCGGCCGATGACAATCGTTTGCTCTGCGGACACAAGGGTCGCGATGCCCTGGAACAGGCTCAGGATGTCGAGATCGGGCATGGCGGTTTCGCCTTCCCTACTCGATCGTCATCAGCGGCTGACCGGAATCGACGGTGTCTCCCGGCTTCACCATGATGTTAGTGACGGTGCCGTCGTAATCGGCCGCCACCATCGTCTTCATCTTCATCGCCTCGAGCAGCGCAAGCTGCTGACCGGCCTTGACCTTGTCACCCACCTTGACGCTGATCTCGACGATCACGCCGCCCAGCGGTGCAAGCTTGTCCTTGGCGCCGGCAGCCGGCGCAGCGGCCGCCGGCCTGGCGGCGGGAGCCGGGGCCGCCCGCGGCGGCGCCAGCGGTGCCGGCGTCGAGGCGACCGTCAATCCCGGCGACGGGTAGAGCGAGCTTCCCGCGTCCTCGGTCACGTCCTCGACGATGACGTCGTAAACCTTTCCCTCAACGGTAATCTTCAGGTGCTTGGCCATGGTGTCGTCCCCTTGAATCAGCCCGCCTTTACTCCTTGGGCGCCCGTTTGGGCATGTGCGATGTCTGTTGCACGACCCGGCCGGTGGTCGTCCACGCCGACCCCCGCGCCGTCTCGCCGATATAGATCAGCCGCGAGGCGCCAAGCACCGCGTAGACCGCCGCCGCCACCGCGGCAACGTGATGGGCGGTCTCGTCCACGGGCGGCGGTTCCGGCGCCACGCTGATCTGCACGGGAGTCGCCGCCTTCAACGCCGCCTCCCGCCGATGATGCAGATGCTCCAGGACGTAGACGACCGCCCAGATCATGCCGGCGGCGAGCGCCGCGACGACGAGGGTCAGGCCGTAGCCGAACAGCGCTTGCCAGACCGATTCGCCTACGGTGACGTCCATCTTCCTCTCTCCACGCCTGCCAGCGCCATCCTCAACGATGCTGGTACCACGTTCCAGCTCGGTCGCTAAAGCGGGATGTTCCCGTGCTTCTTCGGCGGGCGCAACTCGCGCTTGTTCATCAGCTTGCGCAAGGTCATCGACAGCACCGAACGGGTCCGCGACGGCTCGATGATGTCGGTGACGTAGCCGCGGGCCGCCGCCAGATAGGGCGACGCGAACTCCGCCCGGTAGTCGGCAATAAGCTTTGCGCGAACGGCCTTGGGATCCTCTGCCTCCTTCAGCTCCTTGCGATAGAGGATGTTGACCGCGCCCTCGGCGCCCATCACCGCCACCTCTGCCGTCGGCCACGCGTAGACGACATCGGCGCCGAGGTCCTGGCTGCACATGGCGAGGTAGGCGCCGCCGTAGGACTTGCGAAGGAGCATGGTGATCTTCGGCACCGTCGAACCGGAATAGGCGAACAGCATCTTTGCGCCGTGGCGGATGATGCCGCCGCGCTCCTGCTCGATCCCGGGAAGGAACCCCGGCACGTCGACGAGCGTGGTGATGGGGATGTTGAAGGCGTTGCAGAAGCGGATGAACCGCGCCCCCTTGTCCGAGGAGTCGATGTCGAGGCAGCCGGCCTTCTCCATGGAGTTGTTGGCGAGAAACCCGACGACGACGCCCTCGACCCGGCCGAAGCCGACGATCATGTTCTTGGCGAAGCCGGCGTGAACCTCGAGGAACTGACCATCGTCGACCAGGCGACAGATGATCGCCTTCATGTCCATCGGCACCGACGGATCCGACTGAACCAGCTTGTCCATGCCGGCGTCCTCGCCGACCTTGACGGCGGGCGTCGGCCGGTGCGGCGGGTCCTCGGAGTTGTTGGATGGCAAGTAGCTCAGAAGCTGCTTGGTGATGTCGAGCGCGTGCTGGTCGTTCTCGGCGACGAAATGGACGTTGCCGGAGACCGTGGCGTGCATGATCGCGCCTCCGATCTCCTCCATCGTGACCTCCTTGCCGCTCACCGCCTTCAGCACCTGCGGACCGGTGATGAACAGCTGGGCGTTGTCCTTGGTCATGATGATGAAATCCATCAGCGCCGGCGAGTACGACGCGCCGCCGGCACACGGGCCGGCAATGATGGCGATCTGCGGCACCACGCCCGAGAGCACGACGTTGCGGTAGAACACCTCGCCGTAGCCCGACAGCGCATCCACCCCTTCCTGGATGCGGGCGCCGCCGGAATCGGCGATGCCGACCAGGGGCGTGCCGTTCCTCAAGGCATAGTCCATGCCCTGAACCATGCGCTTCGCATGCATCTTGCCGAGGGAACCGCCGAGGACGGTGAAGTCCTGGCTGAACGCGGTCACCTGCCGGCCGTCCACGTACCCGGTTCCGGCGACGATACCGTCGCCGGGGAAGTCCTCCTTCTCCATGCCGAACGACGTGCACTGGTGCTTGATGAAGGCGCCGATCTCCTGGAAGGTGTCCGGCTGGAACAGGTAGATGAGGCGCTCGCGCGCCGCCATGAGGCCCTTCTCATGGCGCTTTTCGATCTTGTCCTTTCCGCCGGCGGCCAGGACCTTCTTGCGGCGTTCCTTATAGGTATCAAGGATTTTCGCGTCGAGAGGCATGGTTCTTCACGATCCTCCATGGTGGAGGCGAAGCCGTGCGCCTCGCCCCGCGTTCCCTACCCACCCGGCGAAGCGCTCCGCCGCCGGAACCGATCACCGGCCCGATCCGGCGCCCGTGACGCAGCGCACAATTGCGCGCCGGTGCTTCCCGCCGAGCCGTCCTGTCGCCTTCGCGGGAAAGTTCCCCCCGCAGAACCACGGAAAATAGGGTCAATCCGCGAACCTGTCAAACCAAACAAGTGAGGGCCCGACGCGAATCGTGGACCGGCCCGGGTCATCCTTTGTGCAAATGCGAACGGCGAGGCAGCGCCGCCTCCCGGGCCAAGCGGCCTCGGCCCAGGCGCCGCGCGGGCGATGCCTTCTGTTCTCCTCCGCCCGCCCCGCCGATACAATCCGTCCGGCCACGATCAAGGAGGCAGACATGAACGAAGGGGACGGCCCGCTCAGGGGCATTCGCGTTCTCGACCTCACCCGCGTGCTCGCGGGGCCGACGGCGACCCAGCTCCTGGGCGATCTCGGCGCCGACGTCATCAAGATCGAACGCCCGGGAGCGGGCGACGACACGCGCGCCTGGGGGCCGCCCTATCTCAAAGGCGACGACGGCGCCGACACCTCCGAAAGCGCCTACTACCTTTCGGTCAACCGCAACAAGCGATCGGTGACCATCGACCTCGCGAAGCCGGCGGGACGCGAGCTGGTGCGGCACCTGGCCGGGCACTGCGACGTCCTCGTCGAGAACTTCAAGGTCGGAGACATGGCCCGCTTCGGACTCGCCTTCGACGACCTCAGGGGCGAGCTTCCCGGGCTCGTCTACTGCTCGATCAGCGGCTTCGGCCAGACCGGTCCCTATGCCCGACGCCCCGGCTACGATTTCCTCATCCAGGGCATGGGCGGCATCATGAGCATCACCGGCGAGCCCGACGGCCAGCCGATGAAGGTCGGCGTCGCCGTCGCCGATGTCGTCTGCGGCCTCTATGCGGCCACGGCGATCCTCGCCGCGCTTCGCCACCGCGACCGGTCCGGCGAGGGCCAGTGGATCGACCTCTCGCTGCTCGACACCCAGATCGCCTGGCTCGCCAATCAGGGGCTGAACTATCTGACGTCGGGGCGAGCGCCCGGTCGGCTCGGCAACGCGCATCCCAACATCGTTCCCTACCAGGTTTTCGAGGCGAGCGACGGCTACGTGATCGTTGCCGTCGGCAACGACGGACAGTTCCGCCGGCTGTGCAGCGTCCTCGGAAACCCCGCCTGGGCCGACGATCCACGTTTCGCGACCAATGCCGAGCGCGTTCGCAACCGGGATGCACTCGTCTCGCTGATCGCCGACCGCATGAGGGGTCGGACGGCCGGCCACTGGCTTCAAGCCCTCGACGCGGTGAACGTTCCCTCGGGACCGGTCAACACACTCGAGCAGGTGTTCGCGGATCCGCAGGTGAGGCATCGTGAGATGGAGCTGGTGATGCCGCACCCGCTCGCCGCGAAGGACGCGCTCCACCTCATTGCCGACCCCATCCGATTGTCGGCGACAGCCGTCAGTTATCGCCTTCCGCCACCGCTCCTTGGCCAGCACACCGACGAAGTGCTGGAGGAGATTCTCGGTCTCGGCGCAGAGGAACGGGAGCGCTTGCGGAGCCTCGCTGTCATCTGAACGCGATCCAGTTTTCGCTTGACACCGGCCGTTGAAGACCCGCTCATGGTGCGGCGGTTTCATCTGGATGGGCACACGACATCCGGTTCCTCGGGGGCGGAGGTGTGCGTTTTCCAGACGGGATGCGACCGTTGCGACAGGGCGCCACGCCGATCCTGTTCGGGGGCGCGGCGAAAGACACGTGAGGAGAGTAATGGCAACTGGTACGGTCAAGTGGTTCAATGCCACGAAAGGCTTCGGCTTCATTACGCCTGACGACGGCGGCAAGGATGCGTTCGTGCACATTTCCGAGGTTCAGCGCTCCGGCATGGGACAGCTCACCGAAGGTCAGCGGGTCAACTTCAACCTGCGCAAGGAACCGAAAGGCCTGAAGGCCGTCGATCTGAGCCCGGCCGACTAGGCGCCGCCGCCACGGGGCATCGGAGACCCACCGCACCGTTGCAAAGCACTTCCTGTTCTCCCGGCGTGCCTGCCGATCGCGGCGTCACGACTTGGGTGGATCTGCTGCGCCGGCGCAAGGCGCATCTTGCCCGGCATGGACGTCGGGGCCACGTGCAGGGTAGGGTTGTCGTGCCTGCCGCATGCGGAGCGGCGTGCTCAACGGAGACGGAAGCCCGGGTATGCTGCGTGTCCTGCGCCGGTGTCTCGGCGCGATGCTGATCGCTGCGGCGCCGGCATTGTCTGCAGCCGAGCCGCCGGCTCCCCGCCCGGTCGACGACGCCGCCCTGCACGCGCTCATCGACCGCGGTGCCAAGGTCGTCGACGTGCGCACGCCCGAGGAGTGGCGCCAGACAGGCGTCATCGTCGGTGCAACGCTGATCACCGCCTTCGATCGATTTGGTCGCTTCGATCCCGGCTTTCCGCAGGCGCTCGAGGCCGCCGTCCGACGCGACGAGGACCTGGTGGTGATCTGCTGGCAGGGCAACCGGTCGGCGGTGGTCGCCCGTGTGCTGGCGGAGCGGACAGGCTACGCGCGGGTCCATGACGCCACCGGCGGCATGAAGGCCTGGCTCTCGGCGGGTCGACCGGTCGAGCCGTGCCGGACCTGCTAGCGAAGGGAAGCCGGGCGACGGAGAGGACCGCCCTGATCGGGCTCTCCCGCGAGGAGCTGGTGGGAGAGATGGCGGCCATCGGCGAGCAGCCGTTCCGGGTCCGGCAGCTCTGGCACTGGATCTATTACCGCGGCGCCAGCGATTGCGCGGCGATGACAACGCTCTCCAAGCCGCTCAGGGCGCGGCTCGCCGAACGCTACAGCCTCGCCCGCCCCGAAGTGGCGCGGGAGCAGAGGTCGGCCGATGGCACCCGCAAGTGGCTCCTTCGCTTTGCCGACGGCAACGAGGCGGAAACCGTGTTCATTCCCGAGGACGATCGCGGCGCGCTCTGCGTCTCGTCGCAGGTCGGCTGCACGCTCAGCTGCCGCTTCTGCCACACCGGGACGCAGCGACTGGTGCGCAACCTGACGGCGGCCGAGATCGTGGGCCAGCTCATGGTCGCCCGTGACGCCTGCGGCGAATGGACCGCCCACCCGGGCGAGCGGAAGCTCACCAACCTCGTTCTGATGGGCATGGGCGAGCCCCTGTTCAACTACGACAACGTCGCCGCCGCGCTCCGCATCGTCATGGACCCGGAGGGGATCGCCATCTCGCGGCGGCGGATCACGTTGTCGACGGCCGGCGTGGTGTCTTTGATCCGCCAGGTCGGCGCCGAGCTCGGCGTCAAACTGGCGGTGAGCCTGCATGCCGCCGACGACGGGTTGCGAAGCGCCCTGATGCCGATCAACAACAAGTACCCCCTGGCCGAGCTCATCCAGGCCTGCCGCGAGTATCCCGGGGCCGACAACGCCCGCCGCATCACCTTCGAGTACGTGATGCTGAAGGGCGTCAACGACGCCCCCGCCGACGCTCGCGCGCTCGTCGACCTGGTCCGGGGCGTCCATGCCAAGTTCAATCTGATCCCGTTCAACGCGTGGCCCGGAGCCCCCTTCGACGGCTCGCCGATGCAGACGATCAGACGGTTCGCGGCGATCCTCAACGACGCCGGCTATTCGGCACCGATCCGCGAGCCGCGCGGCCGCGACATCCTCGCCGCCTGCGGCCAGCTGCGCTCGGCGAGCGAGCGCCAGCGTCTGTCGCGCCGGAGCGCACGCACGGTCGCCGGCATCGCCGACGACCGCCCTATTGCCGCCGACCAAACCGACGCGTGCTGAGCGGCATCCGACCCTACCTTGCGCTCACCGCGCTCTGCCTCGCCCTCTATCTGACGGGGATCGCGGCGCTGCCGCCGTTGGACCGGGACGAGGCCCGCTTCGCCCAGGCCACCAAGCAGATGCTGGAGACGGGCGACTTCGTCGACATCCGCTTCCAGGACCAGCCCCGGCACAAGAAGCCGGCCGGCATCTATTGGCTGCAGGCCGTGTCGGTGACCTTGGTGAGCCACCCGGAGAAGGCGGAGATCTGGGCCTACCGCGTGCCGTCGGCGGCGGCGGCGTGGCTCGCGGTGCTGATGACCTTCGCCCTCGGCGCGCGCCTGTTCGATCGCGGCACGGCCCTGCTCGGCGCGGGCCTCCTCGCCGGATCCCTGATGCTCGTTCTCGAGGCGCATCAGGCCAAGACCGACGCCGTGCTGTTGGCCTGCATCGTCGCCGCGCAGGCGTGCCTCGCGCGCCTCTACCTGGCTCGCCCGTCCGCCGAGCGCGACATCTCCGCCGCGCCTCCTGGATTGGCGGTCGCGCTCGGTTTCTGGGCCGCCCAGGGCCTCGGCATCCTGGTCAAGGGGCCGATCGCCCCGTTCGTCGCCCTGCTGACCATCCTCACGCTCGCCGTCGCCGATCGCGACTGGCGGTGGCTCCAGGGCTTGCGAACCGCCATCGGCATGCCGCTCGCGCTTGCCATCGTGGCGCCCTGGGGCCTCGCGGTGTGGGGTGCTACGGGCGGCGCGTTCTACGCGGAAGCGGTGGGCACCGATCTCGTGCCGAAGCTTCTCGGCGGCCAGGAGTCCCACGGCGCACCTCCGGGCTACTACGCGCTCTTGATGTCGGTTTTTTTCTGGCCGGCATCGCTGTTCGCCGGACCCGCGCTCGTCGCCGCCTGGCGGCAGCGCACGGCGGCGGCGGTGCGGTTCTGCCTCGCCTGGCTGGTTCCGGCCTGGGTCGCCTTCGAGCTGGTCCCGACCAAGCTTCCCCATTACGTCCTTCCGCTGTACCCGGCGCTGGCGCTGCTGACGGCGGCCGCGCTGTCGGGATCGGCGGCCGCGCTCAAGGCCCGCTGGGCACCAATCCTCTACGCCGTCGCGTCGCTGCCGGGCCTGGTGCTGGCAGCGGCCTTCGTGGTCGCGCCGTTCGTCCTCGCCGACGGCCTGGTCGCCTGGTCGCCGGTCGCCGCGGCGGCCGCGGCCGGCGCCGCCTTCGCCGGCTTCCGCCTCGCCCGTCGGGAGCGTTTCCGACCGGCCGCCGTCACCGCCCTGATGCTGGGTTCGGTGGCGCTCGCCACCGCCCTCTCCGGGGTACTGCCTCGCCTCGACGGCATGTGGCTCAGCCGCGAACTCGCGACCACCGTGGCCGCCGTCGCGCCCGAACGCGACGCGCCGGTGGCGGTCTCCGGCTTCAGTGAACCCAGCATCGTCTTCCTGCTGGGAACGGCGACCGTGCTCACCGACGGCGAAGGTGCCGCCCGCCATCTCCTCGCCCGGCCCGGCGCCGTTGCCGCCGTCGCCGCCAGCGAACGGGACGCGTTCCTTCGCCATCTCGGTCGGCAAGGCGCCGTGCCGGAGCCGTTGGCGACCGTCTCCGGCATCAACTACTCCAAGGGCAAGAGGCTGGTGCTGGATCTCTACCGCCTCGGCTCGTGACCGCCGAAGCCGGCGCTTTGCCTTGCGCTTTCGAGCCGTTGCCGCTATCGGCAACGCGCCATGATCGCCGAGGTTCGAACCGCTCTGGGAAGATCCGCGGGGTTCTGCGCCGCGGCGTGGACGGCGCGCCCGTTGCTGACGTCCCTTGCCGTCGTGCTTGCGTTGTGCGCGCTGTCGGTCGCCCTGATCGACCGGCCACTGGCCGAGTACTACCGGCACGACGCCGATCGTGAAACCGTGATGGCGTTCCGGTATCTCACCAGGCTCGGCAACGCCACACCGTACGTCGTCACCCTCCTCATGGTCCTCGTCGCCTGTCGTGCCGGATCCGCCTTCTGCCTCTATGCCGCGACCGTCGAAAGGCTCAAGCGCGTCACCGACGCCTGCGTGTTCGTTCTCCTGTCCCTCGCCGTCTCGGGCGCGGCCCTGCACGTT